>JBFWJY010000008.1:0-131953 GCA_050252955.1 Desulfomicrobium sp.
ACCCAATGGGTGCTAAAAATCATTCAGGAAAAGCAAGTTCAATATACCGATATCATTGATTTATTTCAAGTTCAAAATGTTTCAAAACTGTATATTCAATGCAACTTTTTCACGGATTTAGGATATAAGGCTACCAAGCTTCATTCATAACTTGCTGTATGACCTGAATGAGTGGCTTGCGAATTTTCACAGGAGTAACTTTCGCAGAATACCCCAATAAGGACTGACACACCTGAAAATCTTTACAGTTATCCAAGAAAAACACGTCTTCAGATGTAATCTCTCTCCGAGGCCGCAACTCAATAGAAGTTGGGTTACCTCGCTTTTTGCGGACACTCTCGGCCAACTGCGTGTCACCATTCACTCTCGAAAACTGATAAAAGTTGGCAAAATTGCTAAAAACAAGCCCGGTTGATGCGCATAATCTGCGAACAATCGCTTCAGGGTTTGCGCACAGATCTTCATATTTGACAATAGGCATATTATAATCGACAATAGCTTCGATGTATTTTAGATAATATGAAAAGAAGTTATGCTGCTTACCACACGAAGCCCATACATCTACTGCATCGCGAACAAGTGCAAATGGTCGCGGAATTAAATAACGAGAAATCTCATCGAATATTAGAAGCCGTTGCGGCGGCAAATTACCATTATAGGGATGGGGATGAAAGTTCACATATGGCCAATCTCTAATCACAAGCACTTTACCATCACCATCTACAAGCGAAGCTAGCTCCGCAGCCTGCTCCCCATATGTCTGTGAAGTAACCGTATAGTCATACCACCCTTTTGCCTGCGCAGGTATTGAATCTAGAGAAGCTTCTCTCTCTTTACCATAACCACCACCCAAAGGGTTAACTTCCGAAATAACTATCGTATTGGGAAGAACGCCCAAAATTCGATTTAAAAGTGTTCCACCAGAACGGGCATAGCAACACATAACAACTACATCAAGCACTTAGACGACTCCGTTATTTCAGATCTCAAACAATTTCATTAAAAATAAAATCTACTGATGCTATAAAGATTTTGAGCCAATCTTCACACTTGTAGGAGGATATGCTCCCAACACAGCCCCTCGACGAATCATAAAAACATCTGGATTCTCTGCCACAACTTCAAAAGAAAAAAAACGCTCAGCGAAAAAACCACTCTTTAGATCAAAATATCCTGTAATGTGCACACAATAATTAGCAGGAGGCAGAAACATGGGACTACTGGAAATCGACAATGCGGTCTCACCTTTAGACAAATCTTTGATTTCAGTCGCAATAGTAGCTAGCCTGACACCAAGAGGACTAATTACTTGGAATCCAATCCATAGGCCGCTTATCAATTGTTGATTTTTCAATATGATATTAAAAACTAATGGCGCCCCAAATAAAAAATTTAGTTGATACGGAGGGACTAACTCTATATCTAAACCGTACTCAGGAACCGCAAGCACTTGCTTACCACTCAGCTTTTCCGTAAAATTTAAATAGCTACTTACAACATCTGTTGTATTGTCAAAAGAGAGCACGTTACCCCCGCTAATATGCAAACAACGCGACGTCAAAGAATGAATAGCAGACATATTATGACTAACAAAGAGAAGTGTACGCCCATAGAGCTCACTTACTTCCTCCATTTTGCCCAAACACTTCTTTTGAAAGTCAGCATCGCCTACAGCCAAGACCTCATCAACAATCATTATTTCTGGATCAAGATGAGCTGCTACGGAAAAAGCCAACCTCACATACATGCCTGATGAATATCGCTTTACAGGTGTATCCAAAAACTTCTCAACACCCGCAAAATCCACAATTTCATCGAACTTATACCGAACCTCGGCACGGCTCATTCCGAGAATCGCCCCGTTGAGGAAAATATTTTCTCGACCAGTCAGCTCTGGATGAAAGCCCGTACCCACCTCCAGCAGACTAGCCACACGTCCTCGCATGGTGATCCGCCCTGCACTTGGCTCAGTAATACGGGAAAGCAATTTAAGCAGGGTAGACTTACCGGCTCCGTTGCGACCAATAATACCCACGCGGTCACCCGGCATAATGTCAAAACTAACATCCTTGAGCGCCCAAAATTTTTCTTTATTATCCTGGCGGCTAAACAACTTCTTAGGCAGCTGAAAAAGTTCCTCACGCAACGACTTATAATGTGTCTGCCCCTCATGACGAATGACATATTTTTTGCCGAGCCCCTCTACGGAGATGATAGGCTTCATGCTCGTCTCCCTAGATGACGTCCGCAAAAGTGCGTTCAGTTTTTCGAAAAATAGCGATCCCCCACCACATGAAAATCACTGCACATACAACACTTACCATCAGAGCCCTGCCCGGAAAATCCACTGAGCCCAGCACTGCCCAGCGAAACCCATCAATGATCCCTACCATGGGATTGCACTCGAAAAGCAAGCGCCACTGTTCCGGTACGATGCTCGAGGAAAACCCCACCGGCGAAACATAAAGGCCGAATTGCGTAATGAAGGGCACGATGATTCGAAAATCACGATAAGTCACATTAAGCGAACACAATATCAACCCCGGCCCCAGGGCCACCACTCCCGCCAGCAACGTCAGCAGCGGAACAGCCACGATCTGAACTGGCGGAACGTGTTGAAACCACAGCATGAGCAGGGCAAGAATCACAAAAGAAACACAAAAATCAACGATGGCAACGCCTACACTTGCTGCAGGAACTATGACGCGCGGAAAATAGACTTTGGAAACAAGATTGGCATTGCTCACCAAGCTATTGGCTGAACTGGACAACGCCGAGGAAAATAGCTGCCATGGCAGCATGGCTGTAAAAACCATGAGAGCATAGGGCGCAGTCCCTTCAGATGGGAGATTAGCAACTTTGCCGAAAACGAAGGTGAAGGCCAGCATGGTCAGAAAAGGGCGTAAAACAGCCCAGAGAATACCCACTACCGTCTGCTTGTATTGAACGGCGATGTCACGCCAAGTTAGAATGAAAAACAGCTCACGGTATCGCCACAGATCTTTCCAATATTCGCGTTCTGTCTTCCCTGCTTCTAAAATCAACTCCATTGCTACTCCAGCACTTCAACCATGCACTGATAACATACGACTAAAGACCAAGACACAAGGTCTTCCTTTGACGAATCTTGCATTTCCATTCCCAATCCTGGCTGGTTAAGCACCACGAGAACTTCCTTAACAATGCTCTCATTGCCTTGGCCTGCGAAAAATACTCTTCCCAACCCGTCCAATGTGCGCAAGCAGTTCCTCATTGTCGATATGATGGAAAAGCGACAGGTCAAAGGTATAGGGCAGGAGCAAATCATCCAGTCTCAAACTGATCCGGTTCAAGTCCTGCAATGAGAGATCGTTTCCTTTGAGCACCAGGTCGATATCCGAGCCGGGCTTATGCACGCCCTTGGCCCGCGAGCCGTAGAGAATCGCTTCCTCGACCAAGGGATTGTCACGTAATACGTCGACAATCCGCTCAAACATCGAGCTTTCGATGCCGAAACGATTTTCTGATACCTCGTCCCGATTTCGATCTAGCAAAGACTCCATCTTCTCTTGCAGGCCCTCAAACAGCCCGAAGTAAACGCCCAGAATGGCGTCGACAACCTCCCTGGCTGTCTCTTCGTTGTAGGTATGCGAGGTTTTTGTTCTGCTTTTGTAGGCGTCCATCCATTTGTCACCGTCAGCAATCAACCCAAGCTGGAAGGCTTTGCGGATGGCGTCGCGGGATCCGTAGATGTCCGTCTGTCCCTGGTTTTCCAGAAAGTCCTTCATGACGTTCCAGGCCAGTTCATACGTGTATTCAAAGGCTTGAATCGCCCCCTGTTCCTCCAGTTCGTTCAACTGCCCCTTGTCCACAAATTTTTTCAACTGGGACAACGCCTTCTTGAAATTCGCAAACCGCTGTTCCCAGCGGACATCCAGACTGTTTCCTGTCATGGCGTGCCCCCCTGGAAACGAAGTCCACGAGCACCCGACTCTCCCCAAATTTCCTGAAAATCCTTGTAAGCGAGCCCGATCCCCACCGGCAACGCAACATTCGGCCGCCAACCCATGCCCCTCATCCTCGACACATCGAGAAGCTTCTGCGGCGTCCCATCGGGCTTGCTCGCATCAAACTCAATCTCGCCCTCAAAACCCACAGCTTCCGCCACCATGCCCGCCAGTTCGGCGATGGTCACGTCTTGGCCGCAGCCGATGTTGACCAAGGGCGGTTCGTGGTTGCAAAACAGCGCGTCAGTCTTCCCGGACTCGGTCATCAGAAACACGCATGCCTCGGCCAGATCGTCGCTGTAGAGGAATTCGCGGCGCGGCGTGCCCGTGCCCCAGACCCTGAAGCTCTTGTCTCCCCGCACCTTGGCCTCATGGGCCTTGCGGATCAGGGCGGGCAGGACGTGGCTGGTCTGCAGATCGTAGTTGTCGCCCGGGCCGTATAGGTTGGTGGGCATGACGGCAAGATATCTGGTGCCGTACTGGCGGTTGTAGGCCCAGCACATTTCGATGCCCGCGATCTTGGCCACGGCGTAGGGCCGATTCGTGGCTTCCAAGGAGCCGGTCAGCAGATATTCTTCCTTGATGGGCTGCGGGCACAGCTTCGGGTAAATGCAAGAGGAGCCCAAAAAAAGGAGCTTCCTGGCCCCGTGTCTGTAGGCGGCGTCGATTACATTTGTCTGGATCTGGAGATTGTCGCGGATGAAATCCGCCGGGTAGGCGTCATTGGCGTGGATGCCTCCGACCCTGGCGGCGGCGAGGAAGACGTATTCCGGCTTCTCGGCCGCGAAAAAATCTTCCACGGCCTGCTGATTGCGCAGATCAAGCTCTGAACTTGCGCGCTTCAGGATGCGGGAGAAGCCTTCCTTTTCCAGTCTTCGGCAAATGGCGCTTCCCACTAGGCCGCGATGGCCGGCGACGTAGATTTTGCTGTCTTTTTCCATCATTGCCTGACGCACCGGTTATTCGTTGTAGTCGTAAACCTTGAACCCATTATCCCGACAGACCTTATCCTTGGCTGCAAGAGAAAGGTCTTCGACAACCATTTCCTTGACCATATCCTCGAATGAAATTTTCGGCTCCCAGCCCAACTCACGCTTGGCCTGCGCCGGGTCTCCCAGCAAAGTTTCCACTTCGGTCGGGCGGAAGTAGCGGGGGTCGACCTCGACGATAACGTCGCCAACCCGAGGCAGCTTGTCCAAACGACATTTCCCGACATGGTGGGAGCGTAGAACGTTTTCATCCATTGCTGAAATCACGGCCTTCTCGTCCACCCCTTCGCCCCGCCATTCCAGCTCTACTCCGAGTTCCTTCGCCGCGATGGACACGAACTCCCGCACAGAGAACTGACGCCCCGTGGCAATGACGAAATCCTTCGGCTTCTCCTGCTGCAGCATGAGCCACTGCATCTCCACATAATCCTTGGCATGCCCCCAATCGCGCTTGGCGTTCATATTCCCGAGGAACACCTTGTCCTGCAACCCGAGCACGATCCTGGACAGGGCTCGCGTGATCTTGCGCGTGACAAACGTCTCGCCGCGCATCGGGGACTCATGGTTGAACAGGATGCCGTTACAGCCATAAATACCGTAGGCTTCACGATAATTGACCGTGATCCAGTACGCGTAAAGCTTGGCGCAGGCATAGGGTGAGCGGGGATAAAAGGGCGTCTTTTCGGTTTGCGGAATTTCCTGCACCAAACCATAAAGCTCGGAAGTGGATGCCTGATAAAAACGGGTCTTCTTGTCCAGTCCCAAAATTCGAATGGCCTCCAGGATACGAAGCGTACCTAAGGCATCCGTGTTGGCGGTATATTCGGGGGAGTCAAATGAAACTTGAACATGGCTCTGCGCGGCGAGATTGTAGATCTCATCAGGCTGAACTTCCTGAATGATCCGGATCAGATTCGTGGAATCCGTCAAATCTCCATAATGAAGAACCAGCTTGCGGTTATCCACATGCGGATCTTCGTAGAGATGGTCGATGCGATCGGTATTGAACAACGATGCCCGACGCTTGACGCCATGGACTTCGTATCCCTTCTTTATCAGAAATTCGGCCAGGTAAGCACCGTCCTGTCCAGTAATGCCTGTTATCAATGCTTTTTTCATTATTACTTCCACTCAGCTTGTTTGCAATGCCGACCGGACTTCTCGGCCTCGGGACTAGCCGTTAAACACGGAAAAGCGATTGCGTCAAACCCTCACTCGCACGTATGACGGCGCCCTAAGATTTTGCGAACTGGCCGAAAATGTAATACGGCGTATCCGCTATCTGCCCAATATGACAAGGGCGAATCATCTGGGTGCATTGCTTACGGGGGAATACTCAGGCACCAAATCCTCCAGCCCCCGCCTCACGCCGCCAACCTCAAAACGCCCTGCGGCCGCCAGCAGTGCTTTCAGCTTTGCGCCATCCTCAACGGGATTCCTGTCTGAGCGCAACACCATGATCTTGTCATGCCCGGTCTCCAACACGCCTTCGCCCGCCGTGATGAGTTCCTCATACAGCTTTTCCCCTGGTCGGAGACCCGTAAATCTGATTTCAATCTCCGCAGGATCTTTGCCTGACAGGATGATCAGATCCCTGGCCAGGTCCGCGATGCGCACGGGCTGACCCATCTTGAGCACGAAAATTTCCCCGCCCTGCCCGAGGGCTCCGGCCTGGACGATGAGCTGGGCCGCCTCGGGGATGGTCATGAAATAGCGGGTCACTTCCGGGTGGGTGACCGTGACCGGGCCGCCGCGTTCGATCT
This sequence comes from Desulfomicrobium sp., assembly GCA_050252955.1. Taxonomy (GTDB): domain Bacteria; phylum Desulfobacterota; class Desulfovibrionia; order Desulfovibrionales; family Desulfomicrobiaceae; genus Desulfomicrobium. The sequence goes on from JBFWJY010000008.1 coordinate 6,739, forward strand.
GACCGCGAAAGAGCGGGATGACCGAGCCCGACGAGCCCAGCACATTACCGAAGCGCACGGCCATGAACGTCGTCCCCCGGCCTTGGAAGCCATGCATGAGCAGCTCCGCCACGCGCTTGGACGCGCCCATGACGTTGGTCGGGCGCACGGCCTTGTCCGTGGACACAAGCACAAAACGCCCGGCGCCATGCCTGACCGAAGCCTCCATGACCGTGCGCGAGCCGACGATATTGTTGGTCACGGCCTGCCAGGGGTTGCCTTCAAGCATGGGCACATGCTTGTAGGCGGCGGCATGGAAGACGACATGCGGCTGCCGGGCCGCGAAAACCGCGTCCACCAGGGCCTCGTCCTGCACCTGTCCCAGCACCGTGACATAGCGCGTGAACCCGTGCAGGTGCAGTAGCTCCATCTCGATGGAATACAGATTCTCCTCGCCGGCGTCGAAGAGGACCAGCAGGCGCGGACCAAAGCGGATGATCTGGCGGCAGAGCTCCGAGCCGATGGACCCTCCGGCCCCTGTGACCAGCACCACCTTGTCCGCAAGGTAGCCCTTGATCCCCGCCTCGTCGAGATGCACTTCCTCACGGCCCAGCAGATCCTCGTAGCGCACGTCACGCAGCGCCTTGACCGACACCTTGCCGCTGGCGATGTCGGCCAGGGCGGGCAGTTTCTTGATGCCGAGCCGGGCGGACTCGCAGGCATCCACGACCTCTCGCAGATGGCCACCCACCTGCCCCGCACTGACCAAAATCTCCTCGGCGCGGGTCATTTCTGCCACGCTCACCAACGCCGCCAGCGGCCCATACACGGGCAGGCCATGGATGTTGCGCCCGATGCGGGCAGGGTCGTCATCTACAAAACCCACCAGATGCAGTCCGGAATCGCGAACTTCCAGAATTTCCTTGGCGATGCGCGCACCGTCATCGTCAGCCCCCACAATGAGCGCTCTGACACCAGAGGCGGGGGTGCAGAACCTTTCGGGCAGCAGGGCAAGCAGCCAATCTTTGGGCTGCGCGGAGGCTTCGTAAAGGGAACGGATCAGCACCCTGGCCCCACAGGCGAAAACAAAGGCCAACAACGGGTCCAGAATGAAAACCGAGCGCGGATAGCCCTGAAAATGCGTGGTGAACGCGACGTAGATGATCAGCGCCACCTCGGCCATGAACACCGCCCGTCCGATCTTCCACAAGTCAGCCAGACCGGTATAGCGCCACATGCCCCGATACAGCCCGCAGGCCCAGAAAAAAGCCACTTTAAGCCCCACGGCCACCGGCAAAAGCCCCACCATCTGCCGGAAAAATTCTGCCGGGATGTTGAACTCGAAGCGCAGCAAAAACGCCACGACCAAGGCCAGGGCAAAAAGCCCGCTCTCGCCCAGGAGCATGAGATAAAGATTTTTATTCGTAAGTAGCCGGGGCGCTTTCATCGGGCACCTTTATGTTCCATTTCGTATCGGCGTTTCAACGAGTAATGCGTCCAGGCCCACAGGCCAAAGGCTACGCCATCGATGGCAAGCACTTGCCAGGCGCCATGCCGTGCTGCCGCCACCACCAGCAGTGCCACAAAAAACTGGATCACTGCGTACAGGGCGCTGACCTTCCAATGGACAATACCACGCTCGTTGGCCAAAAATTGATACAGGTGCCTGCGGTGCGGGGCAAGCAGTGATTCCCCGCGCCACAAGCGCTCGACCACGGTCACGGCCTCGTCGGCATAAAAGGGAAAGAGAAAAGAGACAAAGACCAGGAATTCGGTCCACGTCCGAGCCAGCAGGCAAACGGACAGCGCGAACAGAAAGCCAAGGAAAATGCTGCCCACATCCCCCATGAACAGTCTGGCGCGGGGCAGATTGAAGGGCAGAAAGCCCAACAAGGCACCCATGACAGCCATGACGGGAGAGAACAACGGGGTATCCGCCGCTCCGCCGTAAACAAGCAGGCAAGCAAAGGCGACCAGGGCGGTGATTCCGGCAATACCGTTGATCCCGTCCATGAAATTGTAGCAGTTGGCTGTGGCGACCACGAAGAAAAGGGCAGGAAAGAGCAGGAATACGGACCAGGAAGAGTCACCCACCCACAAGGCCCCACCCAAAGCGAGAAGTGCGGCCGCAAACTGAGCGGCAAGGCGCAGGCCTGCGGAGATATGGCGCAAATCGTTGACAAAGCTTAAAATCGCCAGGGCCAGAAGCGGAATCCATAAAAACGGCGAAAACCCCGTTGCGATGGCGACCCAGACAAAGGCCAGCACCAAGCCTACGCCGCCGCCTTTGGGGGTGGGCCGGACATGGGAGCTGCGCTCGCCGGGCAGGTCCAGAAAACCGGCCCTGGTCAGATACCGGGGAACCAGGATGCAGCAGGGGATGCCAAGCAATAGCCCCGCTAAAAAATAGGGCACCCCGCCCGTCATTGTCGCATCACTCCTTCGGCCATTTCACGGATGCCCCGCCGCAGATCCCAAGCCGGATCAAAGCCGAGGTCGCGACGGATTTTGGCGCTGGAATAAAGGGCGGATCCTGCCAGTTTGCTCAGTCTGTCGCTGTCAAGCGGAGCGTGAACCCCAAAACGCTCCAGCATGTCCCCTAGACGCGCCCCGACCCGCAGCAGGGCGTAAGGAACGTTCGGCCCGGGCTTTTTGCCCAAGGCTTCTTGAATCCAGCCCAGCATTTCGTTGGTGGAATATTCCTTGCCATCGGTCAGGATATACACCTGCCCGCATGCAGCGGGGTGCTTCGCAGCCAGCAGGCAGGCCTGCACGACATCCTGCACATGGATCATGGAGCGCCTGTTGGGGGGAAACACTATGGACGGGAAGAGCCCCTTGCGCACCGCACGGATCATCAGATCAAGGTTTCCCTTGCTCCCGGCGCCGTAAACAAGCGTGGGCCGCAGGACCACCGGGCAGGGCAGCGGGAGTTCTACAAGCACAACGCGTTCGGCCGCAAGCTTGGTGACGCCGTATGGATTCTGTGGGGAACATGTCGTGGACTCATCCCAAACCTCTCCCCCGCCCTCGCCCATAGCCTTGACCGAACTGAGCAGCACGCTGGCCCGCACCCCCGCCTGCCTGGCGGCACGGAGCAAAGACCTTGTGCCATGCACATGCACGTTCTCATATTCGGCATTCTCGGCGGCGTTTCTGGCGCGTGTATGGGCCTTGCCCGCCAGATGAAAGATCGTGTCCACGCCTTCAAGATTTCGGGGATCGATCCCATCCCGGCCCAGGTCGCATTCCAGCACATGCCGCCACGGCCCGGCCTGCGGCCTGCGCAGCATGGCCGCGACATCCCAGCCTCGATTTGTCAGCTCCAGGCACAGGGCGTGACCGATAAACCCCGACGCGCCGGTGACCAGGGCGCGCTTCTGCTGAAATCCCATGTTTACTGCCGCACCTTGTACGCCCGTGCCCACGGAAAAGCTTCAACGACCAGCGAAAACTCGTCGTCAAAATCCGAGGCCGGTCGAAGCAGCATCTGCACCATCATGGTTCGGTACATCTTGGCGTCCATCAGAAACACCTGCCGCGACATCTGATTGATGACCACATGCGTGCCCGTGCCGTGGGGCCACTCGAAGTGCCGAACGCCCTCGCCCTCCACCACGTCCATGGAGTCAACGGGAGTCGACTTGCCATTGACCACCAGCATACCCTCCGCCGAATCAAGTCGAACCTCCCCGCGCACCTGTTGGATCTTGCCTGGAGAACTGGTGCCAGCGGCAATGTCCCAGTTTCCGTAGTAACTTATCCACGAGGCTAAACGTAGATTTTCCCAGGAAACGACAAAGTAATTGGGCACAATCGTTGGCCAATCGCGCTCCTCCCGGGCAAGGTCGGATAGAAAAACCAACGCTTGGGCCACGCCCATTTCACGGAGTTCGGCGACAGGGTTACCCTTGAACATGGCGGTACGCACATCGGCTGAAACGCCGGCTCCATTGTCGAGCATGGCCTGCCCGAAATAGCGCATGAGCTGGGCCGCTTCGCGAGGCGAGGGCGCACAATGCACGCGGGCCAACGGGTAAAGCCATGGCCCGGACTGCCGTGACCCGTCTCCGAATGTCACACGCTCGGCGTAGTACTGGCCGGCATAGCCATAGTCCCACCATTGCCAGAGCAGTGCATCCTCCTCGGTCGCGTTTCGCAACTCCACAAATGTCTCGGCATACGTCCTGGGCAGCACCGGAACAGGCCCCACCTCCTGCATAAAAACGGCGGAGGGCCACAAGGCCACGCAGGCCATGACGAGTTGCGCAATCCAGCGCCGCCCCTGACTCTGTCCAAGCATTTTCAGGAATTCGCTAAGACCCAGTCCAAGCCCCATGCCCACGCCGACTGTGCCGTACATGGCGAAGCGATTGCCGAACTTCACGCTGGCCAGACCCAACGCGAGAAACGGCAGGAAAACGAGAAGCGCGGGACGACGCCAGGTCACAAAACCAAAACCGAGCATGCCCAGGACAAAAATGACCCAATTCCCGGCAAGGCGAGGTCCGATCAGACTCCAATCCAGGTTTTGGGCTTCGCGCACGCTTTGGGCGATGTCGGGCAGCTTGAGGCCGGTCGCATTGCTGACCATGTCCGGTGTGCCGACCTTGGTGTACAGGTAAAGCCTGTAGACAAGCGCCTGAACTATCTCCCAGAAATTCCCCAGAAAAATGACCGCCACGAAGAGGGCCGCCATTCCGCCAAGCTGGACGCCTGCGGGCACGTTTTTTTTGAACAGCACCCAACCCACCCAGGCCCCGACCAGCAGGCCCCCCTGCCAGCCCGCAAAGAGCACGGCGAAAATGAGCAGCAATCCATTGCCCAGCAGAAAACGGTCGGCCCGATGCGCCCGACAGAACCCGACCAGTACGGCCAACCCAAACGCGGGCAGAAGAATGCTTGAACTGCCGGGATACACATAGACCGACATTTTACCCAATGTGCCCACAAGCAGGGCCCAGCTCATCTGTTTGTAGGATCGTGACGTGTCCGCCGTCTGATTCGCCGCCCCCATTCCGTCGAGCCACAGCGCAAGGGTGCTGACCATGGCCACGGGAAAAATGAGATTCACGATGTCTGTATCGCAGAACCCCAGACGGGTACGGACCAAAAAACCCAAACCGGCGGTAGCCAGAATGCCAAAAACCAGCCCGCCTTCGGGCAGGCGCAGGAACCGAGCCAGCAAGCAGACGGGGACAGCCAGAAGAGGAATGAAAATAATCGGCGACCAGAAGCCGATGCTCGCCAACGGGATGCCCGAAACATTATGAATGAGACTCAAAATACGGGTAAAAGGATCATGGATAAAATTGCCGATGCCCTTCACGCCAGCCAACCACACGTACGCATCATGCGTGGCCATGAGGTGTCCGTCGTCCACCAAAAAAGCCTCATTGAGCCAAAGCGGCAACTCGGTGAGGCGAATTGAGACGGTGGTGAATACAACCAGCAAACACGCCAGCCAGAATTCACCGGTCAAGGAAAGGGAAAAGCGGGAGGGATGAGTCATGATTTCGCCTTGAATTCGCGCTTTGGCTATATCGTCGTTGATGATTTATGAATCAGCTCTTCCGAAGTTTACGAACCCGGCGATAAACATCGGAAGAAAAGAACCGAATTATGCTCTTGAGATGCATGGCCGCATAGCGAAGATTCCCATGGCTGCTCCGGCGGGCATCATGTACGACAGTAACGTCCGAACAGACAAGACGTTTATACCCGGCGAGGGCGAGGCGGGCACACAGATCGACATCCTCATAGTAAAGAAAATAGCGCTCATCGAAGCCGTGGAGTTCTTCAAATACCGATCGCGGAAAAAGCATGAACATGCCGGCGATCCAGTCAGGACGGGATACCGGATGCACGTCGGACCAAGTGGCTGACTTCCCACCGATAGTCTTCTTCATGAGTTCCCACGGAGTGGGAAATCTGCGTTCACTGTCCTCTTTTTGACCGAAGGTGTTGACCACCCGTGGTGCAACAACTCCGACATCAGGTTGACAGGCAAGTTTAAGAAGCGTTGGAAAAGGATTCATGGTCAGGCGGATGTCCGGGTTGAGGACGCAAAAATAGTCACCAGAAGAGAATTTAAATGCAGAGTTATGGTTAAAGGCAAAACCACGCGGAACATTGTTACGAATTATGTGCGTAGGGAAGTCAACGTTCAAATCGCAAGAAGATGCAGCCTCTTCAATATTTATTGTTAAAATTGCTTCAAAATTAAATTCTACGCAATAGCTATTCAAATCATTGAACAGTTTTTCAACCAATTCAAATTGGCCATGACTAACGACAGATATTGAAATCTTACACATATTTAAATACGAGCATAATCAATATCTATTAATTAAAAATCTAAATTTTAACACACAATTACCAAAAAAATTTTGACGTCGAAACTTGCTAAAAAAAATCAAAGAACACCTCTTTAAAAAAGATCTCTTCCCTTCAATAATTTGCAAAACTAAACTTCTTTGATCTGGAGACATATACCGAGAAAAGCACTGAAAAAATTCTTGGGCCTGCAATGAAATAGCTGAAGAGCTAACATTATTACTTTCAAAAAAACGAAAAGCACGGCCTATGTAATCAATAAAAAAATTAGATTCCATACCAATCACATTACTGCCATGTTGCCGATATTTTATATATGAATTCTTATCATACAAAACAACACCAAACGCTGAAATCACGACATAAGCCCACCAATCATGCATAACTATGTTACTCGGCATATTTTTTAGCAAGATAGTTCTCGCTTGAGAATTTAAAGCTAACGTACATCCCGTCGCGACATTTTCAACTAACGAATTTGACAACTCAAAATTATAAGGAACATTAGAATAGGATAAATGTTTGAGATCTGCATCAACCAACTCAAGACGAGAACAGTACAAAGACGGTTGATTCTCCTGAGAAGACAGCATACTCACAGCTCGTTCAATCTTCTGCGGATGCCAATAATCGTCTTGATCGGCGAAAAAAAAATATTCGTAAGAATCAGGGATAACCGCCAAGAGATTCATAAAACTTTTAGCTGGTCCTAATCTGGAACTTGCCTCAACAAAAACCATATCTAATTGTTTAGAATAAGATTGAATAGTTAAAATTGTAGAGTCAGACGAAATATCATCTCGAATAAAAAGAGTGAATTTTTTTTCACTCTGAGAAACAAGACTCATCAAAAGTTCAGATAGATACGCTTCCCCGCAATATGTTGACAGCAATATCGCTATTTTTTTCATTTTTTTACCAGGCCTACAAATATTCAAAATTAACACTGCATGTATTCTTAGTGCGATGACCTTCCGGGAAACTTCAGACCGCTCAATCTGTTGCTTGGTTTTACGAATGCAGTCCACAAGACGATGCCGTTGCCGTATCAGCATTCGCTCGATTTCCTCATCCAGCCTCGGAACGGGGATGGTGAGGCAATCTTTACCAGAAACCTCTATTTTTCAATGGCCCGGTTTTACGAGAAGGCTACATTCCAGCAGGCGCAGTCGCTTTACGTCATCAGCGGACATGCCGGCGAAACGCTGCCGCCACGTGCAGATCGTTTGATCACTGATACCATGCTTTTTCGCCACCTGGGCCACGGGGCTGCGGTCAGATTCGTGCAGGATGCCCACCATCTCTTCTTCGGAAAATCGTCCGTTTTTCACCTGCCCCCTCGTAATTGAGGGAAAACCTATCTCAATTTTCGACTAATCTGAAAAGTTCCGAACAGGTCAGCGAAATATAGTAACGAACAAATCAGCTCCAATAATTAAAATTTTTGCGAAACTAAGAGATACTGAACAGTTATAAACCTCTCAAAAATACGAAGTGTTATCCTATTTAAAAGACGAGGCAGCCAATTTCCTTCGACGTTATGCAAAACTGAAGTAACATTTAAATTCGCTGTCTCAAAAATTTGAATTGCGGTTCGTTTTGTAAAAAAACGAAGATGGGTTATATCAAGAATTCCAGAATCTTTATATTCCCAATTTCCAAAAAATAATGGCCAGAGCACTCTAATATTTTGAATATTAGGAATACTTGCGATAATTTGGCCTCTGGGAGCAAGGTTATGCGTTAAATTAGATACGACCGTCCAAGGATCGACCATATGCTCCAAAACATCCAAAAGAAGAATTCTGTCAAATAGCGCGCCTGCAAACGGCCAATCAGGCTCAGATAAATCTGAGAGGTAAACCTCATCAACTCCTCTTTGCGTTGCTATCTCCAGTTGCTGTGCATTAATGTCAACGCCTACCACGTATTGTGCTAATTGTGTTTTTTTCAGATGCATCAGAGTTGCTCCTGATCCACATCCAATATCAAGAACGCATCCGACCGGCGACTTAATTAATTTAATAATATCATAGCGAATGTTGTCATAGTAATTAACATCCATTCCATTCTTTCTCTTCATCCAACTACCTTTTGATTGTTATATCTTGCACAAAATCACCCCAACGCTTTTTCAGTGATTCGCGAGAAAAAGGATACGCAACTGATTCAGAATTTGAAACCAGATCAAATAGCACATCGTCAATTTGAGTTATATCAATTGAATGTGAGTATCCATATTTTTCCATGTTATCGGAAAAAATCGACTCATATCTAACCTGAATCGCAACTCTCCCAGCCAATGAAGCCTCAAGAAGTGCCGTGGATGAAAGTGAGATAAAAACGTCAAATTTGCGGAAGGCATCATGGAGCGACATACGTTTAATTCGACTCAATGAGCCGGGTACATACTCATGTGAATTCATTTCAGAAGGGTGAGGCTTGTAACACCAATCAATCTGATTTCTCTCAAAAAAGTCGACCATCAACTCAACATAGCGCATATAGCCACTGCTAAAATCTTTGTAATAATCAACCCAAGGTTGTCCCAAAAAACACACTTTTCGCCTTTTCCGGCGAGTCTTTCGCAGCAGTTTCTGATCTTCATAAAAACCTAATATACTGACTTTTCTAGCTCCTGTTTCCATGAGAATCTGAGACTGCCACTCATCGTAAGCGCAAATTACGTCCGCGTATTTCCCATCATTGATTTCTCTCGCATGAGAAGAAAACAGTCCGTGTTGAATACACACACTTGGAATAGACGCTTGTCGAGCAGCGGCTATCCACATCCTCTCTAACGGCAGCGAATCATTTGTAACAACGACCACCTTTATCCCCCATTTCCTTAACTGAAGGGAAGTTATATCAATATTTACAGAAATGAACTTATCAGAAATTGAATTCCAACTTCTATATAACGAATTTAATTGACCATAATAGCTAAAATAACTACAATTTTGCATGCATATTGCATATAGCCAATGATGCCAACCACCGACCAACACAACGCCCCCGTCAGCGGCTGAAATATTGATAAGCTGTCGATATTTTCCGCCTACAAACAAATATTTCGCGCTAAAACATTGACTGCTAAAATAAACAAATGAAGCGCTTATCTTACTTGAAGTAATATTTTCATATAATAACGGGATTTTCTTACTAAGAAGAAAATTAGAATTATTTATACAATAATAATTAAAAATCTCTTTAAATAACAAAATCGTCACCATCTACACTTATCAATATATAACTCATAGCACTGCAGATTTCAAAACACAGGAGCGGCTCAGTTCGCTTGAACACGCTCACCCGAAGGAGCCAGTTCCGCCATTTCCAAGAATTGTTTTATTGGTGAGCATAATTTTCCGGAATAGATTTCAAATTATTTTACACATCCATTGCAACTGGATTGCAACGATGAAATAACATGGTTTTCACACTGAACAGGAACAGAAACGTGATCGACATTCCCACAGGCACCGCCAAAACTCCAAGAATTGAATGCATAACGATTATTGATATAAAAAAAATAGGCACCGCGTAAATGTGACTGAGAATTATCAATCTATCTTTACGCAGAGCATAAAGCCCATAATGTGGAACCATGCTCATAGAGAAAAAAGCGTTTGCCAAAACAAGCCAATATAAAAATATAAAATTATCTTTGTACACAGACCTGTCAATCTCGTTAATAAAAAGTCTAGTAATTATTAATGCAGTAATAGAAAGCATGATCATTACTACAAATGTTTGAATATACATATTTTTTAATTTTTTTAAAAATTCAGATTTATCTTTTTTCCCAGCAGCGGCGACAATTGACGGATACGAAAAAGAAAATACAGACGCATCAATAACAGCCGCTATCGCATTAGAAACACCTACAAACAAGGCATACGCCGCTAAAACATCTAACCCTCCTAAAGATTCTATCCAATAACGATCAAAAGTATAAAACGCACGTAACGACATAGTGCCAAGCACGAAAGGGAACGCAACGCAAATACCACGCTTAATCCAACCCCAATCGACACGACAAACAAGAGACCCAGGCGCTAATCGTCTCAGAAGAAAAGCGCCAAATACACAAGCAATAAATACGCTTGCCGCCCAAGCTGCAAATACAAAATCAAGACTACGCTGGGCAGGAAAAAACAACAGCCAAATAGAGACACCCAAAGCCCATGACCCTGACCGGACAAAAAGCACAACGCTTGCCCATAACGGTTCTGATAAAGCGACTAGCACACGATTAAACTCTTGCGCGGCATGCTCCAAAACCAACAATGGAAAAAACCACATCGCAACGGTCCAGGGCAAAAAGCCATACCAAAAGATGAACCCACAAGCTGGGAGAAAAATAACGTAAGAAATTCCATAAAAAATACCTTGATCGCGCAACATTGCCGCCCATCTGCTTCGGTCAGCGACGATCATTTCTCGAGTCGAATATGTATAGAAATCAAAGCCGAGAGCCATAATGACATATGAAATTGTTGCCCCGAGCAATCCATAGAGACCAACTTCAACTGGTTCAAGAAATTTGGCCAAAACAAAAACAAACAGAAATCTGCTGAGTAGCGTCACGCCACGCAAAAAAATATTGAGTAATCTTTGTCCGCTATGAACATTAATTAAAAGCACAAAAGCACCTATCTTATCCTGCGAGCAGGCAAATCTTCCCTTTATGATACTTCCGCTTTCATATGGATTCCGGAGTCAACTCGTCATAAAAACGCAAAGCATTGACCTCGATGCTTGTCGAAATCATAACCGCACTCCAGAAGCTCTTGCGATGCGTAAAATTTCAGGACGGCTCTTGCGATCCGGGTAATCCACAAGCACGTCGATCTTTTGCTCCCCAAGGGCCAGCTTGACTGTGGCCAAAAAACGGAGCTGAGCTTCGAGAATTGCGGCGTGCCCAGTCTTATCGGTCTCCACAAGCAGATCGATGTCGCCACCCCGCCGAGAATCATCCACGCGAGATCCGAAGAGAAAAACCGTGGAACCTGCTCCGAAAGCCTCTCGCGCCGCGTCGCGCAGGACCCGACGCTCTGTTTCCGTAATACGCATAGCCCCTCCTCACGTCAGAACCACTGTCTGGCCACCCGTAGGGCCACCCATAATCACCTCGCGCCTACACCACCTTCCAATGCGGCCGCTGCAAAAAAGTCTGTTTCGAATCCTCGAATTCCACCACCCCGATCACCATCACCCGCAGCTTGCGCCGGATTTTCTCTTCGGTGAGGCGCACGTATTCCCGCAGCCTGTCCGATTTGACCTCGCCGACGATCAAAAGGTCGATGAGCCCGGAGTCCTTGCCCAGGGCGTAGTCGTCCAGGATGTAGACCGCATGCACATCCCCCAGGTCTCGGCGGACGTCTTCGACCACCCGGTCGATGCCGAGGCTCTTTTTGACGATGGAGTGCAGCTCGGGAAAAATCGGATGCCTTGTGTTGGCGCGAAAGAAAAGGGAGCGGCCCTGCTTTTTCTTTTCCAGGTACCCGGCATCGGTCAGGCTATCCAGTTCTTCCTTCACGGCGTTGGGCGAGACGGCGAATTCCGTCGCCAACTCCCGGAGATAACAGGACACGTCGGGATTGAGAAAAAGCTTGAGCAGCAATTGGATGCGCGTTTTGGAGGAGAAAAGTTCCGAAAGCATGAATTCTTCGTACAGCTATCTTGAACGATATGCAATATCGAGGGCAGCAAAAAAGCGGCTCCGACCCAAAGGGCGGGAACCGCTTTTCAAGAGGATGCAAATTGGCCGGATCTACTCTTTCGCGGGAGCAGCGGGAGCCGCCGGGGCTACCGCGCCAACGGTGATGCGGTCCTTGATGGCTTCGAACTTGGCCGGGCCGATGCCTTTGACCTCAAGAACCTCCTCCACCGTGTCGAAAGGCTTGGCTTCACGGTATTCGACGATCTTGCCGGCAATGACCGGCCCGATCCCGGGCAGGGACGTCAACTCCTGAGCCGTCGCGGTATTGATGTCGATCAGATCCTGCGCAAGGGCGGGGCCGGAAGCAAACAGGCCGAAAAGAAGCACGCAAATCATCATCTGAAACAATTTTCTCATCACCAACCCTCCATATGAATTTTAGAAGATCAGTGCACAAGTCGAACGAAACATTCAATATTGATTTATTTCATTACGGCGTGACTTCGATATATAGACATTTTTCTGCATGTTTTCGCTTTTATATGTAGCGAATCAACGCAGAGCCCATGCTTTCCGACAAATCGCGTCCCAAATGAACCTATAGCGATCGCCCCCCGTGAAGACCGGGCGAAAGGTCTCAGAGAAGCGATTTGATCCGTTCCACAAGCGGCGTCAGGGTCGGGCGTTCAATGGCGGAGATGAAGACCGCGTCGGGATGGACAAAGGCCAGGGTCTCGCGGGTTTCGTCCGGGATGCGGTCGACCTTGTTCAAGGCGAGGATGCGGGGAATGGCGTCGATGGACAAATCGCGCAGGATGGATTCCACCGCATCCACCTGGGCGTCCATCTCGGGGTGGGAGGCGTCGGCCACGAGCACCAGCACGTCCGCGCTTTCAAGCTCTTCCAGGGTGGCCATGAAGGCCTCGCGCAGGTCGGCGGGCAGGTGGCGGATGAAGCCCACCGTGTCGGTCAGGATGATTTCCCGGTCCTCGGGAAAGCGCAGGCGGCGGCTGGTGGGATCCAGGGTGGCGAAGAGCTTGTTCTCGGCCAAAACCTGGCTCTTGGTCAGGGTGTTCAAAAGCGTGGACTTGCCCGCGTTGGTGTACCCGACCAGGGAGACGATGGGCAATCCCGCCTTGTCGCGGCGGCTGCGCGTGGACTTGCGATGCTTGCGCACGCTGCCGAGCTCCGTCTTGATCTGGGCGATGCGCTCACGGATCTTGCGGCGATCCATCTCCAGGCGCGTCTCGCCCGGGCCACGTCCACCGATGCCGCCGGCCAGGCGGCTCATGGCACGATTCTGACCCACTAGACGCGGCATCATGTACTTGAGCTGGGCCATCTCGACCTGAAGCTTGCCTTCGCGGGTCTGGGCGTGCTGGGCGAAAATGTCGAGAATGAGCTGCGTGCGGTCCAAGACCTTGCGTTCGGTGATCTGACTCAGGTTGCGTTGCTGCGTGGGGGTGAGCTCCTGGTCGAAAACCAGTGTCGCCGCGTTCTTCTGCAGGGCCAGCACCTCCAGTTCCGCAAGCTTTCCCCGACCCAGAATGAGTTTGGGGTTGACCCGGGCCACCCGCTGCACGACCTGCCCCACCACTTCGAGCCCGGCCGTGGCCGCAAGCTCCGCCAGCTCCGCCAACGAACGCTCCTGCGCGTCCCTGGACTGCGGGGCCACGCTGACCAGTATGGCCGCCCCCTCGCGGGCCGAGGCGGTCACGCTCTGGCCCGTGCGCGCCAGCTCGTCTTCCAGCGCCCTGACGCCCGCGCCGAAATCAAAATCCACATCGTCCCAGATCATGGCCGGATGCACCTGATAGGGCAGCTCGTCGGCATTGGGCGGCAGGATGTGGGCGATCTGACAGGTTCGGGGGGCTCCTTCCGAGGACACGGTCAGCACGCAGACCGCGTCCAGACGCAGAAAGACCATGTCCATGAGGTCTTCCTGGGTCAGCAGGGAAGAATCAAGATGGGTATGCAGCAGGCGGAGGCCGGAAAGGCGCGAATCGGCCTGCCGGTGACGGGACAGCTCCGGGATCAGGATGCCGTCCTGCTCGCCGACAATAACCATGACCGGCACGCCCTTGCGGTTGATGAGCACGCCGATCTGACGGCTGACGCCGCGACTCAGGATGGCCAGCTCCCGGGCCTGGTCGGGAGTGAATCCGCCCTGGTCGGGAAAGCGTCTGTTGTACAGGCGGGAAATGGCGGTGACCTGGCTGGGCTTCAAGCCCGAGAGGTTGCCGAGCGGTTTGGATGCTATGGTCTCTCTCCTGCGCCGGTGCGATCCGGCCGGGCCGCCCCCTTAGGAGCGGCTCAGGTACTCGGTGATCATGCGGTCGTATTCCGAGGTCATGGCAAAGGTGGCCACGGCCATGCGCTTGCGAAAAGCCAGGGAAAGACAGCCGCCGTTGTTCTTCATTTCCTGCATGCATTCGGCATAGTAGGAGGGGTCGGGAATGACGGCCACGGAATGAAAATTCTTGGCCGAGGCGCGCAGCATGGTGGGACCGCCGATGTCGATCTGCTCCACCGCCTGCTTGTCTTGCAGGGTCTGGCGCACGGCTTCGGCGAAATTGTAGAGATTGACGCAGATCAGGTCAAAGGGAGCCAGGCGCAAATCCTTCAAGGTCTGCATGTGCGTGGAGTCGTCCTTGTCCGCCAAAATTCCGGCGTGCACGTGGGGATGCAGGGTCTTGACCCGACCGCCCAGGATTTCCGGAAAACCCGTCACATCGCTGACGGACCGCACCTTGAGGCCCGCCTGAAGCAGCTTCTTGCGCGTGCCCCCGGTGGAAACCAGCTCCACGCCCTGTCCCTGCAGAAAACGGGCGAAATCATCAAGACCGGATTTATCTGTGACGCTCAGGATGGCCCGGCGAATTGGCAACATGTCCATAATGTACCCCTCTCGAAAAGAATGTTCGCCGTGCACTGCCAGCTTTGATCGCAATATGCAACAAGGACAGGCCAGCCCCCGGATTTCCGGGAACCGGCCTGTCGCGAGGAGGGGAACGGCGTCGAACTAGAGCTGCGCCAGAAGCTCGGCGGCGGATTCGTTGCCCGGATCCATTTCCAGAAGCTGACGCAGGTGCGCCTTGGCCTCGTCCTTGCGATGGCACGCCACAAGGCAGCCGCTCAAGGCATAACGGACCTCGCTCTTGCCCGGATTCAGCTCCAGGTGCCGCTCCAGGGGGGCGATGGCCTCGGCCGTGCGCCCAAGCACATGCGCGACCTGAACCAGCCCGAAAAGGGCGACGATGTTTTCAGGATTGCGCGAAAGAGCTTGCTGATAGAGCCCGAAAGCCTTGTCTTCCTGCCCCTGCTGGGCGCTGACCAGGGCGATGCCGGCCAGTGACTTGTCCGAAGAGGCGATGTCCTCGGCCTTCTGATACATGGCCAGGGCCTGATTCAAATCCCCGCGCTGCACGGCGACGGTCGCCAGCCCCAGATACGGGTCCGGATGAACGCCATTGCTGCTCGCGGCCTTGTGGTAATAGCTTTCGGCCTTGTCCAGCTCACCCATGAAAAGATAGCATTCGCCAAGTTCCTTGTTGATTTCATAATCCAGATGCGAACTCATGGTTCCTCCTCCTTGTCGGCAGATCTCGTAAGCGTTGACTCTCTGCCAGCGGCAAAGCAACTTTGATGCCAGAAACCAATAGTACTGCCGCGCCGAAACGAATCATTCCAAAATCACATTGCAACACACTGATTTAAAATAACATCGCACACTTAAACCAATCTGGAATGGTCATTGCAGACCAGACCTCGTCAGCATCCCGGCGACGCCCTCGCGCAGAACAACAAATGCCGGTACGACAAGGGGTTATCGAATGAAAAGCTTGTTTCCCGATCACATTGATCTGACGGCCAAGGTCATGGATTTCCAGCTTCAGCGTCAAAACATCGTCAGTGCCAACATGGCCAACATCAATACGCCCGGCTACAAGGCCCGCACCCTGGAGTTCGAGAAGGACCTGCAGGCCGCGCTCGGGCTGTCCGATGCCGGAGCCGTGGCCCGCACGCACCCCGATCATTTTCCCCTGGCCTTTTCCGCCGACCAGACCGAGGCCAGCGTGACCAGATCCCTGACCCCACGGGTCGTGCAGGGCGTGGACAACGTGGACCTGGACAAGGAAATGGCCGCCATGGCCAAGAACAATCTGCTCTACAACACGCTGGCCACGGTCATGCAGAAGAACTTCACGGGACTTAAGCAAGTCATCGCAGACGGAGGCAAATAATGGATTTCATGACCGCCATCGACGTCGGAGCGTCCGCGCTCAAGGCTGAACGCACCCATTTGAATGTCATCTCCATGAACCTGGCCAACGCCAAGACGACCAGAACCGCGGACGGCGGACCGTACCGCCGCAAGGAGGTCGTGTTCAAGGAAACGGACGTGCAGAGCCCTTTTTCCAAGGCCATGAATTCGGCCCTGGATCAGGACGTCAAGGGCGTGCGGGTCGAGTCGGTCCAGAATGACAGGCGCCCGCTCAAGCAGGTCTACGAGCCGGGCCATCCCGACGCCGACGAGAACGGCTACGTCAGCTACCCAGACATCAACGTGGTGGAGGAAATGACCAACATGCTTTCAGCCATGCGCGCCTACGAGGCCAACGTTTCGACCATCACCACTTCCAAAAGCATGTTTTCAAAGGCTCTTGAAATCGGGCGCTAGGCCGCACCCGATCATATACAGATAGACAAGGAGGCATTCCATGGCGGTATCACCCATGGCCATCAAGGCCTATTCAGCGGCAAACGAGCTCCTGAACAATCCCAAAAGTCTCGACGCCAAAACCAAATCCACCAGGGAAGCAACCCAATCATTCGCCGAGACCATCGAAGAGTCCCTGGCCAAGGTCAATGAAATGCAGGCGGAGAAATCGCTCATGATCCAGGATTTTGCCTCGGGCAAAAACCAGAACGTGCACGAGCTGATGATCACCCTGCAAAAGGCCGGACTGGCCATGGACATGACCTCGGCGGTCCGCAACAAGGTCATGCAGGCATACCAGGAAATAATGCGCATCCAGTTCTGATTCTAATACACGCGAGGATTCACCATGCCCCCCCTTCTGCAAAACACCCTGGCCAAGGCCCAGGAATTCTGGACCGACAAATCCATGGCCCAGCGCATCCTCCTCGGAGGCCTGCTGGTCTCGCTCCTCATCGCCTTCTTCGGCATGATCTTCTGGATGAACAAGGTCGACTACCGGGTTCTCTACAGCCAGCTCTACCAGGAAGACGCCTCCAGCGTGGTCAACTACCTGCAAAAGGAAAACATCCCCTACCAGATCACCGACTCCGGGACCACCATCATGGTGCCCTCGGACATGGTCTATGAAGCCCGGCTCAAGCTGGCCGGCGAAGGCTCGCTGCATGGCCAGGGCATCGGCTTCGAGCTCTTCGACGAGAACAAGATCGGCCAGACCAACTTCGTGCAGGGCATCAACTACCAGCGCGCCCTGCAGGGCGAACTCTCCCGCACCATCTCCGAACTGGCCGAAGTGGAAAACGCCCGCGTGCACCTGGTGCTGCCCAACAAGAGCCTCTTCGTCGAGGAACAGGCCCCGCCCTCCGCGGCCATCATGCTCAAGCTCAAGGGCGGACGCAGCCTGGGACCGCAACAGGTCCAGGCCATCGTCAACCTCGTCTCCACCAGCGTCGAAGGCATGACGCCGGAGCACATCACCCTGGCCGACAGCCGGGGCAAGATCCTCTACGAGCCCAAGACGGACACGGACATCGCGGGTCTGAGCTCGACCCAGCTTGAGTACCAGATGGGCATGCAGCGCAACCTGGAGCAACGCATCGAGCAGCTCCTGCTGCCCATTGTCGGCCCCGGTCGCGTCATCGCCAGGGTCAACGCGGACCTGGACTTTGACCGCACCACCATCCGCAAGGAAATTTTCGACCCCAAATCCGCCGTGGTCAGAAGCGAGGTCAAAAGCGAGGAGGAGAGCAAGGGTTCCGCCAACGTGGACGGCGGCACGCCCGACCCCAACTACCAGGGCGAAAACGACCGCACGGCGGCCGGCACGGCCCAGGAAAGCATCCGCACCTCCTCGACCACGAATTTCGACATCAACAAGGAAGAACAGCAGATCATTTCCCAGGTCGGGAGCGTCAAGCGTTTAAGCGTTGCCGTTCTCGTCGACGGCAAGTACACTCAGCAGCAGGACGGCACCTACGCCTTCGAGCCGCTCGGCGCTGAACAGATGGAACAGATCCGCCAACTCAGCCAGCGCGCGGTGGGCTTCGACGAGACGCGCGGCGACGCCATCGAGGTCTCCTCGATCTCCTTTGGCGAGCCCATCGGTGCCGAGCAGCCTCCGCTGCTTGATGTCGCCTCGCGCTACTTCCAGCTGCTGGGCAAGCCTCTCCTGAACACGCTCATCATCCTGCTGTTCCTGCTTTTCGTGGCCCGCCCGGTGGTCCTGGCCCTGATCCGGCCCAAGGTCGAAAAGCCCACGGTGCAGCAGAACGCGGAAGAACTCGGCGCGGCCCAGGAACTCATGGCCCTGACCGAAGGATTGAACGAAGAGGACATGGCGGCCGTGGACGCTGTCAAACGCATCGAAAACGCCAAGCATCTCGCGCAGCAGCTTGTCGAACAGAACATGGACCAGGCCGTCATGATCATGCGCCAATGGATGGCCCAGGGAGAAGCATAAGTGGCACCACCCTCCGCAAAACTGACAGGACCGCAGAAAACGGCCATTCTCATCCTGGCCCTGGGCGACGCATTCGCCTCCGAGGTCTTCAAGAAATTCGAACGCGCCGAGATCACCGCCGTGTCGCGGGCCATGGCCAAGCTCGACACCGTGAACAAGGAACAGGCCGAGGAAGTGCTGCGGGAATTCAACCAGGCCATGACCATCGGCAAGGAAATGCTCTACGGCGGGCCCGAACAGGTCCGCAAGATGATCTCCTCGAATCTCGATTCCGACACGGCGCGCTACATTCTGGATGAACTCGATTTCGATTCCGGCCCCGTGCCGTTCAAGGAACTCGGCAACGTCAGTCCCAAGATCCTGGCCCAGATCCTGCGCAACGAGCATCCGCAGACCCTGGCCCTCATTCTTGGCCACCTCCCTCCCGACAGCGCGGGGAACCTGTTGCAGAACATGGCCCCCGGCGTGCGCGCGGAAGTGCTCATCCGCCTGGCCAAGCTCGAAGCCGTGGCCGAGGAGATGCTGGTCGAGGTGGACCGCGTCCTGCAGAGCCAGCTCATCGCCATCGGCGGCAAGGAAGGCCGCAAGGTCGGCGGCGTCAATTCCGTGGCGGAAATCTTGAACGCCATCGACCGGGCCACGGAAGAGGAGATCATGGCCGACATCGAAGAGGAAAGCGCGCAGCTGGCCGAAGAGATCAAGCAGCTCATGTTCGTGTTCGAGGACATCATGAAGATCGACGATCGCGGCATCCGCGAAGTCTTGAAGGAAATCAGCAACGAGGATCTGACCATGTCCCTCAAGACCGCCCCGGAAGAGCTGCGCGAGAAGTTCTTCAAGAACCTCTCCGAACGCGCTGGCAACATGATCCGCGAGGATCTCGAAATCATGGGACCGGTCAAGCTGTCCGAAGTGGAGGCCGCGCAGCAGAACATCGTCAAGCAGGTGCGCCGCCTGGAGGCCGAAGGCCGCATCGTCATCGCCGGCAGTGGAGGAGAAGTCCTTGTCTGACAACGCCGCGTGCCCCGGCAGGGTCATCTATGGGTTGCAGTGCGTCGACCATGCGGGTCTGAACCGCCCGTCGGCTCAAATGTGGACCAGCGAGAACCAGGAGCGCTACATGGAACAGGTTCGGGAACGAGCGCAGCGGATGGCCAAGGACATCCTGACCCAGGCCCTGTCCGAAGCGGAGCAGATCCGCGCCGGCGCGCAGGCGGAAGGCTTTGCCGCCGGGCAGCGCGACGCCGAATCCATTGCCCTGGCGGAAAACGCGAAAGTGCGCTCTTTTCTGGACACCTTGCAGACGGCGCTGCTGGATGAAAAAAAACGCATCTACGCCGAACACAAACAGGCCCTTTTCGCGATCCTGCGCCTGGCTTTCGAAAAAACGCTGGGCGTGATGCTCGACGAGCAGCGCGAACAGGTCCTGAACAGCCTCTTCGACGAGGCCGTCGCCCAGCTTCAGGCCCAAACCTGCATCACCGTGCACGTCTGCCCCACCGACCTCGAACTGGCCAAAAATATGGCCGAACAGTCCAAAGACCAGCGTCCCGGTCTGCCGGAACTGCGCATCTGCTCAAGCCCGGCCCTGGCACCCGGCGGCGTGCGCATCGAAAGCGGCGACGGCGTGGTGGACAACTCCATCGCCGCCCGTTTCGAGCAGGTCAAAGCCATCCTCGACGGATACGTGGAAAATTCATGACCGCCGACCTCGACGGCACCCTCAACCTCCTGTCCGACCTGCAACCGGCGCAGGCCTACGGCAAGGTGAGCAAGGTCGTGGGCCTGGTGGCCGAAGGCCGGGGCATCAAGGCCCCGCTCGGATCTGTTTGCCAGCTGCTGCCCGACGACACGGGCCGGCAGGTCATCAATGCCGAGGTCGTCGGTTTCCGCGACGACGTCATGCTGCTCATGCCCTACGGGGAAATGCGCGGCA
This sequence comes from Desulfomicrobium sp., assembly GCA_050252955.1. Classification (GTDB taxonomy): domain Bacteria; phylum Desulfobacterota; class Desulfovibrionia; order Desulfovibrionales; family Desulfomicrobiaceae; genus Desulfomicrobium. The sequence continues at coordinate 27,335 of JBFWJY010000008.1, forward strand.
TCCGCCCGGGAAGCCTGATCCGCAACACAAGCACCCCGCCCGTCTTCCCTGTGGGCAACCGCTATCTCGGACACGCGGTGGACGCGTTCGGACAGTCCCTCGATCCGGCCAAATCCATTTTTCCGGCGCGCTACAACCCGCTGCACGCCGATCCGCCCAACCCCCTGACCCGCCCGCGTATCACCGAACCCCTCGATGTCGGGGTCCGGGCCGTCAACGGCCTGCTGACCCTGGGCAAGGGCCAGCGCGTGGGCATCATGGCCGGATCGGGCGTCGGCAAGAGCACGCTCATGGGCATGTTCGCCCGCTACACGTCGGCCGAAGTCAACGTCATCGGGCTCATCGGCGAACGTGGCCGGGAGGTCGTGGATTTCATCGAAAAGGACCTTGGGCCCGAAGGGCTGGCCAAGTCGGTGCTCGTCGTGGCCACCTCGGACCAGGGCCCCCTGGTGCGCATGCGCGCGGCCTACGCGGCCACGGCCATGGCGGAATTCTTTCGTGACCAGGGCAAGGACGTGCTCCTGATGATGGATTCGGTCACCCGCTTCGCCATGGCGGCCCGCGAGGTCGGCCTGGCGGCCGGGGAGCCCCCCACCACCAGGGGATACACGCCCACCGTCTTTTCCCATCTGCCCCGCCTGCTCGAACGCGCCGGGCGGGCGTCCTCGGGGAGCATCACCGGCATCTACACCGTGCTGGTGGAAGGCGACGACTTCAACGAACCCGTGGCCGACGCGGTCCGCTCCATCCTTGACGGGCATATCGTGCTGACCCGCGAGCTGGCCGACCAGGGGCACTACCCGTCCATCGACGTGCTGCGAAGCGTCAGCCGCCTTGCCGGCGACGTCGCCCCCGCTCCCGCCGTCGCCGCCGGGCGCGACCTGATCCGCATGATGGCCACGTTCCAGCGCGTCGAGGACATGGTCAACATCGGGGCCTACGCGCACGGCTCCAACGCCGAGATAGACCAGGCCCTGGCCATGATCCACCCCATCCGCGCCTTCCTGCAGCAAACCATCGACGAGAGATCGTCCCTGGACCAGGCCTTCGAAGCCCTGAAAAAACTGACCGGCCACAATCTGCCCGGTTCCGTCAAACCCCGCGCCTAATCCACCGATCCTCCCGCCACGCGCAACACTTCCTCCACGGTCGTCACCCCTTGCACGACCCGCTCCATTCCGTCGTCAAACAGGGACCGCACCCCTTTTTGTCGAACCATGGCGCGCAGATCGCCCAGATCGATGTTCTTGCGAATGGCGTCCTTGACCTCGGTGTCATAGGGCAGGATCTCGAAAATGCCGGTTCGGCCGTAATAGCCGGTCTGACGGCAGTGATCGCACCCGCGCCCCCTCCATAACGCCTGGCCCGGGCTGATGTACCCGTCCAGCCCCAGGGCCTTGATCTCCTCGTAATCGGGCGTGTAGCGCACCTTGCAGTACGGGCAGATGTTGCGCACCAGGCGCTGGGCGATGCAGCCGATCACCGCGGCGTTGATGAGATAGGCGTCGAGCCCCAGATCGATGAGACGCGTCAGGGCCGAGCTGGCGTCGTTGGTGTGCAGGGTGGAAAAGACGATGTGCCCGGTCAGGGCGGACTGCACGGCCTGTTCGGCGGTCTCCAGGTCGCGCATTTCGCCGATCATGATGATGTCGGGATCCTGGCGCAGAATGTGCCGCAGCATCTGCCCGAAGGTCACTCCGATTTTCGATTGCACGCCGATCTGGTTGAAATCGTCGACCACCATTTCGATGGGATCTTCGAGAGTGACCACGTTGACCTGCGGGTTGGCCAGCACTTTGAGGGTCGAATACAGGGTCGTCGACTTGCCGCTGCCCGTGGGCCCGGTGACCAGGATGAGCCCGTAGGTCTTGCGCAGGAATCGGCTGTAGGTCTCGTAATGCTCGGGCCGCATGCCCAGCTCTTCGAGATTCTTCAATGTGCTGTCGCTTGAAAGCAGGCGCAGCACCATCTTCTCGCCGAAGGCCACCGGAATGGTCGAGACGCGCACATCCGTCGGCACGCCGGCCAGCACCAGCTGCACGCGGCCGTCCTGGGGCCTGCGCTTCTCGGAGATGTCGAGCCTGCTCATGCCTTTGAGCCTGTTGATCATGGCCAGATGCACGGTCATGGGCAGGCGGTGCAGATCGTGCAGGATGCCGTCGATGCGGAAACGGATCAGGGCGAAGTCCCGCTTGGGCTCGATGTGGATGTCGCTGGCCCGCTCGCGCAGGGCGGAGCGCAACAGGTAGTCCACGGCCTTGATGATGTGGCGTTGCGATTCGGGATCGGATTTTTCGGCCACCTTGACCCGCGCCTCGAGGTTGCCGATCTCGCTTGAGTCCATGAACTCGATCTGCGCGGCCTGGATGGCGGTCCGGAATTGGTAATAGTCGTCGATGAGCCGGTTTATGTCCTGGCGCGTGCTCAGAAAAACCTTGTACGGCAGGTCGCTGACACGCTCCATGTCCTGCCAGAGTTCGGCCCGGAACGGATTGAAGACCGCCAGTTCCAGTTCTCCGTCGCGAATCATGATCGGAACCAGGGTGTTCATGCGCGCAAAACTTTCGGAAATGGTCTTGGTGGTCACCTCCAGATCAAGGTCGAAGGGGTCCACCCGGCGGAATTCAAGCCCTTCCCTGGCCGCCACGGCCTTCAGGATGACATCCTCCGTGATCCGCGACTCCGGCAGGCCGGGCTCCCGGGCGGGCTTGCGGATGTTGAAGCGGATCAGGTCGTCGATGCCGTCCGGACCTTCGGTGTCGATGCCGTTCTTGACTGCGTGCTCCAGAATGATCCTGGCCTGGGCCTCGCTGATCTCCCCCGCGCCGACCAGGACGTCCAGCAGGTACGTCAGGGAGTAGTCGATGCGCCTGGTGCTCAAACTATCCATTTTCGACGCTCCTGTGCATGGCCACGATGCGGTTCACGGTCTTGGTGGTCGAGTAGCCTTCCAGAAGAGGGATCGAACAGACCGTGCCTCCGGCCTCTTCCACCACGTCCCGGCCCACGATCCGGTCCACGCTCCAATCCCCTCCCTTGACCAGGATGTCCGGACGCACCGCCTTGATCAGTTCAAGCGGCGTGTCCTCCTCGAAAATCATGACAAAATCCACACAGGCCAGGGCGGCCAGCACCCGGGCGCGGGCGCTCTGGTCGTTGACGGGTCGAAGCGCCCCTTTCAGCCGGCGCACGGAAGCGTCGCTGTTGAGTCCGACCACAAGGCACGACCCCATGCTCCGGGCCCGCTCCAGGTAGTCCACGTGTCCTGGGTGGATGATGTCGAAGCATCCGTTGGTGAAGACCAGCTTGCCTGCCGGGCGGTGGCCCAGACCTTGGGGAGAGATGATTTTCTGCGCGGTATCCATGGGCCTTTCCGGGTTTGACGTGAGCCAGGGGGTGCCGTACATGACGACGAAACCTCGTACGGGATGAGCAATGTCCAAAAGCTGGCTGAAATCCAAGCATGATTCCTTTGTCCGCGACGTTCTGCGCGATTTCTGCCAGATCGCCAGCGCCTTGGAAAACCATTTTTCCGATTATGACGCAAGCGGATCGGTCAGCTTCCATTTCTTCGACGACATCCTGGGCCGCCAGAACAGCAAGGGCCTGCTCTGGAGGGTCAAGGACACCGCGCACCTGCTTTTCCGCAACGAGGAACAGACATCCTTCGCTGTCTTCGGCGAATACCTCGACTGGGCCTTGGGATACATCTTCCATGAATGCATAAAGCTCAAGGAAGACGCCTACCAGCAGATGAATTACAAGCCCCGTTTCAGACAGCTGCAACAGAACGAGGCCCTCACCCCGGAGGAGCAGCATATCGGTTCGGAGCTTTACGCGGTCATCAAGCAGACCTCGGAAAGCATCGAACGTGAAGTGCGCCGCATCCGGTTCATCATTTTCCATTGCAAGCGTCTGTTTATCCTATATCTTCCCCTGCACCATGAAAACCCCCTGCTGGCCCGCTTTCTGTACGCTCAAAGCGACCTCGTGCACAGCGTTTTCAAGGGTTACGCCGAGGAACTGACGCGCGCGATCTACGCCGATGGCGTTCACCGCATGTACGCCTTGGCGGCGCAGTCTCTTGAGGAGGGGGGTTGGGTCGACGAAGCCTTCAAGGCCAGGCAGCTCGAACAGAGCCTTGAAGCGCAAAAAACACTTGATCTCAGTCCCGGTGCTGCTACATTTTCACAGCAAAAGTCCTGATCTGCACAATTTTAACGTCTACCAAGGATCATACACATGCGCCATCTTAAATTGCTTATCATCGCCGTACTGTTGACGTCCTGGGGGTGCGCCGCCCTGACCGGAGGATCCTCCACGCAAGATCCGGGCGCGGCCCCGACTCAGAACAGTTTCTTCTATGATTTCAGCGACATTCGCGTGCCAGAAGAAATGGAACTCCAGACCAGGAAATCCAACATCGTCCCTTCCGACACCGGCAAGTTCGGGACCATGGTGTTCAAGGGACAGGCTGAACCCATTTCCCTGTTCGATTATTTTTTCAACACCATGCCCAAGGATGGCTGGACACTCGTCACATACCAGAAGTATCAGCGCTATCATCTTGTTTTTTCTAAAGAAAATAAAATATGCATGATCACGATCGAAGAAAGTCCGATCCTGTATACGTGGCTCGAGATCAAGGTGTCCCCGAAAGCCCCCGCCGCCAGCGCGCCCGCGTATTCCACCGGCACGCAGCCGGTCGACACCTATCCCAGCTATCCCTCCGGCGGCATTGCCCCCGAGCCGGAAAGGACGTTGTCCGAGTGATTCCCACACACTACCAGTTCGATACGTTTCACGGGAAACGCATCCACCTTGGGGTCACCGGCTCCATAGCAGCGTACAAGGCCCTGGATTTGACCAGGGCCTTTTTACATTTGCACCTGCAAGTCGGGGCCACCCTGACGGCGTCGGCTCAGAAATTTGTCACCGAGCTTTCCTTCAGCGCCCTTGGAGCCGAGCCCCTGTACACGGGCATGTTCGCGAGCGGGGCCAATTTCGACCACCTCGAACCCTCCGTGGCCGATGCCTTCATCATCGCCCCCGCCACGGCGAACATCCTGGCCAAGATGGCGCATGGCCTGGCGGACGACCTGCTGAGCTGCCAAATTCTGGCCTTTCCCGGCCCCGTGCTGGTGGCTCCGGCCATGAATCCGCGCATGTGGAGCGCCCCGGCCACCCGCCACAACTGGGAGCTTCTGGGCGCACGCGGAGTGATCCGCATCGAGCCCGATTGCGGCAATGTGGCATGCGGCGACACGGGCCAAGGACGTCTGGCCCCAATGGACGAAATATTCGTGCGAACCCTTGCCGCCCTTTCCCCGCAAGACCTGCGCGGCAAAAGGGTCATGCTGACGCTGGGCCCCACCCGTGAGTACTTCGACAAGGCGCGGTTCTGGTCCAATCCCTCCAGCGGGACCATGGGCGCCGCCATCGCCATCGCGGCGGCCCTTCGCGGGGCCGAGGTGACGGCCATCACCGGTCCGGTGGACATCCGCCTTCCGTCCATGATCAAGAAAATTCCTGTGATCACGGCCCGGGACATGTTCCAGGCCGCCAGCGACATTTTTCCGTCCCAGGACATAGGCTGTTTCACGGCCGCGGTGGCCGACTATCGACCACCAGCCTGCCCTTCCGGCAAATACAAGAAAAATGGGCAACCGCTGTCCATATCGTTTGAAACCAACCCCGACATACTGGCGACCCTGAGCTGCGCCAAAAAAACTGGGCAACAGACGATCGGTTTCGCCGCCGAAGCCCAGGACCTAGAACGCAACGCGGCTCTCAAACTTGACAAAAAGAATCTTGATCTGATCGTCGCCAATCCCATTGATGAAACCGGTTCCGGCTTCGCGTCCGTCACCAACCGCGTCGTGGTCATGGACCGATACGGAAGAAAGGAATCCTGGCCACAGTTGCCGAAAACAGAAATCGCCTGGAGGATTTGGGATTGGATCTCAATGAACACACCCTGACCGAAGCCCAACGCACGCTGAAACGCCTCGGTGTAACCCATGTCTTGCGCCCCGAGGCCAAGGCCCCGCAGACGCCGCAGCTCCAATCCGCCTCGTTGCAAACGCCTCCACCGACCACAACGCATGTTCCGAGCGCAGCGCCCGCCCCAAGCCCCTCCCGCCGGCAGGCATCGCCCTCGGATGAGGCCCCGCTGCCGCTGCTGTTGCGGTCATTGTTTCACGGGAAACAAATTCCTGCGCGCACCTTGTGGACATATGCGGGACTCCTCTACGACATGCAGGAGACTGACAACCCTCCGCGCCTGAACGTCTTCAAAAAAATCCAGGACTCCGTCTGCCAACACCTGAAATGGAACCCCGGATCGCTCTGCTCCTGGCCTCTTGACCTTGATTCCACCCTGTTTGCGAAAGGTTTGAGCCACTTTAAACCACAAACGATCCTGTTCTTCTCCGGCCACGCCGCCAAGCTGGGTGCGGACGCAAAAAAGAACCTGCTCCACATGGAACAAGCCGGCAGCCGCGTGGTCGTGTTGCCCGATTTGGAAGCCATGGCCCAGGGCGACCAGAAGCTCAAAAACGAGGCCTGGAGAATTCTGCAAACACTCCAGAACTGATCCTGACGACGCAACCTCCTGATACTCTTCGCTCCGAATACAGCCTGAAAATCCGGACATCCACTTCGCCCCTGATCGTACTCAAATTCCGTATTGCCCACAAAACATCCTTGGGTTAGGTGTTTTTTCATATTTTGTTTCACATGGAGCATTGCATGAAAATTCTCATCACGGGCGCGGCGGGATTTATTGGTTTTCACCTCGCAAAGCGTTTCCTTCATACCGGAGTTCCGGTTTTTGGCCTGGACAATCTCAATGATTACTACTCGGTACAACTGAAAAAAGACCGATTGAAGCAGCTGGAACCTGATTCGAACTTTCATTTCGAACCCATCGATCTTGCCGACGGTGCTGCTCTTGAAGCCTACTTCAAGGCGCACAAATTCACCCACGTCGTCAATCTCGCGGCCCAGGCAGGCGTCAGATATTCGCTCATCAACCCGAAATCGTACGTTGATTCCAACATCGTCGGCTTTGCGAATCTGCTGGAATGCTGCCGACACAACGGGACGGAGCACCTGGTCTACGCATCGTCGAGCTCCGTGTATGGGCTGAACACAGCCATGCCCTTCTCCGTGCACGACAACGTGGACCACCCCGTGAGCCTCTATGCGGCCAGCAAAAAATCCAACGAACTGATGGCCCACACCTACTCGTATCTCTACAAGCTGCCCACGACCGGTCTGCGCTTCTTCACGGTTTACGGCCCGTGGGGGCGGCCGGACATGGCCCTCTACCTGTTCACCAGAGCCATTTGCGAAGACAAGCCCATCAACGTCTTCAACCATGGGAAAATGCGCCGGGATTTCACCTACATCGACGACATCGTCGAAGGAGTTTTCCGCATCGTCAGCCATGTGCCCCAAGGCAACCAGGCCTGGGACGGCGCACATCCCGACCCGAGCACCTCGCCGGCCCCGTACAAGCTCTACAACATCGGCAACAACAACACAGTGGAACTGGAACGCTTCATCACCGTGCTGGAGCAGGCGCTGGGCAAAAAAGCCATCCGCAACTACATGGACATCCAGCCCGGCGACGTGCCGGCCACCTACGCCAACATCGACGACCTGATCCAGGACGTCGGCTTCAAGCCGTCGACGAGTATCGAGGATGGCATCGAAAAATTCATCGCCTGGTACAAGGACTACTACCGGTCGTAGTTCCACGTGAAACGAATGGTTCAGGAGGGAATAGTTGTGGCGCAAACAATCGTTTTGGCGAACCAGAAAGGCGGCGTGGGCAAAACCACCACCACCGTCAACCTGGCCGCTTCGCTGGCGGCAATGGAGCAGCGGGTCCTGGTCATCGACTGCGACCCTCAGGCCAACGCGTCGAGCGGTCTGGGCGTTGATGTCGGCCAGGTCAAGCGGTCCGTCTATCAGGCGCTTTTCGACCCGGAAGAGGCGCGGCGGGCCATTGTGGGCTCCGACATGGAGTACCTCAAAATCCTGCCCTCCACGCCGGACCTGGTCGGGGCGGAAATCGAACTCGGCGAGGAAAAGGACAGGGAGTTCATCCTGCGTCGCATCGTGACCATGCTCGATGCCGACTATGACTACATCCTCATCGACTGCCCGCCGTCGCTGGGCCTCATCACCATCAACGCCCTGTGCGCGGCGAAGTGGCTTCTCGTGCCCCTGCAATGCGAATACTACGCCCTGGAAGGCATCGCCCAGTTGATGAAGACATACGGGCTGGTCAAGGAAAGACTGAACCCGGAACTCGATGTGCTGGGCATTCTCCTGACCATGTTCGACAAACGCAACAAGCTCTCCTTCATGGTCGAACGCGAAGTTCGGGACCACTTCAAAGAGCTTGTCTTTTCAACGTCGATACCAAGAAATGTCCGTCTTTCCGAGGCGCCCAGCCATGGGCTCCCGGCCATACTCTACGACATCAGGTCCCTGGGAACGCAATCCTACATCGCGTTGGCCCAGGAACTCATCGACATGAAGCTGGGTCAATCGCAGGCGCAGGTCGGATGAGGAGTGCAGGTCACGGTGACCTTGTCCTTGAAGTGGCGTTTCGTGATGCGCGAGGTGCAGGCCACGCACTCGAAAACGAGCAAACCGCCCATGTTGGCGGCGCGAAGCATGAATTTTCGGGGATCGTCGGACTTCCAGTCAGAGGTGGAGGCCCCGCAGGCTTCACACACGACATCCGTGGGAAGTTCGTACCGAAGGTCCCAATATTTTTCGAGAAGCTGCAAATCGGCCATGGGCTCGATGATTTGCGTTTCGGACGGACAGAGCTTCTCAAGCACGTGCAGAACATGCTTACAAACATGCTGCCACAGCTCCTCCTCGATAAAAACGCCCTGGGGTTCGCCCTTGGCGTCAATAAGAAATCTGATGGCGGTATCCTTGTTCACAGCGACTCCGGAAGTTGAAGGTTTTGACGATCATCAGTCAATAAATACGAATGGCCGGGGGTCAACGACCCAAGGCGCAAACATCCGCGGGTAAAATATGACCATGAAAAAACGCGGGCTTGGACGCGGGCTTGATGTACTCATCAAAAGCCGCAATGTCGAACCCGAACACGAAGCAGAAATAGTGACACTGGACATCACGGCCCTTGAGCCCAACATCCACCAGCCACGCCACCACTTCGACCAGACGGCCCTGGAAGAGCTCGCGGCATCCATCAAAAGCCAGGGACTGATCCAGCCGGTGCTGGTCAGACCCCTGCAGACACCGGGGCGCTACGAGCTCGTGGCCGGGGAAAGACGCTGGAGAGCCTGCCGCATGGCCGGGCTGGCGACCATTGACTGTATCGTCCGCCACATGGACGACCACGAAAGCATGGCCATCGCGCTGATCGAAAACCTGCAACGCGAAGACTTGAATCCCATCGAGGAAGCGCGCGCGCTGGGACAGATCAAGGAGCACTTCACGCTGACCCAGGAAGAGCTCGCGGACAAGATCGGCAAGAGCAGACCGGCCGTGACCAACAGCCTGCGACTCCTCAAACTGCCGGAGAAAGTGCAGACGATGCTTGAGACGGGCGCCCTCTCCGCAGGACACGCCAGGGCGCTTTTGGGATTGGACGATCCGGAAGGCATCGTCACGCTGGCGCGGACGGTTCTGGAAAAAGCGCTGAACGTGCGGGCAACGGAAGAACTGGTCAAGAAATTCAGGCAAAGGAACACCGAGCAGCTTGAAAAGCCACGGCGCGCCCGGCCCATGGTCGAGGACATCGCGAGCGTCGTCAGGACGCTGGCCGGGACCTTCACGGTCAAACACACGGGAACGCCGCAAAAGGGAAAAATCGTGTTCGCCTACGCAAACAACACCGAACGGGAAAAAATAGCGTCATTTCTGGAACGCATGGCCAAGGAGCGGGACATATGAATCTGGCCTTCAACGCCTCGCGCATGATCGGGTCCAAGGTGCTCATCATCGGGGACATCATGCTCGACCAATATCAAAAAGGGCTGGTCGAAAGAATTTCACCCGAAGCGCCCGTGCCCGTGGTCAAGATAACAGAACAGATCTTCAAGATCGGCGGCGCGGGAAATGTGGCCCAGAACGTGGCCACCCTGGGCGGATGCCCGACCCTGGTCAGCATCTGCGGCCAGGATCTGTACGGCGAGAACCTGGAGTCGATCTGCGGCGAACTGGGCGTCAAAAGCCATCTCATCCGCTCAAAATCACGGGAAACAACCCTCAAGACACGCATAATGGCGCAGCACCAGCAGATGCTGCGCGTCGACCGGGAAACGAACAGCCCCCTCGACGCCAACGAATTCCAGATGTTCCTGGAAAAAGTGGACAGCCTGCTCGGGGAATTCGAGACGATCATCCTCTCGGACTACGGCAAGGGAGTCATTTCCGAAAGTTTTCTGAACTGGTTGCGCGAAAACAAAAAACCGGGCCAGAAAATAATCCTGGACCCCAAAACCTGCAATTTTCCGCACTACGCGGACTTCTACTGCATGACGCCGAACAGGAAGGAAGCGTCCGAAGGCGCCCAGATGCATATCGGCACCCGGGAGGAAATTCTTGACGCGGGCAAGCGGCTCATCACGCAGTGCAACCTGCAAAGCCTGGTCATCACCCTGGGCGCCGAGGGGATGGCCGTATTCCTGCCTGGTCAGGGCGTTTTCCACCTCCCGACCACGGCCAAAAAAGTGTTCGACGTGACCGGCGCCGGCGACACGGTCATCGCGGTCATCGCCCTGGGACTGAGCTCGGGCCTTGACCTGCTCACCTCCTGCATATTGGCCAACAGTGCCGCCGGGCTCGTTGTCGGGCAGGTGGGCGCTGTCGGCATCACCCAGGAAGAGCTGACCGAAGCCTTGAGTTCATGGCCATGCGCGCAACAGACCAAATGGTCGCCGCTGTGACCCGGTGAACGTTACAGCGAGCATTCGCCGCCGCAACACTGCCCGCCTAGGGAGTCATAGGCCGCGAGGATCCGGCGTTCCTTGTCCAGCCTGTCCTCACCGGGCAGCGGACAGGGATGCGCCTGGGCCAAGGCGGGAAGATCGCGCCACAGCGGTACGGCGTGGAACCCCTGCCCTATGACCTCGGCCGTGCGCGTCGCGACAAGTCGCAACTCCATGGAATCGGTCACCACGACCAGGGGAAAAGGGGAAGGAAGGTGAATGCGGGCGGCGGCAATGCTTTCACGCACGAATGTTCCGACCTCACCCGGACAGAAGACAAGGGCCAAAAGCGGCTCGCCGTCGGGAGAAAATACCGCGAGGTCCATGGCGACGGAATGGGGTTCCCCGTTGACGATAAAATCCAGGAGATATTTTGCCTGAATGCATTCGCGCGGGTATTTCCTGTCTTCGACCAGCATCCTGGCCAACGACTGGCGCAAATCCTCGTACGTGGTGTCCATGATCTCCTGGCCGGAAAGATAATCCGTGATGACACGGTTCAAGCTGACTTCATGCATAACGTCCTCCTGTGTTCATGTCACAAGCTAAGCGTGGAAACCAAAGGGGCAAGTCCCGGGCCCGTCATGCGTTGACCGAAAACCGAGCCTGGGATAGCCGGAATGGAAAAGCAACCGGAAGATATCCATGAAAGAACTGTTCCTGATCAAATGCATCGACCAGATTCATGACGGTTTATGCAATGGACTGTCCCGCTTTTCCGGACCCAGCCGCGCAGCCCTCGTTTATGCCCAGAACAGGACCAGCCCCCTTCGGATCTACGATCCCTGCGACCTTCTGCGCGGACACGAGCCGCGTCTGCGGGAGCTCTTTCTCAAGCACAAGAAATGGATGAAAAAGGCTGACGAGGAACAAAAGGACGCCGACATAATCCTGGGAAACCCGGAGCTCGCGGGAGTCATCGCCTCTGGCGGCCATTTCCGGAACATGTTCCACCAGACGTGGTTCAGCGAACACCACGTGGACATGTGCTCCGTCGGTCCGACACAGCGCTGGCTGGAATACGCGTGTAGGCTTCTTTCACAGGATCTGGGCACAAGAAGCATCACCGACCTGGAGACCTCCGGCTACGTCCTGCAGAATTTCGCCACCCACGCCGTGCGGGATCACATTGTCGATGTCCGCAATCTGGGCGTCGGCCCGGACACGCGACTGCGCATCTATCCCCTGCTCGATGCCGTGCTCAATATTTCAAAGACCCAGGAAGAAGGGTACTGGCCCATGGGAGACCTCATCTTCGTCGAACCATCGCAGGCGCACAGGATCCACTATCTGGCCACCTTCGGTGATTTTGAAAGGCCGGCCATGAAGGATTTCAAGCACATTCGGAAACTTTTGCAAGCGGTGGAAGGCAACAAGCACAAGCTGGTCAGCAACGGACAGAAAATCATCGGCATCGGCACCGGCAGGATGCCTGATTTTTCCGTGACCGCGGAATTCCGGGGAAATCACGGGTTCATCAGGGTTCAGGACGAAACCATTTGCAGCTTCGCGGACGGAGGGTTCCACTCCACCACCCGGCGGGCCAACCTGGTCCAGCTGGAGGAAGTGCTTCTGGAACTCAATCTTGATTCAAACAGACTCTACACCATCATGAAAGTGGTCAGCACCCTGGTGCGCAGCGCGCAGGAGCGCAAACACGGCTGCGCGCTGGTGCTCGATTTCGGCAGCCCCCTGGCCAACATTTCCGGTCAGCACCTGGAAACGCCCCTTGATCTGAAGCGCCACATGGACCTTGATCTGGCCACTTCGCTGGCCAAAGTGGACGGCGCTCTGCACATCGACATGATGTACCTCAAGCTGCACGCCTTCGCCTCCCTGCTCGACGGTCGGGCCGTGGCCGGGGAAAACCGGGCCAGAGGCGCGCGTTACAACTCGGCGCTGCGGTTCACGGCCGAGCACGACCAGGTCATCCTCGTGGTGGTCAGTTCGGACCGCCCCATATCCATCATCCAGCACGGCGCCGAGCTCAAGGCCAAATGCGACTGGATTCCGAGGTACCAATGCCTCTCGGAGCCCATGACCCTGGAGGAATGGATCGACGAACCAATGCATGCGTGAACGGTCAGGCGTAGAGACTGGAAATGAGGAGCGTGAGCGTGCGCTCCAGATTCCCGCGCTCCGTCTCCGCAATCTTCTCCCCCTTTTCGCGGATATGCAGGATGTCCACGGCCTTGTCTTTTTGCGTCGCGATCTTGGCGAAAACAAGATCGATGCCAAGCCTGAAAAGGCACAGGGAAACGGTGGCCAGCAGGCCGGGCACGTCCGGCGCCTGAATGGAAAGCACGGTGTGGAAATCCGAAACTCCGTTGTCCAGCCGCACGCGCACCAGATCGCGGTCCAGGGCGAACACCTTCTTGAGCCGTGGGGCGACCCGCACGGGCAGATCATCCAGGCCTTTCTCATCCTCGAACAGTCGTTTCAAGCACGCTTCAAAGGCGCGCAACGTATGCTCCGCGTAAAGCATGTCGAGGGGCTGCGTGACCCAGAACACGTCGACGACGGTTTTGTCGTCCCACACGCACAGTTCCGCGCCCAGGACAGACATCCCATGCTTGGCCAGGGCCGCGCAGACGCGGGCGAAAAGGCCTGGCCGGTCCGTTGATATCAGGGTGAGGCGCAAGGAACTTGAATGCGACCTGTCTTCCCACGACAGATGAAATTGCTTCGCTTCGCCGCAGAGGCGGAAGGCCTGCACCTGCCGGATGTGCTCGATGATGCGCCCGGGGGGAGTTTGCAGCAGATACCTGGGCGGCATGACGGCGAGAAAACGCTCGAACTCGCGGATTGAAAATTGCGCGGGCCGCCTGGAGCGCAGATGATCACGCACAGTGCTCAGCTTGTGGACTTTGTTGTCCTCGGCCGCAGCGGCGCGTTCCAGAACCCTGCGGGTCTTGAAGTAGGTTTCACGCAGCAAGTTTTCGATCCATGGATTCCAGGCCTTGGGGCCGGTGGCGACGCTGTCCGCCCAGGTCAGAAGGGTCAAGCGATCCAGATGGAAAACCGAGCCCACGGTCTGGGCCAGGCCGAAGACGACGGACTCCTCTCCGAGATCGTGGCGCGTGGCCGTATGCACCAGCAGCAGGTGCCGCTCGATGAGCGCCGAACATTCCAGAATGAAGTCATCCCCATATCCCAGGCGGCCAAGTATTTGCCGCGCAAGACGGGCTCCGCCGGCGGCGTGGTCGCCATCGTTCTTGCCTATGTCGTGAAGCAGGGCGGCCCAGCGCAGGCAGGGATCGTCATGCAGGGAAAAGAGAAAATCGCCCAGAAACTCGTGTCCGGCATCGAAGGCGGCAAGGTTGCGCACCGTTTCCACAAGATGGGGCCCGACGGGCAGCTTGTGATAGGCGTCGAACTGAACCAGGTGCTCCACGGCCGCGAACTCGGGCAGGAAAAGGGTCAGGAACCCGACCTCAAGCATCTGCTCCAGGGCCTCCCCGGCGACAGGACCGCACAGAACCTCCTCAAAGCGGTGAACAACGGCCTGCTGCCAGTTATCCTGAGCCCCAAGGGCGTGGTATCGTTCCTGGATGATGCGACGGGCGTGCCAGGAAACGGGAACGCCGGCCAGCGCGCTGTGCCGGAAAAGCTCCAGGATGTTGGCCGGATCGGATACGAGAACGGAAAAATCGAGCCCCGTCCCGCGAGCTGGGCCCGCGCCGGGAGAAACGGCGAAGGCCCGGGCATTGTCCAGACAGAGCCCGCTCATGAGCTGAATTTCAGTCATGGCCTTGTGCAGAAGGGAAAGAAAACGCTCGACCCCGTCCCTGTCGTCGGCGGGGCCAAAACCCAGAGCCTGCGCTATTTCAGGCTGCAACTCCAGATGCAGGACATCGTTCTTGCGCTTGCCGGCCCGGTGCAGGGCCACTCTGACCCTGGCCAGAAAGCGCCCGCTTCGAGCCAGGGCCTGTTGCTCGGAAGGGGAAAGAAACGGATGGGATTCTCCGGATGTTCGGCAGATCGCGCCAAGCCACCGTGTGGTCTGCAGATCGCGCTGCCCCCCCCTGCCCTCCTTCAGGTTGGGTGAAAGCAGGTGCGCCGTTTCGCCGTGCAGACGATGGCGATCTTCACGGCGGGCGGCAAGCCAGTCCACGAGACGGGGCCGCGAAGGAACGACCAGACGCCTGGCGAAATCAGCCCGGAATTTTGAATACCCCTCGACCGAGCCGTAAAGAAGCCGCGCATCAAGAAACGAGCACAGGACCTCGAAATCCGTGGCCGCAAGCTCCAGGCTCTCGGAAACGGTGCGGATGCCGTGACCGACATCAAAGCCGCAGTCCCAAAGGGGCAGAAACAGGGCGTCCGCCAGGCGCTGCGGATCGGGGGCGGCCGTTTCCGGAAGGCAGAGACAAAGATCGACGTCGGAAAAAGGATACAGCTCGCCACGGCCATAGCCCCCAAGGGCCAGAACCATGGTTCCTCCGTCGGAAGGCAAATGCCGCGCGCAGGTCCGGCGGATCCACTCATCCATCAGGGAGGAAAACCATGCAGGAGCATGGCCCGGGTCGATCACGCCAGCGCGGTAGAGATCCCGGGCCACACGCAAGGTTTCGATACTCATTGCGAAACGGGGCGGCGGCCCGTTCTTACAGGGCGGACCCGCCGGACTCGCCGGTGCGGATGCGGATGGCGTTGTCGATGCTGGAGACGAATATCTTGCCGTCGCCGATCTTTCCGGTCTTGGCGGCCTGCTGGATCGCCTCCAGGGCCTGGTCGAGCAGGTCGTCGTCGATGACGATCTCGATTTTGACCTTGGACACGAAATCGACCTGATATTCGGCCCCGCGATAGACTTCCTTGTGGCCGCGCTGGCGGCCGAAACCGCGCACATCCGTGACCGTCATGCCTTGTATGCCCATGCCCGTCAGCGCTTCCTTGATTTCGTCAAGCTTGTAGGGGCGGGTGATTATTTCCACTCGTTTCATGATTCCTCCTCGATGGTTGGCAAATCACGCCTGGTAGGCGGATTCGCTATGAATGGCCACATCAAGCCCGGCCTCTTCCTCTTCGTCGGTGACGCGGATGGGCACAATGGCGTTAACGATCTTGAGCAAAGCATAGGAGACCAGGAAAGAAAAGGCGCAGGTGGCGACGACGGACACGAACTGAATCCAGAGCTGACCGGGGTTGCCGTAAAAAAGGCCGTTGAAGCCGGCGGGGTTGATGGACTGGCTGGCGAACAGGCCGGTGGCCAGCGCGCCCCAGATGCCGCCCACGCCATGAATGCCGACCACATCGAGGCTGTCGTCGTAACCGAAGCGGGATTTGAGGCTCACTCCGAAATAGCACAACACGCCGGCGCCAAGGCCGATGATCACGGAAGCCATGATGCCGACAAAGCCGGCCGCAGGGGTGATGGCGACAAGACCGGCCACCGCCCCGGAGGCCGCGCCCAGGGTCGTGGGCTTGCCGTGAAACTTCCACTCGGCCAGGACCCAGGCGAGCATGGCCGTGGCCGCCGCGACATGCGTGGTGACGAAAGCGTTGCCGGCCAGCCCGTCAGCCGCCAGCGCGCTGCCGGCGTTGAAACCGAACCAGCCGAACCACAAGAGCGCCGTGCCGATCATGGTCATGGGCAGGTTGTGCGGCAAAAAGGAGCGCTTGCCCCATCCCTTGCGCTTGCCGATGACCAGAGCCGCAGCCAGGGCGGCGCTGGCGGAGCTCATGTGCACCACCGCCCCGCCGGCGAAATCCATGGCGCCCATCCGGGCCATCCAGCCGCCGCCCCAGACCCAGTGGCACAAGGGCGCATAGACGAAGGTGCACCACAACACGATGAAAACGAGAAACGCGGAAAACCGCATGCGCTCGGCAAAGGCGCCGGTGATCAGCGCCGGAGTGATGATGGCGAACATGCACTGAAAGATCATGAAGACCATGTGCGGCAGGTTGGTGGCTATGGACTCGTGCGGCTCCATGCCCACTCCGGCCATGCCGATAAAATCAAGGCCGCCGATGAGACCGTTCATGTCAGTCCCGAACGACAGGGAATACCCCCAGAAAATCCAGACCAGGGTAATGACGCCAAGGGCCGCGAAACTCTGCATCATGGTGCCCAGAGCATTCTTGGACCGGGTCATGCCTGCGTAGAAGAGGGCCAGCCCAGGGGTCATGAACATGACCAGGGCGGCGCAAATGATGATAAAAGCGGTATCTGTCGGATTCACAAAGCACCTCCATTTTTGTCGGAGCGAAGCAAGGACGGTGCCACGAGAATAAGCATCATAAAATCAGTCGGTTAAAAAAGAAGAAAGCTTCACGGCGAATCCTTTCACTACAATTTCGTACACGGCGAGGAGAAATTTATCTTTTTTTGTAAAATCAAAGAAAGAAATGCCTGACAATTTCGGCAGAAAAAAACATATTTGTCTTCTTCGCCCTAAAAACAGGCGCACTCAAGTCTCAAAAAAATCACAGCGAGAAAAATTTCTGCGTCGGAAACAAAAAATCCCGCACGAATGACATTTTCAATCCCATCCGAGCCTCTAAAGGCCTGATACAAGCATCCAGACTCTCTTTTGGGCTGCGCAGCGACAAGACAAAACTGTCAATCGTCATAACCGTCCAAAATTAAACATTACTACGAAAAAAAATCGGAGCGGCCTCGCCTTCCTCCTTTGATAAAAACGCTTTTGCCAGTATTTAAACATAATTGTTAATTTGATACAAAAAAGACGCGAACAAACAAAAGAAAAATTAACAAATTAGGCACGAATCAGGGAGCAATAACCATTAAAAATGATTAAAAACAGCATGTTGACAAGTTTGGCACCGCCTGTGCTGAGTGAGGGAATCAACACTCACCATCACGGAGGTCACCATGTTCGAAGAGACAAGACAAACAACCGCCCTGCTCAGACCAAAAGTCTGGGCTCCGACCCTATTGCTCGCCACTTTTACCCCGGCCATGGCCTTTGCCGAAGGCGAAGCGTTGTCCCAGTCCAACGCGAACCTGTTGTGGACGCTGCTGGCAGCGATTCTGGTCATGTTCATGCAGCCCGGCTTCGCCCTGGTCGAAATGGGATTCTCGCGGGCCAAAAACGCCGGCAACATTCTGATGAAAAACCTGATCGACTTCGGCGCGGGGCAGCCCGCATTTCTGCTTCTGGGTTTCGGCCTCATGTTCGGCCAGGACATCGGCGGGTTCATCGGCTCGTCCGGATTCGCGTTGGCCAGCGTCGACCCGACCAGCGACGCAGGGCTCTGGACGCTGACCTTCTGGTTCTTCCAGTCCGTTTTCGCGGCCACGGCAGCGACGATCATCTCCGGCGGCATCGCCGAGCGCACAAAATTTTCAGCCTACATCATCGTCAGCATCGTGGTCACGGCCGTCATCTACCCCATTTCCGGCCACTGGGCCTGGGGCTCCCTCTGGGGCGCGGGAGAACTGGGCAAGGGCTGGCTTGAGAACATGGGCTTCATAGACTTCGCCGGCTCCACCGTGGTCCATTCCGTGGGCGGCTGGATGGCCCTGGCCGGAGCCATGGTCATCGGCCCGCGCATCGGCAAGTACAGCCCCGACGGCAAGGCCAAGGCCATTCCCGGACACAACATCCCCATGGCGGGCCTTGGCGTCTTCATCCTCTGGTTCGGCTGGTTCGGATTCAACCCCGGCAGCACCACCGCCGTCAACGGCAGCATCGGCTACATCGCCGTCAACACCAGCCTGGCCGCCTGCATGGGCGTGCTTGGCGCCATGATCTACGCCTGGCTCAAGCACGGCAAGCCGGACACCTCCATGTCCCTGAACGGCGCCTTGGCGGGCCTGGTGGCCATCACCGCCGGCTGTTACGAAGTCTCCCCCATGGGATCCCTGGCCATCGGCTTCCTGGCGGGCATCCTGGTCGTCGTCTCCCTTGAATTCATCGATCAGGTCCTCAAAATCGACGATCCGGTCGGCGCGTCCTCGGTGCACGGCGTCTGCGGCATGTTTGGAACCATCATGGTCGGCTTCTTCGCCGCCCCCGGCTATGGCTCGGCCACCGGCCTGTTCTACGGCGGCGGCGCGGAAATCCTGGTCACGCAGATCATCGGAGCGGCGGCGGTCTTCGCCTGGGCCTTCGGGACCGGACTGATCCTCTTCTCCCTGCTCAAAGTGACCATCGGCGTGCGTGTCACCCAGGAAGAGGAACTCAAGGGCCTCGACATCACCGAACACGGCATGGAATCCTACAACGGCTTCCAGATCTTCACCAACGAATAAGAGGGGGAAACGCCATGAAACTCGTAATCGCATACATTCGGCCAGAGTGCCTGAACGCAGTCAAACAAGAGCTGTACGCCAAGAAAATCTACAACATGTCCGTGACCAACGTGCTCGGCAGCGGACGCCAGAAAGGATTCACCGAAACCTACCGCGGCGTGGTCATGGAAGTGAATCTGCTGAAGAAGGTGCGTCTGGAGATCGGCGTCAATGACGATTTCGCGGAACAGGCCGTGGAAGCCATCAATGCGGGGGCGCGGACGGGCAAGGAAGGCGACGGCGTGATCTTCGTGCTGGAATGCGCCGCCGCCGTGCGCATCCGCACTCAGGAGACCGGACCTGCCGCAATGGGCTAGCAGGCCGCCCAAAAAGGGCAACCTGCTGTGTCAGCGAAAAAAGCCAGGCCGCTTATGTATGCGAGAATACACTGCGCGGCCTGGCTTTTTCCGTTTCCTTGCATCTCACCATTTTTGAATGCGAATTTCTGGGAGGCGGCGCCTCCCTTAATTTATCGCAGGCAGGCAAAGCCCCCGCCGGACCACGGACAGGCTCCGCACGGAACGGCCTGGCCATAGCAGTCCTTGGCAAAAGACGCGGGAAAGCCCTGTACATGATCGCACGGGGCCACGCTGCAATCCGCGCAGCGGGCATACTCCTCAAGCAGCGCCTCTTCACGGAAACGGCAGAAATCGGGCGAATGCCAGACGTGGAGCGGATCATCCTCCGGCACCCGGCCAAAGACGCGCTGTTTGACGCGAACCTCGGAGCCGAGCAGCCAGGCCGAATAGCTGTGCCACAGATAATAGCAGGGGGTCAGCGCGCCGTCGTAGGCCACGAACAGGCTCGGATTCCGGACAAAGGCGCATTCCCTGGGCTCCCGCGCCGCCGTCTCGGGCAGATCGAGACGAATTCCCCGCCTTTGGGCGACATCCATGGCGCGGGAGAATGTCTCGCGCACCCGCGCCAGGCGATCCACGTCGACGTTCATGGTGTTGGGCAGGCTGAATTGCAGGCCACGACCCTGCGCGTCCTCCTTCATGGCCAGAATGATGTCCACCAAACGCTGCTGCTCCGGAGTGCGGAAAACCGCGTAAAAAGACGCATACGAATGCGCGACATCCAATCCCTCGGCATCGAAGATCCTTTCCCATTCACGGTAAAAATCCAGGCAGCGCTGCGAGACCGGCACGTACAGGCTCTGCGGGGCATCGGAGGCGTTGTAGGGCAGAACATGGGAGACAATGACAAATTCGACGCCGCGATCCGCGCACCAGGAGACCATGTCCGGGAGACTGGCATAATTCTGGGCGCTGACCACGGTTTCGGCGCCCAGAGACAGGGGCCGCGCCCCCGGGCGGGCCGCCGCGCCGCGCATCAGGTCAAAGGCCTGCCCGACCTGGCCAAGTTCGGCTCCGGCCCGAAAGCGCTCCAGCTGATCCGCGTCCGGGGAGTCCACGGAAAAACAGACCCTGTCCAGCCCCGCGTCCATGAGTTCCCCGGCCAAGCCCGGAGTCAGGAGCATGCCGTTGGACTGAAAACCAATGACGCAGTCCCCCGGCACCCGGGCCCTGGCAAAGGCGACAAACGATGCCAGCGCCGGGTGCATCAGGGGCTCGCCGATGCCGTTCAGATTGAGCGTGTCCAGGTGCGGAAAAAGAGGGGCCAGAGCCTCGAAGGTCGCCCTGGACATGAGCGCGTCTTCGCAGTCCCAGCCCGTGGAATGCTTGACGCACATGGCGCAGCCAAGATTGCACAGGGTGGCCAGCTCCGCGTAGAGCTTGCGTGGATAAAGGGATGGGTTCGTCAGCATGGCCGGTTCTTTGAACAGTCCGCGGCACACGTCAATGCCCCAAAATGACACACGAGCCCGCCCCTCACCGGCCAGACCCGCCAACCATCTCCGCCACCAGGCGGCCCAGGCGCTCCACCCCGCCTGCCAGCTCCCCGGTCCAGGGATTGCCGGAATTTAGACGCACATGGCCGGAAAAACGATCCTGGGTCGAGAAGATGGTGCCGGGCGCGATGCTGATGCCCGCCTCCCTGGCCCGGTACATCAGTTCCACCGAGTCCACGCCCACGGGCAGCTCCACCCACAGCAATCCGCCGCCTTCGGGTCTGCCGACCCTGGTGCCCTCCGGGAAGGTGCGGCTCACGTGCAGCTGCATGGCTTGCGTCTGCTCTTGCAAGGCCCGCCGCAGACCGCGCAGATGCCGATCATAGCGCCCTTCGCGCAAATAAACGCCCACGGCCTCCTGGGTCAGGGTCGCGGAGCAGACGTTGGTGGTGGCCTTGACCTCGTAGGCTTCGCGGTAGAAGCGGCCCGGCATGATCCAGCCGATGCGGTAGCCCGGACACAGGGTCTTGGACAGGGACGAACACAGCACAACCAGCCCCGCCCGGTCGTACATCTTGAAGACCGAAGGCCGGGCCGGGCCGAAATGCAGGTCCCCGGCCACATCGTCCTCGATCAGGGGAATTTCCCGCCTGGCCAGCAAGTCCACGATTTCGCGCTTGGCGCTGTCCGGGGTCAGGGAGCCGTCGGGATTGTTGAAATTGGGGGTGAGGATGCAGGCCCGGATATCGAAGCGCCCCAAAGCCCGCTCCACATCGGCGGGCTCCACGCCGTGCCGGGGATGCGAGGGGATTTCGATGGAACGCACGCCCTGATTTTCAAGCAGCTGCTGAAAACAGAAGTAGGACGGCGCCTGGATGAGCACGTTGTCACCGGGTCGGACCAGGCTGCGCACGGCCACGTGCAGGGCTTCGAGCGCCCCGCAGGTGATGATGATCTCCTCGGGCCGCACATCGAGGCCCGCCTGGGACGCGCGCAGGGAGAGCTGGCGGCGCAGCTCCAGGCTGCCCTCCACAGGCAGGTACCCGACCTGGCGCTTGGGATCTTCCCGCGAGAGGCGGGCCGCGACCTTGGCCAATTCACGGTAGGGCAGCAGATCTTCCGACGGGCAGTTGATGCCCAGCGGCACAAGCTCGCGGTCACCGACAGTCTCAAGCACGGCGGAAATGAGCTGACTGCGGTTGACGGTATGGGGGCGCAGGAGCGGGCGCGGATTGCGCGGCGGAGGCGGCAGCTGCCGCGTGTCGCGCCGCACGAAAAAGCCGGACCTGGGCCGCGACTCGATGATGCCCTTGCGCTCCAGTTCGGCGTAGGCCTGCAGCACAGTGCTCACCGCCACCCGGCTGCGCAGGCTGACGTGGCGCAGGGAAGGCAGCCGCGCTCCGGGAGCCAGCGTGCCCGATGATATCTGAAGCATCAGCTGCTGCTCGATCTGACGGTATCTGTAATCTTCCATGGTCGTATCCTCATAAATGACGCCAAACTGTCATTCCCGCGCAGGCGGGAATCCAGCTCTTCCAAGCCCCCCGCATCACCCTGCCGCTGAGATTGGCTGGTGTCGGGGGCGGCGGGCTGTCGGCTGTCTGATCGAGCCAGGCATCGTTTGACGAACCATTGCGGGGCGCACAACGCTCGAAGTCATGGACGGGCACGCAACGGTTCGTCTCTACGAGGCCGGCGAGGGAATTCCGGCAGCCCGCCGCCCCCGACACCAGCCAATCCCCTTCCCCGTCCCCGTTCCCGTTCCCTGTTGCGTCCTCCGCCTCCAATCTGTTATGGTCGAAATTTACGCAAACTGTATCTGTACCGCAAACAGTTTTTGACTAGGTTGAGCTTCAAGAGGATAATAGATTATGAATTGCGCCACCCTTTCTTCCACCAGCCGCGCCGAGTCCCCCCTGGTCTCGGCCTTTCGCCAGGCCCTGCCCATCATCCTGGGCTATGTGCCCGTGGGTTTCGCCTACGGCGTTCTGGCCCAGAAATCGGGCCTCTCCGGCATAAACACCATACTGATGAGCCTTCTGGTCTTTGCGGGGTCGGCCCAACTCATCGCGGTCGGCCTTTTCGCGGCCGGAGCCGCGCCCCTGGCCATCGTGGCCACGACCTTCGTGGTCAATCTGCGCCACCTGCTCATGTCCGCCGCCCTGGCCCCGTTCCTGCGCTCCTGGAGCAAAGCCCGGCTGGCCCTCTTTTCCTACCAGATGACGGACGAAACCTTCGCCCTGCACGCCGGGCGCTTCGCCAAGGGCGAAACCGCGCCGAACGAAACCTTCGGCATCAACGTCATCGCCCAGAGCGCCTGGGTGGGCGGGACGGTCCTCGGCCTGGCCGCGAGCACGCTCATCACCGACATCCGGCCCATCGGGCTTGATTACGCCCTGCCGGCCATGTTCATCGCCCTGCTCCTGGGCCAGCTCAAGTCGCGGCAGCACCTCGCAGTGGCGATCATCGCAGGCGTCCTGTCCACGATCCTGATGCTCGCCGGCCTCAAGCAAAGCCACGTCCTGGCCGCAACCATCATCGCAGCAACCATCGGCCTCGGAGTTCACGCATGGACCAGCAAACGATCTTCCTGACCATTCTCGGCATGATGGCCGTGACCTATGTCCCGCGCGCCCTGCCGCTCCTGGCCCTGGCGCAGCGCACCCTTCCCGGGGCGGTCATCCGCTGGCTGGGCTTCATCCCCGTGGCGGTGCTCTCGGCCATGCTCCTGCCGTCGCTGGTCGCGACGGAAAAAGGGCTTGATTTTTCGGAGGAGAACATATTCCTGTGGGCGGCCATACCCACCTTTCTGGTCTGCTGGAAAACCAAGAGCTTTGTCGGCGCCATTGTCACCGGCATGGGCTGCGTGGCTCTGGGCAGACTGTTTTTCGCGTAACACCGCCCTCAAGGAGGGAACATGAGTTTTCGATTCACAAACCGCATCCAGAACACGCCCAAGTCTTTCATTCGCGAGATACTCAAGGTCACCCAGGATCCGGGCATCATCTCCTTTGCCGGTGGCCTGCCCAATCCGCATCTCTTTCCCATCGAAGCCCTGCAGGATGCGGCCCGCGAAACCCTGGCCGCGTCCGGAGCGCGCGCCCTGCAGTACTCCACCACCGAAGGGCACGCCGAGTTGCGCGGCTGGATAGCGGCCCGCTACGCCAAACGCGGCATAACCGTGGACCCGGACCAGGTGCTCATAACCACCGGCTCCCAGCAATGTCTGGACCTCCTGGGCAAGCTCTTCATCGAAAAGGACGACGAGGTCATCCTGGAGCGGCCAAGCTACCTGGGCACCATCCAGGCCTTCACCATGTTCGAGCCCCGCTTCGTCACCGTTGATCTGGAAGGGGACGGCCCCAACCTGGAACAGGTCAAGGCGCTGCTGGCCACCGGACGCCCCAAGCTCTTCTACGCCGTGCCCAATTTCCAGAACCCTTCGGGCCTGACCTATTCCAGGGCCAAGCGCGAGGAACTGGGCAGGCTGCTGCAAGACTATCCCGAAACGATCTTCATCGAGGACGACCCCTACGGCGAGCTGCGTTTTTCCGGCCAGCATCATCAGCCCGTCTACGCCCACACCGGCGGGCGCAGCATCATGCTCGGCAGCTTCTCCAAGATCACGGTGCCCGGCTTTCGCCTGGGCTGGATGGTCGCGCCCCCGGAGATCATCCGCCTGGCGGTCAAGGCCAAGCAGGCCGCGGACCTGCACTCCTCGACCTTCAACCAGTTCGTCATCGCCGAGTACCTCAAGAAGCACTCCATCGACGACCATATCGCCAAGATCACGGCCTGTTACGGCTCCCAGGCTGCGGCCATGGTCAAGGCCCTGGAGCGGGAGGTTCCCGAGGGCGTGACCTTCACCCGTCCCGAAGGCGGCATGTTCTCGTGGGTGACCCTGCCGGAAGGCAAGGGCTCGTGCATGGATCTCTTCAACCTGGCCATCGGGCAGAAGGTGGCCTTCGTGCCGGGCATGCCCTTCTACACCGACGGCACGGGGCAGGACACCCTGCGTCTCAATTTCTCCAACGCTTCGGAACAGACCATCGACGAAGGCATCACGCGGCTGTGCCGGTGCATGAAGGATTTTCTGAAATAGGTCTCCCTCGAAGGTTCATGGCGGGGAACCGCCTAGGCAGCGCCTCGCCATGAACCTTTTCCGACTTCCTCGCTCCAGATATTATTCCCCTTTCCCGAGGTTGAACTCCGAGCCGGCCAAGGTGTACAGACCTTGTTGATCAGAGTCACATCACCCCGGAGAGCCTCCATGCCCGCATTACTTCGCCAGCTCCTCTGCCTTGCCCTGCTGCTTGCCGCCTGCGGGCAAGGCGACGCCCCCGCCCGGCCCGAACCGCGAACAATCAAGGCCCAGACCCTGCGCCTGGCCCTGACCGAGGCGAGGGAGTGCAGGAGTCTTCCCGGGCAGATCCAGTCGCGCAACAGCGTGACCCTGGCCAGCAAGACCAGCGGCACGGTGACGGAAATCCTGGCCCGGGAAGGAGACGCCCTCACTGCGGGACAGCCCATTCTGCGCATCGACGACGCCGAACTGCGCCAGCGCGAGCAGGGCGCGCGCGCCACGGCCGGGCAGGCCGGACTGGAGAGCAAGGCCCTGGCCGCGCGCAAGGCCCAGGCCAAGGCCACCCTGGACCGCCTGGAAAAACTCCTGAGACAGAACGCGGTCAGCCGCGACGATGTGGACCGGGCTCGGGCCGAGTACGAGGCCCTGGCCAGCCAGGAAAAGGCCTTGGCGGCGCAGGCCTCCGCCGCCGGATTCCAAGGCGCTGAAATCCGCGCTCTCATGCGGTACAGCACCGTATCCTCGCCCTTGAACGGAGTGCTGACGCGCCGTCACGTCGATCTTGGGGCCTTTGTGCAGGCCGGAACGCCCCTGGCCGAGGTGGATGACCTGGGCAGCGGCTTCGACCTGGTGGCCCAGGCCGACGAATCCCTGCTCGGGCGCATCAATGAGGGCATGAGCGTGGTGGCGCTTATCCCCTCCCTGTCCGCGACTCCTTTTCTGACCACCCTCTCGGCCGTGATCGGCCAGGTGGACCCAACCAGCCGCTCCTTCAGGATCAAGGCCGCCCTTGAAGGCGCGCCCAGCCCCGGCATGTTCGGCAAGGTCTGCGTACCTGTGGGGTCGGCCAAAAAGCTGCTCGCGCCACAGTCCGCGTTGAGGCCGCGCGGAGAGCTGACCACGGCCCTCGTCGTCGACGAGGATTCCGTGCTGCGCCTGCGCATCGTCAAGGTCGGCGGCGCGTACCAGAAGGCCGTGCTGGACGGACAGACCTTCATCCTCCAGGCCGGGACAGACCCGCTGGGCGCCGCGCCCGAGGGGACGGAAACTCTGGTGGAGGTGCTGGCCGGACTGTCCGTGGGGGACGAGGTGGTTTTGGATGCCCCCGCCGTGGCCCGCGAAGGCGACATACTGGCGCGGGAGTAGCCATGTCCGGACATCCCTCCCACAACCATGATTTTCTGACCCGCATCACCGCGAGCTTCGTGGACTCCAAGCTCGTGCCGCTGGTTATCGTCTTTTCCATTTTTCTCGGCGTGTTCGCCGTGCTGCGCACCCCGAGCGAGGAGGAGCCGCAGATCATCGTGCCCATGATCGACATCATGGTCGAAATGCCCGGCGCCATGCCCGAGGAGATCGAGAAGCGCGTTGTCGGGCCGATGGAAAAACTGCTCTGGGAGATTCCGGGGGTGGAATACGTCTACTCCACGTCCATGGACGGCCAGGCCCTGACCATCGTGCGCTTTCTGGTCGGGGAGGATGTGGAGAAAAGCCTGATCAAGGCCTACAGCAAGCTCTACCAGCACCTGGACTGGATTCCGCCCGGATGCTCGCACCCGATCTTGAAACCCCGTTCCATCGACGACGTGCCGGTCCTGGCCGTGGCCCTGACGGGCGAAAATCACGACAGCCGGACACTGCGCCAGATCGGTGCCGAAGTGGCGGAAAGCCTGCGGGCCATCAGCGGGGTGTCGGAGGTAAACCTCATCGGCGGCCGCAAGCGGGCGCTGACGGTGGAAGTGAATCCGGAGCGGCTGCGCCGGCTGAACCTGGACAGCGTGGATGTGGCCGCGGCCATCGCGGGACAGAACCAGGCGGACCAAAGCGGGCTGATGACCGCCGCCGGAGCCAGCCGCCAGGTCCGTCTGGACAACGCCCTGCGCTCCGCCTCCGACGTGGCCGGGACGGTCATCGCCGTGCGCGGCGGCCATCCCGTGACCCTGGGCAACGTGGCGCAAATCCGCGACGGCTGGGCCGAACCCGAGGATTACGTCCTCTTTGCCCCGGGAACCAGGGCCGAGTCCAAGGGCATCACCACCGGGGCCGGACAGCTCCAGCCGGCCATCACCCTGACCGTGGCCAAGCGTCCGGGCATCAACGCCACCGAGCTGTGCCAAAAGGCGCTGGCGACCATCGAAAGCCTGCGCGGAACAATCATTCCGGCGGACATGCAGACCGTGATCGTGCGCGACTACGGGGAGACGGCCAAGCACAAATCCGACGAACTGCTCTTCCACCTGGCCATCGCGGCCCTTTCCGTGGGGGCCATCGTGGCCTTCTTCCTCGGCGGCCGGGCCAGCATCGTGGTCATGGTGGCCGTGCCGGTGACATTGGCCGTGACGCTGGCCACCTACTGGCTGCTGGGCTACACCCTGAACCGGGTCACGCTTTTCGCGCTCATCTTCTGCATCGGCATCCTGGTGGACGACCCCATCGTGGACGTGGAGAACATCGTGCGCCACGTGCGCCTGCCCGGCTCGGCCGGACGCCCCTTTTCCCAGGTCATCATCGAGGCGGTCAGCGAGGTGCGCGCACCCCTGGTCCTGGCCACCTTCACGGTCATCGCGGCCATCATGCCCATGGCCTTCGTGGGCGGGCTGATGGGGCCGTACATGCGGCCCATGCCTGTGGGCGCAAGCATGGCCATGCTCCTGTCCATGGCCGTGGCCTTCGTCATCACCCCCTGGCTGGCCAAGCGGGTCCTCAAACCCTCGGACAACCATGAACACGAATCCCACGACGACATCTTCACGCGCGGCTACATCTGGCTCATGCGCCACTTCATCCAAAAGCCCCATTTCCGAGCCCTCTTCCTGGCCGGAATGATCGCCCTGCTGCTCCTGGCCGTCAGCCTCTTTCCCCTCAAAGCCGTGCTGGTCAAGATGCTGCCCTTCGACAACAAGAGCGAGTTCGAGGTTGTCATCGACATGCCCGACGGGACAGGGCTTGAGACGACCATGGCCGCCGCCGAAACCCTGTCGCGTTCCATCACCCGGGAACCCGAGGTGACCGACGTGCAGCTTTACGTCGGCACGGCCGCGCCCTTTTCCTTCAACGGACTGGTGCGCCATTATTATCTGCGCCGGGGCCCGAATGTGGCCCAGATTCAGGTCAACCTTGTAGGCCGGGGGGACCGCGACGCATCCAGCCACGAAATCGCGGGCCGGGTGCGTGAAAACATAGCGCCGCTGGCCAAAACACTCGGAGCGCGGATCAAGGTGGTGGAAGTGCCCCCCGGCCCGCCCGTGCTGCAGACCCTGGTGGCGGAAATCTACGGCCCGACGCATGAATCGAGGCTGGCCGTGGCCAGGCAGGTCAAGGACATCTTTACCCAGACGCAAAGCGTGGTCGATGTGGACTGGCTGGTGAACGATCCGCGCCCGGAGACGCGGGTGCGCGTGGACGGGGAAAAAGCCCTGCAAAACGGCGTCAGCCCGGACCGGGCCAGGCAGGTGCTGGCCGCCTCCGTGGGAGGGATGCAGGTCGGCATCCTGCATGATCCGCGCGCCCGGGAAGACTTGCCCATCGTGGTTCGCCCGCCCATCTCCAGACGCTCCCACCCCGAAGATCTTGGAAGCCTGCCCGTGCGGGGGGAAAATGGAAAAATGGTATCCCTGGACCAGATCGCAAGTCTGGCTCAAGGGGTCACGCCGGGCTACATCTACCACAAGAACATGCTGCCCGTGGTCTACGTCACGGCGGACATGGCGGGCGAGGAAGAGAGCCCGGTCTACGGCATGGCCCGCATCGACGAGGCCCTGGACGAGCTGGGCAGGACCGGCCGGGGCGCCTGGCAGGCCGGAGACACCCGCCCCCTGGCCCGCCTCTACACCAGCGGCCCGGACACGACCCACGACATCGCCATGAAATGGGACGGGGAATGGCAGATCACCTATGAGGTCTTCCGGGACATGGGCGTGGCCTTCGCCGTGGTGCTGGTGCTGGTGGCCATACTGGTGGTGGGCTGGTTCGGATCGTACACGACGCCGCTGGCCATCATGATCCCGATTCCGCTCTCGCTCATCGGCATCATCCCGGCCCACGCCATCTCCGGCTCCTTCTTCACGGCCACGTCCATGATCGGCTTCATCGCCGGGGCGGGCATCGTGGTCCGCAACTCCATCATCCTGGTCGATTTCATCACCATGCGCCGCGAGCAGGGCGAAACCCTGGAGAACGCCGTGGTCGAGGCCGGGGCCGTGCGTTTCAGACCCATGGTCCTGACCGCCCTGTCCGTGGTGGCCGGAGCCTTCGTCATTCTCTTCGATCCCATCTTCCAGGGCCTGGCCATCTCGCTTCTGGCCGGAGAAGTGGCGGCGACGCTCTTTTCGAGAATGGTCGTGCCGGTGATGTATTATCTGGATCAGCGGGGGAAAATTCTCAAAAACAACTCAACGCCATGACAGACACACTCTCCCCGGCAGAGCGAAGCGAACTCATGTCCCGAATCCGCAGCAAAGACTCTGGCCCGGAAATGCGACTGAGACGATTGATATACAGGCTGGGATACAGATACCGCCTCCACGTCAAGGATCTTCCAGGAACTCCGGACCTAGTCTTCCCCTCGCGCCGCGCCGTCATCTTCATGCATGGTTGTTTCTGGCATCACCATGAGGGATGCAAGCTCGCCAGGCTCCCAAAATCCAAGCTGGATTTTTGGAAGAAAAAATTGGAGTCTAACAAAAATCGGGATGCGTCGCAGCAGCTGCGCTTACATGAGCTGGGCTGGCGCGTCCTGGTGGTTTGGGAGTGTGAACTCGATGACGCTGATCGGCTGACCATGACCATCAGGCATTTTTTGGACAAACCCTCAAGAGGACGATCATGAAATCAGTGGAACTTTTCGCCGGGGCCGGGGGGCTGGCCATGGGGGTCACCCTCGCCGGTTTCGAATCCCTGGCGGTGGTGGAATGGGATAAGTGGGCGTGCGACACAATCCGGGAAAATCAAAAACGCGCCTTTCCCCTGGTCCGCGACTGGCCGCTTTGGGAAGGCGATGTCCGCGCATTCGACTGGTCATCAATTCCTCAAGATATCGATTTACTTGCTGGAGGCCCTCCCTGTCAGCCGTTTTCCATGGGCGGCAAACACAAGGCGCACGGTGATAAACGCGACATGTTCCCCACGACAGTGGAGGTTGTGCGATCTTTGCGGCCGAAATCCTTCATCATAGAAAATGTGAAGGGACTGACTCGTTCCAGCTTCGCGAACTACTACCAATATATTTTGCTCCAATTCGAATTCCCGGAAGTCGCACGCAACGAGGATGAATGCTGGTCACACCACCTCAAACGCCTCCAATCCGAAAAAACCTCTGGAGCACTGCATGGCTCCGGTCTCACCTACAATGTTGTACCCACATTGGTGAATGCCGCAGATTATGGCATTCCGCAAAAACGAGAACGGGTATTCATTGTCGGTTTCCGTTCTGACCTTGGCGTTGAATGGTCCTTTCCATCTGCCACACACAGCATCGACGCCCTGCTCCACACGCAGTGGGGCTCTGGTGAGTATTGGGAACGACATAAAATCGCAAAAAAAGCCCGCCCAAAGATCACGACCGCCTTGGAAGCCAAGGTTCGTAAACTCGGGTACCTGATATCCCCACCAAAAGAAAAACCCTGGCGGACAGTTCGAGATGCCTTGGCCGATGTCTCGGATCCTCGCCACTCCGACGGCGGGTTTATGAATCACTCTTTCCAGAATGGTGCCCGTTCATATCCAGGGCACACAGGCAGCCCCCTTGATCAACCTGCAAAAACCCTCAAGGCCGGAGATCATGGCGTGCCCGGAGGAGAAAACATGATGATCCTGGATGATGGGCATGTCCGCTACTTCTCGGTCAGGGAATCCGCGCGATTGCAGACATTCCCCGACGGATATGTGCTTCATGGCTCTTGGACGGAAGCGATGCGACAACTTGGCAATGCCGTACCAGTCGAATTAGGCCGCCGGGTCGCCGCCTCCGTGGCGGAGCGCCTCATCGCGGCAAAGACACGACAGATCTCGCAATTAAGAAGTTGGCATGTCGCATGACCGCATCAAACATCATCCCTTTCAACCCATTGGATAAACGGCATCTTGGCGAGAGTGTGGGACAAGCCATGCTCGGTAGTCCCGTCGAACCATTGAGTGGATTGAAAAGCTTCGAGGGTGCTGGAATCTATGCTTTGTACTATACTGGCAAGTTTCCAGCCTACACTTCAATTGTGGAACGAAATAAGGAAGGAGTGTTCGCCGCTCCCATCTACGTTGGCAAGGCCGTCCCAAAAGGATCCCGTAAGGGAGGAGATCTTGAAGCAAATCCTGGCAAGGTACTTTACTGCAGACTCGCACAGCACGCGCGAAGCATCGAGGAAGCCACGAATCTTGATCTTTTGGACTTTCACTGCCGATACTTGATTGTGGACGACATTTGGATTCCCCTAGGCGAATCATTACTCATCGCTAAATTCAGTCCGATATGGAACACGCTCATCGATGGTTTTGGGAACCATGATCCAGGCAAAGGCCGTCACGCTGGATTCCGCCCCCGTTGGGACGTACTCCACCCAGGAAGATCATGGGCTGAACTCTGTCAGCCAAGGAGCGAAACTGCGGAACAGATCATTCGCGAGGCCAAGGAATATTTGACAACCTTCGATTAAAACGACGATCGCTTCAAACAGAACCTGAGCAGAATTCTCTTGTATCAAGCGTCCATTAAATGACTCAGTCCACCAGCACCTCAAGCCCCTTCAGATAGGCCCCTTCCGGAAAGGCCAGCGACACGGGATGGTCGCCGGCCTGGGTCAGGCGGCGGACGATGCGGCCGGTGCGGCCCGCGTCCAGGGCCGCGTCGGACACGATTTTCTGAAAGAGGGAGTCTTCCATGAGCCCGGAGCAGGAAAAGGTGAAAAGCCGGCCTCCGGGATTCAGGAGACGCAAGGCGCAGAGGTTGATGTCCTTGTAGCCCCGGGCCGCGCGGTTCAGGCTGGCCTTGGAGTCGACGAATTTGGGCGGGTCGAGCACGATGAGATCAAAGGCGCGTCCTTCCTTGTGCCAGTTCCGCAGAACCTGGAAGGCATCGCCGCAGACCGTGTCCATGGTTCCGGGGGGAAACCCGTTCGCGTCCCGGTTGCGCTCGGCCAGGGCCAGGGCCGGAGCCGAGGCGTCGAGCTGGGCCACATGCGCCGCCCCTGCGCCCAAGGCGGCCAGGCCGAAACCGCCGGTGTAGGAAAAGCAGTTCAGCACATTGCGCCCCCTGGCGACCGCGCCCACGGCCAGGCGGCTGTCGCGCTGATCCAGATAGAAGCCGGTCTTGTGGCCGCCATGCACGTCAACCAGGTATTTCACGCCGTTTTCCTGGATCTCGACCAGTTCGGGAACAAGGCCGTGCACGACCTCCACCCTTGCGGCCAGGCCTTCCTTGGCCCGCACGTCCACATCCGAGCGCTCCAGAATGGGTGCTGCGGGAAAGAGGTTGCGCAACGCGGCGATGACGCTTTCCCGCCAGAATTCCGCGCCTGCGGTCAGCAGCTGAAAAACAAGAACTCCGGCATAGCGATCCAGAATCAGGCCGGGCAGGCCGTCGGACTCGGAATGCACCAGACGCAGCGCATCGCTTTCGCTCTCGAAATCCCTGCGACGTTCGACTGACAGGGAAATGCGGCGTTCAAAAAATTCCGTGTCGATGGTTTCCCCGGCATCAAACGTCCAGACCCGGCCCATGATCTGCGATTTGGGTGAAAAAGAGGCCCGGGCCAGCCACTGCCCATTCTGTCCCAGGACGTCCACGGTCTGTCCGGATGCGGGTCGGCCCTTGACAGTGGCCACGGCACCGGAAAAGATCCAAGGATGACGTCTGAGCAGAGATTTTTCCCGCCCCGCGACGATGATGAGTTGAGGATCCACGATGATTTCCTTGCTGCGCACGGGGACGACCCGCGCGGTGAAGTCCTGCGCGAAAAAAACGCGTCGGCTGGCCAAGACATAGGAAATGCGCAAAAGGCCGTCCACGGGAAAAATGACCTGCCCGCTGCTCCGGAAACAGCCTTTTCGTTTCAGACCTGGCGGTTTCTCGTGTCCGTGCTCTGCGCCACTCTGATCCACGCCCTGATCCTGAGCGCCATCGGCTCCTGGCTCGGCATGGGAGGAAAAGGAACGGGCGGGCCCATGCTCATGGCCCTGGAGCTTTCCGGCGGCGGCAACGGACCGGGAATGCAGGCCGGGGCTTCTCCCGGAACGCCCAAGGCGTCCAAGGCCGAATCCGCCGTCCCCTCATCCGACACCAAGGCCGCAGCTTCGGCCCCGAAAACCGCTGCGCCCGCCGCCAAGGTCCAGGACAAGGAAAAGCCGTCCCCTCCCCCCACCGTATCGCAGCCCAGGCCGAAGCCTGTGGCAAAGATACCGGCCAGGCCCGAGCCTTCTGTGAAAACGCCCCCAACGCCGATCGCCCCTCAGGAAGCATCTGCCGGACAGGCTCCCTCGGATGCGGACTCGCCGCAAACGGCTCGCGGAGGCGACGCAGCGCTTTCCGACTCTTCGGGACAGGATGCGTCCGGATCCGCGGGAGGCCTGTCGGAAACGGCTTCCCGCTCCGGAAACGCGCGGCGTCCGCAAGGAAACGGATCCGGCGCGCCCGGCAACGGCGGAGGTGCCGGTACAGGCGGCGGGGGCGACTCGGGTGCGGGAGACAAGCTCATACGCTTCAACTCTCCCGGCGGCCCGGGGATTGTGCGCATGGCCCGGCCCAGATATCCGCGCGAAGCCAGGCGACTGGGCAAGGAAGGCGTCGTGGTTCTGAAGCTTTCCCTGGACGCGACAGGGGCCGTGCATGAGGTGGAGGTTCTGCGGGGCGTTGGCTTCGGCATGGAGGAGGCATCCCGGGAAGCGGTCTTTCTTTCACGCTTCCGCCCCGCGACCTTCAAGGGCAGACCCGTCGCCTGCCAGGCCATTTTGCCCATCCATTTCAAATTGCGCTAGCCCTGCATGGAGCGCACCGGCCATTGCCAGGGGCCCGGGCCCTGATCTATGAGTTTTTGTCAGGCACCCGGCAATCCGCCATCCCGAACCCCTCTCAAGGCAGGTCAAGCATGCGCGAAAGAATTGCGTGGTCGATACAGGTTCCGGTCTTTCGCAACCCCGTCATCCTCCGGCAACTGGCGCTGGCCATCGGCATCCCCTTCGGACTGATTTTCGTGATCATGCTCGCCAGCGGAGCCTT
Source organism: Desulfomicrobium sp. (assembly GCA_050252955.1). Classification (GTDB taxonomy): domain Bacteria; phylum Desulfobacterota; class Desulfovibrionia; order Desulfovibrionales; family Desulfomicrobiaceae; genus Desulfomicrobium. The sequence continues at coordinate 61,889 of JBFWJY010000008.1, forward strand.
GCTGGCCGACCTCCGCTATCCGGCCATCCTCATCGGATTGCTCTTCTTCCTGACGTGGCTCTTCATCAGGATTGTCTGGGGCGGCAAGTACGACGCCGAATTCGTCGTCGACGGCAAGGGGATACGCTGCCGCACCGCCGCGCGTCAGGCCAGACAGAACCGCATCATCAACGGCCTCACCGTCGTGCTCGGCCTGCTCTCGGGAAAGCCCGCGGCGGCAGGAGCCGGCATCCTGGCCCAGTCGCGCCAGGATGTGCTGGTCAAATGGGGGAGCATCAAAAAAATCAAAGACCTTCCCCGCAGCAATACGATCATGGTCTATGGAGGGTTTGCCCAGAACATCGCCGTCTTCTGCATTCCAGAAAATTATCAGCAGGTTCGGGACCATATCGCGTCCAAGGTCCGGCCCGGGGGCTGACGCGACGACACTCGAAAAAGAACCGCCCCGCCGGCGAATGCGCTGACGGGGCGGTTTATTTCGTGCCGAACGCTGCCCGCTAGAAAATCTGCGGATAGGTTTTCACAAAGGCGTCCAGGCGTTCCCGGGACTTGGCGATGCGCTCGCGCAGGGAGGCGCGGTAGGCGTCCATGTCCGTGATGGGCATTTTGGCCACTCCCGTGTCCATGGCGGCCTGGGCCACGGCGGCGGATTCGAATTCGATGAGGCGCAGATCCACAGGCTTGGGAATGATGTAGTCGATGCCGAATTCCAGCTTGTCCACGCCATAGGCCTGGGTCACGTAGTCCGGCACCGGTTCCTTGGCCAGGGCCGCCAGGGCCTTGGCCGCTGCCAGTTTCATTTCCTCGTTGATGTTGGAGGCCCGGACATCGAGCGCCCCACGGAAGATGAAGGGAAAGCCGAGCACGTTGTTGATCTGGTTCGGGTAGTCGGAGCGACCCGTGGCCATGATGGCGTCGGGGCGGGCCTCCTTGGCCTCGGTATAGGAGATTTCGGGAACCGGGTTGGCGCAGGCGAAGATGATGGGATCCTTGGCCATGCTCCGGACCATGTCCTGGCTGACCACCCCGGCCTTGGACAGGCCCAGGAAAAGATCCGCCCCGACCATGGCCTCGGCCAGGGAGCCGAAAGCTTTCCGCGTGGCGAACTCCCGCTTCTGGTCGTTCAGGTCCGTGCGGCCCAGGTGCAGGTGCCCGCGCGAGTCGAACATGGCGATGTTCTCAAGGCGCATGCCCAAGGCCACATAGAGCCGGGTGCAGGAAATGGCTGCCGCGCCCGCGCCGGACACGACCATGCGCAGGTCCTCGATCTTCTTGCCCGTGATTTCAAGGGCGTTGATCAGACCGGCGGCGGAGATGATGGCCGTGCCGTGCTGGTCGTCGTGGAAGACGGGGATGCCCATCTCCTTTTTGAGCTTGTCTTCGATGTAGAAGCATTCCGGAGACTTGATGTCTTCGAGGTTGATGCCGCCAAAGGTCGGCTCCATGGCCTTGACGATCTCGCAGAGCTTGTCCGGGTCGGTCACGTCGAGGTTGATGTCGTAGACGTCCACATCCGCGAAAATCTTGAACAGGAGTCCCTTGCCTTCCATGACCGGCTTGCCCGCGTGCGCGCCGATGTTGCCCAGGCCCAGCACGGCCGTGCCGTTGGACACGACGGCGACGAGGTTGCCGCGTCCCGTGTACTTGTAGGTCAGGTCCTTGTCCTTGGCGATGGCCAGGCAGGACTCGGCCACGCCCGGGCTGTAGGCCATGGTCAGATGCTTCTGGGTGGAATAGGGCTTGACCGGCACGACCTCGACTTTGCCGGGGCGGACTTCGGAATGATAATCCAGCGCTTCCTGAGGTGTGAAAAGGGCCATGTTGTCCTCCATGTGATGCCGCATGGGCGGCGTTGACAATTTCGGTGATCGGGACCGGGAGAGGGCGAAAAATTTTTCGCCCCTACGGTGGGCATTCGCACGGGACGCGCATGCGCGTCACGTTTTGCGCCTAACACGAATAAAAATAATAAACGCCACGCCCGGGTTTTTGCGGATGGCGGTAGGGGCGAAAAATTTTTCGCCCCTACGGTGTGTCGCCCTGCATCCCCCCTATTCCAGCCCAGCCGCCTTCCGATCCGGCTGCACGTACAGTTCGCCGCCGTGGCAGTCATTGATGACCAAAAGCGGGAAGTCAACCACGGTCAGCTCGCGGATGGCCTCCGGTCCAAGCTCGTCGAAGGCGATGACCTTGGCCGCCGTGACGCACTTGGACAACAGCGCCCCGGCTCCCCCCGTGGCCCCGAAATAGACGGCCCTGTGGTCCGAAAGGGCCTGTTTCACCTCGTCGCTCCTTTTGCCTTTGCCGACAGAGGCCTTGCAACCCAGGGCGTGCAGACGCGGAGCGTAGGTGTCCATGCGGTAGCTGGTGGTCGGCCCGGCCGCGCCGATGGGTCGGCCCGGAGGCGCGGGACTTGGGCCCACGTAGTAGATGACCGAGCCTTTGAGATCGAAGGGCAGGGGCTCCGCCTTGTCCAGAAGGTCAACCAGCCTTTTGTGGGCGGCGTCGCGGGCCGTGTAGATGGTTCCCGTCAGCCGAACCACGTCGCCGGCCCGCAATTTGGTGGTGTCGTCGTCCGTGAGGGGCGTGCGCAGCGAGTATTCGGTCATCAGAGCTCCACCTCCTGGTGCCTGGAGGAATGACACTGGATGTTCACGGCCAGGGGGAGGCTCGCGATGTGGCAGGGGCTCATGGCGATCTTGACGCCCAGGCAGGTGGTCTTGCCGCCCAGGCCCATGGGGCCGATGCCGAGTTTGTTCAGGGCTTCGAGGAGTTCGGTTTCCATGGCCGCGAGCTTCGGGTCCGGATTCACGTCGTCCAGTTTCCTGAGCAGGGCTTTTTTGGCCAGGATGGGCGCATAGTCGAAGGTGCCGCCCACGCCGATGCCGACGACCGTCGGCGGGCAGGGGTTGGGGCCGGCCTCGGCCACGCGCTCGATGACGAACTTCTTGATGCCCGCCCAGCCCTGGGCCGGGGCGAGCATGGTCACGCGGGACATGTTCTCGCTCCCGCCCCCCTTGGCCATGAAGGCGATTTTGAGCCCATCGCCCGGCACGATGTCGAAATGGATGATGGCCGGGGTGTTGTCACCCGTGTTGGCGCGAGTCAGGGGGTCGCAGGCGGACTTGCGCAGAAAGCCTTCGGCGTAGCCCTTGCGCACCCCTTCGTTGATGGCCTCGCGGATGTTCTGTCCCTCGACGCGCAGGTCCTCGCCCATCTCCACGAAAAAGACGGCCAGACCGGTGTCCTGGCACAGGGGCAGGCCCGTTTCCTCGGCCAGCTCATAGTTTTCGGTCAACTGGCGAAACACCTCGCGGGCCGCCGCAGACTCTTCACGGGCCGCGCACTCGGCGAAACGGGCGCGCACATCCTGGGGCAGAAAGCGGTTGGAATCGATGCACATGCGAGCCACGGCATCGACCACGCGCGTTGCGCGCAGAGTTCTCATCCCTGTTTCCCGAGAAAGCGTTTGATGGCGGTGATGCCCATTTTGCGCCGCAGGAAGCCAAGCTGGTTCTGCAGAGGCAGGTTCTTGGGGCAGATGTCCTCGCAGGCAAGCAGGCCCATACATCCGAATATGCCGTAATCGTTGCCGATTATCTCGAAATAGTCCTTGTCCGTGCGCTGGTCGCGCGGATCGATGACAAAGCGGGCCACCCGGTTCAGGGCCGCCGCGCCCAGAAAGTCGTCGCGCATGCGGGCCGTGCCGCAGGCCGCGATGCAGCAGCCGCACTCCACGCAGCGCTCAAGCTCGTAGACCTGCTCGGCCACGGCGTTGTCCATGCGCTCCTCTTCCTGCGCGGGGTAGAACTGCTTGTTGGTATGGATCCAGGACTCGGTCGCCTGGTACATTTCGCGGAACCACACGCCCGTGTCCACGGACAGGTCGCCAACGAGCTTGAAGACCGGCAGCGGCAGAAGGGTGATGGTTTCCGGCAGGTCCTTGGTCTTGGTCTGGCAGGCCAGGCGCGGGCGGCCGTTGACGACCATGCCGCAGGAGCCGCAGATGCCGGCCCGGCAGCAGAAATCGAAGATCAGGCCAGGATCCTGTTCCTCGCGCAGGCGGTTCAGCGCGATGAAAAGCGTCATGTTCTCGGTCTCCTCCAGCGTGAAGGCCTGCATGTGCGGCGTGGAGGCGGGGTCCTCGGGGTTGTAGCGGAAAATGTCGAATTTGAGTGTTCTGCCCATGATTTCCTCCTAGCGCTTGATGGTCTTGGCCGCGATGGTTTCGGGATCGGCCTGGATGATGGTGCCGCCGCCGTAGCCGCGGTCGCCCGGAGGAATCTCGAAATGGGGGGTGGCGTCCTCGTATTTGAGCACCGGCATGTCCGCGTTCTCCGGCCAGTAGGCCAGGGTGCGGTTCAGCCAGTTCTTGTCGTCGCGGGCCGGGAAATCCTCGCGGTTGTGGCTGCCCCGGCTCTCCTTGCGGGCCAGGGCTCCTGCGGCGATGCCCAGGGCCAGGCGCACCTGCCCGCGCAGCTTGAGGGCCGCGGCCAGTTCGTGGTTGGCCCCGAGGCCGTTTGAGACCAGGCCGATTTTCCCGGCGCGCTCGTACACGCCTTGCAGGGTCTCGATGCAGGTCAACAGATCCTTCTCGTTGCGGAACACGAAGCAGCCGGTCATCAGCGCTTCCTGCATCTCGGCGCGCACCTTGTAGACGTTCTCCCTGCCCAGGCGGCCGGCGATGAGGTCGTCGATGCGGCGCTGCTGGCGGCGCACTTCGGCGTTCACGACGGCGGTGGAGTAGGTGGTTTCGGTCCCTTGCAGGTATTCGACGATGGATTTGCCGATGATGCCGCCGGCGACCACGGTCTCGGCCAGGGAATTGCCGCCCAGGCGGTTGAAGCCGTGCATGTCCCAGCAGGCCGCCTCGCCTGCGGAGTAGAGGCCTTTAAGGCCGTAGGCCGCGCCGGTCTTGTCCGTGCGGATGCCGGACATGGTGTAGTGCTGGGTCGGGCGCACCGGAATGAGCTGGGTTCGGGCGTCCACGCCGAGGAAATTTTTGCAGATCTCGTCCACTTCGCGCAGCTTGGTGGAGATGTGCTGGTCACCCAGGTGGCGGATGTCGAGCCAGAGGTGCTCGCCGTAGGCGGACTTCACGCCGTGGCCTGCGCGCATGTGTTCGGTCATGCGCCGGGCGACCACGTCGCGGGATGCCAGCTCGGCCTTTTCGGGCTCGTAGATGTGCATGAAGCGCTGTTCGTTCACATCGAGGAGAGTCCCGCCGTCGCCGCGACAGCCTTCGGTGACCAGGATGTCCGTGGGCACGATGCCTGTGGGGTGGAACTGGATGGACTCGGGGTTGCCGATGGGCACCACGCCCGTCTCCTGGGCGATGGCGTTGCCCGCGCCGTCGCAGATGACCGCGTTGGTCGTGGCCGAATAGAGGCGTCCGTAACCGCCGGTGCAGATGGCCGTGGCCTTGGCCAGATAGACTTCGAGCTTGCCGGTGCGCAGGCAGCGCACCACCGCGCCCATGCATTTTTCGCCGTCATGGATGAGGGAGATGGCCTCCTTGCGGTCAAGGACCGTGATGCCGAGCTCCGCGCACTTGTTGTCCATGGTGCACATGACCGCGTGACCCGTGCCGTCGGAGGTGTAGCAGGTGCGCCATTTGGCCGTGCCGCCGAAGGAGCGGGCCGTGATCAGGCCCTCCTTCTCGGGCTTTTCGAACTTCTCGAACTTTTCGCCGCCCTTGAAATAGAAGGATTTGCCCGGCACGACGCGGTTCCAGGGCACCCCCCAGTGGGCCAGACGGCGCATCTCGATGGGCGCGGTGTCGGCGAACATGCGGGCCACTTCCTGGTCGCAGCCCCAGTCCGAGCCCTTGACCGTGTCCAGGAAGTGCACATCTGGATTATCCCCCTCGCCCATGGCGCAGTTGCCGATGGCGGCCTGCATGCCGCCCTGGGCCGCGGAGGAGTGGGAGCGCCTGGCCGGGACAATGGACAGGCAGACGACATCGAACCCGGCCAGGGCCGATTCCACGGCCACGCGCTCGCCGGCCAGTCCGGCGCCGATGACCAGCAGATCAGAAGTATGGGTGTACATGTTTGCTCCCGGAATTTAGACGGTCATGGTGGCGTAGCGCACCAGCGCGATAAGGGCGATGGCCAGGACACAGCCGAAGGCGATGGTCAGGATCTTCACCGCCTTGGGCCGCAGGGCGTCGGTGATGAAGCCCCATTTGACCCCGATGCGGTACACGCCGATAAAAACGTGCAGCTGCACCAGGGGAACGAGGATCAGGTAGAAAAGAAACCAGCCCCCGCTCTGGACCCGGGCCGTGGAGGTGGCGGCCAGGATGGCCGGGTCGTTGATGTTGGTCCACATGTGGATGGCGCCCATGACGAGAATGATCATGGCCGATCCCGCCTGCACCAGCCACAGCCAGGTGTCGCGGTGGTTCAGCAGGCGCGCGTCGCGCCAGATTGCTTCCTGGCCTTGGAAACGAAAGGGAATCTTGCGCGCGGCGATGATGAAATGCATGAAGAAAAGGATGGGCACGAAAATGTGGGCCAGGGTATCGAGGTGCAGGGCTTCCAGGGCTCCCGCCACCCCGTCGAGGGCGCCGGCGCCGAAAATGATGGACGCGGTCAAAAGCGTGTGGAAGGCGATGAACAGGACCAGGCAGGCTCCGGTCAGCATCTGGAGCCAGTCGAGATACGCATCCCGGCGCCCGGGCCGCACGACATGCATGGTGGCGTCAACGGACATACTTCCTCCGAAATTGCGGAGCCACTGCATCGACGGCCCCTGGTTGAACAACCAATTTGTTTTTTACGAAACGACGGGAGCCCGAAGAGTCTCGGGAAAGGAAATTTTGTTGGAAAGCGTGGTACGCGAATACAATTGATCAGTCAATCACACGCCGTGACAGACTGCCTGGCGGGTGCGTGTAAAGCACTGCATAACGGCATGAAACAGCAGAAATACACTCCGGGGTGAAGCATGGATTTAAAGTCACGTTCAGTACGTTTACCGGTCGGTGGAATGCACTGCGCCGCCTGTTCGGCCCGCATCGAAAAAGTGGTCGGGTCCTTGGCCGGAGTGGAAAGCGTCTCCGTCAATCTGGCCACGGGGGAAATGGATCTGCGCTTTGATCCGCAAGAATCCTCCCTGGATCAGATTCTGGAGCGGGTGCGGGAACTGGGATTCTCCGTCGAGGCTCCGGCAGAGCGAAGCGTGCTTGAGCTCAAGATCGGCGGCATGCATTGCGCGGCCTGCTCCTCGCGCATCGAGCGCGTCACTGGCCGCATGGAGGGCGTGGCGGAGGCCAGCGTCAACCTCGGCGCGGAAAGCGGCCGTTTCGTCTTCGACCCGTCCCTCGTCTCACAGCGCGCCTTGCGCCAAGCCATCCACGACGCCGGGTTCAGCACGAGCATCCCGCGCAAGGAACGTGCCGGGGACGAGGAGGAACGCATCAACGCCCGCCTGGCGGAGAAAAAAAAGGTCGTGATCTGGTCCATGGCCTTTGCCCTCCCGCTGCTGGTCCTCTCCATGGGTCACATGTGGGGCATGCCCCTGCCGTACTGGCTTGATCCCATGCATGCGCCCGGAACCTTCGCCCTGGCCCAGCTGCTGCTGACCCTGCCGGTGGTCTGGAGCGGACGCGGCTTCTACCTGATCGGCTTCCCGGCCCTGGCACGCCGCGCCCCGAACATGGACTCGCTGGTGGCCGTGGGCACGGGCGCGGCCCTGGTCTATTCCTTGTGGAACACGGTGGAGATCTGGCTCGGCGTGGACGCCCAGGCCCGGGCCATGGACCTGTATTACGAATCCGCCGCCGTGCTCATCGCCATGATCTCGCTGGGCAAGTTTTTCGAGGCCCGCTCCGTATCCAAAACCACGGGCGCGGTGCGCGCGCTGATGGCCCTGGCCCCGGACACGGCCACCCTTGTCGACGGCGGGGACGAGCGCGAGATCCCGGTGGAAGAGATCGAACCCGGAGACCTCTTGCGCATCCGCCCCGGCGAGCGCCTGCCCGTGGACGGAGAGGTGGCCGAAGGCGAGAGCCACGTGGACGAATCCATGCTCACCGGAGAGCCGCTGCCGGTGCGCCGGAGTCCGGGCGACCGCGTCTTCGGCGGCACGCTGAACACCACGGGCGCGTTCGTCATGCGCGCCTCCCTGGTCGGCGAGGACACCATGCTGGCCCGCATCGTGCGCCTGGTGCGCGACGCCCAGGGCTCCAAGGCTCCCATCGCCAGCCTGGCCGACACGGTCAGCTATTATTTCGTGCCCGTGGTCATGGTCCTGGCCGTGGTCTCGGGCCTGGCCTGGTACTTCTTCAGCGACGAGCCCTTCGTCTTCGCCCTGCGCACCGCCATCTCCGTGCTGGTCATCGCCTGCCCTTGCGCCATGGGCCTGGCCACGCCGACCTCCATCATGGTCGGCACGGGGCGCGGCGCGCAGCTGGGAGTGCTGATCAAGTCAGGCCGCGCCCTGCAACGCGCCGGGGAGCTTCAGACTCTGGTTTTCGACAAGACCGGGACACTGACCGTGGGCAAGCCGGTGCTGAACGAGGTCTGGATTGCTCCGGGCGCCAAAATCGACAAAGAGTCCTTGCTGCGTCTGTCCGCATCCATCGAGTCCCAGTCCGAGCACCCCCTGGCCCGGGCCGTTGTCCAGGCCGTGCAGGCCCCCCTGCCCAAGGCCCGGGAGTTTCTGTCCGTGCCCGGCCAGGGCGTGACCGCCGTGGTCGAAGAGCGCGCCGTCGCCATCGGCAATGAACGGCTGATGCGGGCCCAGAACCTGAACCTGGAAGAAGCGAAGGCTGAACGCGGGCGCATGGAGGAGAACGGGGCCACCGTGGTGCATGTGGCCGTGGACGGACGCCTGGCGGGTCTGTTGGCCGTAAGCGACAGGCTGCGCCCCGAATCGGCGGGAGCCGTGCGGCGACTGCGCGATCTGGGCATGGAAATTGTCCTCCTGACCGGAGATTCCGAACGCGCGGCCCGGGCCGTGGCCGCGAAGCTCGGCATAGAGCGGGTCGTGGCCGGGGTGCTGCCGGACCGCAAGGCCGAGGAAATCGTTCGACTGCAAGAAAATGATCGCGTGGTGGGCATGGTCGGAGACGGGATCAACGACGCGCCGGCCCTGGCCAAGGCCGATCTGGGCATGGCCATGGGCGGCGGCATGGACGTGGCCATGGAGTCCGGCGATGTCGTGCTCATGCGCGAGGACCTCACAGGGGTGCTCACCGCCCTGGCCCTGAGCCGCGCGGTGATGCGCAACATCCGCCAGAACCTGTTCTGGGCCTTCGCCTTCAATACCATCGGCATCCCCATCGCCGCCGGAATCCCGCACATCTTCGGCGGCCCGGCCATGAGCCCCATGCTCGCGGGCACGGCCATGGCCATGAGTTCGGTCTTCGTGGTCTCCAATGCCCTGCGTCTGCGTTTTTTTGTTCCACCTCGCGCATGAATGTGGTAGATTTGGAATCACCCATCACTTGTGCGCGGAGCGAAAAGCATGAACAAACGCATCGAGCAGGTTCTGCCCGGTGAAATCCTGGCGGCAGACCTCAAGGATTCCGCAGGGCGGCTCCTCTTCCCGCAGGGCGCGAGGCTGACCGAAAGCGCCATCGCGTCCCTGAACCAGCGCGGGGTGACGAATGTCGAGGTCGAAGGCGACCGCGAACCACTGAACGCGGCGCACATGAAGCAGGCCGCCGAGCGCGCTCGCAAATTCTACGCCGGGCACGACATCAGCCTGCCGCCGGGCCCGGTGCTGCTTGGCCTGCGCACCGAAGCCGAGGCGCAACGCATGGAGCGGGGCCTCGCCCCGTTGCTTCGCGACTGCAAGGGACCCGCGGGCCCGACACCATCGCCCGGAGACCTGCCCATATTCTGCCTGGACAGCTTCGAGCCCCCGCAGCTGTCCGCCGTGGCTCATGAGCTCAATATCGCCCTGAACGCCCCATCCCCTTCCAGCAAGGAAATCGTCGAAATCATCAGCCGCAGTCCGGGGCTCACCGCCAGGCTCCTGCGGCTCGTGAACACCCCGCTCTACGGCTTTCAGCGCAAGGTCGAAACCATTTCCAGGGCCGTGTCCATCGTCGGCTTGCGCGAAGTGGGCATGCTCGCCTCCAGTCTGCTCATTGTCGACCAGTTCGGGGTCATCCCCAAATCCGTGATCGAGATGCGCACCTTCCTCGAGCACAGCCTCGGCTGCGCCCTGGCCTGCAAGGAACTGGCGGAAGCCACGGGTCTGGCCCAGTCCGAACAGGCCTTCGTGGCGGGGCTGCTGCACGATATCGGGCGGCTCTACTTTTTCACATCCTTTCCGGAACGCTCCAGATTCTGCATCGACAGCGCTCTCAAGCATCAGCGCCCGCTTTTGACCGAGGAGGCCCTGTTCTTCGGCGTCGATCATGCGACCATGGGGCTGCGGCTTTTGAATGGATGGGTAATGCCCGCGAGCCTGGGCGGGGCCGTGGGCTATCACCACGATCCGCTGCGGTCCGGCGGGCTGCCGCTGGCCGGCATCGTGCATATGGGCGACATTCTGACGCACGCCGCCGGCCTGGGTTGCAGCGGCGAGTGCGGCCCTCCCCAAACCCATCCCGAAGTCATGGACGTGGTGCCATTGCAGCCGGAGCGGATGGTTGACATCGCGGCCCGCATCGAGAACAAACTGGGCGCGATCATGGGCGCGTTTGGATAAATTCATGCCAAGACAAGGAGAGCGTATGCAGATCGAGCGCAAAAAGATTCCCGCCACCACGGTCATAGAAGCGGCCGCGATGCTGACCATTCCCGAAGTACCGGCCTATGCCGAAAAGATCATCCCCATGCTGCTGGCGGAAGCCGAGAACAGGGGAATGGCCGTGACCGGTCCGTGCGTTTTCACATACGAAGGCTGCGACGGCTCCCTGGACACGGTGTTCTCCCTGAAAGTGTCGCTCCCTGTGGACGCCTGCCAAGGCCAGGGAGCATTCGACTGCGTACAGGTCCCGGCCCACGAATGCCTGAGCACCGTGTACCGGGGCCCCATGAAAGGGATCGGCCCGGCCTGGAGCGCCTTCACGCCGCTGGCCATGCGGCAGGGCCTCGCCTTGCGGCCCGTGGGCCGCGAGGTGTACGCGCATTGGGTGGACCTGGACAGCCAGGACAATCTGACGGAACTCCAGATTCCCCTGCAAAAATAGGCTCCGCGCCAAAGCCTCCTGTCGGCCGAGGCGTTAAAATTCTTCGACCAGCAGCCAGACGCTGCGGGTGTCGCGCATCCCGGACGAGGACATGCCCGTCAATCCCGCATCGCTCCTCTGGTCCCGCTGCGCGCTGCCGCCGATTTCCATCCACTGGCCGAGCCGTCCGGTGACCGTGGTCGTGAGGAACTGCGTCTCCACGTCTGCGCGACCGCCGCTTCCCTGACTGTCGTAGCGAGGAGTGATCTCAACGGTCACATTCTCGCCCGCAAGCCTCGGCAAGGCATAAAAACCCTGGCCGATGTCCAGATATTCGACGCTTTCCGTGACCCTCACGCCATCCGCCCGCATCACGACCCTGCGAAAGGGAACGGCCAGAGATCTGCCGATCCGGATAAAGGCCTGGCCGCCGTCCATGACCTTGACGAACTGATCCGCTCCGCCCTGCTCGCTGCGCCGCATATTTTCGCCGTGAACAGTGAGCCCTGAATCTCCGTTGCGGACCGTCACGCGAGGCCCGCCGGGCTTCCCGTCGCCGGGGGCCTTGATGCGGATATTGTCCCCGATACCCACATTGCCGGACAGGCCGACCTGGCTTCGCCGGCTGGCCGTCTCGCAGGTCTGGCTCACCCGAATCCGCAGCTGGCGCGGGGGGCTGTCGATGGCGGACAGCACTTTTTTGAGGTCTTCAAGATTGCCCGGCGATGCGCGGATGATCAGCTGCCCGCTCATGCCGGACAGAGCGCCGCCGGGTTCGAGCAGCGGCTCCAGCACAGGAAGGACATCCTCCACCGTCCGATGATGAAGCGGCAGAATCACGACCTGCTGCTGGGCCAGGGCGGGCACGGCAAAGGCGAGAAACGCGATGACAAGGAATGTGCGCATGGTCTGCTCCGTGGGTTGACGGATACTGCCGGCCTGTTCAAGCATGCGAACAGTGCCCGCGCCACATGCATACCGCCAAGCGGGGACGCCGTCGAGGGAATGGCACCGGAACCGGCTATCTTTCGCACCCCGCGCCGTGGCCTGGGCGCAAAGGCCCACGCGGATAAAAAAAGCCGCTCCCCGAAGAGAGCGGCCGGATGCCACAGAACCCGCCGCCTGCTACAGGCAGGAGTCGGCCGGGGTGTAGGGCAGGCCGAAGGCGTCGGCCACGCCCTTGAAGGTGATCTTGTCGGCGACCATGTTCAGGCCGTTCTTGAGGCCCGCGTTCTCCTTGCAGGCGACCTTCCAGCCCTTGTCCGCGATCTGCAGGGCGTAGGGCAGGGTGGCGTTGGTCAGGGCCATGGTCGAGGTGATGGGCACCGCTCCGGGCATGTTGGCCACGCAGTAGTGGATGATGCCGTCCACCTCGTAGATGGGGTCGGAGTGGGTGGTGGCCCTGGAGGTCTCGAAGCACCCGCCCTGGTCGATGGCCACGTCCACCAGCACGCAGCCGGGCTTCATGTCCTTGAACATCTCCCTGGTGATGAGCTTGGGCGCCTTGGCCCCCACCACCAGCACCGCGCCGATGATGGCGTCGGCCTGGGCGGACAGCTCGCGGATCATGGCCGGGGAGCTCATCAGCGGCGTGCAGTTCTTGGGCATGATCTCGGACAGATAGCGCAGGCGGTCGAGGTTCATGTCCAGAATGTAGACTTTGGCTCCCAGCCCGGCGGCCATCATGGCCGCGTTGGTGCCGACGGTGCCGCCGCCGAGCACCAGCACCGTGGCCGGAGCCACGCCGGTCACCCCGCCCAGCAGGATGCCCCGCCCGCCGTGGACGCGCTCGTTGTACTTGGCCGCCTCCTGTGCGGCCATGCGTCCGGCCACCTCGCTCATGGGGGTCAAAAGCGGCAGGCCGCCCTGGGGGCCGGTCACGGTCTCGTAGGCTATGGACACGGCGCCGGTCTTCATGAATTCGCGGGTCAGCTTCTCGTCGGCCGCGAAGTGGAAATAGGTGAAGACGATCTGGCCGGGACGCACCATCGGGTATTCGGACGGCTGCGGCTCCTTGACGTGCATGACCATGTCGGACTGGGCGTATATCTCGGACACTGCGGTCACGACCGTGGCTCCAGCGGCCTGATAGTCGGCGTCGGAAAATCCGCTACCCGCGCCTGCCGAGGCTTCCACCAGAACGGCATGGCCGCGCTGCTTCATGACTTCCACGCCCGCCGGAGTCATGCAGACCCGGTTTTCCTGCGACTTGATTTCCTTGAGAACGCCAACGATCATTTGCCCGCTCCTTGTGCCGTGTTGATGGATGGAGAAAGCCACGTACTGGCAAAAACCCTACCACAATAGCCCCCCGGCGCAAACTTCGGCAAGAACACCCCGGAGCCCCGAATGCGCAAGGCTTTTTCCTCCCGCAAGTCTGGGCCGGATTTTTACGAGAAATCAGATTCATCGGTGAAATGACGCCAATTTTGGAACGTTAAATTTCCAAGATGCGAAGAATCCAATAAAATTCAGATACTCATCAGAAACAATTTTTTGGACATGAATAATTCCAAAAGCACATGTAAGTTTCCATTTCACCAGTTCCGCATCACCGGCGCATCGTCTGCCCAAGATGCATGCCCTGTTCCCGCCCGCGACGCAAAGAAGCGCCGAAAGCTCGCCGCGCCATGCACTCCTTGACCAGTGCCACGATGGTTGCCATGAACACGGGATCGCACCGTTTGGATGGAGAGGACATGCTGGAATTTCGGAACGTATCCATTCGCAGGGCCGCAAGGGTCATTCTTGACAGAGTCAGCCTGACCGTTTCCCCGGGGGAACATCTGGCCCTGACCGGGCCTTCGGGCAGCGGCAAATCCACCCTGCTCAAGGCCGCCCTTTTGTTTGAGCCCGTGGATGATGGCGAGGTCCTGTGGGAAGGGCGGAAAATCACCCCGGCAGCTCTGGCCGCCCACCGCTCCCGCTTTCTGTACATCGGTCAAAAGCCCCTGCCTTTCGACGGCACGGCCGGAGAATACCTGAACCTGCCCTTCACTTTCGCGGCCAACCGGCGCCTGCGGGCGGATCAGACGGAACAGGATCGGCTCATGGAGTCCCTGAGCCTGGACCCGGTGCTGAAGAAAAGCCCCTACAGCCGTCTGTCCGGCGGGGAACAGCAACGTCTGACCATCATCCAGGGCCTGCAGCTGGAACGAGGATTCTGCCTGCTGGACGAGGTCACCTCCAGCCTGGACCAGGAGTCCATGCGCGCCGTGATCCGCCACTTCGCCCAGGACAAGGGCCGCACCGTGCTGGCAGTGACCCACAACCCCGAATGGATGGAGTTCGGTTTTACCGAACTTCGCCTCGAATCGGGAAAGCTGCGGAGGCGAGAATGAACGAGACAATGGTCATCTCCATTCCGGCGCTGGTCATGTTCGCCGTCATCCTGGTCTTCCCGGTGCTCATCTTCCGGCATCTGCGCCTGCGCCTGACCCGGGACCTGCTCATCTCCATGGCCCGCATGGCCGTGCAACTGACGCTGGTGGCGGTCTACCTGGAATACATCTTCAAGCTGGACATGGCGATCGTCAACGCGGCCTGGGTCCTGGTCATGATCGTGGTCGCCTCGGGCTCGATCCTGCGCCAGAGCCTCTTGTCGTGGCGAAAATGCATCTGGACCATCCTGCCCGCCCATCTGCTGACGTCGCTGCTGATCCTGACCGGCTTCCTGCTCGTCTTCGATTCCCAGACCATCACCTCGGCGCGCTACCTGGTCCCCCTCATGGGCATGGTGCTGGGCAACATCCTGCGCAGCAACGTCGTGGCCCTGGACCGCTTTTTCTCGGAATTGCGCGCGGGCGTCTCCGTGCACATCCAGTACCTGACCCTGGGCGCAAACAGCGAGGAAGCCGTGCGGCCCTTTCTGCGCAACGCCCTGCGGGCGGCCGTGGGGCCGCAGATCGGCACGGTGGCGACCATGGGCATCGTTTCCCTGCCGGGCATGATGACCGGCCAGATTCTGGGCGGCTCCTCCCCGGCGGTGGCCATCGGCTACCAGATCATGATCATGATCGCGATCTTCACCGCGGCCACGGTCTCGTCTTTCCTGGCCGTGCATTTCGCCACCAGGGCCGCCTTCGATTCCTATGGCCGCCTGGACGAGAGCATTTTTCTGCACAAGCCCTGAACAGACGTCGCTGCGAAAAGCCCTCATCCCCTTGAGGACGGCAATGACAATCAGGCTCCCTCGCGACGTTTCGCGGCCGCATCTGAACACAAGAATCACAAAAGCGTTCGAATCAATATATCCATCTGAAATTAAAACATTTATTCTTTTTGAAAAGCATTGTAATTTTCCACGGCCCTGCTAGACCAAGCCGCAATCCACAACATGCGGTCCACGCCCCCGGTGGGCAAGGCAGGTCTCATGCGCTTCTATCTGACCACCATCGTTTTGCTGTCGCTCAGCAACATCTTCATGACCTTTGCCTGGTACGGCCATCTGCGCAATCTGTCGCACACCCCCTGGGTCATCGCGGCCTTCGCCAGCTGGGGCATAGCGCTCCTGGAATACCTGCTGCAGGTCCCGGCCAACCGCATCGGCCATCAGGTCATGAATGTCGGCCAGCTCAAGATCCTGCAGGAGTGCATCGCCCTGTCCGTGTTCATCCCCTTCTCCATCCTGTACATGAAGGAAAAGCCGAGCATGGACTATGTCTGGGCCGGGCTGTGTATCCTCGGCGCGGCCTTCTTCATGTTTCGCAAGAAATTGATGGGCGCTTAAGCCCGTCCCTTCCCTTCTCCTCGCACTCGTGCATAAATTTGACAAAAACAGTCCGATTTGCACATCGCCATGTGCACGCGTGTGCAAACAGACTTGGCAATACGCCGAAATAAAAGCCGATATTTCTTGGTACGAACCGTGCTCTTCATGATGACGCTGCGCGCTGCGCGCAGCGTCATCATTCTTTGGAGGCACGATGAACGTATTCCGCGCTTTTCTGCTCACAGCGCTCGTCCTGGCGACGGCAGGCTCGGCCCACGCCTTTTTGGGCCTTTTTTCCCAGAACGACAGACTCACTCCTGAAAACGGCCAGGTGCGCATCTCGCTGTCCCGGATTTCCGACGGCAAGGCCCATCATTTCAGCTTCGAGGACCAGGGCGTCGAACTCAAATTCTTTGTGCTCAAAAGCAGTGACGGCGTGATCCGCGCCGCCTTTGACGCCTGCGACGTCTGCTTTCGCGAGAAAAAGGGGTATTCCCAGGACAAGGACTTCATGGTCTGCAACAACTGCGGCATGCGCTTTCATTCCTCGCGCATCAACGAGGTCGAAGGCGGGTGCAACCCTTCGCCCCTGGCGCGTGGCATTGACGGAGACGAGCTCGTCATCGCGACTTCCGACCTGATCGCCGGGAAGAGGTTTTTTAAGTGAACATCCTGACCATCCCGCTGCGCACCATGCGCAAGAAGTGGATCAAGACCCTGCTTCTGCTCCTGGTCTTCACCTTGAGCGTGGTCTCCATCGTTTCGCTCAATTACGTCTCGCGGGTGGTGGGCGAATCCCTGGAGAAGAAGCTGACCGCCTACGGGGCCAACATCCTGGTCACGCCCAAGAGCGAGAAGCTGACCGTGAGCTACGGCGGCTTCTCCATGGGCGACATGCTCATGGGCGTCACGGACCTGCGTGAGAGCGAGGTGGAGGAAAAGATCCGCTCCATCGGCTTTCGAGACCGCATCAGCGTCATCGCGCCCAAATTGGTGACCATGACCACCATCGACGGAGTGGCCGTGGGCGTGGTCGGCGTGCGCTTCGACCGGGAAAAGGTGCTCAAAGGCTACTGGGCCGTGCAGGGCGCTTTTCCGGTCGTCGAAAACGGCATCCTGGCCGGGTCCAAGGCCGCCGGGAAACTCGGACTCGCGGTGGGCGACAACGTCGAGCTGGGCGGACAGAGCGCCGTGGTCACCGGGGTGATCGAGCCCACGGGCAGCGACGACGATTCCGTCCTTTTCGCGGGCCTGGAGTTCACCCAGGCCGTGTTCGGCCAGGATGACCATGTGAGCTTCGTGGAAGTCTCCGCCCTGTGCGCGGGCTGCCCCATCGACGAGATCGTGGCCCAGATCGTGGAAAAGCTGCCGAACACCGAAATCCAGGCCCTGCAGTCCATCGTCAAGCAACGCATGTATTCGGTCCATTTCGTGGAGCATCTCATCCTGACCGTGAGCCTGGTCATCCTCTTCATCGCCTGCTGCATGGTCGGCGCGACCATGCTGTCCTCGGTCAACGAGCGGATCAAGGAGATCGGATTGCTGCGCTCCTTGGGCTTTTCACGGGGCGGGATTTTCGGGATTTTCTGTTTCGAGGCCGTGCTCATCGGCATGGTCGCCGGGGTCATCGGCTATTTCGGCGGGTACGCCCTGAGCCTCAAAGTCCTGGCCCTGCTCGACATGACCAAGGAGGCGGTGGTGACCATGCACGCCGGACATCTGGCCCTGACCTGCCTCTTGATCGCCTCGGTCTCGGTCCTGGCCGCCTTTTTCCCGTCCTGGAAGGCCGCCTCCATCGAGCCGTCCACGGCGCTCATTTCCCTGTGAGGAACCATGCTTGAAGCCAAGAACATAACCAAGACCTTTCAGTCCGCAGGAGTGGAAGCCCCGGCCCTGCGCGAGGCCAGCCTCTCCCTGCGGGCCGGGGAGTTCGTGAGCATCGTGGGCCGCTCCGGCTCCGGCAAGACGACCTTCCTGAACGTGCTGTCCACCCTGCTCGCTCCGGATGCGGGGCAGATCCTGTACCAGGGAGAAGACGTGACCGGGTTTTCGGTCCAGCGCTTAAACGAGCTGCGCAACCGCGATTTCGCCGTGGTTTTTCAGTTTCATTACCTTTTGCCCTACCTCACGGCGCGCGAAAACGTGCTGCTGCCCTTCATGAACGGACTTGGGGCCGTGGGCAAGGAGGAGATGAGGCGGGCCGGGCAATGCCTGGAGCGGGTCGGCCTGGGCGGAAAGGGGGGCAAGCTGCCCGGCCACCTGTCCGGCGGCGAGCAGCAGCGGGTGGCCATCGCCCGGGCCCTGGTCAAGAAATCAACGGTTCTTTTCGCCGACGAGCCCACTGGCAATCTGGACAAAGGGACCGGCGAGTCGGTCATGGACCTGCTGGCCGGCCTGAAGGACGAGGGGCTTGCCATCATCATGGTCACCCATGACGAGGACTATGCGCGGCGCGCGGACCGGGTGGTGCGCATGGCCGACGGAATGGTGCTGGGGAATTAGGATTTTGTTTCGGCAGGAAAGGGGCCGCGCACCGTTCCCGAGCGCGGCCCTTCGTTTTCACCAGACGCCCTGTTTCCAGACTTCGGCCAAGGGCTTGCGTGGGGAAGGGCCTTCCCAGTCGACGTAGGGTTTGCCCAGGTTTTCCTTCGCGTCCAGAATGCCCATGGCGAACCCGGCCACGACCTCGAATTCTTCCCGATCAATGCCGAAGGCCTCGTGGATGGCCTCTTTTTTGATCCCGGACATGCCGTGGGTGTAGAGACCAAGCTTTCTGGCCTGCAAGGTCAAGGACATCCAGGCCGAGCCGCAGTCGTACACGGCGGTGGGGTTGGGTTTTCCATTGTGGGAGAAATTCTTCCTGGCGACCATGAAACCGATGAGCGAGGCGTTCACGGCCCATTTCTGATTGGCCTCGACCAGGAGGCGCAAAAAAGTCTCGAAGCTTTCCTCGGTGGAGGTCAGCATGCGCCAGGGCTGCTCGTTGTAGGCCGACGGCGCCCAGCGGGCCGCGTCGAAGATGATCTCCAGGTCTTCCACGGGAATGGCGGTCTTGACGAAGGAACGCGGGGACCAGCGCCACGGGAATTCTTCGTCCACGCCGGGCAGGGGGTCGCGCTTGCTGAAGTCGGGAACGTAGGGGGTGGGATATTTCATGATCTCCTCCGGGATGATGTGCAGTCGTTACGCCACCTTCGGCATATCCCTTGTGAAGCGCCCCATGTCAACGAGGCGCGATCATTTTCGACCCTTTTTCATGATCTGCGCGAACTGGGTCCGGAACTGCCCCGCACCGCCGTTGGCCGGGTGCCGCAGGGCCGGGGCGGTGACGCCCATGGCCGCGAGCAGGGCGGCCGACTTCTGCCCCACGGCCAGAATGCGGGCCTGCGGGGCATAGGACCTCAGGGCCAGCAGTACAGGGCGGCCAAGCATGACTTCTTCGTCCGTGGGCGTGCGGTTGCTCAAGAAACCCTTGTCCGGCTTGTACGGATGCCACGGGAAGGCGTTCCACAGGACGACGTCGCGCGGATCGATGCCCAGCTCGCGCATGGCCCCCCAGACAATGGTCGCCGTGGGCTCGGTGAAGCCGTCAGCTTTCACGTCCGCGCGGCTGGTGCGCCGGGGCGCGGGCGCAAAGACCATCTCGGGGCCAAGCCCCTTGTGCCGCAAGAGTCCCAGGAGCAGACGCTCCGAGGTCATGGGAATGCCGGAGAAATGCCCGCCCTGGTAGCCCAGGGCCTCGGCCAGAAGAATGACCGTGGCCTTTTGACGCTCCGCCATGTAGGAAGCGAGCTGTTCCCGCCGGATGACCGGCGCGTCGGCCGCCGCGTCATGCCGCGGGTCCCGGTGGTGCCAGGGGTTGAAGACCGCCCCGGCCGGAGAATTTTTCAGGAGTTTCATGAAGGCATGCATGGAGTCTGCGCTACACATTGGCCGCCTCCGGTGCAAGGCCCCGCAAACGAGGACCGCAATGATCGACGTCATCCATTACCCGCTTTTCATCATCACGGCCGTGACCCTGAACCTCTATCCCGGCCCGGACACCATCTACATCCTGACCCGCAGCGCGGCCCAGGGACGCGCCGCTGGCGTCGCCTCGGCCCTGGGGATCTCCAGCGGGTGCGTGATCCACGCGCTGCTCGGGGCCCTGGGGCTGGCTGCCGTGGTCATGGCCTCGGCCACGGCCTATCAGATGATCAAATGGGCCGGCGCGGCCTACCTCGTCTACCTTGGCCTGACCATGCTTCGGGCGCGCGACCACAGCCCGTCCCATGCGCTATCGACGAAACAATCGCCGGGCCGCATCTATGTCCAGGGCGTGGTAACCAGCCTGCTCAATCCCAAGGTGGCGCTCTTCTTCCTGGCCCTCATTCCACAGTTCATCGCGCCGAATGCCGTTCATCCAGGCCTCTCCTTTCTGGCGCTGGGCTTGACCTTCGTCGCCACCAGCACGCTGTGGAGCCTTGTCCTGGCCGTGGCCGCCGGAGCGTTGCACCGGCGGTTGTCCAGCGGTTCAGGCGCCCGCTGGCTCAAGCGCCTGGGAGGCGGGTTGCTGGTCGGGCTGGGCGCCAGGCTGGCTTTTTCCAAGTAGGCCTTGACGCTCCTCCCGGCGGATTTACCCTCATTCTTTGCGGTCGGACGATTGATCCCACGGAGACTCGCTGATGAGCACAAGAACCACATCACACCTCAAGATCGGCCTTGCCCTGGGCAGCGGTTCATCGCGTGGCTGGGCCCATATCGGCATCATCAACGCCCTGGCGGAGCAAGGCATACGGCCCGACATCGTCTGCGGCACCTCTGTCGGAGCGCTGGTCGGCGCGGCCCACGCCGCGGGGAATCTGGACAAACTCGAAGAGTGGGTGCGCTCCCTGACACGGCTTGAAACCGCGAGCTTTTTTGAGCTGACCCCGTCGTTCACCGGTTTCGTGAATACATCGAGACTGCGTAAATTTCTGGAAAGGCACGTGGCCGGAAAGGACGTCCGCATCGAGGAACTTGGACCGCAATACGGCTCCGTGGCCACGGACCTGGAATCGGGCCGCGAGATATGGTTCACCAAAGGACCGCTGCTGGAGGCCGTGTGGGCGTCCATCTCCCTGCCGGGGCTGTTTCCGGCCATACGTCATGAAAACCGCTGGCTCGTGGATGGCGGCCTGGTCAACCCCGTGCCGGTCTCCATCTGCCGCGCGCTGGGCGCCGACGTGGTCATTGCCGTGAACCTCAATGGCGACATCGTGGGCAAGCACCTGGTCAAGACGCCCAAAGAGAAGAAAAAGAACGGCGTGGCCGAAGCGTTCACGAATCTGGTCAAGGAATACACGGGTTCCCTCTTTTTCGACTCCGAGGAGGAAGACGATCCCCCGGGACTTTTCGACGCCATCGCCGGGTCCGTGAATATCGCCCAGGAACGCATCACGCGCAGCCGCCTGGCCGGGGACCCTCCGGAAATCCTGCTTGCGCCCAAGCTCTCGCACATAGGTCTGCTGGAGTTCTTCAGGGCCGAAGAAGCCATTGAAGAAGGCGGAAAATGCGTGGAGCGCGCGCTGCCCGAGATCGAGCATCTGCTGCGCAGGCTCTAGCCCCGAATGTCCCGGCAACATGTCCAAGGAGGCCCCATGCCCATATTGCGTTTTGTTCTTTTCTTCCTGTTCATCGCCCTGCAGGCCCAAGCCGCGCAGGTGCGCGTCTCGGACACGGACTACCGCGCCTACCGGGCCTTGACCCTTGAAACCGGCCTCGAAGTTCTGTTGGTGCACGACCAGCGCGCCTCCAAGGCCGCCGCGGCTCTGGCCCTGCCCGTGGGCAGCCTCGACAACCCGGACTCCCAGCCCGGCCTGGCCCATTATCTGGAGCACATGCTCTTCCTGGGTTCAAAGTCCTATCCCGGCCCCGAGGAGTACCAATCCTTCATCACCAAAAACGGCGGCCAGACCAACGCGGCCACGGGCTACACCTCCACCACGTACATGATGGAGGTCGATCCTCCGGCTTTCCCCGAGGCCCTGCGGCGCATGGCGGACACCCTGGCGCGGCCGCTGCTCGACCCGGTCTACGCGGACAAGGAACGAAACGCCGTCAACGCGGAGATGGAGTCCAAAAAGCACGGTGACGGACGTCGTCTGGCCATGCTCATGCTCTCCACACTGAACCCGGATCATCCGGCCACCCGCTTCACGGGCGGCAACCTTGAGACCCTGTCCGACAAGCAAGGCAGCCGCCTGCACGACGAACTGGTCCGCTTCCACCAGACCTGGTACTCGGCGAACCTGATGAAAGGCGTGCTCTACGGTCCCCAGAGCCTTGATGAACTGGAAGCCCTGGCCCGGGGCGAACTTGCCGTCATCCCCGACCGCCAGGCCCAAATAGTGATCCCCGCCGCGCCCCCGGCCACGGATGCCGAAAAAGGCGTGATCGTCGGCGTGCGCCCCGTACGCGAGACGCAGAGCAAGAGCATCGAATTCGTCCTGCCCCAGGCCCTGGACGACTCCCGCGCCAAGCCCCTGCAGGTCGTATCCGCCGTGCTCGGCACGGAGACCGGACACTCCCTGATCGAAGTGCTGCGCGACAAGGGGCTGGCGCTGGGCCTTTCGGCCGGAGGAGACACCACTTCCTTGCGCAACGGCGTGACCCTGTCCCTCTTCGTGCTGCTCACCGAAGAGGGCGACAGGAAACGCGACGAGGTGCTGGCCACGATATTCGCCTACTTCGATCTGCTGCGCACCAAGGGTCTGGGAGAAACGTATTTCGAGCAACTGCGGCGCATGCTGGACATGGAGTTCCGCTTCGCCCCCCTGGCCAGCGGCTTCGACTATGTCGCCTCCGCCGCTACGCAGATGCTGCGGCATCCCGTGGAAGACGTGAATTTCGGCCCCTACCGCCTGGACTCCTTTGACCGCGAGGCCGTCAGCAGCGTGATCGAAGCCCTCAGGCCCGAGAACGCGCGCATCTTCCAGGTCGGACCGGATCAGCCCGTGGACAGGCAAGCCTTCTTCTACCAGACCCCATACAGCGCACGGCCCATCGAAGACGGCGACATCGCCCGCTGGAACGAGCTTTCCGCAGGGATGGAACTGCGCCTGCCGGACCCGAACCCCTTCCTGCCGGATGATTTTTCGCTGGTCGCGGCCAAGGGCGGCACCCAACCACGCAAACTCGCGGACAAGCCTGGTCTTTCCCTTTGGCACGCCGGGTCGGCCTTCCGGCAGGAGCCCAAGGCCATCCTCATGACCCGGCTGCAATCCGCCCATTTCGCCTCCACCCGTGAGCAAACGGCCCTGCAGGGCGTGCTGCTCGAACTGTGGGATCAAAAGCAGGCTGGCCTGCGCTATCAGGCCATGGAGGCGGGGCTTGGATTGTCCGTGTCCGGCGATGAAGGCATCGTCATCCGCATCGACGGATTCAGTCAGCATCAAACCGACCTCCTGCCCCGCGTGCTCGACTTTCTAAGGCAGGACGTCACGCCCGAGGATTTCATGCAGGCCAGGGCGGAGCAGCTGCGCAGCCTGGCCAACCTGGAAAAACAGGGGCTCTTCGGCCAGGCCATGGGCGCCATGCGCAGCCTGCTCAAGGTTCCGTCGTGGGACCACCGGGACATCGAAGAGGCCACCAGGGCGCTGACCCTGGAGGATCTGAAAGCATACCTGCGCACGGTGCGGCGGGATCTGCGCTTCACGGTCTTCGGGTTCGGCAATATCGCCCCGGACGACCTGCGCACGCTGGAGGACGACCTTCGCCCGTTCATCGGGCCCGAAGCGGGAGCGCCGCCGATGGCGACGCGCATCGCGCCCAGGCAGGGTCTCGTGGCCGACTACCGCAAATCGAGCGAATTGGAAGACAGCGCCCTGGTCGAAATGTTCCTGGCCCCCGAGACCGGCCCCGAGTCCAAGGCGCGCATGCTCCTGCTGGAAGGACTTCTGTCCAACCGCTTCTTCAGCCGTCTGCGCACCGAAGAGCAACTGGGCTACGTGGCGACCAGCTTTCCGGTCATGTTCGCCCACGCCGCAGGAATCGGGTTCGGCGTTCAGAGCCCGGTGCAGGGTACGGCGGGCCTGGCCGACCGCTTCGAGTCCTTCTACTACGCGGCCCTCTCGCAGCTGCGCGGCGTGACCGGAGAGGAATTCGAATCCGTGCGCCAGGGCGTGCTGGCCTCGCTGACCAAGAACCCGGATACCCTGGAAGAGGAATTCGGCTGGCTGGAAACGGACCTGCGCCTGGGCAACCAGGCCTTCGACGGTCGGGACAACCTGGTCGAATCTTTGAAGAAAGCCACCCTTCCCGAGATCGTGCGCGCCTACGAGACCATGGTCATGGGCCCCGGCGGCACGCGGGTGCTCATCCAGATCCAGGGCTCGCGCTTCGACGATTTCGGCTGGGCCCGCAAACCCGGGGCCGCGCAGGTTGCGACGCCTGAGGAATTTCACCGGCTGATGGGCGTCCAGCGCTATCAGGGGCTGTGAAGCAGGCTTTCATGGATGGCGTCCGCGCAGGACAGGCGTGGACGCGAAGGAGGGTGAAATGACCCGGACGCCTTCCCCGTTTGGCGACCTTTATCCGCCCGTGTCGCTCTGGCAGGATCTGCGGGACCAGTTCAGCCTGCGCAGACGCTTGCTGGATGTGGTCCAAATCGA
Source organism: Desulfomicrobium sp. (assembly GCA_050252955.1). Classification (GTDB taxonomy): domain Bacteria; phylum Desulfobacterota; class Desulfovibrionia; order Desulfovibrionales; family Desulfomicrobiaceae; genus Desulfomicrobium. The sequence continues at coordinate 86,361 of JBFWJY010000008.1, forward strand.
GGTGACGTCGGTTTGTCCCGGCAGATGCGCGTACTGTCCGCACGTGATCATGGCCGAGCACTGGAAGTCGCGGCACATGGAAGCGGACACCTACGCCAGACTTTGGCCGCTGCTGCGCGAATCCGTGCGCGCGCATTTGCATGGATGGGGAGAGCCGTTTTCGCACCCGCGCTTTCTGGACATGGTCGCCCTGGCCAGAAGGGCGGGCTGTTTCGTGTCCACGACATCGTGCGGCCTGCGCATGACAGAGGATTTTGCCCAGTCCCTGGTCGAGAGCGGCCTGGACATCATCGCCTTCTCCCTGGCCGGCACCACGGCGGCGAGCAACGACGTCCTGCGACGGGGCGTGGATTTCAGCCGGGTAATGGACTCCATCCGCCTGCTGCAAAAAGTGCGTACTGCCAGGTCCGGGGTGCATCTCGAAATCCACATCGCCTACCTCGCTCTTGCCAGTCGCATAGCTGAAGTCCGCCGTCTGCCGGAGCTGATGCGCGAGCTTGGCGTGCATGCGGCAGTCATCAGCACTCTCGACCCGAACCTGGCCCCGGGCTGGGCGCATGAAGCCTATGCCCCGGACGAGCAGGACAAGATCGCCGTTGCCCGCGCCGAACTTGACGCGGCCGCAGCGCAGGCCGAGCGCCTGGGGCTCGATTTCGATTATTCCCTGCCGGAGCCGACCCCGCGCCGGGGCTGCCTGGAAAACGCCGACCGAACCGTTTTCGTGGATGCTCAAGGGTGCATGTCCCCATGCGTCTATCTGAACCCGCCAACCACCTTGCCTGAACCCAACCGGCGCATTTTCGGATCATGTCTGGAGCAGGATCCCGTCCTGATCTGGAAATCCGACCCATTTTCCGCATTCCGGGCCGGACTTTTGTCCGACAGCCCCGATGCGGCCTGCCTGCGCTGTCCGAAACGCTACGCCCGCAGCAACCGGGAATGACCGGCCAAACCTCCCGCCCCGAATAAAAAAAGCGGGCCGAAGCCCGCTGGATCATCCATGAAAATGGCGAAGCAGAGTGCAGCCCCTGCCCGCCGGAGGGCCGCTATTTCCCGCCCAGCTTCCGCCCGGCCAGGAAGGCCGCGTAGTTGGCCTGCCAGATGGCCGGCTTGGGGCTGACGTTCTTCAAGGCCTTGAGCCAGTACTCGTTGGGGAAGGAATCGAAAGGGGCCAGGGTGCTCAGGACTCCGATCATGACCACGTTGGCGCTGCGGCCCGTGGGGTCGCCAAGGGCCAGGGCCGTGCCGAGCACGTCGACGTCGATGACCTTGTACCCGGCCAGGGCTTCACGCACGGCTTCCACCGTGGGGTAGTTCTCGGCCTTGAAAAGCGGGGGCATGATGGCCGTGTTGGCCAGGATGACCGTACCGCCGGCCCTCAGCATGTCCAGAAAGCCGGGGCGGAACACTTCGCTTCGTTCCATGCAGACCAGGCACTGGGTGGTGCCGGGCATGAGCACGGGGGAATGGACCGCGCCGCAGGCGAAGGTGCTGATGACCGGGCCGCCCATCTGGGCCATGCCGTGGGTCTCGCCCTTGACGATGTTCTGCTTGTCGTAGCCCAGGAGGTAGGCCAGCTGGGTCAGGACGCGACCGAAGAAGAGGTTGCCCTGACCGCCCACGCCACGGATGGCCACGGACAAAAAGGGCGGCAGGCCGCCTGTGGCCGGCAGATCGATGGCCTCGGGCGGTACGGGCAGATCCGGACAGGTGGTCAGACCGCAGGCGCTCTGGTCCCTGGCCGGGGCGATGGCGCCCTTGGGGCACATCTGGGCGCAGGCCGGGTTCTGGCTCACGCAGCCGGTGCAGATATTGTTGAAGAAAGGCAGCCCTTCGGCGTCGGCTTCTATGCCGGAGCAGATCTGGCACATGCCGCAACGGATGCACAGCTCCGGATCCACGGCCATCTTCACGCCGTAGGATTCCTTGGGCATCTTGCGGATGCACACGCCCGTGACCACCAGCGTCGTGAAGGAGCCTGTCTCGGCGGCGGCCAGGGCCTCTTTCAGGGCCTTTTCCAATGCTTTCCTGTCGTAGCCGCTGACCTCGACCACATTCGCCCCATGGGCCTTCAGGCTCGCGTTCAGGTCGAAGACGTTGGGGTCCCCGGCCAGGTTGGCGGGCGAGGTGGGCGAGGGCTGGCCGCCGGTCATGGCGGTCCAGTTGTTGTTCAGGACGACCTTGACGCCGGGGATGTTCCGGAAAATCGTGTTGCGGGTCGCATCCATGCCGCTGTGACACTCGGTGCCGTCACCGAGCACGGCCAGGCATTTGCTTGCCGCCTCGGGCCGGGACAGGACGTAGCCCAGCCGCTTGGCTTCGCTCGCGCCCATGGCCAGGGCGGTGTCCATGGCGTTCAGGAAATGCAGCAGGGTGTTGCAGCCGATGTCGCCGAACACGGCTTCAAGCTTGCCCTTCTTGCGCATCTTGCCGACGATCTGGCCGAAAAGGCGGTACGGGCAGCCCGCGCAGATCATGGGCGGTCGAGGCAGGCTGGCCACCGCCGACTTCCCGGCCACCTCGGCCAGGCCCAGGCGGGTGGAAATCAGCGCCGGAGTCCATTCCGTGACGGTCTCGTCCGCCCCTTTGCCCTGGACGGCGATTCCTTCGGCCTGGATAGCCTCCTGGATGAAGCGATAGCCGTCTTCGATGACGTACACCGGACCGTCGATGCTCTCGCAAAAGCGGCGGATGAGGTCCATGGGCAGCGGGTAGGTGAAGCCCAGGGACAGGACGTCGATATTCCTGCCCGTGGCGGCCCGCATTTCCTCCACAAAGAGGTCGTTCACGCCGTGGGTGATGATGCCGATCTTGCCGTCACCCCTGGTCAGGACATTGAGCGGGCTGTCCTCGACCATCTTGCGCAGGGCCGGGATGCGGGTGGTGCGGACCTGGTCGTGGAACATCCGCGCCCGCACGGGCAGGGTAATGAAATCACTCATCTTCTCCGGCAGGGGAGCCTTTTCTCGCGTGGCCGTTTCCATCAGGCGCACCAGGCCTTCGCTGTGACAGAGCACGCCGCTGGCGATGACGGCCACGGGCGTGTTGAACTGCCGCCCAAGGTCGGCGGCGATGCGGGCCGCCTCGTGCATTTCCTGGTGGTTGCGCGGCTCGAAGACCGGAATGCAGCAGCTTTTGAGCATGTAGCGCGGGTCGACCAGATGCTGGGTGGAGCTTGGCGTATAGTCGCTGGCGATGTAATAGACGAGACTGCCGCGCTCGCCGGTGTAGAACGCGGCGGAAGTGATCACGTCCGCGGCCTGGAACAGGCCCGGAATCTTCATGGTCACGACGCAGTCGCTGCCGGCCAGGGTGTGGCCAAAACCAACGCCCGCGGCCACGGCCTCGTTCACGGACCAGCCCACGGTAATCATGTCCTGGACCTGGGACAGGCCCTTGTCGATGACCTCGGTGCTGGGCGTGCCGGGGTAGCCGTCCGCGGCGTGGATTCCGGCCCGCACGCAGCCTACCGCAAAGGCCATGTTGCCCTGGATGACCACTCCCTTGCCCGCCGTATCGGTACACATCGCCTTCACTGCGCTCATGAATCCTCCAATGGAAAAAAATATGTCCTTAAAAAAGACCCCGCCAAGGGGGAAACGGCAAACCTTTCGATGCGGACTTCGCTGCCGGATGATCCGACCGGGTTCGCGCCTCGTCTGTCCGGAGGTACGCGAAGGCCCGCCCATTCTCAAGTCCCAAGAAAAACAAAGACCCCGCCATGGGGTCCTCAAGCCGGGCCGCAAGGGGCTGATCGTGATGCAACTCCTCAAAAACACAGTATGGGAGATTCTGAATCACACCCCGATCACAGGCTTGCATCTTGAACCATAATCTGTTTGAAGAAACCCCATATGGGAACCACGTACGCCAACATCACGCTCAAAGGTCCAAAGGCGCAGGATATCCTGCAGGAACTCGGCAACCAGGGCCGCAGCGCCTTTGTTTCTCCAACCGAGGATGATCTGACCACCGTCTACGACATGGACAGCGACGAGGGCGACACCACGTCCCTGACCGATCTGGCCGAGGACCTCTCCGGCTATTTCGGATGCCCGGCCCTGGCCGTGCAGACCGTGGACGAGGAGCTTTTCAACTACTGGCTCTTCTCCGACGGCGAGCTGCTCGATTCCTACAAGTCACCCTCCCAGTCCCTCGACCCCGAAGGCAAAGGCAACACCAGAAGCCAAGGCGGCAAGCCCGAGCTCCTGGCGCAGCTATTCAACACCGACGCCACCCGCGAAGAGATCATCGACATCCTGCACTGTCCGGACCAGGACTGCGGATTTTCCCTGGCCGTGGATCGCCACCTGAGCCTGGTGGAGCTTCTGGGCCTGCCCATGTGCTCCGTGGGGTTCGGTTTCTGCGATCTGGACTCGGGCGAATACCCCGAGGATCTGGACGAGGAAGACCTGCTCCGGGTCGACGAGGACTGATCCCGCCCCTTCCCGGCCCTTCTGCGGCCATGCCCGACGCGTCACCCGCGCCGAGCCGGTCCTACCTTTTTGTTTCAGCCGCCCCGAAGCACATGCGAAGAGCGCAACCGCTCCCGGCAATATCCGCCCGCGACACGGGGCCGGATGGCATTGTTCCGTCATGACGGCGCGCGGCGCGGCGCACAGGGGACACCTCGCAGGTTCGATCCGGGCCGTCCATGCGCGCGACAGGGGCCTTGCTCGCCCGTAGCATATGCGGCCCGGCCCACAGGTCACTGGCCGCGAAATCGTAGATCAGGGAATTGATGACGGGGATGCGCGGCGCACCCCCGGAGGCATCACTGCAGAAATTCCAGGTAATCGCGGGCCACTTTGGCTTCACCGGAATCGGGATATTGTTTGACGATGCGTCCAAAGAGCTCTCCGGCCTCGTGAGTCTTGCCCGTGCGCATCTGGTGTTCGGCCAGGGCCAGCATGATCGCGGGGCTGTCCATGTCCGCCTCCAGGCCGCTCTTGAGCACCGCTTCGGCGTCATCGAGGCGGTTCTGGGCCGTAAAGATATCCGCAAGGAGTTCATAGGCAGGCATAAAGCGCCAGTTGCGCAAGGACTTGCGAGCGAACGCCTCGGCCTCCTGGACCCGCCCCTGGCGCAGCAGCAGCGCGCCAAGATTGTACGCCGGGAATTCGGGCGTGACGTAGGTCAGTATGCCAAGCGCCCTGCGATAGGCGGCCTCGGCTTCCTTTTCCCGGCCCAGGGATTCCTCGATCGTTCCCAGGTTGTTCCAGGCCTCGCCGTATTCCTCGTTGATTTCCACGGCACGGGCGAAACCCTCGCGGGCCTTTTCGAATTCCTGCAAACCGCGAAATATCATGCCGGAATCATAATGAAACCTGGGCAGGTGATCGGCCGCGGACTCCACCTTGAGCAATTCCTGCAGGGCCAGCTGGTACTGATTGTTGTTGATGTGCGACTCCACCAGGGTGAGGCGCAGGTCAACCTCCTTGGCGCCCATGTTCGACGAACCGCCCCGGGAAGTCCCTTTGGCTCCGCAGCCGACCAGGGCAAGACACAAAACAAGTACAAAAGCCCATGTCTTCATGTCCGTGCTCCTTTTCGGCGCCCCCTCGCGGAGGCGCTCGTTTAGATGACCTTGTTCAGGGAATATTCGATGATGGCCTGCGCGCCGACAGACTGAAGCCTGGGGATCAGGTCCCGGACCTGGCAGGTTTCGACCACCGTCTCGATGGACAGCCAGTCCGAATTGTGCAGATGAGCCACGGTCGGCGAGTTCATGCTCGGCAAAAGGCCCATGACCTTGTCCACGGCCTCGGCCGGGGCGTTCATCTTCAGCGCCACCAGCTTGTCGGCCCTGAGCGCGCCCTGCAAAAGGGTGTTCATGTTCTCGATCTTGGCCCGTTTCCAGGGGTCCTTCCAGGCATCCTTGTTGGCGATGAGCTGGGTGTTGGTCTGCAGAAGTTCGGCGATGATGCGCAGTCCGTGGGCCTTGATGGTCGTGCCCGTCTCGGTGATTTCGACGATGGCGTCCACCAGCCCCTCGACCACCTTGGCCTCGGTGGCGCCCCAGGAGTACTCGACATCCACGGGAATGCCCGCGTCCTCGAAGTAGCGCTTGGTGAAGCTCACGAATTCGGTGGCGATCTTCTTGCCGGCCAGATCCTCGGGGCGCTTGTACGGGGAGTCCCCGGCCACGGCCAGGACCCACTTGGCCGGGCGGTTGCTGGCCTTGGAATAGATCAGGTCATCGACGACCACGACGTCGGACTGATTTTCCAGGATCCAGTCCTTGCCGGTCAGCCCGGCGTCCAGCAGCCCGCTTTCCACGTAGCGGGCCATTTCCTGGGCGCGGCACAGGGAGCAGGTCAGTTCGGGGTCGTTTATCTCCGGGAAATAGTTCCGGTGGTGCGAGGTCACCTTCCAGCCCGCCTTGGCGAAAAGCTTGACCGTGGCCTCTTCCAGGGAACCCTTGGGAATCCCGATGCGCATCTGTTTTCCTTCAGCCATTATTTGTAAACCTCCTTGGGGTCGAACACCATGGGGGAGCAGTCCGTCCACCGCCCCTGTGCGTCTCGTTCACGAAAAAAACAACTTCTGCGGCCGGTATGGCAGGCCGCCCCGCCGACCTGCTCGACCCGGACCAACACGGTGTCCCGGTCGCAGTCCAGGCGAATGGAGCGCACCTTCTGCACATGTCCGGAGGTGCCGCCCTTGTGCCACAGGGTCTTTCGGCTGCGGCTGTAGTAATGGACCTCGCCGGTGCGCAGGGTCTCGTTCCAGGCCTCCTCGTTCATGTAGGCGAGCATGAGCACCTCGCCGGTGGCCTCGTCCTGGGCGATGGCTGGGATCAGGCCCCCGCACTTCTCAAAATCAGGTTGTTCCATGTATCCGTCCTTCTTTGCTCGATATCGTATCGGCGCGGTTCAAGGCCTCGGTCTTGAGCTGACCGCAGGCCGCCGCGATATCCTGGCCCTTGCTCTTGCGCAAGGTCACGGTGAAGCCCTTCTTGCGCAGAAGCTCCTCGAAAGCCAGCACATCCGCCGGCTCCGGAGCGGCGTACTCGATGCCCGGGCCGGGATTGTAGGCGATGAGGTTGATCTTGCATTTGAGGTGCGACAAGAGCCGCACCAGTTGCCTGGCGTGCTGCAGGCTGTCGTTGACGCCCTTGATCAGGATGTACTCGATGGTCACCCGCTCCCGGGATTTGAGCTCAAGGCCCTGGAGAGTCTCGATCAGCTCGTCGATGGGCCACCTGGCCGCGCCGGGCATGAGCTTCTCCCGGATCTCCTGGGTCGGGGCGTGCAGGGAGATGGCCGGCAGGGCCAGGCCTTCGGCGTCGAAGACGCCCAGCTTGCCCTTGATGGCGCAGGTCGAGAGGGTGATGCGGCGGCGTGAAAACTCCAGGCCCTCCGGGTGGGAAAGAATTTGCAGGCTACGCCGCACCTCGTCCCAGTTGGTCAGGGGTTCCCCCATGCCCATGTAAACGAGATTCTTCACTTCATCGGCCAGACCGCAGGCGCGGAGATGATCCCTGGCCACCAGCACCTGGGCCGCGATCTCCCCGCCGGTCATGTTGCGCGAAAAGCCCATCAGCCCCGTGCTGCAGAAGGTGCAGCCCATGGGGCAGCCGATCTGGCAGGACAGGCACTGGGTATAGCGCTGCCTGTCCGGGATGAGCACGGTCTCGACCAGGGCGCCGTCGGTCAGGCGCAGAAGCAGCTTGACGGTGCCGTCGCCACTGGTCTGCACCTCGTGCACTTCCGGCCAATGAAGCGTCCACTCCCGCGCGAGCTGCTCCCTGAAATCCCGGGCCAGGTTGGTCATGGCCGAAAACTCCCGCGCCCCCTTGCGCCACAGCCACTGCCACAGCTGCCGGGCCCGGAAGCCCTGGTGCCCCATGGCCCGCACGGCCTCCTCAAGCTCGGGATAGGTCAATTCCAAGATATTGCGCATGAGACTCCACTGTCCGGAATCGCAAAGGCACAAGGGGCTTCAGACAGCTGCTCCTCGTGCCTTCCACGGTAAAAACACATCACTGGCCAAACCCGGCTAGAGTTGCTCCTTGGCCTTGTAGGCGGCCACGAAGCGCTCGGCCTCCTCCACCGTGTTCACATCCCCGGCGATCTGGGCCTGAAGCAGGTTGTCGCGGATCAGACCCACGGCCGGGCCGGGCTTTATCTTGGCGATGTCCATGATCTGCTTGCCGTTCAGGAGGGGTTCGAGCAGTTCCTCGCGGATGTCGGCGCGCTCCAGCATTTTCATGTTATGGTTGAATTCCGTGTACTTGGCGTCTCTGGCCTTGATGTCGGCCCGGGCCATCTCGATGAGGCGCGGATAGTCGTTCACGGCCTTGAAGCGGCGGATGCCCTTGTCCGTGAGCATGAAATGGAAACGCATGTGGTTGCGCACCAGGTTGACGATCATGTCCACTTCCTCGGTATTGAGGCGCAGACGCTTCAGGATCTTGCGCGTGACCTTGGCTCCGATGCGGTGGTGCTGGTAGAAGGTGGTGCGGCCGTCGTAGACCTCTCCGGCATAGAGCTTGCCGCAACTGAGGAACAGACAGCCCAGGGTCCCGTACCAGTCGTAGGGCAGCTCCTCGGGATAGTGACGCATGACCTTGAGCGTATGCTCCCAGATGGACTGCGGCCCGTCCTCCTCTTCGAAAGTCTGGAAGACCCGGCTCAGGGCCGCAAGTTCCGGGACCAGGCCGTGCAGGATCATGGAGTCGAACATCAGCTCGACGAAGCGCCACATGTTTTCGGCCTCGACCTTGCGCCACTCGTCCATGATGTCCGTGACCGAAACGTAGTCGAGCACCCGGCGCGAGGCGCGGACAATGGACATCCAGGAATTTTCCTCGATGGGCAGATGGTAGTTGGCCGAAAACCGCAAGGCCCGAATGGCGCGGAGATAGTCGTGCTTCAAAGTCTCGTCGGGAATGCCCTGAAGTTTGATCTGGCCGCCGGAGATGTTCTCGAACCCGTCGTACACGTCGCGGGAACGCGGGATGTACGGGCAGGCCAGGCTCACGGGAAAACTGTCGTCCGCCTCCAGCTTCTTCAGCATGTTGGCCGTGATCTGGGCGACGCATGCCTCGGGGTGGGAAGCGTCGGCCATGTCGGCGGGATGAAACAGGAAGGTCGCGCCGCCCTGATTCATTCGGGCCACGATATCCCCGCTTCCGGCGGACACTTCGGGAAAAAGATTTTTGAGGCCGGCAAGATCGATATCCGTGCAGATATCCACCTCGGCATCCTTGGACGTGCCAAGAATCTTGCGCTGCAAGGCGGCGTTTATGACGTAGGCGTCATAGCCGTTGCGCATGATGGTTTTACAGATGGAGGCGGCTTCTTTTATCGGCTGAGGCATCAAGGTCTCCTTGAATGGTCGTGTTCGTGATGGGACTGCATGCGCTGATCGGATGCAATCTAATTATCTTCATCTTTTTCCCCTGACTTGGTCAAGCGGTAGCGGAACTGTCGAAAGTTGAGTCCGACCATCTCCGCCGCCCGCCCCTTGTGTCCGCCGCAGCGTCGCAGGGCCTCGGCGATGACCTTGTGTTCGTGCACGGCAAGATATTCATCCAGGGTCATCTGGCCGGACAGAACCTTCTGGATCCCGCCGTCCTGGTCGGAAGAGGAAATCTTCTCGTAGATGACCAGGGAGTCCGCGGTGACGGTATCGCCGGGCTCAAGAGCCACGGCCCGCTCCACGATGTTTTCCAGCTCGCGCACGTTGCCGGGATACCCGTAGGCCAGAAGCTTTCTGCGCGCCTCGGCGGTGAAGCCGCGCAGCTGGCGCTTCTGGGCCCGGCAGGCCTTCTCCAGAAAATGTTCGGCCAGGGCCAGGGCGTCCTCGCCGCGCTCCCGAAGCGGAGGCAGGTGCACCTTGACCCCGCTCAGGCGGTAATAGAGATCCTCCCGAAAGTCCCCGTCGGCCACGCCCTGTTCCACGTTGCGGTTGGTGGCCGCGATGATGCGCACATCCGAACGCAGTTCTTCCGTGCCGCCAAGGGGAATGAAACAGCGTTCCTGCACGTAGCGCAGAAGCTTGACCTGCGTGGAAGGTGCCAGTTCGCCGACCTCGTCCAGGAAAAGAGTCCCGCCCTCGGCCATTTCCAAAAGGCCCTTCTTGGCCCGGTCCGCGCTGGTGAAAGCGCCTTTGCGAAAACCGAACAGCTCGCTTTCGACCAGATTCTCCGGCAGCCCGCCGCAGTTGATGGCCAGGAATGGATGCTTGGCGCGCTGGCTCTGGCTGTGGATGCAGCGGGCGAAAAGCTCCTTGCCCGTCCCGGACTCGCCGGTCACGAGCACGCTGATATTTGTCGGAGCGATGCGCCGCACCAGATCGAAGACGGCCTGCATCTGCGGGCTCCCGCCGATGATCTCTCCGTACTGCTTGCTGATCTGGCCCTTGAGCCAGTCGTTTTCTTCCTTGAGACGGGCCGTTTCAAGGGTGCGCTCCACGGTGTAGAGCAGATCGTCGAGTTCGAAGGGCTTGGAGATGTAATCCTTCGCGCCGTGCTTCATGGCCGTGATGGCGCTTTTGGCGTCGGCGTAGGCCGTGACCATGAGCACCGGAACGTCGGTCCAGGTCTCGCGGATGCGGATCAAGAGGTCGATGCCGCTCTCCCGGCCCAGACGCAGATCCAGCAGGATGAGCGCGACGGACTGCTGTTGCAGCACGGCCAGGGCGGAGGCCGAATCGGGAGCGGTCCAGACCGTGTGCCCCTTCTTGAGCAGGGCGATCTCCAGCACCTCGCGCAGGCTTAAGTCGTCGTCGACGATGAGTATGTTGGCCATGTCCTTCTCCTAAGCCGGCGTGATCCGGCTCGCGTCCGCCCTTCAGGGCTGTTGCGGGGCGAGAGCCTCCAGCCGGGAAAAAACGGCCTGTCCCCCCAGAAAATGCGCCATGACACGCCCCGGCACCTCCTTGTCCAGGCAGGGGGTGTTCTTGCCCTTGGACAGGAGGGCCCCGGCCGTGGCCACCCAGGCCAGATCGGGGTCAAAAAGCACGAAATCCGCCGGGTCCCCGGGTCGCAGACGGTTGGCGGGCAGGCCGAAGATGTCGGCCGTGTTCCAGCACCACAGGCGGCTGATGTCGGCAAAATCGAGCTCCCCGCTGCGCACCAGCTCGTAGGTCAGGGACAGGGCCGTATCGAGTCCGGAGATGCCGTTGGGGGCGTCGGCAAAGGTCACTTCCTTCTCGTGGGCGGCATGGGGGGCGTGGTCGGTGACCAGGATGTCGATGATCCCCGCGCGCACGGCCTGGCGCAGGGCGAGCACGTCGTCGCGGGTGCGCAGGGGCGGGTTTACCCGCACGCTGGTGTCGTAGCCCTCCACCCGGGACTGGTCCCAGAGCAGGTAGTGCGGGCAGGTTTCCGCCGTGACCCTGACCCCGCGCTCCTTGGCCGAGGCGATGAGTTCCACGGACTGCCGGCAGCTGATGTGGGCCAGGTGGATGGGCAGATCCAGATAGGAGGCCAGGAGGATGTCGCGGGCGACCTGCATGGCCTCGGACGCCGTCGGGATGCCCTTGAGGCCCAGGCGGCTCGACACCTCGCCCTCGTTCATGACCCCGCCCTTGCCCAGCCAAGGATCTTCGCAGTGGTCGATGACCTTGAGACCGAAATCCGAGGCGTACTCCATGGCCCGGCGAAAAAGCTCCGTATTCTCCACGGGCAGCCCGTCGTTGGACAGGGCCACGCACCCGGCCCGGGCCAGCTCTCCGGCCGGGGCCAGTTCCTTGCCTAAAAGGCCCACGGTCAGGGCACCCACCGGACGCACCCAGGGGCCATGCGGGAAGGCCAGCGCCGCCTTTTGCAGCATGAAGCGCGTCACCGAGGCATTGTCGTTGACGGGGCACGTGTTGGCCATGGCCATGACCTGGCCGAAACCGCCCCCGGCCGCGGCGGACAGGCCGGAAGCGATGTCCTCCTTGTATTCCTGGCCGGGCTCGCGCAGATGCACGTGGGCGTCGATGAGGCTCGGCAAAAGGGCCAGCCCTCCCGCATCGACAACCTGCGCCCCGGCAGGAGCCACGACAGTTCCGGCCTCGGCCAGTTCCAGAACGCGGCCTTGGCCCACGAGCAGATCGCGGCTGCGCTCCTCCCAGGAGACATTGCGAATCAGACAATCTATTTGTGCCATGATACCACCATGTTGAAGGTTCTCATGCCGAAACCCTGGCCCTGGTAAGATACAGGTGCAACAGGGTCATGCGCACGGCCACGCCTGACGCGACCTGATCGAGGATCAGGCTCGCCCCGCAGTCGGCCAGCTCGGAGGCGATCTCCAGGCCCCGGTTCATGGGGCCGGGGTGCATGATCCTCACGTCGGGAGCGGCCTTTTCCAGATGCCTGGGAGCGAGCCCGTAGGTGCAGGCGTATTCGCGCAGATCCGGCAAGAGCCCCGCCTGCTGCCGCTCCAGTTGCAGGCGCAGGCAGATGACCGCGTCCACGCCCTCGCAGGCCTTGGCCACGTCGGAAAAAACCTCCACCGGCCAGGTCCCGACCATGGCCGGAAGCAGGGTGCGGGGAGCGCAGATCCGCACGCGGGCCCCGAGCATGGTCAAAAGCTCCACGTCGGAGCGGGCCACCCGGCTGTGGGCGATGTCGCCCAGGATGCACACCGTCTTGCCCGCGAAGCCTCCCCAGACCTGATGCAGGGTGAACCCATCCAGGAGGGCCTGGGTGGGGTGGGCGTGCCAGCCGTCGCCGGCATTGATGACGGAGCAGTCCAGCCGCTCCGCCAGAAACCGCGCCGCCCCGCTGTCCCAGTGCCGAATGACGATGGCGTCGGGGTTCATGGCTTGCAGGGTCAGGGCCGTGTCCTTGAGGCTCTCGCCCTTTTGCAGCGAACTGCCCGACTTGGCCAGGCTGAAGGTATCGGCGGAGAGGCGCTTGCCGGCCATGTCGAAGGAGGTCTTGGTGCGCGTGGAGGCCTCGGCGAAAAACAGGACCACGCTCTTGCCCTTCAGGATGGGCACCTTCTTGATGGGCCGCTGGTTCACTTCCGCGAACCGGGCCGCCGTCTCGAAAACATGGGATATCTCGTCCGTGTCGAGCTGGGATATCTCCAAAAGATCCTTGTGCCGCCAGTTCATAGCTCCGCCTTGCCGCCCCTGCGGGGGTTGTGATTGCACCGTGGCCAAAAAAAAGGGACCCGGCTTTTCGCCCGTCCCTTGCTGCTTACGTACCGCACGGTTTTTCGTACACGTTTCATGCCAAGGCCCCTTACACGAGCGCGCTCTTGACGTCCAGTGCGGCGACGGACGCGGACGCACCGCCCAAAAAAAGGCGCGCCCCAGCGGAGCGCGCCCGAACCAACCATGCCAAACCCGACGCCTACTCCGGGCTGTCCATTTCGTCCATGCCGTCCATTTCGTCCATGTCGTCCACATCAACCGCATCCTGCTCCACAGCGGGCACGGCTGAGCGCGGCGCGCCCACGGCTTCCGCCGCCTCGGTGGGCACGTGATCGAAGCAGACCACGGTCTGCTCGTCTTCAAGGCGCACCAGGCGCACGCCCTGGGTGGCGCGGCCGACCAGGCTGATGTCGGAGATGCCAATGCGGATGATCTTGCTGCCCGAGGTCAGGAGGATGAGCTCATCCGTGGGATAGACCATCATGGCCCCGACGACCTTGCCGGTCTTGGGGGTGATGCGCATGTTGATGATGCCCTTGCCGCCACGGGACTGGGCGCGGAAGTGCTCGACCTGGGTGCGCTTGCCGTAGCCGTTCTCGGCGATGGTCAGAAGCTCCTGCTGGGTGTCCTGGTTGACCACCACGCCGGCCACGATCTGGTCGCCCTTGCGCAGGGCCATGCCCTTCACGCCCGTGGCCGCCCGGCCCATGGACCGCACTTCGGCGCAGGCGAAGCGGATGGAATAGCCGTCCATGGTCACGAGCACCATCTCGTCGTCGGCGTCCACCTCGCGCACGCCGATGAGCTCGTCATCCTCGCGCATGCCAAGGGCGATGAGGCCCACGGCGCGGATATTGCGATAGAGGTTCACGGCGCTGCGCTTCACCACCCCGAACTTGGTGTAGAAGAAATAGAACTTCTCCTGGTCCAGGTCGCGGCAGGTCATGGCCGCGGCGATATACTCGTTGCCGTCCAGCGGCAGCAGGTTGGCCACGTGCTTGCCCCGGGCCGTGCGTCCGCCCTCGGGAATCTGATGCACCTTGATCTGGTACATCTTGCCCTTGTTGCTGAACAGATTCATGTACTGGTGGTTGGAGGTGGTGATGATGGAGGTGATGAAGTCCTCGTCGGCCACCTGCACCCCGGTGATGCCCGTGCCGCCCCGGCGCTGCTGGCGGTAGTTGTCCAGGCTCGTGCGCTTCAGGTACCCGTTGCGGGACAGGGTGATGACCACCGGCTCGTCGGGGATGATGTCCTCGATGTCGATGGAGTCGGGGTCGTGAGCCAGGATCTCGGATTTGCGCGGCGAGGCGAAGGAGTCGCGCAGATCCTGAAGTTCCTGGCGGATGACGGATTTGAGTACCTCCGGGTTCTCGATGACGCTGGTCAGATACTCGATCTGCTTCAGGAGCTCGGCGTATTCCTCCAGGAGCTTCTCGCGCTCCAGGTTGGTCAGCCGCTGCAGGCGCATGTCGAGAATGGCCTGGGCCTGGATCTCGGACAGGCCGAAACGCTCGCGCAGGCGCTCCTTGGCCTCCTGCGGGGTCTTGGAGGCGCGGATGAGGCTGACCACCTCGTCGATGAAATCAAGGGCGATGCGCAGACCTTCGAGGATGTGCGCCCTGTGCTGGGCCTTCCGGAGGTCGAAGCGCGAACGGCGGATGACCACCTCACGCCGGTAATCCAAAAAGTATTCCAGCACCTGCTTCAGGTTCAGCAGCTGGGGGCGGTTGTTGACCACGGCCATCATGTTGATGCCGAAGCTGGTTTCCAGGGACGTGAACTTGAAAAGCTGGTTGATGATCACATCGGAGAACACGCCCTTCTTGAGATCCATGACGATGCGGATGCCCTTCATGTCCGACTCGTCCCGCAGGTCGGAGATGCCCTCGATCTTGCGCTCGTTGACGAGCATGGCGATCTTTTCCACCAGGGTGGACTTGTTCAGGGCATAGGGGATCTCCTTGACCACGATGGATTCCAGGTCGCCCTTGCGCTTTTCGATCTCGATGCGCGAACGGATGCGCACCGAGCCGCGCCCGGTGCGGTAGGCTTCGCGGATGCCGGCCTTGCCGTAGAGCAGCGCGCCGGTGGGAAAATCAGGGGCCTTGATGTAGCGCATCAGCTCGTCGATGGACGCCTGGGGATCGTCGAGCAGGTGCAGGGTGCCCTCCACCACCTCGCCCAGGTTGTGGGGCGGGATGTTGGTGGCCATGCCCACGGCGATGCCCGAGGAGCCATTGACCAGGAGGTTCGGAACCTTGGTCGGCAGGACCGAGGGCTCCTGCAGGGAGTTGTCGTAGTTGGGCCTAAACTCCACCGTGTCCTTTTCGATGTCGGCCAGAAAGGAGCCGGCCAGCTTGGACATGCGCACTTCCGTGTAACGCATGGCCGCCGCCGAGTCGCCGTCGATGGAGCCGAAGTTGCCCTGGCCGTCGACCAGGGGGTCGCGCATGTTGAAGTCCTGGGCCATGCGCACCAGTGCGTCGTACACGGCCGAATCGCCATGGGGGTGAAACTTACCGATGACGTCACCGACAACGCGGGCGGACTTCTTGTAGGCCCGGTTGTAGGTGTTGCCCAACTCGTGCATGGCGAACAGGATGCGCCGGTGCACGGGCTTGAGGCCGTCGCGCACGTCCGGAATGGCCCGGCCGATGATGACGCTCAGCGAATATTCAAGGTAAGATTTCTGAAGTTCTTTCTCTATACTGATGTTGGACACATCCACCTCAATTTCTTGTAAAAGCTATTGAACCCGAGCTAAATGTCCAGGTCCGTGACCAAGAGGGCATTGCGCTCGATGAATTCGCGCCGGGGTTCGACCTTGTCGCCCATGAGCTTGGTGAACAGCTCGTCGGCCTCGATGGCGTCGTCAATGGAAACCTGCAGAAAGGTGCGGGCCTCGGGGTCCATGGTCGTGCTCCAGAGCTGTTCCGGGTTCATCTCGCCCAGACCCTTGTAGCGCTGCACATTGATCCCCTTCTGGGCCAGGTCGAGCACCTGCCGCAGCAGATCGAATGGGCCGGTGGCTTCCAGCTCCGCGTCCTTGTGCCGGATGGTCCAGACCTGATCTTGGCCGACCTCCCTGATTTTGCCCAAGAGTTCCACGGCCCGGCGATAGCGCTTGGAATGAAAGAACTCCACGCCCAGCCGGATGACATGGTTGTTGGCGTCGGTGAAGCGCAGATAATAGCGGGCTTCGCTGTCCAGCACCTCGCCGTTGCCGGATTCGTCCTGCTCGCTGATCAGCTCCAGGGCGTAGCCGCCTTCGGCCATGTGGGCGGTCAGGGCGCTGTCCGGGCCGCCGACGCGCAAGTCGTCCGGTTCGATGACGCCGGGAGCTCCCACCAGACGCATGAACAAACCGTCGGGGATGCCCATGTTGGCCACATCCACGGCCAGCTCGCGCAGGGCCAGGATGGTGTTCAAAAGGCCGGTCAGTTCTTCGCCCGCCACGGGCTCGCGTCCGGGCAGGATCAGGCTGACCTCTTCGGCCACGCGCTGCACCAGGAACTGGCTCATCTCCTCCTCGTCCTTGATGTAACGCTCGAAGGAGCCCTTGTGCACGCGGTAGAGCGGCGGCTGGGCGATGTAGAGGTAGCCCTGTTTGATGAGTTCCTCGTAGTGGCGGAAAAAGAAGGTCAGGATCAGGGTGCGGATGTGCGCCCCGTCCACGTCGGCGTCGGTCATGATCACGATCTTGTGGTAGCGCAGCCGGGAGAGGTCCACGTCGTCCTCGCCGATCCCCGCGCCCATGGCCGTGATCAGGGCCTTGATCTCCTTGTTCTGGAGCATCTTGTCGAAGCGGGTCTTCTCCACGTTCAGAATCTTGCCGCGCAGGGGCAGGATGGCCTGGAACTTGGGATTGCGCCCCTGCTTGGCCGAGCCGCCGGCCGAATCGCCCTCGACGATGAACACTTCGCACTCGGCCGGATCCTTGCTCTGGCAGTCGGCCAGCTTGCCGGGCAGGGCGTTGTCGGACAGGGCGCCCTTGCGGCGCACCAGGTCCTTGGCCCGCCGGGCCGCGTCACGGGCGCGGGCGGCGTCGATGACTTTTTCGATGATCAGGCGCACGTCCTTGGGGTTTTCGCCGAAGAACTGGTTCAGCGCCTCGTAGACCATGGTGGCCACGTAGCCGGCCACTTCGGAGTTGCCGAGCTTGGTCTTGGTCTGGCCTTCGAACTGCGGATTGGGAATCTTGACGCTGACGATGGCGGTCAGGCCCTCGCGCACGTCGTCGCCCGAGACCTTCTGCTTGAGCTTCTTGGGCAGGTCGGCGCTGTTCTGGATGTAGGTGTTGATGGCGCGGGTCAGGGCCGTCTTGAAGCCCTGCAAGTGGGTGCCGCCTTCGCGGGTGCGGATGTTGTTGGCGAAGGTGAAGACGTTTTCCTTGTACCCGGCCGTGTACTGCAGGGCGAAGTCGATGCTCACCCCTTCCATCTCGCCGGCGCCGCCGACGACCTTGTGGATGCCGTTGTCCTGGTTCTTGTTCTTGACGAAGAGAGGCAGGCCCCCGTCGTACTTGAACACATCGCGGTTTTGGGTCTTCTCGTCGAAAAATTCGATCTTGATACCGGGATTGAGGTACGCGAGTTCCTCGAAGCGCTTGGCCAGCACGTCGTACTGGAAATCGAGTTCCTCGAAAATCTCCTCGTCGGGACGGAAACGGACCAGGGTCCCGGTCTTGTCCGTCTCGCCGACCACGGCCAGGGGAGCCTGGGGCACGCCGCGCACGTAACGCTGGTAGTGGCGCAGGCCGCCGCGGCTGACCGTGACCTCCAGGTACTCGGACAGGGCGTTGACCACGGACACGCCCACGCCGTGCAAACCGCCGGAGACCTTGTAGGTGTCGTTGTCGAACTTGCCGCCCGCGTGCAGCACGGTCATGACGACCTCCAGGGCGGGCTTGTTCTCCTTGGGGTGCATGTCCACGGGAATGCCGCGACCGTTGTCCACGATGCTGACCGAGTTGTCCATGTGCACCACGACCTTGATGTGGTCGCAGTACCCGGCCATGGCCTCGTCGATGGAGTTGTCGATGACTTCGTAGACGAGGTGGTGCAGGCCGTTGGTGTTGGTCGAGCCGATGTACATGGCCGGACGCATGCGCACGGCGGACAGGCCCTCGAGAACGGTGATGTTGTCTGCGGTATATGTTGATGCTTTTGTCATAGGATATTCTTGTTTCAAGAAAAAACGCAGGACTTTCGCTGTCGCGAAACTCCTACAGCTCTTCCTCGCTGTAATAGGTGTCTTCCGTGATCTCCACGGGCATGGTGATGATCATGTAGTTGGGGTCGTCCTTGCCGGTGATGCGGCAGGGCTCGGACGGGCCCACGAAGGAGAAGGTCAGGGAGTCGGACACGAAATGGCCCAGTATCTCGAGGATGACCTTGGTCGGCAGGGCGATCTTGGACAGCTCTCCCTGATACCGGCAGCTGATCAGCTCCGTGCCCTCGCCGATGTCCTGGCCCTGGCAGTAAAGGGACAGCTCCTCGGGACCGAAATCGAAAAACGTGGCCTTGTTGGCTTCGGTGTTGAAGACGAAGATGCGGTCCAGGGCGTCGGTCAATTCGTGCCGATCCACCACGAGGGTGGAGGCGAAGCGGTCCTTGTACTGGTTGATGAAATTGCGGTAATCGGCGAACACGTAGGCCTTGAGCGGCAAGCTGAAGGACTCCTTGCGGTTCTCGGTGCGCAGGAAGAGTCGCTTGTCGGAGAGGCTGATCTCGATTTCGTCGTTGGTCAGCCACTTGCGGATTTCGAGCAGGTACTTCTTGGAGACCAGGAACCCGTCCTGACCCAGGGCGGCGCGGATGTCGGGGTTGGAGAAGCGCAGCAGGCCGAACTGGTGGCCGTTCAGGCCGCAGATCTCCACGTCGTCGCCTTCCACCGGCGCGAACTTGATGCAGTTCATGCTGGTCAGATCCTCGTCGTCGGCGATGCAGAAGGCGATGCGGTCGATGATCTCTTTAAACAGATCTCCGGACCAGAGCACGGCGTTCTCCGATGGAAACGGATTGAAATCCTGGAACCAGGAGGACTCGTTGGCCGGGAGCTTGTACTTGCGGCGCCCCTGTTCGATGTGCAGATGCTTGGCGGAAGGGTCGAGCTTCAGGGTGATCTCTCCGGGAGGGAGACGGCGCATCAGTTCGCAGAACTTCTTGCCCTGCACGCCGACCAGCCCGCCGTCGCTGATCACGGCCGGGTAAACGCCCACGAACTCGATGCTCGAATCCGTGGCCAGGATGGATATGCTGTCACCTTCGGCCTTGAGCCAGACCGTGCGCAGGTAGGCCGCGCCGGTCTTGGAGGGGATGATGTTGGCGGCCTTGAGCAGCCCGTCAATGACATCTTCCTTACGCACTTTCAAAAACATCGCCGACTCCTTTTCCCGACTAGGCAAGGGTTGTTTCGTTCATGGCCAGGCACTTGTCGCTCAGCTCATGTAACATGTTTTTTATGCTTTTATCATCTCTTTGCAATTGTTCGACTTTTCGACAGCTGTACAGGGCCGTCGAATGGTCCCTTCCGCCAAAGGCGCGGCCAAGCTCCGGGAAGGACAGCCCGAGGTGCTTGCGGCACAGGAACATGGCCACCTGCCGGGCGAAAACAAGATCGTGCCGGCGACTGGCGGACAGGATATCTTCCGGACTCAGCTTGAGCTCGGCGCAGACCGCGTCCAGGATCTGCTCGACGCTCAGGCTGGTCACGGCCCGATCGTCCAGATAATTGAGAATATTGTCAAACTCCTCGTCCGAAATCTGCTCGTGGACCAGTTCGCGGTAGGCCCACAGCTTCAAGAGGCACCCTTCCAGGTTGCGCAGGTCGGCGAAACGCTGGGCCAGAAGCAAAATCCTGTCCCGGGAAAGGTCCAGGCGACGCTCCCGGCAGCGCGACAGGGCATACTGGGTGCGGATGTCCAGATCCGGGGCCTTGAGCATGACGCTCAAACCCCATTCCAGGCGCGATTTGAGCTTGGGCGCCAGGAACGTGTATCCGCCGACCTTGCCCGAGCAGGCGAAGACCATCTGCTTGCGTTGCAGGTGGAAGTGGTCGAAGAGCGCCAGAAGTTCGCCCTGCAGGTAGCGGTAGCGGGCGATCTCCTGCAGGTCGTCCACCGCCAGGAACTGCGTGGACATCAGAAACTTGCGGGCGTCGGACCTGGAGGAATACAGCTCGTGCAGATCCTCGATGCCGCCCAGGTAGATCCCGTCCCCGGCCGACTCGCTTCTGGCGTTGGCGATGGCCCGCAACAGAAAGGACTTGCCCGAGCCGCTCTCCCCGCAAAGCACGAACGGATTGTACGGAGCTTCCCGGCTCTGCGCCACTTCCTGGGCCGAGGCCAGAGGGAAGTAGTTCTTGTTGTTGACCAGAAAATTATCGAAAATGAATTCGGAGCCAAAGGGCAAGTCCTGCCCGACCGGCCGAGACTCCCGCATGGTGCGGGTACGGTTTTTATCCCGGCACTGGTAGACGATGCTCAAGCCCGATCCGGCCAAGGCCTGTTCGAAGCGCTTCCTAGCGTGGCCATCGAACCAGTCCGCGAAATACCTGTGCGGAAAGCGCACCGTGAGCACGGAGCCGTCGACGCTAAGCCCCAGGGATGAACGCCACTTTTCCAGCTCCGCAGGGGGGAATTCCCTGGCCAGGGCCTCATCGACCAGCACGGGGGTCACCGGGCCTCCGCATGCGCCGCAGCCCGCAGCCGGTTTACTCCGGCGTACAAATCAGACATAGTCGTCCCTTGCGGACCGGTTACGGTCCGATATCATATTTTGGAGGACATGCATGAGCGCACCATTTGAAGTCCACAGAACCATAGCCGAAATCAACGAGAAAATCCGACAGGGAAAAGCGGTCGTCCTCAACGCCAGCGAAATGACCAGCTTAGTTCGCAAGGAAGGCAAGGTCAAGGCCGCCAGACAAGTCGATGTCGTCACCACCGGCACATTCTCGCCCATGTGCTCCTCCGGGCTGCTCTTCAACATCGGCCAACAGCCGCCAACCATCAAGACCTCCAAGGTCTGGCTGAACGGCGTGCCCTGCTATGCGGGCCTGGCCGCCGTGGACTCCTACCTGGGCGCCACCGAACCGACGGAGGAGGACCCTCTGAACAAGGTCTACCCCGGCCAGTTCAAATACGGCGGCGGGCATGTCATCGAAGATCTGGTCAAGGGCAAGCGCGTGCACCTGAAGGCCGAGGCCTACGGCACGGACTGCTACCCGCGCAAGGCCATCGAGAAAAAGGTTTCCCTGGCCGAGCTGCGCAACGCCATCCTGTTCAACCCGCGCAACTGCTATCAGAACTACAACTGCGCCATCAACCGCACGGACAAGCTCAAGTACACCTACATGGGACCGCTCAAGTCGGGCATCGGCAACGCCAACTATGCCACGGCCGGCGAGTTGAGCCCACTACTGAACGATCCGTATTTTCGGACCATCGGCCTGGGTACCCGCATCTTCCTCGGCGGCGGCGTGGGTTACGTCATCGGCGAAGGCACCCAGCATGTGCCCGATCCCAAACGCAACGAACGCGGCGTGCCCATGAGCGCCTCGGGCACGCTGATGGTCAAGGGCGACCTGAAGGGCATGAACCCCCGCTACCTGCGCGGGGTGAGCATCGTGGGCTACGGCTGCTCCCTGGCCGTGGGCCTTGGCATCCCCATCCCCATCCTGAATGAGGAGATGGCCTGGTTCACCGGCGTGTCCGACGAGGACATCCAGGTGCCCGTGGTCGATTACGGCGAGGACTATCCCAACGGCTACCCCTCCAAATACGGTCATGTCAGCTTCGCCGAACTCAAAAAAGGCGTCATCACCGTGGAAGGCAAGCAGGTCCCCACCACCCCCCTGACCAGCTACACGCTGTCTTTGGAAGTTGCAGAGGAACTCAAGCGCTGGATACAGGAAGGCCGATTCCTCTTGACCGAAGCCCAGGAACCCATCCCCGCGAGGTAAGCCATGGCCGCGCCCGTCTATTTCTGGAACCTGCGCGCTTCGCGCAAAGCGCCCTACGAGGCCAAGGTCAAACGCCTGCTCAAACTGGCGGGGCTTGGCGCGGTGCTTCGTTCCGGAGACCTGGCCGCGGTCAAGCTGCATTTCGGCGAAGGCGGGGGCACGGGCCACGTGCGCCCCTTGCAGCTCATGCCCATGCTGGCCTTTATGCGCAAATGCGGAGCCAAACCCTTTTTGACCGACACCAACACGCTCTACGTGGGTCAACGCGGCGAGTCCGTGTCGCATTGCCTGCAAGCCGCCGTGCACGGCTACGACCCCAACGTCCTGGACGCCCCGGTCATCATCGCCGACGGCCTCAAGAGCGGCAACGAACGGGCCGTCCCTTGTCCGGGAAAGCATTTCGAATTCGCCTATCTGGCCGGGGACATCGTTGAGGCGGACGCGTTGATCACGGTCAGCCACTTCAAGGGGCACGATCTGGCAGGATTCGGCGGAGCGATCAAGAACGTGGGCATGGGCTGCGCCACGCGCAAAGGCAAGATGCGGCAGCACTGCGGGCTGGGACCATCCATCCACCCCGAACACTGCACCGGATGCGGGCACTGCGTGGAGGTTTGCAGCCATGGAGCGCTGACCCTGGATCAGAACGGCAAAATCTCCATTGACCGCGACAAATGCGCGGGCTGCGCGGCCTGTTTCCTGGTCTGCCGTTCGGGCGGGCTGGAGGTGGACTGGCGGGTGGACGTGAACACCTTCCTCGAACGCATGGCCGAATACGCGGCCGCCGCCCTGCTGTCCCGGACACGGCAAACCCTGCACCTGAGCTTCATCCAGCAGGTCAGTCCGGGATGCGACTGCGCCGGCTTCTCCGATGCGCCCATCTGTCCCGATCTGGGTCTTCTGGCATCCTGGGACCCGGTGGCTTTGGACCAGGCGTGCCTGGACCTGGTCAACCAGGCCCAGCCCCTGCACCCCAGCGCCCTGCCCGCCGGAATCACGCCCGGAGAAGACAAATTCGAGGCCATCCACGGCCATGTGCGAGGCCGCTACCTGCTCGAATACGCCCAAAGCCTGGGCCTGGGGTCGCGCGAGTACGCGCTGCAACCGGTCTGATGCGGACTTTCCGTCCACATTGAGGCTGGACAAAAGGCCGGACGCTATTATATGTGCCCTTTCTTTGAATCAGCTTATCATTTATCCCATTGGAGGAATACATAATGGCTCAGAAGAAAATCGAACGCAAAAAAGAGATTGATCGTCGCCGCAAACGTCGTGCCGAACGCATCAAGGAACGCATCAAGGAAGCCAAGGCCGCTGCCAAGAAGTAGGCCCGTTTTTCAGGGAGGTACTCATGCCCATCTACGAATACTGCTGTGAAGACTGTCAACAGATCTTCGAAGAATGGCAGAAGGATTTCCAGGACAGGGAAAAAATCTGCCCTGTCTGCGGGGGCACGTCCCAGAGGCTCATCTCCAACACCTCCTTTGTCCTGAAGGGAGGCGGCTGGTACGCATCCGGCTACAGCAAGGAGTCCGGCGGGAACGGCAAAAAGACCTCGTCCTCTCCGGCCCCGGATACATCCTCTTCGGCGTCCTGACCAAGGCAGCTCCGGCTGCCTTTTTCATTTTCAGCCGCGAGGCGCCCGCGGCCATAAACATCAACCCACCCGCACCATCATGATCGATCGTTATACCCGCAAGGAAATGGGCGAGATATGGACCCTGGAACAAAAATTCCGGGTCTGGCTCGAAGTGGAACTGGCCATTTGTGAAGGCTGGCACGCCATGGGCGTCATCCCGGCCACGGACATGGCCACCATCAGGGAAAAGGCCGATTTCGAGCTGGAACGGATTCTCGAACTCGAGGAAACCACCAAGCACGACGTCATCGCCTTCCTGACCGCAGTGGAAGAAAAGGTCGGCCCCTCGGCCAGATACATCCACCTCGGCTGCACGTCCTCGGACATAGTGGACACGGCCAACGCCGTGCTGCTGACCAGGGCGGGAAAAATCATCCTGGCCGATCTGGACCGTCTGCTCGGCACCCTCGAAACCATGGCCAAAACCCATCAGGGCAGGCTGTGCATGGGCCGCACCCACGGCATCCACGCCGAACCGACCAGCTTCGGTCTCAAAATGGCCGTGTTCCACGCCGAATTCCAGCGCCACCGGCAGCGCTGGGTCGACGCCCTGGAAAACATCCGCTTCGGCAAGATCTCCGGCGCGGTGGGCACCTACGCCCAGCTCGAACCCGAACTTGAGGAACGCGCCCTGACCATTCTCGGCCTTGGGGTCGACCCCATCTCGACCCAGGTCATCCAGCGCGACCGCTACGCCCAATATTTCACGGCGTTGGCGCTCATCGCGGGCGGCATCGAACGCATCTGCGTGGAACTTCGGCACTTGCAGCGCACCGAAGTGCTTGAGGTGGAGGAAGGGTTCGGCAAGGGCCAGAAAGGTTCCTCGGCCATGCCGCACAAGAAGAACCCCATCTCGGCCGAGAACCTGACCGGGCTTTCCCGCCTGGTGCGCACCAACGCCCTGGCCGCCATGGAAAACATGGCCCTGTGGCACGAACGCGACATCAGCCACTCCTCGGTGGAGCGGGTCATCATGCCCGATTCGACCATCATGGTGAACTACATGCTGAATCGTTTGAACGGGCTGCTTGCAAACCTGCGCATCATCCCCGAGAACATGGAGCGCAACCTGATGGGCTCCTACGGCCTCTTCTTCTCCCAGCGCGTGCTCATCGCCCTGGTTGAGGCGGGGCTGGACCGGCAGAAAGCCTACGTCATGGTCCAGGCCGTGGCCATGGACTGCTGGCGGGACCGGACCTCCTTCGAGGCCGCAGTGAGAGGAAACGCGGACATCACCGCCCATCTCTCCCCGGCCCGTCTGGACCAGGCCTTTGATCTGAACTATTATCTGCGGCACGAACAGACCGTGTTCAACCGCGTTTTCGCGCAGGGGAAGAAAAATGATTGATCTGAAGAGGCGTCTGGCCCGTCTGCTCATCGAGAAGTCCTACCTCGAAGGCGACTTCACCCTGACCTCGGGCAAGAAGAGCGACTACTATTTCGACTGCAAGCACACCGCCCTGCATCCTGAAGGGGCCTGGCTCATCGGCAAGCTCTTTCTGGACATGATCCGCGCCAAGGGCGGGATCAAGGGCGTGGGCGGCATGACGCTGGGCGCCGATCCGCTGGTATCGAGCGTGACCGTGGTCTCGCACCTCGAAGGCTACCCATTGCCCGGATTCATCATCCGCAAGCAGTCCAAGGGGCACGGCACCAACCAGTACCTGGAAGGGCTCAAGAACTTCGAACCGGGACAGAGCGTCTGCCTGCTCGAAGACGTGATCACCACCGGCGGCACGCTGCTCACGGCCGTCGAGCGCGTGCGCGACCAGGGCCTCAGCATCGCCTGCATCATGGGCGTGCTCGACCGCGAACAGGGCGGTCGGGAGAATCTGGAAAAGGCCGGATTCGACCTGCAGACCATCTTCACCCGCAAAGAACTGCTCGAAACCGCGAAAAGCTAGGGAGGCTCCGGCCTCCCGTTCCACCTCCATGGACACCCGCACCTTCATCCTCATCGCGGCGTTCCTGTCACTCCTGTTTACCGCCCCGGCCCGGCCCCAGAGCTGGACCGCCTCCCTTGTCCCGCATCCGAAGGCTCCGCCGCTGTTCATGGCCGTGGACATGGCCCGGCAACGCGCCTTTGTGGTCCGCAACAAGGATGGGGAACTCAAAAAAATGAAAGACATGACCTGCACGACAGGCATGCACGGCGGCGGCAAGCTCCTCGAAGGCGACCGCAAGACCCCCGAGGGCGTCTATTTCCTGCAGGGCAAGGCCACGGGGGCCCTCGATTTCGACAGCTTCGGCAACACGGCCTTTCCGCTTAATTACCCCAATCCAGTGGACCGCATCCAGGGCAAGACCGGCAACGGGATCATGATCCACGGCCGGGGGCGGAGCTTCGGACCACGCCAGACCCTTGGCTGCGTTGTCCTTGAAAACGACGATGTGGACACGCTGGACCGGCATGTACGCATCCACGCCACTCCGGTGGTCATCGCGGAATCGGTGAGCTTGACCGGCAAGGCAGGCCCGCCACCGGAGATTGTTCTCGGCACCTGGGGCTGGATCAAGGCCAGGGAGCGGCGCGAGAATGCTTTTTTCGAGATCTACGATCCCGCGCGCTTTGAAAAATCGACAGGCATGAGCTTTACCCGTTTCCGGCAGAAAACCCTGCAGGAATTCGCCACCTCCCGGTGGGTCGACATCCGCGTAGAGGATCTGCAGGTCGTTCAGGGGCCGGACTACATGGTCTCGGTCTTTGCCGAACGCACCCTGCCGCAAGGGGAACAGGGCTGGCGCAGGCTGTATTGGATGCGTCAGGTGGAGCTCTGGAAGATCGTGGGCGAGGAGTGGATTCCGCAGAATCTGGACGGCAGCGCGGACTACGCCCGGCTGGTCGGCAAGGAGATTCGTGAGCGATTGCAGGAATGCGCCCAGGCCTTCGACAAGGGTGACCTCAAAACCCTCGTGCGGGCCTACGACCGGACCGGCAGGCGCAATGAAGCCCAAGGGCGCGAAGCCGTCGCCGCAGCGCTTGAACGCGACATGGCGGCCAAAAAGAAAAATCCCTACAGGACCGAACCCGTGGTGCGGATCACCAAACACGGCGTCGAGGCCAAACTCAAGGCGGACGGACACTCCCGGACCATCCTCTTTCTGCCCGGGGCCTTTGACACCTGGCTCATCGTTAGCGACGTGGAGACGAAGCAACCATGACCTTCACCAACCTGCCCCTGCGCTACGTTGAAGAGCACCCCCATTTTCTGGACCTCTTCCTGACCCGCAAGGTGAACCCCGAGCTTGGCCTTGACGCCACGGCCATCAATACGTTTTCGCCCGAATGGCACAGAAGGACCGCCCGCATTTTTCATGACGCGGGCCTGACCTGCGCCGTGCACCTGCCTTTTTTCGACCTGCGCCCGGGAAGCCTCGACCCCCTGATCCTGAAGGCGAGCCGGGAGCGCCTGCTGCAGGCCGTGGACGCGGCCCAAGTCTACGCCCCGGCCCACTTCATCGCCCACCTGGACTACAACAGCGTCATCTATTCCCATTTTGAGGACGCATGGCTTGAAAATTCCCTGCGCACCTGGGAGCTTGTGCTGGACCAAACGGCAGATGTGCCGCTTTACCTTGAAAACGTGTTTGAACTAAGCCCGGACCATCATGTGCGCGTGCTGCGAGGACTTGAAGGCAAGGCCGGAGCTTGCCTGGACGCGGGGCACTGGCACTGTTTCGCCGCAGGACGCAAGCGCGGGAATCTGCAGGAGTGGCTCGCCGCCCTGGCCCCTTTCCCCCTGCACCTGCATCTGCACGACAACGATGGCGAGTCCGACGCCCATCTTGGACTGGGTCAGGGCGCGATCCCCTGGGACCAGCTCTGGGCCGGCCTGGCTGACCGGGAAGTCTCGGCCACTTTCGAACCGCACACGAAAGACGCCTTCCTGGCCACCCGGAACTACCTGCGCGACCACGACCTGAAGCTTTGAGCGTCGCGCGTCGCAGAGATAATCGCGACACGAATCACGACACGCATCTTGTCAATCGCGACAAATCGTGACACATCCATGTCGCCATTTGTCATCATTTGTCACGACAAGGCCCGCTCATGCATATCCCCGCTCACAGACATGAAGAAATCCGGCAAGTTTTGCTCCAATATCCTGACGGACTGACCAGCACCGCCATCAGTGCGTCGCTGCGAAATCCCCCGCATCAACGCACGGTGCAGCGCTGGCTGTCCGAACTCGTGGCCTTGGGAGCCGTGACCGTTTCCGGTCGTGCGCGAGCCACCGTCTATCAGCTAGGCACTCCCCTTGGCAGCCCGGCAACGCTGCTCGCGGAGCCATCGGTATCCTTCGGCGCCACAGACGGCATTCCCCTGTCGGAGCACGGCAGAGAGATTTGCGCCTATGTCCGACGCTCACGGACAGGCCGAACACCTATGGGTTATGATCGAAGTTTTCTCGACGATTATGTTCCAAACCAGAACTGGTACTTGAGCGAGGCCACGAGAAAACATTTGCGAGGCATTGGCGAGACGGACGCTTTCGGGCGACCGGCGGGCACGCATGGGCGGGCCATTTTGAACCGGCTTCTGATTGACTTGTCCTGGGCCTCCAGCCGTCTGGAAGGCAACACCTACTCCCGGCTCGATACGAAGGAGCTTATCGAATTCGGTCGCCATGCCGAAGGCAAGGACGCCAAGGACGCCCAGATGATCCTGAACCACAAGGCGGCCATCGAATTGTTGCTCGATGAAGCCGATGCCGTGGGTTTTGACGCGCAGACCTTGCTCAGCCTGCATGGCCTGCTTTCAGAAAACCTGATGCCCGATCCGGACGCATCCGGACGTTTGCGGTTCCGGGCGGTGCAAATCAGCGGATCAGTCTTCATTCCCCTGGCCATGCCACAGGTTATCGAAGAATGCTTTCACGGCATCCTGGGTAAAGCGGGGGCCATTACCGACCCATTCGAGCAGGCGTTTTTCGTGCTGGTCCAGCTTCCGTACCTTCAACCTTTCGAAGATGTGAACAAGCGCGTCTCACGGCTCGCGGCCAATATTCCGCTGCTCAAAAACAATCTCTCGCCGCTGACATTCATCGACGTTCCGGACCGGACCTATGTCGATGCGATCCTGGGCGTGTACGAAATGAACCGCATCGAATTGCTGCGGGACCTCTTTGTCTGGGCTTACGAACGCTCGGCCAAGGAATACGTGGCCGTGCGCAAGAGCCTGGCCGACCCGGACCCTTTGCGTCTGCGTTACAGGCAGGAATTGCGGGAGATTGTCGCTGATATCGTGCGCAGCGGACGACAGGATGTGCTTGCGGCCATGGAGCGGTTTGCGGATGCACGGATCGAAGCCCGGGACCGGGAAGCCTTTGTCGAAATGGTTCAGGACGAATTAAAGCGCCTCCATCCGGGAACATTGGCCAGGTATCGGCTCCGGCTTTTTGAATTCGAAGCGTGGCGGGAGGCAAGAAAGGCTCTCATGACCTGAAGAATGCGCCGTGCATGTGAAAAGGGCGGACATGAGAGCCCCGCTACATCAAAACGAACCGCCCTCCTGCTCCGGCCATACGCCCTTGTAACCCCGGCACAGATAGATGGTGAAGGTCTGTCCGGTACGTTTGCCGTGCGCAGTGGTCACGACCCGGGGTTCATCCACGCTTTCAAACAACTTAAGCACCCTTTCCGAAACCTCCCCCTTTTCGCCCCTGGCCACGAAGACCGCGTTTTGCATGCCACGATCCGGGCCGGGCCAGAGATCGTACTGGTTCATCTTGCGGCCTCCGGCCAGGCAGAACGCGCGTTTCTGGCCGGGAACGTAAAAGGACAGCTCCGCCGTGACCCCGTAATTGCTCGCAAAGACAAAAACCGAGTCCTCGCCGCCGAGCTCATCCCTGGCCTGGGCCACCTGCGCGCCCAGATCCTGCCAGCCAAGGAGCCGATAGACCGGGTTCTTGGGGCTGTCGAAGGGGATGAATCCTTGCAGATGCAGAAGGATGAAGACGACAGCGCCCAGGGCGGGCCAGGCGAAGCGCCATTTGGGACGCGGATCGCGGTGCGTGAATCTCTCCACGGCCAGGGCCGCGAGCATGATCCCGGCCGGATAGGCGGTGGCCGACCAGTTGGCCTCGATCTTGGTGTGCAGGCTCCAGAACAGGAAAAAAAGCCAGACCGGCCAGAAAAAAACGGTCAGGATCACGGACATGGTGCGGGGAAGCCAGGGGAAAGCAGGCTCTTCGCCGCGCCTAAGAAGCTGACGACCGACCAGCCAGGCTCCGATGAACAGGAACACGAACCACCAAGGGGTCAGCACTCCGATCTGGCTGCCAAGATACTCCGGGAAATTCTTCAGCTCGAAAAAGACCTTGGCCTTGTCCCCGGCCATGGCCCCGCGATAGAGGACGTGCTTGATCCCGACCCAGCCGTTGGTGACGTTCCAGATCAGGATGGGCAACATGCCGGCCAGCCCGCCGATGCCCAGGGTTTTCAGAAGCCGGGGCCAGAAAAGCGCTGGCATTTCCTGCTTGCGCCCTATCCAGAACGCGGCAGCCAGCGCCAAAGGAATGAAGAGCACCATGGTGTATTTGGCCGTGATCCCGAGCGTGAGGAACAGCCCGAGCATGATGAACGCCGCGAGGTGACCCTTGTCCACGGCCACGCAGAGGCTGATCATGCCCAGAATCCAGCAGACCAGAAGCGGATTGTCCGTGGTCATGAGCAGGCCTCCGGCCATGAAGAGCATGGTCGTGTTCAGTACGACGAGGGTCCAGAATGCGGTGCGGACGCGTTTCAGATAAATGCCGATCCAGCCCAGCACGGCCATTTGCATGATCAGCGCCCCGACCATGGCCCCGGCGCGCACCCCAAGTTCCGTGGCCCCCAGAAAGGCCGTGCCGACATAATTGATGAACGCGATAAGCGGCCCCTTGGAGTAATAGGACCACTGCAGGCTCCGGCTCCAATCCCAGTACTGGGCCTCGTCGGGGGCGAGGTTCAACTGGCCGGTGGCCACGAACCAGTATCTGGCCAGAGTGGCGGCCGTAATCAGCAAAAGGCTCAAAACCCAGAACAGGGCGGATTCTTGTCGATCTGTCATATGGATCCCTCCTTGGCGGGAGCTGTGGCGAGAATATTTTCTATGTCGTGGGCATGACCGGAGTCGATGCGAAACTCGTCTCGCCAGGGCGGCAGGACGAAAAATGAGTGTCCGGGCCAGGAAAGGGCGGTCGCATGCAGAAGAAGCCCTCCGCCGTGGCCATAGCGGGGATCGCCGACAATGGCATGACCTCCGTCCGCCAGATGGACCCGGATCTGATGGGTGCGCCCCGTGCCGAGAACGACGAGCAGCAAGCTCCGCCCGGCCCGAGAAAGCACTGGATGAACATGGGACACGGCCCGCTTGCCCTGCCCGGAGACCACCTGCTCCCCGCTTCCGGTTTCGACCTTGGCCAGCTTCGAGATAATGGTCCGCCAGCCGGAGAAGGGCCATTCTCCTTCCACCCAGCACAGATAGGCCTTGGTCAGGGCGGGCCACGAAGCATGCATCGCGCGCAAAAAATCGTGGGTCTTGGCGCAGAGCAGGAGCCCCGAGGTGTCACGGTCCAGACGATGGACCGGAACCGGCACGAAGGCTCCCGCATGGCGGCGCTTCAGGCGGTCATGCACGGAATCGGTCCAGCCCGTGCCCCCGTGCGCCGGAAGCCCCGACGGCTTGTCAACGACAAGCATCTCCTCGTTTTCGAACACGACGTCAATCCCGGGCAGAGGACTTGCGGACTCCTGTCCGCGCTGCGCGTCGACCGGAGGGATGCGCACCTTCTGTCCCGTCAGCACGCGATCGAAGGGCTTGCACCGGCGTCCGTCCACGCGCACCTGTCCGGTGCGCACCAGACGCATGAAGAGGCCGGTCGGAAGGCTGCCCAGCCGGGCCTCCAGAAAGGAGACGAGCTTGCGGCCGTTTTCCTCGCGCCCGACTTCCACCACCTGAACCGATGTCCTTTCCGTCCGCATGCCGCCTCCGCTTTGACAGGCTCTTTCTTGATGGCTACAGGGGCTCTTGTCAAATAAGCCCTTAAACCATCCTCCTATGAAAAATACCACTCGCTCCTTCAGGCTGGTGTGCGCGAAGGATCAGATCCAGGATGTGGAAGCCCTGCTCCAGGCCGAAGGCTTCCGTTTCGAACCGCAACCCTGCTTCGACCTGGCCCGGACCCTGACCGCCGAACCCGTGCCGCTGGGGCGAAGCATCGCGGCCAGATTCGGCTACATCTACATCCAGGACAAATCCTCCATGCTCCCGCCCCTGGCCCTGGCCCCGCGGTCCGGAGACCGGGTGCTGGATCTCTGCGCCAGCCCGGGCAGCAAGACCGGCATCCTTTCCAGCCTGGTCGGGCCCTCGGGACTGGTTCTGGCCAATGAACCAAGCCCGGACCGCCTGGCCACGCTGCGCGTGAACATGCGCCATCTCGGGTGCTACAACGTGGCCACCTGCAAATATGAAGGCCAGTCCCTGCCCCTTCAAGATGACTCGTGGCCGCGCATCCTGCTCGACGCCCCCTGTAGCGGCTGGGGCACGGTGGACAAGAACCCCAAGGCCGCCCAGATGTGGGCCGGGGAGAAAACAGCCCCCCTCGAAGCCCTGCAGCGGGAACTGCTGACCAAGGCCGCAAGGCTTCTTGCTCCGGGAGGGCGGCTCCTTTATTCGACCTGCACCACGAATGTGCGCGAAAACGAGGATCAGGTCCGTTTTGCCATGGAACATCTGGGCCTTGTGCCTGAGCCCCTGGAGGAATTTCCCGGCTTCAGGTTCGCCCCGTCCCTGCCTGGATGCCTGCTGGTGGACGGAGAAGGCAGCCTCGCGCAGGGATTTTTCCTGGCCGCGCTGGGCAAGCCGGGTCAGCAGGAGAAGAGCCCGCACGTGCCGAAAGCCGAATTGCCCGGCGAGCTTGTTTCACGCCAAGAATTTTCGGCCCGCACCGGACTGGACACGGGCTGGCTCCCGGAGCACTGTTTTCTGCGCGTGGGCGGACGCATCTATCTTATTTTGGAACAGGCGGCAAAGCTTCCGGCGGAGCTCCGCTGGCAAGGTTTCGCCGTGGGCAAAAGCGCCGGGAATTCCATCCTGGCCGACGCCACGCTGCGCATGTTCGTTCCGCCGAGACCGGACGAAAAAAGCCTGGTTCTTGAGCGTGCGGATACGATTCGCGAACTCCTGTCCGGACAGAGCCTGCCCTGGTCCGGGACGGGAAAACGCCTGGCGTTTTATTTTAAAGGACTTCCCTTGGGTTTTTTGACGATCAAGGGCAATCGATGCCTGTGGTCGGACCGATAACATAAACAGGAGAGCATCATGATCGGATACCTGCGCAAGGCGGCCCGCCTCTTTCATCCGGGATCCAAACGTACCATCATCCTGCCGCTGGATCATGGACTTTCCGAAGGCAACATCCCCGGCCTGGAAGACTTGGGGAATCTGCTTCGCGGGGTGCAGCACCTGCCCACCCAGGGAGTGATCCTGCACAAGGGCATGGTCATGGCCCACGCCGGAGAGATCCGCCTGGACCAGTCCCTCATCGTGCATCTCTCCGCCGGCACCCGGCACGGCCTGCCCTCGTACAACAAAGCCCTGGTCTGCTCCGTGCAGGAAGCCTTGCGCCTTGGCGCGGACATGGTCTCCATGCACATCAACATCGGCAACGACCTTGAGGATCGAATGCTTTCCGACCTAGGCGCCTGCGTGGAAGAGGCCCACCAGCTCGGCCTGCCGCTCCTGGCCATGATCTACGCCCGAGGCGGACAGATCGTGAACGAAAACGACCCCTCCCTGGTGGCGCACAGCATTCGCATCGGCGCGGAGCTTGGCGCGGACGTGGTCAAGGTGCCCTATTGCGGCAACAACCAGAGCTTCGGCCGGGCCATCGCGGCCTGCCCCGTGCCGGTGGTCATGAGCGGGGGACCGCGAAACGGCGATTTCCGGACCTTTTTACGCACCGTGCGCGAAACCCTTGACGCTGGCGTGGCCGGAATGTGCATCGGACGCAACATCTTCCAGCAGGAAAACCCGGCCAAGGCCCTGGAAGAGGTCTGCAACCTGGTGCATGGAAAAGGATAGGATTTACGTGGTGGGTTCGGTCTTCCAGGCCATGAGCGGAGTCTGGGCCCGAGGCGCGGTCAATTCGACGCGCACCGCCGTGAAGGCGCCCATCCAGGGCAGGACAGGGGTTGTGTTCAGGTATCGGATGACCGGAGCGGGAGTCCAGGTGCAGGGGGGGCCGCTCAGGATGGAGCGGGCCTCCAGGCTTCCCGGGGATAGATTTTTTTGGATCAATCCGCGCATCTCGGGCCAGGTGAACCAGCGCGCCCCGGAGAGGCTGGATTTCTTTTTCTCAAGCCGCACGGACAGTCCGTACATGGACCAGCGGTTCAAGAAACCGATCACAAGGCCCTTGCGCGCCACGCGAACAGCCTCGCGCAGCGCCCGGGCCGGATCATCCACGAATTCAAGCACGGTCACAAGCGATACGTAGTCGAACTCGCGGTCTTCGAAAGGCAGGTGTTCGGCGCTCCCCAGATGCAGATCGGCGCGGTGCCCGATCTTTTCCCGGGCCAGGGCGAGCATGTCCGGGCTTTTGTCCATGGCCGTCAGATCAAATCCGCAGGACCAGAAAAACTCCAGAAACATGCCCGTGCCGCAGCCGACGTCTAGCAGCTTCTGCTTGCGCCTCGGCCAGGGGGCGATGACGCTCTGCAGCAATTTTATCTCCTGCCGCAGAGCGAAGCTTCCGCGCGAACTTCTGGCCCACGTGTCATAGCGGGCGGCACCGTCGCGATCCCAGGACATCAGATTCGCGTCACCGCGCCCTTGGCCGCCGATGAAGCCATGCGGCTGTAACGGCGCAGGATGGAGGAGCGGATTTCCTTGGGATAGGGTCTGAAGTTTTGACGCCGTTTTTCCAGTTCCGCCTCGTCTACCAGAAGTTCCAGGCTGCGACCCGGAATGTCGATCCTGATCCGGTCGCCTTCCCGGACCAGGCCGATCACTCCGCCCTCGGCCGCCTCGGGGCTGATGTGCCCGATGGCGGCGCCACGCGTGCCGCCGCTGAACCGGCCGTCGGTCAAAAGCGCAACCTCGCCGCCCAGGCCCAGGCCGGAGATGGCCGACGTGGGAGTAAGCATCTCGCGCATGCCGGGTCCGCCCACGGGTCCTTCGTTGCGGATGACCACGACATCGCCGGGAACGATCTTGTTGTTCATGATCGCGGCCACCGCCTCTTCCTCGCCTTCGAAGACGCGGGCGGTGCCCGTGCGTTGCATCATTTCCGGCGCCACGGCGGACTGTTTGACCACCGCGCCGTCCAGGGCCAGATTGCCCTTCAGGATGGCGATGCCGCCTTCCTTGGAATACGGCTCGGCCACGGTGCGGATGACCTCGGGGCGCAGGATGCGGGGCTTCAAGGCGGCGAGATTCTCTCCCAAAGTCCTGCCGGTCACGGTCATGACGCCAAGATCGATGCGCCCGCTCTGGGCCAGCTCGTTCATGACGGCCGGGATGCCGCCCGCCTCGTGCAGGTCCGCGATATGATGCGGCCCGGCCGGGGAAAGGCGGCACAGGTTGGGGGTCATGCGGCTGATCTCGTCGAAAATGTCCAGGGTCAGATCAAGCTCGGCCTCGCGGAAAATCGCGGGCAGGTGCAGGACCGTGTTGGTGGAACAGCCCAGGGCCATGTCCACGGTCACGCCGTTGGCCACGCTCTTCCCGGTCACGATGTCGCGCGGGCGGATGTTCTTCTCCACCAGGCTCATGACCTGCATGCCCGCTTCCTTGGCCAGGCGGATGCGTGCGCTGGTCGGGGCGGGGATGGTGCCGTTGCCAGGCAGGGACAACCCCAATGCCTCGGACAGGCAGTTCATGGAATTGGCCGTGAACATGCCGGCGCAGGACCCGCAGCCCGGACAGGCGCATTCCTCCATGCGCTCCAGATCCGCCTCGGTCATGCCGCCGCTCTTGACCTTGCCCACTCCTTCGAAAACGGTGATGAGATCAACTGTGTTTCCTTCGAATTTGCCCGGCAGCATGGGCCCGCCGCTGATCATGATGGAAGGGATGTTGAGGCGCAGCATGGCCATGAGCATGCCGGGCACGATCTTGTCGCAGTTGGGGATGAAGACCAGCCCGTCGAAGGGCACTGCGGTGGCCGATATTTCGATGGAATCGGCGATCAGCTCGCGGCTGGGCAGGCTCATCTTCATGCCTTCATGGTTCATGGCCAGACCGTCGCACACGCCTATGGTCGGAAACTCCATGGGCGTGCCTCCGGCCATGCGCACCCCATCCTTGACGGCCTGGGCTATGATATCGAGATGCATGTGTCCGGGCACAATCTCATTGGCGGAATTGACCACGCCGATAAGCGGGCGTTTCATTTCCTCCCGGGTCATGCCGAGGGCGAAAAGCAGGGAACGATGCGGAGCCTTTTCCAAACCTTTGATCATTTTATCGCTACGATTCATGGGACAATCCTCGAATAATTCAGTTACGGAAAGCAACCAGGGAGCTCAGCACTCCGACACAGGACAGAACCGCCAGAATGGCCAGAATGTGCAGCTGCGGCAGAAAGGAGATGGTGATCCACAGGGGCGGAACATTGAACATGTCTTCGATGCCGTGGTGCAAAAGCTTCAAGAGCGCAAGGGCCAGCGTCGCGCCCAAGAGCCCCTGGAACGCCCCGCCCACGAGCAGGGGAAACTGGATATAGGCGCGGCTTGCGCCGACAAAGCGCAGAATCTCCAGTTCGTCGCGTCGGGCCAGCAGGGCCAGCTTGATGGTGTTGCCCACCACCAACGCCACCACCGCGAGCAGAAAACCCGTCACCGGCCAAAAAGCCATCTTGGTCAATCCGACCCAGGAGGTCAACAGATCGACCTGCAACGGATTGAACGCCACCTTCTCGACCTTGGGCAGCCCTTCCAGCCGCTTGACCATGGCCGCCGCCCATTTCTTGCCTTGGTCCTGGGGCAGCTCGCATTCCACCAACGCCGTTGGCGGAAGGGGACTTCGGCCCTTCATCCATTCCAGATCGACCTTGTTCTGAAACGATTCCGCCAGCACACCTAGGGCCTGGTCCGGGGTGTAAGTCCGCACGTTGACCACTCCTTCCAAGGAGGACAGGCCGGCCCAGGCTTCCTTGAGCTCCGTGGCGGCGGCATCTTCTTTCCAGTAGACTTGGAACTGAACATTGCCCTGGCGACTGCCGATCTGCAGGTCGAGATTGTGCACGAGCATGAGAAACGC
Source organism: Desulfomicrobium sp. (assembly GCA_050252955.1). Lineage (GTDB taxonomy): Bacteria > Desulfobacterota > Desulfovibrionia > Desulfovibrionales > Desulfomicrobiaceae > Desulfomicrobium. The sequence continues at coordinate 123,314 of JBFWJY010000008.1, forward strand.
CCCGCCCAGAAAGGAAACCAGGGTGATGGCGGCGATGGTCATGCACAGGGACCAGGGAGCCCGGAACAGGTCGCGCACGCCCTGGGCGACAAGTCGGAAAAAGATGTTCATGCCATACCTCCCGCGTCGACGCAGCCTTCGCGCATGGTCCCGTCCTCCAGGGTCACGATGCGCGCCCCGGCCATGCGTTCCATGATCTCGCGGTTGTGGGTGGCGATCATGATCGAGGTCCCGAATTTGTGGAATTGCTGAAAAATATCCATCATGCGCATGGACAGCTCATGATCGAGGTTGCCCGTGGGCTCGTCGGCCAGAAGCAGCTTGGGTTTGACCACCACGGCCCTGGCCACGGCCACGCGCTGCTGTTCGCCCCCGGAAAGCTCCTCGCACAGGGCCCCGGTCTTGTGATCCAGATGCAGGCTCCTGAGCACGGCCCGGACGCGCTTCTCGATGATGTGCCGCCCGATGCCACGCACCACAAGGGGCAGGGCCACATTGGCGAAAACAGTCTGGTTGGTCAGAATCTTGAAGTCCTGGAACACCACGCTCACATCCCGGCGCAGCAGGTGCTTGCGGCTTTCGGGCAGCGTGTTCAGATCATAGCCGGCCACATCGGCCTTGCCTCGCTGCACGGGCAGGGAGCCGTGCAGGATGCGCATGAACGTCGTCTTGCCGGCTCCCGAGGGTCCGCACAAAAAGACGAATTCGCCCTGCTTCATGCAAAAATTGATGTCCTTCAACGCCAGCTGCCTGCCAAAGGAGTAGGATAGCTTGGAAATGCTGATCATGCTGCGTCCCCGGATTTCTCGGCTTCGCCGGTTTTGTGTTCAAGAGTGCTTTGGATCTGCGTCAGCAGGGCCTTGGCTTTATCGAAACCGGGATCATTGCCCAAGGCATGGGCCAGAAGCGACTTGGCCTTGCCGTACTGCTTCCGGTTCACGTAGGCCACGGCGGCGTTGAACAGAATCTTGGGGTTGTCGGGTTCCTTGGCCAGGGCGGCCCTGTAGATTTCGATGGCCCGGGCCAATTCCCCCTTGCGGCGATAGGCCACGGCCATGTTGTTCAAGGTGTCGCAGGTCAGGGAAGAAAAAATGTACGACCCGAAATCGCGCTGTACCTCGTCGACCATGTCCAGATCGACGTAGGCGTTCCAGATGTCCTGTTTGATCTGGTCGTTCTTGCGGTCGATGTTGAGGGCGGTCATGAAATTCTTCCTGGCCGCGTGCAGGTCTTCCTTGTGCAGATTGATGGAGCCGCGCAGAATGTGATATTCGGTGTTGTTCGGGCTGATGGACACCGCCTTGTCGGCGGCGGCCACGGCTTGATCCCACTTCCCCTGCCAGGACTGGATCTTGGCCATGGTCACCCAGCCCTTGGCGAAAAGCGGATTCTGGGAAAGGATGTGGCAGAGCATTTCCTCGGCCCTGGAATAGTCGCGGAGCTCCATCAGGATGCGTATGTGCTCCAGACGTATTTTCTGGGCCTGGGCAGGATAGAGAAGCTCGAAACGGCGCAGCAGCTCCATGGCCTTGTCCTCTTCCTTCGCAGCGCACAGAGTCTGTATCTCCGTCTTGAGCAATTCGAATTCCTGTTCGAAACTGCCGTCGAAAACCGTGTTCAAGGCTTCGGAGAGCGCCTTGATGGTCACGGGCTTGACCAGGTACGCCGAGGCACCCGTGTCCGAAGCCAGGGCCACGTCCTCGACCTCGGATTTCGAGGTCAGAAAAATAAAGGGAATGAAGGTCGAGTCCTGCCGGGATCGGACCGCGCGCAACAGGCCAAGACCGTTCATCTTGGGCATGTTCCAGTCTGAGATGATCAGGCCCGGCGCAGTGACGCGCAATTTCTCGAGAGCCGCCTCTCCGTTCTCCGCTTCCAGAAAAGTGGAAAAACCCAAGGCCCGCAAAAGATTGATCACCGTTTCACGCGCGGAGAGAATATCTTCAACAACCATCACGGCGATATTCTTGTCCATTTCAATTTTCCTCGGGGATGAAAAGAATGACGCAGAACCTGCTGCCATGGGGCAGGACATTTTCTACCCAGATCTTACCGTGAAACATGTTCACGATCTTGCGGCAGATGAAAAGACCGATGCCGGTGCCTTTTATCCCACTCTCGACGGATTTTTCCGTGCGCACGAATTTCTCGAAAATGGACTCCTTGTAGCAGTCCTCGATGCCCTCGCCGTTGTCCTCGACCCAGAATTTGAGCACGGTGTTCGTGGGATCGGCCGTCCTGCGCGACTCCCACGTGCCCATGCCGATCCGAACGACGCCGCCTCTGGGCGTGTACTTGATGGCATTGGAGATCAGATTCTGCACCAAGTGGCCAAGCAGCATGGGGTCGCCCAGAACGCGCACGTCTTCTTCGCACAAGTCTTCGATGCGCATGTCCTTTTCGCGGGCCAATGGCTCCAGGGCCTCCATCTGACGCCGCACCAACGGCAAAAATGAAACCGGAACTGGGTTCACTCCCCGCTCCTGGCATTCGTCGACCCGCGCTATGTGCAGGAACTCGTCGATCATTTCCAGAAGCTTGGTCGCGCCCTTGAAGGCCGTCTCGATGATCGGCTTCTGGGACTCGCTTGGTCCCAGGTAGGAAAGCAGATCCATGTTCGAGATGACGGCCGACAAGGGGCTCTTGAAATCATGCACGACCATCTGGACCAGTTCGGAGCGCTCGGTGGAGGCGACAATGAGCTCTTTCTGCTTGATCTCGAGTTCCTGGGCCAGCTCCTGATAGCGCGCCTTTTCCCTTTCGAGCCTTTCGAACATGCCCAGGCTCTCGATCAGCGGGGTGATCCAGGCGGCGTATTCGATCAGCACGGACAAATCGGACTCCGTGAAAGGATATCCCCCCTCCTTGTCCGAAACGTTGATGACCCCGATGACCTGATCCTGATCGGAAAGCAGGGGAACGGAAATGAGCGATTTCGTCCGGTAGTTTCCGTTGCGGCAACAAAAACGGCAATCCGTCTCGATATCCTTGATCAGCAGCGGAATCTTGTGGGTGCAGACGTAGCCGGAGATGCTCTCCGGAGACAGGGGCTGGGTCAGCCCCACAATATCCTTGCGGCTCGCGGCCACGACCTTCAGCTCGCCCTGGTCCTCGTCAAAGAGCATGACCGAGACGTTGCGGCTCCTGACTCTGGTCTGGATGAGCATGCCGCCGCAGTGCAGCTTTTCGGGGGCGGACATGGCCCTGCTGGCCAAAATGGCCATCATGCTCCGCAGAAACTGCCCGATATCGGACTCTATCCCGTTAGATGCGCTCATTGCCGTGTCCGATCACCCGCACTTGGTGAAACCGCAGGACGGGCACACGAAGCAACCTTCCTGAAAGACCAGTTCGGTGGAGCATTCCGGACATTCTGTCTTGGACAGGGATTTGTAGGAATTGTGCGGCGTCGCCCCTTGCAGATACTTGTTTTCGAGCACCCAGGACACGGCGTCGGGAATGGAGAGCAGCATGCCCTTCTTCTGAAAGACCGGATGTTCTCCGCCGATCCCCTTGAGCTGCTTGACAATTTCACGCACGTGCACGCCGGAGCGCAGAGCCAGGGAAACCAGGCGACCAATGGCTTCGGCCTTGGCCGTGATGGACCTGCCCGAACGGCCGATGGTGGTGAAAACCTCGAAGGGTTTGCCGTTGACCTCGTTGACCGTCAGATACAGATCGCCCAGGCCCGTGCGAACCTTCTGCGTGAAGCCATAGACGATGTCGGGACGGTCCATGGGGCGGCATTCGTCGCCTGCCGGCTCATCCTTCTTGCCCTCTCCGGTGCACAGGACCTGCACGCTCTTGCATCCGTCGCGATAGACCGTGACCCCTTTGCAGCCCTCTTCATAGGCCATCCAGTAGATATTGTAGATGTCTTCCTGGGTGGCCGAGTTGGGCAGATTGACCGTCTTGGACACGGCGTTGTCCGTGTGCTTCTGGAAGGCCGCCTGCATCTTCAGGTGCCACTGCGGGTCGATGTCCATGGACGTGACAAAGACGGTGCGAAGTTCCTCGGGAAGATAATCCATGCTCCTGACCGATCCCTTTTCGATCACCTCGGCCATCAGCTTTTCGGAATAGCATCCCTGGTCGTGCAGCGCTTTGACGAAGAAACTGTTGGCTTCGGTCAGTTTTTCGCCGTCCATGACCTGACGCACGAAGCACAGGGCGAAAAGCGGCTCCACTCCGGAAGAACATCCGGCGATGATGGAAAGGGTGCCCGTGGGCGCTATGGTCGTGGTCGTGGCGTGACGGTAGGGGCCAAGGTTCTGCTCCTTGTAGACGGAGGTCTCGTAGGAGGGAAAGGGGCCGCGCTCCATGGCCAGTTCCTTGGAGGCGGAACGGGATTCCTTCTGGATGAAATCCATCAGTTTTTCGGCGAGCAGGATAGCCCTGCGGCTGTCGTAGGGCAGTCCGAGCTGATAGAGCAGGTCGGCCCAGCCCATGACGCCGAGGCCGATCTTGCGGTTGTTCCTGACCGTCTGGGTGATGCGCTCCAGGGGGTATTCCGACGCGTCGATGACGTTGTCCAGAAAACGCACGCTCAGGTGGATGACCTCGCGCAAGCGGTCCCAATCGATCTCGTGCTCCCCGTCCTTGCTGATGACGAAGCGGGCCAGGTTGATGGAGCCCAGATTGCAGGCCTCGTAGGGCAGCAGGGGCTGTTCTCCGCAAGGATTGGTGCTTTCGATCTCGCCCTGATCGGGATTGGGGTTGTCGCGGTTGATGCGGTCGATGAAGATGATGCCCGGATCTCCGCTTTCCCACGCCTTGCGCACCAAAAGCTCGAATACTTCGCGGGCTTTGAGGTGCTCGATCACTTCCTTGGAATGGGGCGCGATGAGGGGGTATTCCTCGTCGTTCTCCACCGCCTGCATGAATTTTTCAGTCAGGGCCACGGACAGGTTGAAATTGTTGAGGTCCCCCTCGCGTTCCTTGGCCCGGATGAATTCGAGGATGTCGGGGTGGTCGACGCGCAAAATGCCCATGTTGGCGCCGCGCCGGGTGCCGCCCTGCTTGACCTGCTCCGTGGCGGTATTGAATATTTTCAGAAAGGAGATGGGACCGGAAGCCACACCGCCCGTGGAACCGACCCGGCTGTCCTTGGGGCGCAGACGGGTGAAGGAAAATCCCGTGCCGCCGCCGGATTTGTGGATCAGGGCCGCGTGCTTCACCGCATCGAAAATTTCGTCCATGGAGTCGCCCACCGGCAGCACGAAACAGGCGGCGAGCTGACCGAGCTCAGTGCCGGCGTTCATGAGAGTGGGGGAGTTGGGCAGAAAATCATACTCGGTCATCATGGCATAAAAGGCGCGGGCCAGATCCTTCGGCTTCCAGGACGAGGACGAATAGTTTTTTTCCATGGATGCTATGCTTGCCGCCACTCTCCAGAACATCTCCTTCGGGGTCTCAATGGGCGTTCCGTCCAGGCCCTTGCGCTGGTAACGTTTCTTGAGCACCAACTCGGCGTTGGCATTGAGTGTCACGTCGGGCAGATCAGCCGGCATTTTCATAACGTCCATGGATACCTCACTTTCCTTGAATTTATACATACCTATTGAAAATTATTGGTTCTTCTTGATCGGCTTTTCTCTGTACTGGAGATGGCTTGAGACTTCAATCGGGAGAAAGGTGAAACAGGATTTTTGGCTTTTCCTAAATAAAAAAAGAATATGAGGTTATTGGATTTATTAGGCTGCACATTATGTAGCTTATGTGTGCAACTATCTGAAATGTATTGTTTTTGAAAGTCTAAAGATTTTGATGTCGAGTGTTTTGAAGGATGTTTGTTTTTTGGATGGTGCGAATAAAGGAACATGGGAATATTTTGGGAACAGAGTTTTCACCATGTGTTCCTTTATTCGACAACTCTATGTTTTAAAAGATTAAATTGACTCGTCAGCGAGTTCGTCCAGATATTTTCCGTACTCGTTTTTTCTGAATCTGGCCGCCAGAAGCTTGAGCCTGGCCGCGTCTATGAACCCTTTGGAAAAGGCGATCTCCTCTATGCAGGCGATCTTGAAGCCCTGCCGATCCTGGATGGCCTGCACGAAACTTCCGGCCTGTTGCAGGGATTCGTGGGTTCCGGCGTCGAGCCAGGCGTAACCGCGGCCCAGAAGTTCGACTTTGAGGGCGCTCCGGCGCAGGTATTCACGGTTCACATCGGTGATCTCAAGCTCTCCGCGCGGGGACGGGCGAAGGTTTTTCGCGATTTCGACGACGTCGTTGTCGTAGAAGTAAATTCCCGGAACAACATATTTCGATTTCGGTTCTTGCGGTTTTTCCTCGATGCTTATGACTTCGCCCGCGGCATTGAATTCAACCACTCCGTAGCGCTGCGGGTCCTTGACCGGATAGCCGAAGACGATGCCGCCTTTTTGAAGACCGGCGCATTCCTGCAGCACTTTGGACAACCCTACGCCATAGATGATGTTGTCGCCCAGAACCAGGCAGACGCTGTCCCGACCGATGAAATCGGCGCCCAGGATGAAGGCCTGGGCCAGGCCGTCGGGTGATGGCTGGACGATGTAGGAGAACGCGAGGCCAAGCTCGCTTCCGTCTCCGAGCACGTCCTTGAAACGGGGCAGGTCCTGGGGCGTGGAGATGATCAGGATTTCCCTGATCCCGGCCAGCATGAGAATGGAGAGAGGGTAGTAGATGAGCGGCTTGTCGTAGACGGGGAGAAGCTGCTTGCTGGTTCCGAGAGTCAGGGGATAAAGACGGGTGCCGGATCCTCCGGCCAGGATGATTCCTTTCATGGGTCAGTCCTTTTTATGCTGTTTCAAGACATGGCAACAGTACCTAAGACCCGCGTGACGGACAAGTGTCCGTTGTCATGGGTAATGACAACGCGGACCGCCTTTGGTAGGCACAGCGGGTCATACTGAAAATTCTAGCAGTAGGGGTCGCCATGCGCGTTACCTGGAAGGATACATATGTTTCGGGCCCTGTGATCATCGGTCAGGGACGGGATCATGAGCTTGTCCACGGCTGGATCGGCGCGGAAACGGATCTGCGCGTCGGCGGAATCATCGAGGACGCGAACTGCCGGGTTCAGCTTGAAAACCGGATTCGGCTATGTCTGGAGGACGGTCTGATGACGACGGCATGGGTTGGCCGCATGGAGAAGGGCGAAGTCGTGCCGGGAGAATCTGACTGCGTCGGAGCCAGGCGGGGTTTTTCTCTGGCCTGGATCACATTGAGCGACAAGGGATCGCGGGGCGAGCGCGTCGACGCCAGCGGCCCGGCCATTCGCGACGCGGCCATGGAAGTCATGGAGATCGGGTTGGCTCGTGGGATGATCATTCCCGACGAACCGGAAATGCTGAAGGCGGCCCTTGTCGATTGTTGCCTTTTCCAGGGCTTCGATATGGTTTTCACCACCGGAGGAACGGGCGTGGGGCCGCGCGACATCACGCCCGAAGTGACGTTGCCCCTGCTCGACAAGCGTCTGCCGGGCTTTGAGCGGGCCATGACCCAGATTTCCCTGGCCAAGACTCCGCATGCCATGATTTCCAGAGCCGTGGCCGGGACCATGGGGCCCTCCCTGGTGCTCAACCTGCCCGGCAGCCCCAAGGCGGTGCGGGAGAACATGCAGGCCGTTCTGCCCGCGCTCAAGCACGCGGTGGAAAAACTTCAGGGAGACCCAAGGGACTGTGGACAATAGCTCCGAACTGAAACCCTCTGACGAATTCAAGAATTTCTACGTAAAGTTTTCCGTGATCCGTCTCGGGATCATGGTTTTTCTTTTGCTTCTGTCCCTGGCCGAAATCATCAATATTTCCGACCGGGGCATGAGACTGGAAGTCAATCGAGATTTTCAGTACATTCTTTTCTTTGTCAGCGGTTTTTCATTGAGCATTGTTTATCTTCTCGCCACCAGAAAAATCATAGGATATTTCCTTTTCTTCACTTTTCAGCTCTTTGGAGATATTTTTTTAACAACATGGTGGGTTATATTAACTGGTGGATCTTTCAGCGCTTTTGTATTTCTATATATATTATGTCTCTTTTTTTACGGGCGCATAGTTGGATTTAAAGTAATCATTTTTTCTTCTTTTTTTGTCTGGATTCTTCTTTTTCTCATATCCTGTTTTCAATTCTACTTCCCGTATTATTGGGGACAGATCCACATTCGTGGTTCCGATCTGGCTTACAACTACAGTTTGTTGACTCTGGCTCTCATTCTGGTCAGTTCATTGGTCAAGCTGAGTCGGACCGCGGAAAACCGCCTGCTGTACAGAATCGTCGAACAGGAAGACGCCCTGCGCAAAGCCGAGGACATCAAGTACCGCGTCTTCGACTGGATCGATGCGGGGCTTCTGGTCGTCACGCACGACGGAAAGATCACGACGATCAACCAACGCGCCCTTGACTGGCTGCCTGGGCATGACCGCAACGAGATGATCGGCGTGGGGTTCGAGGCCTATTTCCCGGAATTTCTTCCTTTCTGGAAGGAGCGCGAGCTTTCCTGCCTGCGCCGCAGCATGGTCATCAGCACGCAGCGGGGTCTGGTTTTCGGATTCAAGATGACCGAACTGCCCGACAATCAGGGCTGGATGGTTCTTTTTTCCGACATAACCGAAGTGCAGCGAATGGAAAAACAGATCAAGGAGATGGAAAAGCTGGCCAGCGTCG
>JBFWJY010000009.1:0-118404 GCA_050252955.1 Desulfomicrobium sp.
CGCCACCGCCTCCCGCACTCCAGCCTCCAAGCAGGCCGACCATGGCCGCATCGTGGCCGAAGCCTCGGATTGCCTGGACTCCCTGCAGCTCGAACATCTGGAACGCGAATTCAGATCCTGGGCCGAAGACTCCAAACGCGCCGACGTGGCCCTGTCCCGCAAGCGCATCCTGCTCATCTTCCTGCTCATCCGGCACACCGGAGCCAAGCTCCATGAAGTGCTTGACGTGAACCCCCTGCGCGACATCGACCATGACCGTCTGGTCGTCACCTTTGCCCGCTCCACTCCGGAGCAGGCCAGAACCGTGCCCCTGGCCGACGCGCTGGCCGTGGAAATCCGTGACATCCTCTCCGACGAGGTTTTCCGCCAGGCATCAGGCCGGTCGCTCGCCGTCGACCCCGCTTTCGTTCGCCGCAAATTCTACGAGCGGGCCCAGGCCTGCGGATTCCCGAAAAACCTGGGCAGCCCCGAGATGATCCGCAAGTCGCGCGGGGTGGAGCTGATGCAGTCCAACATGCCCCTCCCCGCCGTTCAGATGTACCTCGGGCATTCCACGCCCAACCTGACATCGGCCTACGTGTCCTTTTCCGAAGAGGACATCCGGACCATCACATCGTCCTTTCTGCAGCGGGAGAGCCACCGCAAGACCAGCGCCCGCAACTCCTTTTTCGGGAAGATCACGGCCATACGCCCCGCCGACATCCAGGCCGAGGTGCTTCTCACAACCCCGGACGGCCACGTCATCTCCTCGGTCATCACCCTGGACAGCATGCGCCGGCTGGGGCTCAAAACCGGTCGCCTGGCCACGGTGGACGTCAAGGCGCCCTGGGTGAGCCTGCACAAATCCGAACATGAGCCTCTCTGCTCGGCCGAGAACCGTCTGCCCGGCGTCATCACCAGCATCAACCGCGGACGGGTCAACACCGAATACGTCCTGCGCATCGGACCGGAAACCGATCTGTGCGTCATCACCACGACGGACAGCATGCGACGCCTGCATTTGCAGGAAAAGGACACCGTCTGGGCCGTTTTCGGCAGCTACGCCACCATCCTGCGGGTCGACTGAGCACGCGGAGGACAAAAAACGCGACCAACACATGAACAGCAACCCGCCACCTCAACCGCCCGCAAGGCTTTTGATCGGAGGAAGCATGAACGCGTCATCACCCGGCACCATCGCCTTTCACCTCGTGGCCGCGGCCATGCTGCTCTTGGGCTCGGCCTGCTCGCAGACATCGTTCAGCCAGCGCTACCAGCCCGGAGCCGACACGGTTTTTCTGTGGCAGGACGAGCCCATCCCCCTGGAACCCGGATGGCGCTATCTGGGAGAAGAGAAGGTCGGCGTGCGCGGGGAAATCATGGATTCCTCCCTGACTCCCATCGACGAGGTCAGATCCCTCATCTTTACGCGCGATGCTGGGCAAGGGCCCGAATTCCTGATCCTGTCCCGGGTGATCAAGACCAGCCAGGTTGAAATTTTCCGCTATCTGGGCGGCACCAAAACAAGCATCGAAGGCTACGCCTATCGCGAAGCCGCCTACGGCCTGAGCGCGGACACCACGGACCCGGAATACCGGCGCTACTTCGAAAAGATTCGCCAGTCCGGAATCAGCCCGGCTCCGAAGTACAAAGTCCGGGTGCTTGACCGGCTGCCCGTGGATACCGCGCTGGTGCGCATCATGGAGCTCGCTCCCGGAGAGACGCACCGCGTCCTGCCCGCGTACGGCAAACTCTACACCCAGGAGCGGCGGGAACCGATCCACCGCCATTTCTTCTAGCGCGGTTCGCCAACACCCAAACGCTGTTTCGTAGTTGACAGCCGCCCGCCCATTCCCTAAAAGCGCCTTCTGGCTTCTGTTCCCCGGTAGCTCAGCTGGCAGAGCAGGTGGCTGTTAACCACCGTGTCGGCAGTTCAAATCTGTCCCGGGGAGCCACAAATTTCCCGCCCATCAGGCAACAAAAAACCCCTTGATAATCCAAGGGGTTTTTTGTTGCCGAAAAAGGGCCGGCCCTGGGCCGTGCGGGCGGCGTGAACGCGCAGGGCCGACATTGTTCGTGCGCGTTTTTTTGGGATCAAAGCCTATTTGCGCTCGGCCTGGGCCTTGCGCATCTCGACGTAGTGCGCGGCGGCCAAGGCCGCGACGCAGCCGTCGGCAGCGGCCAGGACAATCTGGTTGGCGTATTTCTGGCGCACGTCGCCCACGGCGAAAATGCCGGGCAGGCTGGTTTCGCACTTCTCGTCCGTGATCACGTATCCTGCGGCGTTCATCTTCACGCCGGCGGGCACAAGGGCGTTGTTAGGCAGGAATCCGACAAAGATGAACACGCCGTCAACGGCGATATCCCGGGTCTCCTCGGTCTGCACGTTCTTGACCTTGACGCCGGTCACGCCCTGCTCGTCGGCGGCGATGTCGACCAGCACGGAACTGAGCACCAGGGTGATGCGCGACTCGGCAAAAACCCGCTGCTGCAGGATGCGGCTGCCTCGAAATTCGTCGCGGCGGTGCACCAGATAGACCTTGGCGCAGATCTTGGAAAGATAGAGCGCGTCTTCCAGGGCCGTGTCCCCGCCGCCGACCACGACCACGGTCTTGCCGCGGAAAAAGAAGCCGTCGCAGGTGGCGCAGTAGGACACGCCTTTGCCGTACTGCTCCATTTCGCCTGGCACGCCCAGCTTACGGGCCGAACCGCCGGGAGCGAGGATGACGCAGTGGGTATGCAGGCGCTCTCCGCTGGCCAGCACGACCTCGTGAAAGTCCACTCCTGGCTCGACGCTGGTAACCTCGTTTTCCCGAATTTCGAGGTCGTAGCGCTTGGCGTGGTTCAGAAATTTCTCGCACAATTCAAAACCACCGACTTCCTCGATGCCCGGATAATTTTCCACATCCTTGGTCAGGGCGATCTGCCCGCCGGGCATGCCCTTTTCGATCAGGACCGTGTGCATGGCCGCGCGCTTGGCGTAGATTCCGGCGGAAAGCCCGGCCGGGCCGCCGCCGACAATAATCAGATCGTACATTTCGTTTTCCAAGGTGTTCTCCTTCATGCTCGGCCCGGATCAGGCCTTTTCCTGTTTGTCGTCGTCCTTGCCAAAATTGACCATGCCCTGGGCCAGCTCATTGAGCCGCCGGTCCACCAAGGCGTAAATGCTGCCATTGGGGTAGGAGCCATCCTTGCGCCGCTTCCCGGCCTTCTTCCCGGTCAACAGTTCGATCCCTTCCTCGATGCTGGCCACGGACCAGACATGGAAGCGCCCCTCGCGCACGGCCTCGACCACCTCGCTCTTGAGCATGAGGTCGGGCACGTTGGCTTTCGGGATGACGACCCCCTGCTTTCCGGTCAGCCCTTTGGCCTTGCAGCAGGCGAAAAAGCCCTCGATCTTGTGATTGACCCCGCCGATGGCCTGGACTTCCCCGTTTTGATTGACGGAACCGGTCACGGCGATGCCCTGCTTGATGGGCACGTTCGCAAGACTTGAGAGCAGGGCGTACATTTCCGTGGAGGAGGCGCTGTCCCCGTCCACCCCGGAATAGCTCTGCTCGAAGGCGATGGACGCGCTCACGGCCAGGGGCTTGTCCTGGGCGAACATCTTGCGCAGGTAGCCGCCGAGAATGAGCACGCCCTTGTTGTGGGTGCTGCCCGAAAGTTCGGCCTCGCGCTCGATGTTGATGATCCCGGCCTTGCCCATGGACGTGGCGGCGGTGATGCGGCTGGGTTTGCCGAACATCACGTCGCCCATGCTGTACACGGCCAGCCCGTTGATCTGTCCGACCCGGGCCCCGTCGGTATCGATCATGATCGAGCCGCGGTCAATCATGTCCTGGATCTTTTCCTCGATGAGGCTGGAGCGGCGCACCCGCGCCTCGATGGCGCGATTCACGTCATGCCCCAGAACCGATTCCCGAGCGTCCTGCCCGGCGAAATAGTCGGCCTCCATGAGCAGGTCGACAAGCCTGGGGAAGGTCGCCGCCATTTTCTCCTGCCGCCCGCCCATGCGCACGGCCTCTTCCACCAGCGCGGCCACGGCCGACCGCTCGAAGGGACGCAGGCCGTGTTCCTCGCACTGGGCGCGGATGAAGCGGGCGAATCTGAGCACCGACTCGTCCGTCTTGTCCATGGTGGAGTCGAAGTCCGCGCGGACCTTGAAGATCTTGGGCACATCGTCGTCATAATGCTGGAGCATGTGGTAGAGGTATGTGTCGGCCAGGACGATGACCTTGATGTCCATCTCGATGGGTTCGGGCTTCATGGACGAGGTGGTGAAGAGATAGAAGGGATCGTAGGTCTGGATTTCCATCTTGCGGCTCTTGAGGGCGCGCTTCAGGGACTGCCACACCCCGGGCTCCATGATGGCGTCGAGCAGGTTCAGGACCAGGTATCCGCCATTGGCGCGAACGAAGGAACCGGCCTTGATGCGCGAAAAATCCGTGCGCCAGACTCCGCTGCGGTCCACGATGCGCTCGATGCTGCCGAACAGGTTGCGATAGGTCGGATATTCCTCGATGATGACCGGTGGCCCCTGCTGTTCGCCGTTGTCCACCAGCACGTTGACCGAGTACTGCTCGAACGGGTCGCCCACCGGCATCTGCGGCGGGTGTTCCTGGTTGAAGAAGATGGCGATGTTGTCGACCATGTCGTCGATCATGTGCTGAAAATAGCCATCCAGTTCGGCGCAATCGAAGTCCTTCTTCAGCGGCGCGATAAGTTCGCCGGCCAGATTGGAAAACATGAGCTTGTCGGCCTGGCGGTTCTTCTCCTGGATCTCCTTCTGCAAGGCGCGGATCTGCAGGAAGATGGAATCGATCTCGGTCTTGATCTCGCCGTGCTTGACCTTGATGCGGTCGAATTCATCGCGGGGGAAGCGCCCCTTCTCGACCATCTGCTCCAGCTTCAGGACCGGAGTCGGCTCGCCGTCGACAACAGGCATGACCTCCGGCGGTTGCCCCTGCCGTCCCTGAAAGGTGACCAGGGCGAAACCCGCCTCCTTGACCTGCTTTTCCAGATTCATGAAAAAGCTGGCGGTCTTTTTCTCGTAGGCCTCGTTGATCTCATTCTTGCGGGCCAGGTACTCGGGGCTTTCGAAGAGCTTTGGCACCTCCTTCTTGAGTTCCTCCACCAAGGCCTGCATGCTCTTTTTCAGCCGCGCGCCAAGACCCGGTCCAAGGCGGATCAGCATGGGCGCTTCCGGATTCTTGAAATTGTTCAGATAACAGAGGTCGCCGGGAATGCTCCCTCCCTGCACGGCCCTGGACAGCACCTTGCGCACCGCGTCCATGCGCCCGCTGCGGGGGGCGCCGGTGACAAGAATGTTGTAGCCCGGACGGCGGATGCCGATACCGAACCCAAGCGCGTCCACACCCCGGTCCTGGCCCAGGATCTCGTCCAGAGGCTGGAGTTCGTCCGTGGTGGCAAAAGGCAGGGCGGACGTGTCCAGGGTCCACCGCAACTGCTGGGGTGTCAGCCGTAACGATTCACTCATTGCTACCTTCCTCGCGTTCTTCCGTGCTGACGCGCACGGATGTGCAGCCCTTGCATTTGGGCAAAACAATGCGCAACACGCCGCCCGAGTAGCTGGCGCGGACCTGGTCCGACCACACGGGCGAAGTCAGTCGCACCGTGCTCGAAAAGCCCTGGCGGGAGATGCTCAACCCCTGCCCTCCACGAATTTCCTCCACCTTTTCGGCGGCGATGGTCAAACGCCTGCCGGTGACCGAAACCTTGATGGACCGGGGGTCGAGACCCGGCACGTGCGCCGAGACAAGGATTGCGTCCTTCTCGTTGACCACACGGATATCCGGTTCGCAGCGCAACAGCCGCAGATCCATGGGGCTGCAGAAATCCCGCACAAAAGAATCGAGAAGCTCTTCCATGTCCTGTTTGAGCTTTCCGAGTTCCGTACGGTGCCATAAATGCAGATCGGACATATCTCCTCCGCAAAAACAGTGAACCAATCAGATTCCGGAAAAAAACGTGCCGTGGGAAATGTTTCCTGCATCGCCGATACAATGAATATCACTCCGGGAGGCGTAGCGGTCAAGTCCATGCTCAAGGTCCGCCCGCAGGAGGGGGAGCCCATGCAGGCGCTGGGAATGGTCGAAGTCGACGATCAGCAGGCGTGTGCGGGGGTGGATGACGGGCATTCCGTCAAAACCGTATCTCCGCGAATGCGGTGTTTCCAGAAGGCGGGAGCGTTCGAGAAAATCCTGGAACCAGCGGGCCACGATCCGCGCGTCGGCGAGGCTTTGATCATGCTCCCGCATACGCCAGACGATCCCGCCGCGCCCCTTGAGGCGCAGATCAGGGTCGCCGTAGCGGCGGAGCAGGAAAAAAACGACCGCGCCGTGGGGAGACAGGGCGACCAGATCGATCCGGCCCGACGGCAGTTCCGCGTCCACGGCCACAACGCAGGGATGGCGCAGAAAGAGCCGGTCGGCAATGGCGCGCCGCCGGTCCACCTGCGTGCAGACCCGACGCCGGACATGCTCGTAGTGCTCTCCGAGGCCAGCCAGGTCTTGAATCCGCTTCGGCTCCGGGACGGCCTGGACGTCTGCGAGCACGGTCCTCGCTCCGGGATGCGAGAGGAGCAGATATTCCGGCGCGATGCGACAGTGCAGCCCCGCGCCGCGCAAGCCCACCTCCGCCAGGACGTTGCCGCGCAGCCGCACTTCGATGGAAGACTCGTCCACCCGGCAGATCGCTTCGGGATCGGACACGATCCGCGCCCACCAGCTCCCCGGCGCCAGACGCGACTCGTTGCAGCGGCGGCACAGCTCCCGCCATTTCCCGTCCAAAACGTCATTCAAAAGGTCCTTCATGCGCAATTCCCCATGCTCCGGCATGCCATCAGACAGGACTTCGGTTGTCTGCCTCCTGCGCGCGGGTCGTCGGTTCGGGAGGGCCCCCAACCACGGTCACAGCCCCGTCAAAATTCCGTAAAGCACTGCACCGCCTCGCCCGGTATCTCCGCCTGGACCAGGGCCCCAATTTCAAGGCCCGCTTCCCTGAAATCCTCAAGTCGCATCTGCACGTAAAGAGGACGTCCCAGGTCCACGCTCAGACTCACGTTCTCTCCTTCGAGACGCACGCGCGTCAGTGTTCCCCGGTTCAGCCCGGGTTCCCTCGCCACGCTCAGACGCACCGCATCCGGCTCGACGACCACCCGCCCGCGCCCCGGACCGCACTGCCGGACCGGCACCCGGAAACGCGCGGCGATACGGCACCACATCCGTTCGTCTTCAAGCACGAACTGCCCGGCATAGGTGTTCCTGAGCAGACGCTCGGCCAAACGGCCGTCCTCCAGGTAGATGACCTCGGGGCAAAGCGCTGCGGCCTGGGAGCGGTTGTGGGTGCAGAGCACAATGGTCGTTTCGCCCCGATCGCGCAGGTCGGCCACGATCTGTTCAATGATAACCCGGTTCTGAGTGTCAACGCTGGCCGTGGGCTCGTCCAGAAGCAGCACCTTGGGGCGGCTGGCCAGTGCCCGGGCAATAGCCACGCGCTGGGTCTCGCCTCCGGACAGCCGGGGGGCGTAGGCCTCGGCCAGGTGGGAAAGTCCGACGAGATCAAGGGCCTCGTCCACCAGATGATTGCGCCGTTCCTTGTCCATCCCGCGAATGGCCAGCCCGTAGCCCACGTTCTCGCGCACGCTGCGGCTGAACATGACCGGATGCTGCTCCACGAGCCCGACGTTGCGGCGCAAGGAACGCAAGGAGGGCTCTTTCCAGACCACAGGCCTGCCATCGAAGAGGACTTCGCCTTGATGCGGAGCGCTCAAAAAAGACAGGATGCCAAGCAGGGTCGATTTCCCGGCCCCGTTCGGCCCTTGCAGGGAATAGGCCGCGTCCTGCTCGATGGTCAGGCGCGGCAGATCGAGAACCACCCGGCCGTCATAGGCGACGCGCACGTCACGGAGTTCGAAAAGGCTCATCGTCCTGTCCTCCCCTGCGCGTAACCCAGAAGCACGTTCACGGCCAGGCTGATGGCCAAGAGCACGATCCCGAGCCCCAGGGCGAGAACGAATTCGCCCTTGTCGTATTCAAGAGCCATGGCCGTGGTCATGGTCCGGGTGAAGCCCTTGGCGTTGCCGCCGAGCATCATGGAAATGCCGATTTCGGAGATGACCCGGCCAAAGGCGGCCACGATGGCGGCCATGATGCTGAAGCGGGCCTCGCGCAGGATCACCAGCGCCGCCTGCCAGGTCGAAGCGCCCAGGGTCAGCGCCGTGCGTCGGTAGCGGTC
Organism: Desulfomicrobium sp.; assembly: GCA_050252955.1. GTDB lineage: Bacteria > Desulfobacterota > Desulfovibrionia > Desulfovibrionales > Desulfomicrobiaceae > Desulfomicrobium. Next base: position 8,236 of record JBFWJY010000009.1, read on the forward strand.
GTCGATGCGGCCGACGGCGGCGATGGTGAAAGCCACGACGATGGGCGTGATGAGAATGATCTGCCCGACGATCATGGCTTTCTGGGTGTACAGCCAGCCCAGGGATCCTAACACGCCGCGCCGCGAGAGCAGGGAATAGACCAAAAGGCCGATGACCACGGTGGGCAGCGCCAGCATGGTGTTGAAAAAGGTGATGACCGTCTGTTTGAGTCTGAAACGGGCGATGCCGATCAAAAACCCTGTTGGAATCCCGGCTATGCAGGCGGCCAGGGTGGACCACAAACTCACGTTCAGGGAAACGCCGACGATGTGCAGCAGTTCCGGATCGAATTGCAGCAGAAGCGTCAGCGCGGCCCCCAGGCTTTCCAGAAAAAACATGCGGCCTCCAAGCCTAGAGAACAGTGAAAAAAAGCCCGCTGCGGGAGCGGGCCTTTCAAGCCAGAGCACAGATCCGCCCGGGCCGGAAACCCGGTCGCGGATCGGCGCGAATCACGCGAACGTTATTTCGCGTCGGGAAAGAAAAGCTGTTTGTCAAGGAGTTTATAGTCGCCGATGACCTTCTGACCGCGCTCGGAGACCAGCCACTTGGCGAACGTGTCGGCCAGGTCGAAGCGAACATGGGGATGCTTTTCCGGATTGACCGGAATCACGCCGTAGGGATTGAAAAGCGTCTTGTCGCCTTCGCTGATGGGTTCCAGATCCAAGCCCTCGGGGCGACCGTACTTGTACTGCACGTAGGTGCCGCGGTCGGTGATGGTGTAGCCCTGCTTCTCCTCGGCAAAGGTCAGGGTCTTGCCCATGCCCTGTCCGATGGACATGAACATCTTCATCGCTTCGGGATGGACGGCCTTGAAGGTCACTTCCTTGTCCTTGCTCTTGAAAATGGTGTCCTCCTCCTTCAGGGGCAGCCCCGTGGCCTTCCACAGTTCCTGTTCCTTGGCATGGGTGCCGCTGTCGTCGCCACGGGACACGAACACCGCTTCGGACATGGCGATCTTCTTCATGGCCTCGGCGGCGTCGGCGGTTTTCGCGCCGGCAGGGTCGGCGGCGGGTCCGATGAGCAGAAAGTCGTTGTACATGACGTAATAGCGCTTGGTGCCGTACCCGTCGGTCACGAACTTCTCTTCGCGGGCCGGATCGTGAACGAAGATCACATCCACGTTCCCGTCCACGCCGTCGCGGATGGCCGCGCCGGTACCTTTGGCCACGACCTTGACGTCAATGCCCGTGTCCTTCTTGAACTCGGGAAGCAGCACGTCGAGCAGGCCGGAGGACTGCGTGCTGGTCGTGGTCGACATCTTGAGCACCTTGTCCTGGGCGAAGAGCAGTCCCGGCACAGCCAACAAAACAAGCAACATCACAAACTTCTTCATACTTCCTCCTGATAGGTGATATCTGACATATGTCAGAGATCATATGCCAAACATGACTTAAGGACAAGAAGGAAGCGCCTCCTCCGTCAATCAAGGCGCGTTTTGACGGAAGACTGCACCGCTGCCCCGTTCTCCTGCGCTTTTTTGGGGCGCACATAGGGCAGGGAAAAATCCGAAGAGGCCAGCGCCACGCCGTCGCCGGCGCGCAACACCCTGGCATTGACGTAAATTTGGCGTTCGATGATCGAGTACGTGCCGACCAGCACCGAGTAGGCCGGCACATCGGTGTTGATACGGGCCGTATCGCGGGAAAGGGCGAGGACCCCGCCCTGGGGAAGGATGCGCAGCTCGTCGGAGCGCAATTGCATCTCCGTCACGGAATAGCCCAACTGGCTCAGGCGCGAGGCAATCTGCTCCGAAAGAAGCCGGCCGAGATCATTGGTGTTTTCCACGTTCGTCGAATCCACGAACGAGGCCGCGAGCATGGGATAGCCCGCCACGTCGCTTCCTGAAAGCTGACGATGCAGATGATCTCCGGCTTTATAGGTCAAGGGAATGAGCGGCGGCGTCTTGGGACGCGAGCCTATCTCGTAAAATGGCGGCAGCTGTACGCAACCGCACAAAAAAACAGCGACTAGCAGGACATGAAGCTTGGACATGGCCGATCCTCCGGAGAAAAATGCCGACTGGAAAAATGCGAAGCATGCCGCGTGCCAAGATTTACCGCCTTAAGTTTTCCCTCGCCCGGTCGATAATCTGAACATGAGAAAATTCATCATCAAGGACCACCTCATGCGCACCGCGGCCCTGCTTTCCCTGCTGGCCATGACCTTCGCGGCAGGCTGTTCCTCGGTCAGCGTCAACTCCGATCAATCGACGCAATTGGTCACGGCGCAGGCCCCCATTCCAAGCGGCTACCTGATCGGCACCCAGCACAAGATGCAGGCCCTGGCGCACTGGGACCTCCTGGCGGACAAGGTCGCCAAGAACTGCGCCGCATCCCTGGAACATTTCTTTCCGCAGCACGATGTGCGCGTCTATGTGGCGCCCATGGGCACGACGCCTTTCGCCAAGGTCTACAGGGAGGCGCTGCTGACCCGCCTGGTGGACTACGGCGTCCCCATCGCCTTCGAGCCCGAAGGGGCGGCCCTTCTTGAGGTCGGCCTGGAACTGGTCACGCACCGCCGCGTCCTGGACAAAACGCCCAAAGGATTGCGCCGGGCCCTCGACCCGGATTTCAGACAACGCAAAAACGGCGCCGGGCTCTATGAACCCGTGCCCGTGGTGGCCGAGGAGAGCGGATACTTCGACGCGCCCACTCCCGATTCCGAAGTCCAGATCACTTCGGCCCTGGTCCATGAGAACGCGTATCTGTACCGCGACTCAAGCATTTTCTACGTCAACGGCTCCGACTGGTCCCATTACCGGTTGCAGGCGCCCCAGGGCGCAGTCGAACTCAAACGCTTTTCCCTGGTGAATTGATGATCCGCCAAGCACTTGTCCTGCTCCTTCTTTTCTGCTCCTTGCCGTCGCACGCGACAGCGCAGTGCGGCGCGTCACGCGTCGACGCGCTGTGCGACTCCCTGGCCGAGAACCTGATTTCAAACCTTCAGGTCCGGCTGGACCGCTCGGCGCTGGTCGTGACCGCGCCGTTCGCGGATCTGCATGATGTCAAAAACACGTCCCCGCTGGGCCGCATCCTGGCGGAGGAACTGGGCAACGCCTTCACTCGCCACGGCTACCGCCTGGCGGACACCCGCGTGTTCACTCCCTCCCCCTACTCCCTCAAGGAGGAAGGCGAGACGGCCCTGTCCTCGGCCCCCGATCAGCTTGGAGCCGCCACCGGCGCGCAGGCGATACTCAGCGGCACCTACGCCATGGTCGATGGAGGCTTGCGCGTCTCCGCGCGCATCGTGCGCCCCGCGGACCACGCGGTGATCTCCGTTGCCGACTGCCGGTTGCGCGTCACGACACAGACGCGTGAGCTCCTCGCCGCCGCTTCACCCACGCCGAAAGCCCCGCCGCTTCCCGCCGCGCTCATGAACTTGAAATCCAAAGCCGACGCCAGACGCGTACAGCAGGCCCTGGCCGCGCAAGGGCTGTACAAGGGCAAGATCGACGGCATCTTCGGCAAAAGATCCAAAGCCGCCCTGGCGCGCTTTCGCGCCTCTCTGGCCTGGCCCGCCACCGCCACCTGGGACCTGGAAACCCAGGCAGCCCTGTTGCCCGCGACGCCGCCCGCCACCTGACCCCCCGCGCGCCCTGCGCCCCCCCTCGCCAATCAAACAATCGTCACTATTTCTCTTGACGAGCAGACGTTTCACGCCTAGTTAGCTCTCGCTTCAAAACGATATTCACTAAAAACAATATATTTCCGAATACGAGGCTTGCCATGCGTGAAATCACTCTTTTTTTGCATTCCCAAAAGATCCAGCGTCCCAGACCCATCATCTCCACCGCCATCACGGGCCTGGCCGGCGGTCTGCGCAGCGCCCTGGAGGCCCTGAACGGCCTGCGGCGGAATCATCGCGGCAAATAGCCACGACCCGCGCCTTGAACGCGAAACGGCCGGACTGCATCGCAGTCCGGCCGTTTCGCGTTGGTGACCCGGATTCTATTGCCCGAAGCAGGACGCCTGGGAATACTCCACGCGATCCTTGTATTCGGCCTGCTTGCCGCGATTCCACATCTTCACGGGCCGGTAGTAGCCGACCACCCGGGTGTAGACCTCGGTCTCCTGGCCGCAATGCGGGCAGGTGATCTGCTCGCCGGTCAGGTACCCGTGGTCCTTGCAGACCGAGAAGGTCGGCGTGATGGACACGTAAGGGATCTTGGTCTCGCTCAGGGCGCGGACCAGGAAGCTTTTCAGGGCCTTTATGTCCGGCACGGATTCGCCCAGGAAGCTGTGGAAAACGGTGCCGCCGGTGTACATGGGCTGCAAGCGGTTCTGGTGTTCCAGGGCGGAGAAGATGTCCGAGGTGTGCCCCACCGGGAGCAAGGTCGAGTTGGTGTAGTAAGGCACGCCGTTGCCCGAGGCCTGGATGTCGGCATAGAGTTTCTTGTCGATCTTGGCCAGGCGGTAGCTGGTGCCTTCGGCCGGAGTGGCTTCCAGGTTGTAGAGGCTTCCCGTCTCCTCCTGGAAACGCACCGTCAGTTCGCGCAGATGCTCCAGGGTGCGGACCATGAGCCGGATTCCGGCGTCGGTCTCAATGCCCTTGCCCAAGAGGTTCAGGCAGGCCTCGTGGCCGCCCAGGATGCCTATGGTGCTGAAGTGGCTGCGGAAGCCGTTCTTGAGATAGCGTTTGGAAAAAGGGAACATGCCCTTGTCCATGTTGTCGGTGACCATCTTGCGTTTGAACTCAAGGGAGTCCTTGGCCAGGGAGGCGTATTCGCCCACCAGATCGAGGAAATCCTCCTCGCCCTGGGCCAGATAGGCAAGCTTGGGCAGGTTCAAGGTCACCACGCCGATGGAACCGGTCAGATCCCCGGCGCCGAACAGCCCTCCGGTGCGCTTGCGCAGTTCGCGCAGGTCCATCTGCAGGCGGCAGCACATGGAACGCACGTCCTCGGGCTTCAAGTCGGAATTGATGAAGTTCTGGAAATACGGAACCCCGTATTTGGCCGTAAGCTTCAGGAGCAGTTCCCCGACCTCGGATTCCCAGGGGAAATCGGCGGTGATGTTGTAGGTCGGGATGGGAAAGGAGAAAATGCGTCCGTGATAGTCGCCGACCAGCATGACCTCCAGAAAGGCCCGGTTGATCATCTCCATTTCAGCGGCGTACTCGCCGTACGTACTGTCCTGCAGCTTGCCGCCGATGATCACGGCCTCCGAAGCGATGTGCGCCGGCGGGGCCAGGTCGAAGGTCAGATTGGTGAACGGGCTTTGCCCGCCCCAGCGCGAGGTCGTGTTCAGGTTGAACACGAACTTCTGCATGGCCTGCTTGACCTCGTCGTAGGTCAGGCCGTCATGGCGGACCAGCGGGGCCAGATAGGTGTCCACGTTGTTGAAGGCCTGGGCTCCAGCCCATTCGTTCTGCAATGTGCCCAGAAAATTGACCATCTGCCCCAAGGCGGCGTCGAAATGCTTGGGCGGCCCGGAAGAGCAGCGGCCCTCCAGATTGAAGCCTTCCAGCAAAAGGTCGCGCAGGGACCAGCCCGCGCAGTATCCGGCCAGGCCAAAAGACAGGTCATGGATGTGGAAATAGCCGTGCTCGTGGGCCTGGCGCACTTCCTCGGGATATTTCTCCAGGGAATAGCGGGCCTGCACGGAACCGGACAGGTGCAGCATGAGTCCCTGGAAGGAATGGGCCATGTTGGCGTTCTCGCTGACGCGCCAGTCGGACTTGTCCAGGTAGCTGTCGATGGTTTCGGTCACGTCCAGAAAGGTCTCGGTCTGGCTGCGGATGGCCCTGCGCTTCTCGCGGTACACGATGTAGCGCCGCGCGACCTGGTAGAGGCGGGATTCCATGAGCACCTGCTCGACGGTGTCCTGCACCAATTCCTGCTCAGGCATGGCCTCGGCCTCAAGTTTGGACTCGACCTTTCCGGCCAGACGCTTGGCCAGGATCGGATCCTTGATGCCGCTGGCGTTGAGGGATTTCAAAATTGCCTGGGCAATCCGGTCCACAGACCAGGATTCAACACGGCCATCACGTTTCACAATCTGCTGAGGCATGAATACTCCAATAAAGTTCGGTCGAATTGAGGATCAGGAAAAATCGTCACTGCTTCGAGGCTGGACAAAGTCCTGGAAATGCAGGGGCAGATCTTCCGGCACCTGGGCCCTGGTCGCTTCCAGGTCATGGGCGGTCAGCCTGGGCACCTTGGTGCATCGGAAGTATAGCCTTCCGGGATGCGCCCGGGCCAGATCAAAAATCCCGGCCAGGGCCGCGCGCGCCGTATCGGCGTCCATGCCCTGTCCGGTCAACTCCGGATACAGGGCCCACGGGCCCTTGACGTCCACCGCCACGGCCTGAACCAGCCCGGCGTCCAGCACCCGTTCGAGGACGTGGGGCGCCGACCCGTTGGAATCGAGCTTGACCGGCAGGCCGGTGGCGGCCAGATCCGTCAGCAGCTCATCCAGATCGGCCATGCGGGTCGGCTCTCCGCCGGACAGGGTGATCCCGTCCAGCCAGCGTTTGCGACGGCGCAGATCGGCCAGAACGGTTTCCCGGTTCAGACTCGGAAGGGTTTTCCAGTTCCAGGCCAGGGAAGCGTTGTGGCAGGTCGGGCAATGAAAATTGCAGCCGCCGGCAAAAAGCACGCACGTGATCTTGCCCGGCCAGTCGCAAAGACTCACCGGCACCATACCGCGCACCCGCTCCCAGCAAGGGATCGTGTCGGACATGTTCGCTCGAATGTGTTGTGACGTTTCTCTGAACAACTCAACACCCTGCATCCGCGTGCAGAGGGTTAAGAGAATTGCTTCAGGCAGGTTTTCTGGCTTGCCCCTGGGCCGATTTCGGACGCGGCGCGGGGATTACAGTGGCGGGACCGCCCCGGACTCGCACCGGGTTCCCTTGCTCCTGAAGTAGTTTTGCAGAACCGAGTCAGTATTAGGGCATCGCCGCGGCGGGATCAACCAAAACCTTTTCCACAGGCGTGTCTTTCGTATGTGGAAGAGAAAATCCTGCCCATGATTAGAGCCGGTTGTGACGCAAAAAACTTTGTGCGGCCAGCGGAAGGGACAGCGCGAAAAACACGGCCAGGAGCAAAAACGTCGTCGACAAACCCCGCGTGTCCGCCAGCAGACCCACCAGCGGCCCGGTGATCACGAACCCCGAACGGAAGGCCAGGCTGTGCAGGGACAGGATGCTGGCCCTGTTCCGCCGCGTGCTCAAGGCTTGCAGGCGCGAACGCATCAACGGGCCTTGCAGCCCGCGCATGGCCGTGAGCAGACAATAGAACACGAATCCCCAGACCGCAGTGACCGTCCCCAGCCCCAGATAGGCGACGACGATCAGGCCGAAGAACATGATCTGCATGCCCGTCGCCCCCAGTCGGGCCTCGACTCTGTGACTGTTCGCCGCAGCCACTGCCACGCTCAGATTGGCTCCGGCCCAGACCGGGCCGAACCAGGCCACCGGCACCAGGCATTCCTGCATGTAGGGTTGAACGAGCCAGACCATATAGAAGGAGGCAAGCCCCAGGAGCATCCCGTTGACGATGCCCGCCCGAATGGCCGGATTTTCCAGAAACGCGAACCGGCACACGCGCATGGCTTCGGCCAGGTGGGAAGCGACGGGCCCGCCACTTTCCGAGGCCGGCTCCTTCAGGCTCAGGCACAGCCCCAGGGCCAGAACCCAGACCACGATCTGGGCCACGAACGGCAAAAGCGGCCACTGCGCGTACATGATCCCGGCAAAAAGCGCTCCCGCCGCCTCTCCTCCCTGCGCCCATCCGACCATGCGGCCGTCGCACCTGGCATACAGGTCCACCCTGTCTTCGGCGCGCAAGGTCTCGAACAGGAGCGCCGTATCCGACCCGCTGATGAACGCGAAGGAGACGCCAAGCAGCAGTTCGGCCATCAGCACGCCCCAGAACGTCGATGCGAACAGATACCAGCCCCACCCGGCGATGCCGAAAACACAGGCAACGATGAGGGCCCAGCGATACCCAAGGCGATCACTGACGTATCCGGACGGATACTCCATGACCACGCTGGCCAGGGAGAAAAAGACCTGCAACGTCAGAATCTCGGTCAGGGTCAGGCCTATCCCGTCCTTCCAGAACAGGGTGATGATGGCCATGGGAAAAAGGGTCATCTTCAGGGCCGCAAAGACATTGAGCGTCAGCAGCGTGCGCCGCAACTCCCTTCCGCCCTCCCCGGCGGCGCCCTGACCCGTTTTGGAAGAAAACGGCATGCCCCCCTACTCCCGGACCAGAGGGCCGAACCACAGTCCGGCCTGACGGGGTTTGCCCACAAACTGCGGCACTGCGGCATTGAGCCCCAGGATGACCGGCACGCTCAATCCGATGCTGACGACGGTCACGGTGATGCTGACCAGAAACACGATCCATCCGTCACCGGGAAGGGCGGCAACGCTCCATCGGGCCAGGGGCGGGTTCACGAAATGATAGAACACGCCGTTCATGCCGAGCAGAATGAGAGCGTTTCGGCCCAAAAAAGCAAGCCACGACACATTCCGCAGCAAAAACCCCAAAGCCAGGACAGAAACGGTGCCGGCCAGGGCCGTGAACGGAAACCACAGAAAATGCCCGTGTCCGGAGAGCAGAATGATCACGGCCTGCAGGTAGCGGAAAGGCCCCTGGTTCAGGTCGAAGGTCAGGTGGACGCAGGCCAGGGCCATCAGAAAAAGCCCCATGGCCCTCCCGGAGGAAACATGCGCCAGCGCCCGCTGTCTGCCCAGCGCCACGCCCAGGAGATAGAAGGCGTACACCACGGGGACCTCATGCAGGAGCCAAAAGCTCCGTCCCTGCCCAAAAAAGAAATAGTGCTCGTTGAGCGCGTAGCCGGCGGTGTAGCAGACCAGGGCCGCCATCAGAGTTCGTGGGGTGTTGTCCAAAAGGCCCCGCAGCACGCGGTGCAGGCATTCCACGCTGACCAGGCAGGCCACGAACCAGAGCGGTACGTTCAATAGTGGAAACCCCAGGGCCGTGGACATGGCGGCTTGAACATAGCCGTCTGCGGTGGAGAGATCGACCAACGGGAACCAGCCGGTGAAAAGGACGGATAGAATCCCCAGCAGGACGCTGAAAAAAACATAGGGCACTATGCGCGAAGCCAGGACCGACTTCACGAAATCCCGAACCGGAGGCGCATCGGACCGTGTTCCCCGGACCCACCCGGACAGGACGAAAAAGAGGATCATGTGGAAGGAATAAATCCATTTGTACTGTGCGGCCGCGGCAGGGTTTTCGAGATACATGACCTGCTCGACGAAATGTCCATAGTACACGAGCGCAAGCCCCAGCGCCCTGGCGACATCGATGGCGGCCAGCCGCCCCTTTCCTGTGTCCTTCATGACAACTCCTTGCGGTCCCGGTCCGCAGCCGTTCCGAAAACTCAGGCTCCCCGTTCTGAGCACAGTTGTCCCGCCTTTGTCATCCACAAAAAAAAAGGCCCCGAAGGGCCTTTGGAAGACAATAACCGATGCTACTTGTTGAGCTTCGCTTCCTGGGGGAAGATCGGCAGGTAGCGGTAGGAAAGGCTCATGACCAGGAAGCCGTAAGCCACGATCATCAGCGACGTCGACCACTCCGCCCAGTTGGGAACGTAGGTGGTCCAGCGGTCGAAAGGCATGACCGGGATGGCCAGGGCCTGCACCGTGAAGACGAAGCGGTTGATGGTCACGCCGATGGCGGCCATGAAGGCGGCGGTGTACATCAGCGCGGGACGGTTGCGCACGGCGGGAGTGATCAGCATCACTGCCGGGATCACGCCGAACCAGAAGAGTTCGAGCCAGAGCAGGCTCTTGCCGTACCCGTATTCGCTATTGAACATCTCGTCGAAGGTCAGGCCCATGCCGGGCAGGATGCCCTTGGCCCAGGCGTAGGTGTCGATGATCTTGAAGAAGATGTAGACGCAAAGAAGCAGGCCGGAGATCTTGCCCAGAAGCTTCTTGGTGTCGTAGCTGACCAGCTTGCGACCGGTGATGGCTTCCATGAGCGCGGAGCAGAGCATGGTGAAGCCGGGACCGGCGGCGATGGCCGAGGAGATGAACAGGAAGAAGGTCCAGGGCCAGATGAAGAAGCCTTCGCGGAACACGAACGGACGACCGAAGAGCACGCCGTACATGCCGCCCAGGGAGCCCTGGTGGAAGAAGGACAGGAAGGTGCCGATGCCCGCGAAAAGGGGCATGTAGACATGGAAGTTGTGGGCCAGGTGATGGCAGAACCGGTTCTCGTTGATCTTGCGGTTTTCCAGGATGATCGGAACGTATTCGATGATCAGCACCGTGCAGTAGCAGGTGATGCAGAAGATGACTTCCGTCAGCATGGAGTGGACGTTGGGATGCCAGTAGCCGAACCAGGCTCTGAGCGGCTGGCCGATGTCCAGGACCAGGATCAGCATGGCGCCGGAGTAGCACAGGAATCCGACGATGACCGCCAGGTTGATGACGTTCTTGAGCTCGTCGATGCGGATTATGTAGCGCAGGAAGCCGGAGAAGAACGCTCCCGCGCCCAAGGCGATAACCGCCAGGTCAAAGGTGATCCACAGGCCGAACCCGAAGTAGTTGTCCAGGCCCGTCACGCCGATACCGGTTCCCAGGACCTTGAACGCGCCGTAACCTCCCCATGCGAGGAAGATGGCGATGACGCCCAACCAGGCCAGGAACTTCCCAACAGAACAACGCTCCACCCCTTCGGGCCAGTACGCTCTATCAGACATGTTCGCCCCCCTTGGCATTCTTCAGGTAATTGTCCCCGAGCTTCCTCACCCACTCGCGCTTGGAGTAGTAGTAGACCTGCGGGTCGGTGCCGAGTTTCTCCAGCAGGCGGAACGCGTACTTGGAAGCGGCCAGCTTGCTGACTTCATGCCCGGGATTGTTCAAATCGCCGAACTTGATCGCGCCTGTCGGACAGATTTCCGCGCAGGCCGGGATATAGGCGCCTTCGGCCAGCTCGGTCGGGTCCTCGCCGTTCATGCGGGCCTGCTCCTTGGCCGCCATGAAGCGATGGTGGCAGAAGGTGCATTTCTCGACCACGCCGCGCGGTCGGGCCGAGGCGTAAGGAGTCAGGACCTTTTCCATGCCTTCGGGCCAGATCGGATCAAACCAGTTGAAGTAGCGGGCGTGGTACGGACAGGCCGCCATGCAGTACCGGCAACCGATGCAGCGGGGATAGACCTGGCTGACGATGCCGCCTTCCTCGTCCTTCAGCGTGGCCACGACCGGACAGACCGTGGAGCAGGAGGGATGACCGCACTGCATGCAGGGCCGGGGCAGGTAGGCGACCTCATGGTCGGGGAAGGGCTTCTCGTTGGACAGCTCGTATATGTTCATCCAGTCGGTGGTGCGCAGCTTGTTGGACGCATCCGCCTCGGGGGGCAGGTTGTTTTCCGCCCGGCAGGCAACGGTGCAGGCACCGCAGCCGGTACACTTGTCCAGGTCGACAAGCATGCCCCATTTCACTTTGAATTCTTTTGCTTGCATTGTGAATATCCTCTTATGTTCTCCAGATGCTTAACGAACGCCTACGCCTTGCTGACAGTGACCCGCGCCGTGGCGAACCGGGACAATCCGGTCTGCGCCTCGGTCTCGGCGGCCAACAGTTTGTAGACATTGTCTCCCTTGCCTCTGGAAAAAGCATCCCATGCAGTATGGCCAAGACCCATCGGGGCCACGACGGTATCGTTCATCACGCCTTCGAAGATGCGCACACGGGCCTTGCATTCCCCGCTGGCGCCGGCGAGCTTGACGGCGTCATCCTTCTTCAAACCCAGATTCTTGGCCGTGGCCGCGTTGATCAGCACGTACATGTCGTTGCCGAGCATTTCATCGAAGCGGATGGCGTTGGTGTTGAAGGGAGGAATGGCGATCTTGGCGCTGCCGATCTTGAGGTGGAGCGCCGGAGCGAGGGCCAGGGACTTTCCGTCGGCGGTGGCCACGGGCAGTTCCTGAAGAGGAGTCTGCCACAGGGCCAGATCCTGGACCGGAAACTCTTCGGAAACCCAGGCCGCGCCCTCGACCAGTTCGTCGAAATCGGCGCCCAGGGCTTCGGCCTTGGCCTTGACCACGTCTTCGAAAGTCTCAAAACCCAAAGCAAGCTCGGCCTTGCCGGCCACGGACAGGAGCACGTCGCCGGTGGGCCTGGTGTCGAACACGGGTTTGATGACGGCGGCGGCAACGCTGTAATTGGGCTGACCCGAACCGTACGGGGAATAGGCGTCGTCGAGGCGCTCGAAAGCATAGCTGTCGGGCATGATCAGATCCGCCATGGCCGAGGTCTCGTCCATGAAAGAGCTGAAGGAGACCACGAATCCGGCCTTGTCGATGGCGGCCTGAGCCTTGGCCGGGTTCGGCAGGGCGTAGGCCGGGTTGGCGCCGTAGACCATGAGGAGCGCCGGGGCTTCGGCTCCGCCATCGGCGACTGCGCCCAGATAGGCGACAAGATCGTTGGCGAACAGCGCCTTCTTGTCCGCGGCGGATTCCACGACCGAGGGAGCCCACGGCAGGATGCGCACGCCGCCGACCGTGTTGATCCGTCCCAGAAGCATGTTCAGGCTCAGTCCGGCGGCAAGCTCATACGCGCCCAGACCCTGTCCGGCGGCGGCCGCGGTCAGAACCAGCGGTCGTCCGGCGCGCATCAGTTCCTGAGCCAAACCGGAGATGGCCGCGGCGGGGACGCCGGTGATCTCGGCGACCTTGTCCAGCGGATAGGAGGACTGCACGAACGCGGCGAAAGCGGCGAAGCCGGGCCAGAACGAACGGTCCCGTCCCTTTTCGGCGATGACGGCCGCAAGCCCCAAAGCCAGAACCGGCTCGGTGCCGGGGGCGCAAGGAATCCAGGTGTCGGCCACGGCGGAGGTGCCGTTCTGGGCGGGGCCCGCGTAGACGAACTTCACACCCTTTTCGCGGCTGGCGGAGAAGGCCTTGCCGTTGCGGGCCACGTTGCCCCAGGAGCCGAGCGCGTCGGCGCCGAGCAGGAGCACGTAGTTGGCGTTCTCGATGTCATAGCCGACCTGGCCGTCCCCGCCGAGCATGGCCAGGGCAGCGGAGGCCGGAGCGCTCTCGCCGGGCATGAGAAAAGATTTGTCGGAACCGGCCTTGCCGACCAGCGCGGACAGCACGTCCGTGACCGAACCGGTCTCGTCGCCGCTGACCATGGCCACGTTTGCCCCGGCTTCCTTGATCTTCCCGGCGAGCAGCTCTTCGGCTTCATCCCAGGTGATGTCCTTGAACGAGGAGCCATCCCTGAGCTTGGGATTCTTGACCCGGGAGGGGCTGTAGAGAAGATGCACGCTGGCCGCGCCCAGAGGACAGATCCCTCCAAGGCTCAAAGGATGATCGGGGTTGCCCTCGGCCACCACGGGCCGTCCGGCCACGGTCTTGACCTTGATTCCATATGCGTCGGAGCCCAGCTTGCACAGCGCCGGAACCTTCAGTTCCTCACCGTACTGCAGCCGGGGAATCCACGACCAGTTCTGTGTCCAGATGGACACGTCGTCCAGGGTTTTCCAAATTACGGGAGTGAAGAGGCTGCCCGTTACACCGCCAGCCACCAAAGAAATAAAGCTTCTTCTGTCGAGTCCCATCGTAAATCCACTCCTCTCTTATTTGTGGCAGACAAAACAGGCGTTGCTGGCGCCACTCTGGGCATGGCATTCTTCACATTGCCACATCTTCATGGTGTCCTTGCTGTAGCCCGAAAGCCTGTTTTCATAGTAGACGGGCGGGGTGCTCATGTTGGCCACGTCCGGATGACATGTCGTGCAGTCGAGTTCCTTGTGCGCGATATGAGAGAAGTACACATTGTCAGGCTGTTTCTGATAGCCAAGCCATTCAACTTCCTTTTCCTGCTGCACATACTCGGTCACGTAACGGGCTTCATCAGGATCTTCCCCCTGAACATCCTCATGGCACCCGACACAGTTCGCGTTGGTGGGCATACCGGCGTAGGAGCCATCCTCCCGAAACGCATGACAATCTTCACATGCCATGGCCTGATCTTCCACATGCACGACGTGATCGAACCGGATGGGTTGGGTCTTCTGACTGTACAGGACTTTTGGAAAGCCCCACCAACCAAGCACGATCGATGCCACCAAACCAACCAGGAATGGCAACACCACGCAGCTCTTGCATTTTGCCACAGTCCTCTCCTCCTACCGCGTTGAGATGAAATTTGAAAAAAGCAGACACGGAATAATTGCCCACCTGTATTCAAGAGGGTCGTCCCGTGTCAAGAGATAATGAAAAAAATCACGATCTTCCGCCGCACGCTAACCCCTTTGCAACACAAGAAAATTCAGCCACGGCGCGGGCTAAACCCGACCGAATCGCTCGATAATCAATCCGTCGCCTGAACGGTGAAAGGGGAATCGAAATCCGCAAGGCGCGGCAATTGCAAATCTTTATCCGACATGATCGGAGCCAGCTCGGGCCAGTCGACGCCAATCGCCGGGTCGAGACACGAGATTCCGGAGTCATGTTCCGGCGAATAGAAGCGGTCGACCTTGTAGAGAAACTGCGTGCCGGGTTCCAGGGTCATGTACCCATGGGCCAATCCCCTGGGCACGAAAAGCTGGAGAAAATTTTCCGCCGAGAGGGTGAACCCCTCCCAGCAACCGAAGGTCGGCGAACCCTTGCGCAAATCGACCACCACATCGAAAACCGAGCCTCGCCCCACCCGCACCAGCTTGGCCTGGGTCATGGGCGGAGTCTGAAAATGCAATCCACGCAAGACCCCGGCCTGGGCGGAAAAGGCCTCGTTGTCCTGCACGAAATCCGCATCCACCCCATGCTCGGCAAATTGCCGGCGAGAGTAGGTTTCGCAGAAATATCCGCGGTGATCGCCGAAAACCCTGGGCGTGATCAAGAGCACTCCGGGAATCCTTGTCCGGGTCACATCCATGTTCGTCCTTCCTTCTCGTTTGAGTTGCACGGCTGTCCGAGTACCGCAAGGCCGCATGGAAAACAATCACGGCGCCACCGGAACATCGCGCGCGGGCACCTGGAAACCGCTCCCTTTGAAAGCGCAGCCGCGCATTCCCCCGAAAAAACTCTCCGTGCGGAGCAGCCAAAACGTGAAAGGCCCGGCACAAAGGCGAAGCCTTTCACGCACCGCCCCAGAAACAAAAAAACCGCCGAAATCTTTACGATTTCAGCGGATAACGCACAAGTGGCGGAGGGTTAGGGATTCGAACCCCAGATGCCCGCAAAGGCATGCCGGTTTTCAAGACCGGTGCAATCAACCAGCTCTGCCAACCCTCCAGGGGATGGCGGAGAGGGAGGGATTTGAACCCTCGATAGAGGTTTACGCCCCTATACTCGCTTAGCAGGCGAGCGCCTTCAGCCTAGCTCGGCCACCTCTCCGTCCGTTGAAGAAGTGGCTAATTATCCAAAAGCGCAGGGGGCGTCAACACCAAATACGCCGATCCCGCGGCGTCCGGCATTTTGACAGCGCGTGCAGGATGCGGCAAATAGATTTTTTTCATCGCCCCATAATCTCTTTTTAAATGTTACGGCGTGGAGGCATTCCTTGAAAGACTCCGTCATCCATCTCGGCTTGGCCGGCCTTGGCACCGTTGGTTCCGGGCTCATAAAGATCATCCAGGAAAACAACGACTGGATCGAGCGCAGACTGGGCAAGACCTTGAAAGTCAAGACCATCATGGTCCGCGACCTGGACAAACCCAGAAACGTCATCCCTTCCCCGGACACGACGTTCACCACCAGCATGGACGCGCTGATAGACGACCCTGAAATCGACATCGTCGTCGAGTTGGCCGGGGGCGTCGAATTTCCGCGCACCCTGATCACCCGTGCCCTGAACAGCGGCAAGTCCGTGGTCACCGCCAACAAGGCGCTCCTGGCGGAGCACGGCCCCGAACTCTTCGAACTTGCGGCCGACAAGGGGCTGGGTCTCTACTACGAAGCCAGCGTGGCCGGCGGCATACCCATCATCCAGACCCTGAAGGAGAGCCTGGCCGGCAACCGCATCAAGGCCTTGACCGGCATCTTGAACGGCACCGCCAACTTCATCATGTCCGAGATGTCCGAGAAGGGCGAGGATTTCGCCACAGTCCTGGCCAAGGCGCAGGCCAAAGGCTACGCCGAGGCCGACCCGACCCTGGACGTCGAGGGCATCGACGCGGCGCACAAGCTGGTCATCCTCATCCGGCTGGCCTACGGCCTGGACTTCCCCATGAGCCGCCTCACCGTGGAGGGCATCTCCAAGGTCGAGCAGTTCGACATCATCCTGGCCAAGGAATTCGGCTACCGTCTCAAGCTTCTGGCCCAGGTGCGCGACAAGTCCGGCATGCTGCACGCCGGAGTCTACCCGGCCCTGCTGCGCCAGGACCACATCCTGGCCAAGGTCGACGGGCCGTTCAACTCCATTTTGCTGGAAGGCAACGCCGTGGGCCCGGTCATGCTCTACGGGCAGGGCGCGGGCGATCTGCCGACGGGCAGCGCCGTTCTGGCCGACATCCTGGCCCTGGCCCGCACCAACTGCGTGCCCAACAACACGGGCTTCCTGGAAGCCAGGCTGCCCCAGGCCCAGATCCTGGCCCCCGAACTGACCGTATTCCGCCATTATTTCCGCTTCACGGTGGTCGACCGGCCCGGCGTCATGGCCTCCATCGCCGGGGTCATGGGCGAATACAACATCAGCATCGCCCAGGTCGTGCAGCGCCAGTACGCTCCCAACGACGGAGTACCCATCGTCTTCATCAGCCATTCCGCGCAGATGCAGAACGTGACAGCGGCCCTCGACACCATCAAAAAATTCAGCTTCGTGCTCGATCCGCCGGTGCACTACAGGATCATCTGATGTCAAAAACCGTCTTCCTGGTCGCTGACGGCATGGCCGGATGGCCGCTGGACATCCTGGGCGGGCGCACCACCCTGCAGGCCGCCCGCACGCCAACCCTCGACCTTCTGGCGCCGAAATCCCGGATCGGGCGGTGTCAAACGGTTCCCGAAGGCATGCCGCCGGGTTCCGACGTGGCCAACATGTCGCTTCTGGGCTACGACCCCAGGGCCCACCACACCGGACGCGGCCCCATCGAGGCCGCGGCCCAGGGTCTGGAACTGGACCCTCACGATCTTGTCTGGCGCATGAACCTGGTCAACCTGACCGAACTCTCGCAGCACGGAGTGATGCGCGACTATTCCTCGGGACACATCGACACCGCCACCGCCGCGCCCCTGGTCGCCAGGCTGGCCGAAATGGCCGGAAACGGCCCGTTCAAACCCATCCAGGGCATCCAGTACCGCCACCTGCTGGTGCAGAGCGGCGGCGCGCGGACAGAGGCGGCGAACATCTCCATCCGGCCGCCCCACGACATCCTCGACCAGAACATCGCCCAGGATCTGGAGGCCTTTGCCGCGTTTCCGGAACTGCATGCCTTCCTGCGCCAGGCCCATGATTTCCTGAACCTCGAAACCTCTTCCCAGGCCACATCGGTCTGGCCCTGGGGCCAGGGCCGACCGCTGACGCTGCCCGCCTTCGCCGAGCGCTTCGGACTGCGAGGAGCCGTGGTTTCGGCCGTGGATCTGGTCAAGGGACTGGGTCGCGCCGCCGGAATGGAGGTGCTGGAGGTGGAGGGCGCGACCGGCCTCATCGACACCAACTACGAAGGCAAGGTCCAGGCGGCCCTTGAATTTCTGCAGCGCGGCGATTTTGTCTACGTGCACGTGGAAGCCCCGGATGAATGCGGACACATGGGCGATGCGCAGCTCAAAAAACGCGCCATCGAACTCTTCGACCAGCGCATAGTGGCCCCGGTGCTTGCGGCGCTCCAGGGCCAGGACGCGACGATCGTGATCACCTGCGACCATTACACCCCCGTCGTCCGCCGCACGCACACCCGGGACGCGGTGCCCTTTCTGATCCACAGGACGCGGTCCGCCAGAACCGGGGGCCCCGCCGTGCTCGACGAGGACACCGCCCGGGATGCGGGCCTCTTTCTGCCCGAAGGACGCGACCTGCTGCCCTTCTGCCTCGGGCCCGACGCATGACGGCCGCCTTCCCTGAGCCGTCATGCTGGCTCGAGCACCGCGTCTCCTACGGCGAGACCGACGCCATGGGCGTTGTCTACTACGCCAACTACCTGCACCTCTTCGAACGCGGTCGCGGCGAACTGATCCGGGGACTGGGCTTCAGCTACGCAACGGTGGAGGAGCGAGGCATCTACCTGCCGGTGCGCGAGGCGAACTGCCGCTACCTGGCCCCCGCGCGCTATGACGACCTCATCCGCATCCGCACCGGACTGGCCAGCCAAACCCGCGCCAGTCTCAATTTTGTCTACGAAATCACCAATGCCGATCACAGCGCGATTCTGACGCGGGGATCGACACAGCACGCGGTGGTCAACGCCCAGGGCAAACCTGTCAGGATTCCGGACTGGCTCTCGGCCCTGTTCGGCTGAACGCGCATGATCGACTGCCACACGCACGTCTTCCCGCCCAAAGTCGCCCCCAGACTGGCCGCCGCCATTTCCCGGGACCTGGGGCTCGAACCGGCCGGCGACGGATCGACCGCGGACCTTCTCGAACACCTGGACCGAGCCGGACTGGACAAGGCCCTGTGCTTCACCGCCGCCCTGCGCCCGGACCAGATGATTCCGGCCAACTCCTGGATGATCTCGCTGGGCCGGAGTCATCCCCGAGTCATCCCGCTGGGAGCCGTGCATCCGGATCACCCGTCATGGGAGTCCGAACTGGCGCGTCTGGAACGCAACGGAATCCGGGGCCTCAAGATCCATCCCGACCTCTCCCAAATCCCCCTCGCCTCCCCGCGCTGGAATCCCGTCTGGGAATCCGTGCGCGGGCGGTTCGCGGTCATGCTGCACATGGGCCCGGTCAGGGAGGGAGGCGAAACCCTCTCCCGCCCTCGCGACCTGGCCGGGGTGCTGCGCAATTTTCCAGGTCTTGAAGTCATCGCCGCGCATCTGGGCGGACTCTTCCTGTGGGAGGAAACCCTCGCGCACCTCGCCGGGCGCGACATGTTCATGGACACATCCTGCTGCCCCGGCGTCGTTCCCGGACAGGTATTGGCAAAGATTCTGAAACGCCATGACCCGGAGCGCATCCTTTTCGGCAGCGATTACCCCCTCTTCGCCCCGGAGCGGGAACGCGCGGCGCTGTCCGATCTTCTGACACGGATCGGCGTCCCGCCGGAGAGGGTCATGGACAACGGCGCGGGTTTGGCAAAAAGGCTCCAAATCAGCGGATATCCTGACGTGACGCCATCTTCCCGGCATTGACTTTTCTTGACGATAGGTCCAATTTCCAATACCCGAATTTGTTCATTTGAGGCCATCATCCCCGAAACGGAGACTTTCCTTGACAAAAGACCAGACCAATGCCCCAAGCGAAAAGCAGCTGCTCCGCCACCGCAAGGAAAAGGCGCAGTTTCTGCTGGACGCCGGCATCCCCCTATATCCCAACGACTTTCGACGCTCCGCCGAAATCGGCGACGTTATTGAAGAACACGGTGAAAAGGACGAAGCCGTTCTTGAACAGGAAGGACTGAACTTCGCCCTGTGCGGCCGGATCATGGCCCACCGCTCTTTTGGCAAGGCCACATTTTTCCACATCCAGGACACCAGCGGCAAGATACAGGTTTACGCCCAGCGCGACGATCTGGGCGCCGAACAGTACGGAGTGTTCAAAAAATTCGAGATCGGCGACATTGTCGGCGTCGCCGGCGCCCTTTTCCGCACCAAGACCGGGGAACTGACCATCAAATCCGCCGAGGTCCGCCTGCTCTCCAAGTCCATGCGCCCTCTTCCGGAAAAGTATCACGGCCTGAAAGATGTCGAGACACGGTACCGTCAGCGTTACGTGGACCTCCTGGTCAACGACCGGGCGCGCGACATTTTCCGCAAGCGCACGGCCATCGTGCAGTATATCCGCGATTTCCTGAACGAACGCCGCTTTCTGGAAGTGGAGACGCCCATGATGCAGCCCATCGCCGGCGGCGCCACGGCCAAGCCCTTCCGCACGCACCACAATGCCCTGGACATGGACCTGTTCCTGCGCATCGCCCCGGAGCTGTACCTCAAACGCCTTCTGGTGGGCGGATTCGACCGGGTCTACGAGATCAACCGCAATTTCCGCAACGAAGGCATCGACACGCGCCACAACCCCGAATTCACCATGATCGAATTCTACTGGGCGTACGCGACCTTCGAGGACCTCATGGACCTGACTCAGGATCTGCTCTGCGGCCTGGCCAAATCCGTGTGCGGAACCCATCTGGTCGAATATCAGGGCAACGTCATCGACCTTCAGGACGGATGGGTGCGCATGCCCTTCCATGAATCACTGGAAAAGATCGGCGGGGTGTCTCCGGACATCTACCTCGATTACGCCAAATGCAGGGACCTGGTCCTGAAGCTGGGCGAGACCGCGCACCCCAAGGAAAAACTCGGCAAACTCCAGGCCAAGCTTTTCGACAACCTGGTCGAGCCCAAGCTCATCCAACCGCATTTCATCTATCATTACCCGACGGACATCTCTCCGTTGTCCCGCAAGAACGACCAAAATCCCGAGATCACGGACCGGTTCGAGCTTTTCATCTGCGGGCAGGAGATGGCCAACGCGTTCTCCGAACTGAACGATCCGTACGACCAGAAGGACCGCTTCGAGGAGCAGGTCCGGGAGAAAGCCGCCGGCGACGACGAGGCCCACGCCATGGACGAGGACTACATCCGGGCGCTGGAATACGGCATGCCCCCGGCGGCCGGACAGGGGATCGGCATCGACCGCCTGGTCATGCTGCTGACGGATTCACCGTCCATCCGGGAAGTCATCCTCTTCCCCCTGCTGCGGCCGGAAATCGCCGGCTAGAACGGCGCGAGCACCGGCCCGGCATACTGCCCCGGACTCCCAGAGCGAGACCCCATGCACTTTGAACTTTTCGTTTCCCTGCGGTATCTCCTGGCCCGGCGCAAGCAGGCCTTCATCTCCGTCATCTCGCTCATCTCGGTGCTGGGCGTGGCCATCGGCGTGGCCTCGCTCATCGTCGTGCTCGGAGTCATGAACGGCTTCAGCGACAACTTGCGCGACAAGATCCTGGGCATCAACTCCCATCTCATCCTCGGCTCGGTCAAACAGACCATGGACGGCTACGACCGGCTCGTGGAGAAGAGCATGCGGGTCGACGGCGTGGTCGCCGCGACCCCGTTCATCTACTACGAGGTCATGCTTTCCACTCCTTCGGGGGTCAAGGGCGTGGTGCTGCGAGGCATCGATCCGCAAACGGCCGGATCGGTCCTGACCGTGGAAAAGGACATGGTCAGCGGCAGCCTCGCAAGCCTGGGCGACGGGGGGGGCATCCCCGGCATCGTCATCGGCAAGGAGCTGGCTTCCAGGCTGGGCCTGACCATCGGCAGCAGAGTCAGCCTGCTTGCCCCGAGCGGAAAGAAATCCGCGGCCGGTTTTTCTCCCCGGATCGTTTTCTTCAACGTCACCGGCATCTTCAGCTCAGGGATGTTCGAATACGACTCGTCCCTTGCCTTCGTGTCCATCCCCGAAGCCCAGAAAATCCTGGGTTTCGAGGGCGATTTCGTGACCGGTATCGAATACAGGGTTTCGGACATAGACGGTGTGCAGGGCATCGGAGATGCGCTGGTCCGTGCCCTGGGCGGCTTTCCGCTCTACTCCCGCAACTGGATCGAGATGAACCAGAACCTCTTCGCGGCGCTCAAGCTCGAAAAAACCGCCATGGCGGTCATCCTGATCATGATCGTGCTGGTGGGCTCCTTTTCCATCATCACCACCCTGGTCATGATGGTCATGGAGAAAACCAAGGACATCGCCGTGCTCATGGCCCTCGGCGCCACGCCTCCCCAGATCCGCAACATCTTCATCCTGCAGGGCTCGCTCATCGGGGCCGTGGGCACGAGCATCGGGTTCGGCCTGGGGCTCGCGATCTGCTCCCTGCTGCAGAAATACCAGTTCATCAAGCTTCCGGCGGATGTCTACTACCTGGACCATCTCCCGGTGAAGATCGAATTCCTCGACATGTCGCTCATCGCCGTCTCGGCCATGGCCCTGTGCTTTCTGGCGACCCTGTATCCGGCCAGGCAGGCCTCGAAAATGCAACCCACCGAGGCGCTGCGCTATGAGTGAGGTCTACCGTCTGGAAAACGTCGGCAAGGCCTACGAGCAGGGCGAGGAAACCATCACCGTCCTGTCCGGGGTGGAACTGGCCGTGCGCGGCGGGGACTCCCTGGCCATCATCGGAGCCTCGGGCTCCGGCAAGAGCACCCTGCTGCAACTCATGGGCACCCTGGACGTTCCGTCAAGCGGAACCATCCTTTTCAACGGAGACGACATTTCGACCCTGGGTTGGAAGGAACGGGCCCGCATCCGCAACAAGAACATGGGGTTCGTTTTCCAATTCCATCATCTGTTGCCGGAATTCTCGACGCTGGAAAACGTGGCCATGCCCGGTATCATCGGCGGCATGGCCAAAGGAGAGGCCCTGGAAAGGGCCGACGCGGCTTTGTCGCGGGTGGGGCTTGCGCATCGGCGCCATCACAGGGTAACCACCCTGTCCGGAGGAGAGAGGCAACGCGCGGCCATAGCGCGCGCCATCCTGCTCGAACCCGCGGTGGTGCTCGCGGACGAACCCACCGGAAACCTTGACGAACGGACAGGTCGGGAAATCAACGATCTTTTGCTGCATCTGAACAAGGATCAGGGAGTCACCCTGGTCGTCGTTACCCACAATGCTGAACTGGCCCAATGCATGCGCCGCACGTTGGAGCTTCGTTCTGGAGAATTGTATGAAACGTAGTGCTCTCCTGTGTCTGATTGTTTCCCTGTATCTCTTCTGCGCCGGACCGCTCTTCGCGGAAACGGCGAACAAGGTCATCGTCCTGCCCTTTGCCGTCAATGCGGCTCCGGACCTGGCCTATCTGGAAGAGAGCCTGCCCAAGCTGCTGCAGGACCGCCTGACAGCCCTGGGCCTGGAGGTGATTTCGCAGGAAGAGACCATGCGCCTCTTGCAGGAACAGCAGGTGGAGTACCTCGATCTTGGCGTGGCCCGCGACATGGCGCTGCTCGCCGGAGCCGGCTATGCCGTGTACGGCAGTTTCAGCCAGGTCGGGGAAAGCATCAGCATCGACACCCGGCTGGTGGAGGCATACGGAGTGCGGGAACCAAAGCCTTTTTTCGTGGTCAAGGAGGGCGTCATCAACATCCTGCCCGCCATCGAGGAAACGGCGTCCAAAATCCAGACCGGCGTGCAGCAAAAGGACCGCATCGCTTCCATCGATGTGCGCGGGAATGAGATTCTCGACGACGACGTGGTCCTCATGCGCCTCAAGATCCAGCCCGGCGACGCGTACGACCCCACGGTCGTCAACACCGAACTCAAAAGCCTGTACGAACTCGGCTATTTCGACGACATCGCCATTGCCCTGGAGGACACCTCAGAAGGCAAGCTCCTGATCATCAACGTCAAGGAGAAGCCCCTGATTTCCGCCATCAGCGTCGAGGGCGCTCAGGAACTCGACGCCGACGATCTGCTGGCGGCCATCGCCACCAAGACCGGGGCCGTGCTGAACCCCAGGGTTCTGGCCGACGACATGGGCAAGATCCGTGAACTCTACCGCAAAGACGGCTTTTACAACGCTGAGGTCGACTACACCCTGACCCAGGCCGACGCCAAGCGCGCCCGCCTGAACATCCTCGTCAAGGAAGGCAAGAAGCTCTACGTGACCGACATCGTCATTCAGGGCGCCAAACAACTCGACCCCTCCGACCTCAAGGACGAACTGGCCCTGACCGAACGCGGCATGCTGTCCTGGATGACCGGTTCAGGCGTGCTGCGCGAGGAGATCCTGGACCGCGACGCGGCGGCGCTGGAGGCCTATTACGGCAATCGGGGCTTTTTGAACGCCAGGGTGGGACAGCCCGAGGTCAGCTACAACGAGGACGGCATCACGGTGACCTTTCAGGTCGATGAAGGCGACCGCTACAGAGTGGCCGGCGTGAAATACGACGGCGACATGATCGCCGCCCCCGAAAATCTGGACACCGTCATCGCCCTTGACGACCTGGCCAGGGAAAATGAATTTTTCGACCGTTCGGTGCTGCGCTCCGATCTGCAGAAGCTCACGGCGCACTATTCCAATTTCGGATACGCCTTTGCCGAAGCCGACGTGAACATGGCCCGCAACGAGGCCGACAAGACCCTGGACGTCACCTACATCCTGTCCAAGGGCAACAAGGTCTCCATCAACCGCGTGCTCATCGAGGGCAACACCAAGACTCGGGACAACGTGATCCGCCGCGAGATGCGCCTGGTCGACGGCGACATGTACGACGGGGCCCAGCTGCGCCGTTCCAACGCGCGGCTCAACAAGCTCGACTTCTTCGAAACCGTCGAGATCACCCCCGAACCCACGCCCAGCCCCAACGCCCTCGACCTGCGGGTCAAGGTCAAGGAGAAACCCACGGGTCAGTTCTCGGCCGGCGTCGGGTACTCCAGCTATTCGCAGGTGTTCTTCTCGGGCCAGGTGCTTGAACGCAACCTTTTCGGCATGGGCTATCAGCTCGGCTTCAAGGGAACCATCAGCGCCAAGTCCGCCGACTACACCGCCACTTTCTGGAACCCGCATTACGACGACACGGACCTGGGCGTGGGCGTGAGCCTGTACAACACGATGAACGAATATTCGGACTACGACAAACAGGCCGTGGGAGCGCGTCTGCTCTTCGGGTATCCGCTCGGTGAATACACCAATCTGTCCTGGAACTACCGCCTGGAACGGTACAGAATCTCCGACATCGACGATGACGCGGACAAGGTCATCAAAGACATCGAAGGCCAGAACTGGGCCAGCGCCCTCTACGCGTCCATCAAACGCGACACCACGGACCGCCGCATCAACCCCTCCAAGGGCGTGACGCACCAGTTTTCCGTGGAATACGGCGGCGGTCTGCTCGGGGGCGACGACGACTTCGTCAAATACATCGCCGATGCCAACCATTATTTCCCGATCTTCCTGGAAACCATCATTCACCTCCACGCCCAGGCGGGATATGTGATGAAAAACGGCAGCGAACGCATTCCGCCTTTCGAGCGCTTCTATCTCGGAGGCATGAATTCCGTTCGCGGATACAAGGAGCGGACCATCTCTCCGGTCTACGACAAGGCCGAAGGCCAGGAAGGATACGACGAGGGCGACGAAAAAGGCGGCAACAAGAGCTTCTTTTTCAACGCCGAATATCTTGTCCCGCTGCACAAGGAGATGGGCATCATGGGTCTGGTCTTCTTCGACGCCGGGAGCACCTGGGACGATGACGAGTCCATTGATTTCGACCTCTACAAGAGCGTCGGCGCCGGAGTACGCTGGTATTCGCCCCTTGGGCCGCTGCGTTTGGAATACGGCTATCCCCTGGACACGGTCGAGGTTGATGACGATAGGAAAGGCCGGTTCGAATTTTCCGTCGGACAGTTCTTTTAAACTTTAAAAATTCATACACGTAATCGGTGAGGAGTTTTTCATGCGCGCTTTTTTTCTGACATGTTTTTTCGTGCTTTGCCTGGCCCTGACGGCAGCCGCCGAAACAAAAATTGGCTTTGTTGATATGAAGACGGTCATCGCCAAATCCGAGCCCGGCGCCAAAGCCATGGAGCAGCTCAAAGCCCAGTTCAAGGATATGAAGGACAATCTCGACGCCCAGAAAAAGTCCCTGGACACGCTCAAAGACGAGCTCCAGAAACAGTCCATGATGCTCAGCCAGGAAGCCAAGCTGGACAAGGAAACCCAATACAAGCGCAAAGTGCGCGATTTCCAGGACATGGGGCAGAGCTACCAGCGCAAGCTGCAGCAGGCCGAACAGAGCCTCTCCAAGCCCATCATCGACAATCTGCTTACCGTCATCGAGGCCTACGGCAAGAAAAACGGCTACACCGCCATCTTTGACAAGCAGGCCAGCGGCGTGATCTTCGGCCAGGAAAGCGCCGACATCACGAGCGCCATCATCGCCGAACTCAACAAAGTCATGCGCGGCAAGTAAAGGCCCGGCGATGCGTCTTTCCGAAATAGCGTCCCGACTCGGCCTCTCCCTCCAAGGCAGGGACTTGGAAATCAGTGGCGTCAACACCCTGGCTGACGCCACTGCCTCTGAATTGTCCTTTCTGGCCAATCCCAAGTACGCTCCGCACCTCGAGACGACCAAGGCAGGCGCGGTCATCATCAGCGCCGATCAGGCCAGAGATTCGCTGTCCTGCCTCGTCAGCGCCAACCCCTATCTGGATTTCGCCCGCTGCGTGCAGCTCTTCGCCAAAAGGCAGGGCACCTTCAGCGGGGTGAGCGAACTGGCCTTTGTACATCAAGAGGCGACAATCGATCCAGGCGCCGCCATCGCGCCCTTTGTCTACATCGGAAGCGGGGCAAGAGTGGAGTCCGGGGCGCGCATCTTCAGCGGCTGCTACATCGGCGAGGATTGCGTCGTCGGCGAAGAAACCACCATCTACCCCAACTGCACGCTCATGGCCGGGACCATTGTCGGCAAAAGGGTCATCCTGCATGCCGGGACAGTGCTCGGAAGCGACGGATTCGGCTTTGCCCAGGCCGCCTCGGGCATGACCAAATTCCCCCAGATCGGGCGCACCGTGATCGAGGACGACGTCGAAATCGGCGCCAACACCACCATCGACCGCGCCGCTCTCGGCGAAACCCGGGTAGGGCAGGGCACCAAGATCGACAACCTGGTCCAGCTCGGCCACAACGTCCGGGTGGGGCGCAACTGCATCCTCGTCTCGCAGGTCGGCATCGCCGGATCGACGACTCTGGGCGACGGCGTGATCCTGGCCGGACAGGTCGGAGTGGCCGGGCACATCCACCTGGGCGACGGCTGCCGTATCGGCGCCAAGTCCGGCGTGGGCAAGGATGTTCCGCCGGCGACCGACCTGAGCGGCATCCCGGTCATGCCTCACGGCTCTTTTCTGCGCGCCTCGTCCATCATTCCCAAACTGCCGGAAATGAAACGCCGGCTCGGCAAACTGGAAAAGGAACTGGCCGCACTTCGGGAAGAACTCGCGAACAAAGGGTAATGATATGATCACCAAACCAGACCAGGGCGAAATCGTCAGCCGGGACATTCTGGACCTGCTCCCCCACCGCTATCCTTTTCTGCTGGTGGACCGGGTGCTCTCCTTCGAGCCCATGAAGTCCGTGCACGCCATCAAGAGCGTGTCCATCAACGAACCGTTCTTCCAAGGACACTTTCCATCGTATCCCGTCATGCCCGGCGTGCTCATTCTTGAGGCCCTGGCCCAGGCGGGCGGAATCATGGTCATCAAGAGCCTTCCCCCCGCCGATACCGTCGGCAAGATCTTTCTATTCACCGGCATGGAGAAGGTGCGCTTCCGCCGTCCCGTGTTTCCGGGCGACCAGCTGCACCTGCACGTGACCTACGAGCGGCACAAGATGATGATGTGGAAGACCAACGGCAAGGCCATGGTCGACGGCAAGGTCGTGGCCGAAGGCATCCTGACGGCCTCCGTCGTGCCGAGGGAGGACTGATGCAGACATCCATCCACCCTTCAGCCATTGTCCACCCCGATGCCTATCTCGGAACCGGAGTCACGGTTGGCCCTTACGCCATCATCGAGGACAAGGTCCGCATCGGTGACGGGACGATCATCGACGCCGCGGCGCAGATCAAACGGTTCACGACCCTGGGCGCGAAGAACCATGTCCACTCCATGGCCTGCGTTGGCGGAGAGCCCCAGGACCTCAAGTTCGGTGGCGAGGAAAGCGCGCTTGTCATCGGCGACCGCAACCGGATCCGCGAATTTTCCACCATCCATCGCGGCACCGAGGGGGGCGGCGGAGTGACCCGCGTCGGTTCGGACAACCTGATGATGGCCTACTCCCACATCGCCCACGACTGCGTGGTCGGCGACAACAACGTCCTGGCCAACGCCGCGACCCTGGCCGGGCACGTCACCGTGGGCAGCGAAGTCGTCGTGGGCGGCCTGTCCGCTGTGCATCAGTTCGTGAACATCGGCGACTTCGCCTTTATCGGCGGCAAGACCGGCGTGGCCCAGGATGTCCCGCCCTTCATGCTGGCCGTGGGCGAACGGGCCACGCTGCGCGGATTGAACCTCATCGGCCTGCGCCGCCACGGTTTCTCCTCCGAGGAGATCAGCGCCCTCAAATCCGCCTACAAACTGATCTGGCGCTCCAACCAGGAACGCAACGAGGTCATGCAGCAGGTCGAGACGGAACTGGGCAACTTCCAGCAGGTCATGAAACTTCTGGACTTCATCCGCGGCAGCAAACGGGGCACCATCACGCCTGAACGCATCTGATCGCATGACCAGGACGCTTGGCATCATAGCGGGCGGCGGTACGTTCCCCGTCACCGTGGCCCGCACGGCCCGCGAACGCGGTGAACGCGTCATCGGTGTCGGATTCCCGTCCGACACCGATCCCGACTTCCCTTCACACTGCGACAGTTTTTCCTGGCTCAAACTCGGCCAACTTGGCCGGCTCATCGACTTCTTCCGGGCCAACCGCGTCACGCATGTGGTCATGGCCGGTCCCATCAACAAGCCGCGCGCCCTGGACCTGCGTCCGGACTGGCGCGCCGCCAAGCTCCTTTTCTCCATCAAGGCGCGTGGCGACGACGTGCTGCTGCGCGCCCTCACGGCCGAGCTCGAACGCGAAGGCCTGACCGTCGTGGCCCCGCATCAGTACTCGCCCCAACTTCTTGCGCCGCAAGGAGTCCTGACCAAGAGAAAACCCACGCAGGCCGAACACGAAGACATCGAATTCGGGTGGAAGCTGGCGCAGTGCCTCGGACAGTACGACATCGGCCAGTGTCTGGTGGTGAAGGAAAAAATCGTCCTCGCCGTGGAGGCCATCGAAGGCACCGATGCGGCCATTCTCCGCGCCGGACAACTCGGAGGGGCAGGAGCCGTGGTGGTCAAACGCCCCAAGCCGACCCAGGACAAACGGCTCGATCTCCCGGCTTTTGGCCTCAAGACCGTGCAATCCATGGCCGAAGCCGGCGCGACGTGCCTGGCGTACGAGGCGGGAGCATGCATTTTTTTCGACCAGGACCGGGCCGTAGCTTTCGCCGACAACCATGGCATCACCCTCGTCGGGCTGCCTGCGATCACCTGACGCCTTTCGGCCCCGCATGCAAAAACGGCCGGAACTCCCGCCCCGGCCGTTTTTAACAGTCTCCAGATATCCGCTCTTATTTTTTATCGAGCCCCAGAATCCCGACCACATTTTGCGCCGCCTGAACCGTGAACTCGTTCTCAGGCAAGCGCGCCTTGTCCGCCTGATCTATGACCAGCCGAGGCGCATTGGCCAACTTCCTGTCGGGAGTGATCTCAAATTCCGGATCGAAGCCATCCTGAAAATACAGATCCTGAAATCCCGCGAACTTCAGGGCGTGGGCCGTGGCGTCAAGAATCGCCAGCTCGTCCTTGTCCATCAGTCCAAGCTCCTTGGCCTTGATCAGTCCGGCCAGGCATTCACCGCCCTGGGTGCAGGCGATATGGCCGTGTCTGTTGGCCAGCAGCATGGATTCGATGATGCTCTGTTCGCTGACCCGCACCACCGCGAACGATCCCGCTCCGCCCAGCTTCTGGTACCGCTCCGCCAGGAAGGCGACCCGGGGAAAGGACACGGGGTTGCCGATCATGGCCGCCTGAGCCACGGATGGGCGCACCTTGACCGCTTCGAATCTGCGCTGACCGGGCACCTGGTCGTAATAGCGAAAAACGGGATCCGCATGGTCCGACTGCACACCGACAATGCGCGGCAGAGTCTCGATGATCCCAAGCCGCAGCAGCTTCAAAAACCCGCTCATGATGGCCGTGATGTTCCCGGCGTTGCCGATGGGCACGAAAACGACCTTGCCGCGCAGATCCCAATCGTACCACTGGGCCACCTCGAAGGCGTAGCTCTCCTGTCCGAGGATGCGCCAGGCGTTCTTGGAGTTCAGGAGCGCAACCCGGTAATGGTCGGCCAGATATTCGACCACCTTCATGCAGTCGTCGAAGACGCCAGGGATCTCGAGTACCTTTGCCCCGCTGCCCAGCGGCTGGGAAAGCTGCTGCGCCGTGACCTTGCCCTGGGGCAAAAGCACCACCGAGGTCAGCGGTTCGCCGACATAGGCCGCGTACAGTGCCGCCGCGGCCGAGGTGTCGCCGGTGGAGGCGCAGATGGTCAGGACATTGTCCCACTCATGCCGGGCCACCAGGTGCCGCAAATAGGAGTAGGCGCAGGCCATGCCCCGGTCCTTGAACGAGGCGGACGGGTTCTGGCCGTCGTTCTTGAAGGCCATGGATTGGCCCACCAGACGCTCCAGGTGGGGCGATGAACGCGTCACCGGGGTGTTCCCCTCGCCCAGGTAAACGATGTGCTCCTCGGCCATTACAGGGGCCATGAGCTCGTAGAAACGGAAAATGCCGCGCAGGGCGGGGTTCTTGGTGGCGGCGCGCAGATCGAAAATGTCGCGCCACGCAGGACCCGTCGTCTTCTCCAGTTCGGAAAAGCGGGTGTCCTCGAGCAGGAACACGCCCTTGCAGCTCGGACAGGTGTAATGCAACTCGTCAATGGGGTACCTGGCCTGGCAGCCGAGGCAGACATATTCCATTTCCCCTCTGTATGCGGGGAAAACGTTGGCTTCGCGCATGGGATGCTCCCTTGGGAAAGATTACCTGAGCGCCGTGTCGAGCACGGCGCCCGCGAACAGAAAAACCGCAACAAAACCGTTCATGGTGAAAAAGGCCAGGTTGACCCTGCTCATGTCGTCGGGGGAAATGAGCCTGTGCTCGAATTGCAGGATCGCCGCCACGAACAGGCAAACGCCGGCGTAGATCAGCCCTGCCCCGGCAGCCCACCCGGCCAGCAGGAAGAAAAGAGCCGTGACCGCGTGGCTGAAGGTCGAAAGCGCCAGCGCCGTAGGCACGCCGTTGGCCGCAGGCAGGGAATGCAGATTCTCCGCACGGTCGAAATCGACATCCTGGCAGGCGTAGAGAATGTCGAATCCTCCCACCCAGAAGGTCACTCCCAGCCCCAGCAACACGGGGGCCGGCTCCACGACCGGTGACACGGCCAGCCATCCGGCCAGCGGCGCGAGGCCAAGCACGGAGCCCAGGAAAAAATGGCACAGCCGGGTAAAGCGCTTGGTGAAGCTGTAGAGGCCGGACCAGAGCAGCGCCAGGGGCGACAACACCAGGCACAGCGTATTGAGCGCAGCGCAGGCACCGATAAAGACGAGAGCGCTGACCACGATGAACACCCGCGTCTCGAAGACGCCGACTTCCCCGGTCACCAAGGGGCGCGTGAGCGTGCGCGGGTTCCGTGAATCAATGGGCAGATCCGCCAGACGGTTGACGGCCATGGCGAAGGAACGCACCGCCACCATGGCCAGGGTCAGGGTCAGGAAGATTTTCCAGCCGGGCCAACCGCCCGCGGCCCAGATCATGCCGAGATAGGCGAAGGGCAGGGCGAAGATCGAATGCTCGATCTTGACCATGCGGGCCAAGAGAACGGTTTTGCGCCAGATGGACAGCATAACGCCTCTCTCCTACGCGACCACGAGCTTCAGGAACCGTTTTTTGCCGATCTTGAGCACGTACTCTCCAGGGCCGAAGGCAAACGAGGCGTCGTCCTCCTTGCGTCCGTCAACGGTCACGGCGTTCTGCTTGCACATGCGTCGGGCATCGCCCTTGGAAGAGCACACGCCGCTCTCGCTCAGCACGTCGACCAGCAGCGCGCCCGCCGCCGCGCCGAAGATTTCTATGTCCTCTGGAATGCCCTGTTTGGCGAAAACCGCGTTGAACCCTTCCCGGGCGCCCCTCGCGTTCTCCGCGCCGTGGAAACGGGCGGTGATTTCCTCGGCCAGATCCTCTTTGGCGGTCTTGGGGTGCAGGGCGCCGCTTTGAACCTGCTCCTTCAAGTCCCGGATCGCGTCCAGGGATCTGTCGGAGAGCAACTCGTAATAGCGCCACATGAGCTCGTCGGAGATGGACATGACCTTGCCGAACACGTCTGACGGCGCTTCATCGATGCCGATGTAGTTGCCCAGGGACTTGCTCATCTTCTGAACGCCGTCGAGACCTTCGAGAATGGGCACGGTCAGGACTATCTGCGAAGCCTGCCCGTGTTCGCGCTGCAAATGGCGCCCCATGAGCAGGTTGAATTTCTGATCAGTCCCGCCCAGTTCCACATCGGCCTTGAGGGCCACGGAATCGTAGCCCTGCACCAACGGATACAGGAATTCGTGGATGGCGATGGGCTGGTTGCCTTTGAAGCGCTTCTCGAAATCGTCGCGTTCGAGCATCCGGGCCACGGTGTACCTGGAGCACAGTTCGATGAAATCGGCGGCGGAAAAGGTGTCCATCCAGGTGGAGTTGAAGGCGATCTCGGTGCGCTCGGGGTCCAGGATCTTGAAAATCTGACGCTTGTAGGTCTCGGCGTTGCGCAACACCTCCTCGCGGGTCAGCTTCTTGCGCGTCTCGGACTTGCCGGACGGGTCGCCGATCATGCCCGTGAAATCCCCGATGAGGAAGATGACATGGTGCCCGAGGTCCTGAAAATGCTTGAGCTTCTGGATCAGCACCGTGTGTCCCAGATGCAGGTCCGGAGCGGTGGGATCGAATCCGGCCTTGACCCTGAGCGGCACGCCCTTGCGCAACTTGCCGATCAGCTCCTCTTCATTGATGATCTCCACGCTTCCACGCCGAATCTGCTCCAACTGACGAGCCAACTCCAAATCTGTCATGACTTTTCCTGTTCTTTAAGATGCCCTGTATTGCCATGCCGTGATCGCGCGGCATCGGTCCTGATCCATTTCCATAAGCGCCCCGTTCAGCATGCACGGCCCCTTGGCCAACTCGAAACGCTGAGGCATGCCGCTACGGAATCTGCGAAGAATGATGTCGTTGTCCATGCCCAGGCAGGAGTCTTCCGGGCCGCACATGCCCAGATCCGATATGTAGCCCGTGACGCCGTCCAGGATGGTCGCGTCGTTGGTCTGCACATGGGTGTGCGTGCCGACCACCGCCTGCACGCGGCCGCGCAGCATATGCGCCAGCGCCCGCTTTTCCGAGGTGGCCTCGGCGTGCATGTCGACCACGACGACAGCCCCACGCGGCACCCGAGCCATAAGATTCTCGGCCGCGGTGAAGGGACAGTCAAGAGCCTCCATGAAAGTGCGCCCTTGCAGATTGATGACCGCCAGCGACGGCAGGCCCTGTCCCAGGTCGAAAATTCCAAGCCCCCGGCCCGGAGCGGAAGCCGGATAATTGGCCGGGCGCAGCAGGCGGGGCTCGCTCTGCAAAAGCGGACGGATGTCTGGAAATTTCCAGACATGGTTGCCGGTGGTCAGAACGTCCACCCCGTAGCGCAGCAGCTCCTGGGCGCACTTGGCCGAAAGTCCCATCCCGCCCGACGCGTTTTCGCCGTTGGCCAGCACGACGTCGAGGCCCAGTTCCCGACGCAAACGCGGCAGATGATCCCTGACCATCTGCCGCCCGCCGTTGCCGACAATGTCACCCAGAAAAAGAAGCCGCATGGACAGGCTACTTGGCGATGCCCACGGCCCGCTTCTCGCGGATGACGGTGACCCGGATCTGGCCGGGGTAGGTCATCTTCTCTTCGATCTGCTTGGCGATGTCCTTGCTGAGCATGTAGATCTGGTCGTCGTTGACCGACTCGCAATCCACCATGACGCGCACTTCCCTGCCGGCCTGGATGGCGAACGCCCTGCTCACGCCCGCGAATCCGGTGGCGATGCCTTCCAGCTCCTCCAGGCGCTTGACGTAGCTTTCCAGCAATTCCTTGCGCGCGCCGGGACGGGCGCCGGACAGGCTGTCGGCGGCCTGAACCAGCACGGCATAGACTGACTTGGGCGGGACGTCTTCGTGGTGGGCGGCAATGGCATGCACGATCTCGCCGGATTCGTTGTACTTCTTGGCCAGATCCGCGCCGATGAGCGCATGGGGCCCTTCGACCTCGTGATCCACGGCCTTGCCCAGGTCGTGCAGCAGACCGGCGCGCTTGGCCTTCTTGATGTCGAGACCCAGCTCGGCGGCCATGATTCCGCACAGAAAGGCCACTTCCAGGGAGTGCTGCAGAACGTTCTGCGTGAAACTCGTCCGAAAGCGCAGTTGTCCCAGAAGGCGCACGATTTCGGGATGAATTCCGTGCACGCCGAGGTCGAAGGTGGCCTGCTCGCCGATCTCGCGGATCTGCACGTCCATCTCCTTCTCGACCTTCTTGACGATATCCTCGATGCGGGCCGGATGAATGCGGCCGTCGCTGATCAGGCGTTCCAGGGAGCGCTTGGCCACCTCGCGGCGCAGGGGATTGTACGCGGACAGGATGACCGTCTCGGGGGTGTCGTCGATGATCAGATCGACGCCAGTGGCCGCCTCGATGGCCCGGATGTTGCGCCCTTCGCGACCGATGATGCGGCCCTTCATGTCCTCGCTCGGCAATTCCACGGAACTGACCGTGTGCTCGGAGACATAGTCTCCGGCATAGCGCTGCACGGCGCTGGCGATGATCATCTGGGCCTTGCGGTGAGCCGTCTCCTGGGCTTCGACCTCGATCACGCGCACCATCTTGGCTGCTTCATGCCGGGCCTTGCTCTCGATTTCCTGCATCAGCCTGGCACGGGCCTCCTCGGCGGTGAGCCCGGAGATCTCCTCCAAACGGACTTGCTGCTGGGCGACAAGTTCCCGCAGTCCCTCCTCCTTCTCCTCTACGGCGCGCTCCTGCTTGACGACCCTCTTTTCCAGGTTGACCAGCTCGCTCTCCTTCAAGGCCAGATCCTCGACCTTCTTCTCCAGTCGTTCTTCCTTGGCCTGCAGTCGGGCCTCGTTTTTTTTCAGTTCGCGTTCCCGATCCTTGGCGTCCTGCTCCACTTCCTTTTTCAGGGCAAAGACTTCGTCCTGAGCCTGGAGCAAGACTTCCTTCTTATGCGCCTGGGCATCTTTCTTGGCTTCGTCAAGAATCCGCTCCGACAGCTTGCGCGCGTCGTCCATTTCTTGATCGGTGATATATTTTTTGAATAAAAAACCCGCAACAGCGCCGATTCCGATACTGATAAACGCGGTGATTATGATTTGGGATGTCATGGGAACTCCTTGCACAATATATTTAAGATGGCTGCGCGACGGCCATGAAACGTCGGTCCTGTCCTGGAATCGGACTGTCGGAACGACAGCGCAAGCTGACTTACGATCGGCAAGGAGTGTGCGAGACTGGCATCTGGAAGGGGCGGATCGGCTAAAAGCCCCGGAAGGCAGTGTTGGGAATCATTTTGAACCTCTTAAGTTAAGAGGGGGTTGGCTACAGCCCATCAGGCTTCTCCGGAATTTCCGAAGCATGCACACAAGACCGTTGTAAGCTACCCTTTTTGCGCTTTATTGGCTCAAAAACGCATCACCAATCACTGACCCTCCAGGGTTCTTGATCCACTAATCTTCAGGACTATCTATCTTCGAAAGAAGCTGCTGCAGCGTACCTTCGAGCTGCGACATCTTCCCTTGATCATGTAAATAATCGTCGGCCAGACTCAACGCCAAGTATGTCAGTAGCCGCTCCTTGCTCATGTGACTCACCCTCCCTTCGAGATCCTTGTAGCGCTGATGAACCAGGTCCACAGCTTTATGGATCCGCTCGGGCGGGACATCGGCCGCGAAGGAAAGATCGAGGCCGAGCACTGTCAAATTGTATCCTGGCATTACCTAGTTTCTATCAACCTCTTGCAGGCTGTTCAAGATATTTTCCACCCTCGCCAGGACAGCCTCCTTGGTCTGACGTTCCTGCTCAAGGGACTCCTTCAATTGCATGTTCTCGAGCTTCAAAGCTTCCTGACGCTCCAGAAGAAGCGTGATTTTTTCCGTCAGTTGATTAAGAATATCCATACGTTATCCTAGGATTGAGGTGACTTTTTTCTGCGTTCGATATTCGACTGTCTGGCCCGGGCCACGCACAGCGATCCTTCCGGAACATTTTTAGTAACCACGGATCCGGCGGCGACAAGGGCTCCGGCACCCACGACCACCGGCGCGACAAGCGCTGTGTTGCTGCCGATAAAGGCGTTTTCCTGAATTTCCGTACGGTGCTTGCGCACGCCGTCATAGTTGCAGGTTATGGTTCCCGCGCCGATGTTCACCCCAGGCCCGATGTCGCTGTCTCCGAGGTAGGAGAGATGGCCGGCCTTGGCTCCCTCATGCAGCACGGATTTCTTGATTTCCACGAAGTTTCCGATCCGGGCGCGTTCGCCGATGTCCGCACCGGGCCTCAACCGTGCGTAAGGCCCGACACTGGCCCCGGCGCGGATGTGAGAACCTTCAATATGAGAAAAGGATTTCACTTGGCAAGGACCAAGAACCGAATCCCTGATCCAGCAATGAGAAGATATGGAAGCGCCACGGTCAATACGTGACCGTCCGTATATTTCGCAAGGCCCGACAATTTCGGCTCCGGGTTCGACCACAACGTCGGGCCCGATCACTATGGTGCCGCTGTTGCGCAGAATGACCCCGCTGTCCAGAAGAGCGTCCACGATTTTCTGACGCAAAGATTCCTCGAATCCAACCAGCTCCCGAGGAGAATTCACCCCACGCAGCAGGTCGGAGCCGGCAAAAGGGACACCGGCAACAGTTTGACCATCGGCGGCGCAAATGGAGACCATCTGGGTCAGATAGTATTCCCGCTGGGCGTTGTCGCGATCCATCAGGCCAAGCAACGGGCCGCATCGCCGTACGTCGAGCACGTACACACCTGAATTGACCTCATGGACATCTCCGCCGTGATCCTCGGGGCGGAAGTCTTTTTCCTCCACCACGCGCTCAACGGAGCCCCGCTCGTTGCGAATGATCCGGCCGTACCCGAAAGGATTGTCAAGACGCACTGTCAGCATGCCCATGGCGGCATTTTCCGTCGCACAGCGCCGCGCCAGGTCGTGGATGGCTTCCACCGGCACATGCGGCGTGTCCCCGTTCAACACGCAGACGTGGGTAAGGCCGCCTTCCGCGACGTCGGGCCAGGCAAGGGACACCGCGTGTCCGGTGCCAAGCTGCTCTCCCTGGACGACAAACCGCCCCCGCCGTTCCGGGAATTTTGCTTCGACCTCATCGGCCTTGAAGCCGACCACCGTCCAGACATGCTCCGCCGGAACAGCGCTGAGCGCATCGTAGACATAGCCCAGCAAGGGTTTTCCCAACACCTGCTGCAGCACCTTCGGCATGTCGGAGTGCATGCGGGTTCCTTTGCCTGCGGCCAAAATGACATATCCCAATTCCGACTTCATGATGGTCCCCAAATTGTGTTTCGGATAGCAGCCGTAACATCCGGCCTGAAAAGGGCGAATATGCGGATCGCGGTAATTCAGCGCCGAAAAAATCCTTCAGAAATCCCTCGAATCGACCACGCACATGGTGATAACGGCATCGCTTCCCAAGCTCAAGATAGATGAACAAAAAAAAGCAGGCTCCGGAGAGCCTGCTTTCACGTTCTGCGATCAGTTGCCGTTACATGCGGCAAGTGCCTTCACTGACAGCACTCTGACGGCATTTCATGCGGTGAAGTGCTCTGGCCAATGCAGCCTGGACGGCTGCGTGATCCAATTTCTCCTGTTGCTGTTTGGCGCGCTGCTCGGCTCTGTCCTGAGCTCTGCGAGCCCTTTCCAGATCGATGTCTTCGGCTCTTTCCGCCACTTCGGCCAGAACCGTCACCTTTGCAGGGGAAACCTCGGCAAAACCTCCGGCAACAAATACGAAATGCTTCTTGCCGTTGAGTTTGTAGTAGAGGCTCCCGATACCAAGTGCAGAGAGAAACGGGATATGATTGGGCAGGACACCGAATTCGCCATTGATGCCGGGAGCGCCGACGTAATCGACCTCTTCCTTGAGCACCATTTTGTCTGGTGTCACTATTTCAAGCGTAATTGTTTTAGCCATATCAATACCCCAGAGCAAGAATTACTGTTTCTTGGCGTTTTCCAATGCCTCTTCGAGTCCGCCTACCATGTAGAAGCAGGACTCCGGAATGGAATCGTGCTTGCCTTCAATGATTTCCTTGAAGCTCTTGATGGTCTCTTCGAGCTTCACATAGCGGCCTTCCTTGCCCGTGAACTGGGCGGCGACGAAGAAAGGCTGAGAGAGAAAACGCTGGATCTTACGCGCCCTGGAAACGGTCAGCTTGTCCTCATCGGACAGCTCGTCCATGCCCAGAATCGCGATGATGTCCTGCAGGTCTTTGTATTTCTGGAGAATTCTCTGCACAGCGCGAGCGGTCATGTAGTGATCCATGCCGATGACGTTGGGGTCGAGAATGCGGGACGTGGAGTCCAGCGGATCCACCGCGGGGTAGATGCCGAGCTCGGCGATCTGACGGGAAAGAACGATGGTTCCGTCAAGATGCGAGAAGGTCGTTGCCGGAGCGGGGTCGGTCAAGTCGTCGGCAGGCACGTAAACGGCCTGCACCGAAGTGATGGAACCCGTCTTGGTGGAAGTGATGCGTTCCTGCAACTCGCCAAGGTCGGTACCCAGGGTCGGCTGGTAACCAACGGCGGAGGGCATGCGGCCCAGCAGCGCGGATACTTCGGAGCCGGCCTGGGTGAAACGGAAGATGTTGTCGACGAAGAGCAGCACGTCCTGGTTTTCTTCGTCACGGAAGTATTCCGCAGCGGCCAGAGCGGTCAGCGCAACGCGGGAACGGGCTCCCGGAGGTTCGTTCATCTGACCGTAGACAAGGCAGGCTTTGTCCAGAACGCCCGCGTCTATCATTTCATGGTACAGGTCGTTTCCTTCACGGGTGCGTTCGCCGACACCGGCGAACACGGAGATGCCGCCGTGGTTCTTGGCGATGTTGTTGATCATCTCCATGAGGATAACGGTCTTGCCGACACCGGCGCCGCCGAACATGCCCATCTTGCCGCCCTTGGGGAAGGGGACGAGCAGGTCGATGACCTTGACGCCCGTCTCAAGCACTTCGATCTTGGTCGACTGCTCGGTGAATCCGGGAGCGGGGCGGTGAATCGGATACGTCTTTTCGGAAGAGATCGGTCCCTTTTCGTCCACGGGGCGGCCGACGACGTTCAGGATGCGGCCCAGGGAAGCCTTGCCGACAGGCACCTGAATGGGTTTGCCCGTGTCCTTGCCGATCTGGCCACGAACGAGGCCGTCGGTGTTGTCCATGGCGATGCAGCGGACCACGCTGTTGCCAAGGTGCTGCGCGACTTCGACAACCAGGTTGTCTTCCTCGGCATCAATGGTCGGGTTGGTAATAAGAACAGCGTTCAAGATACTCGGCAGTTTGCCCTCGGCAAACTCCAAGTCAACAACAGGCCCGATGACCTGCACTATCTTACCGGTATTAACAGCACTCATGCGTTATGCCCCCTTATCCTTTCAGTGCCTCGGCACCGCCTACGATGTCCATTAATTGAGTTGTAATGCTGGCCTGGCGTGCCTTGTTGTAGACAAGAGTCAGGCTGCCGACCATTTCGTCGCAGTTCTTTGTCGCGTTGTCCATGGCCGACATGCGAGCCGCGTGCTCGCTGGCCGACGTGTCGAGCAGGCCGCGATACATCTGCACCTTGACGTACCTGGGAAGAAGTTCGGCCAGAAGCCCTTCCACCGAGGGTTCAAAGATGTATTCGCTGGATGCTCCGACCGAAGCCTCTACTTCCGGCGTTTCAGCGGGAAGAATCTGCGACGAGGTCGCTTCCTGCTTCGCGATGCTTACAAACTTTCCATAGACAATATGTACTTCGTCAAATTGTCCGGACAGGTATCCGTCAATGACGAGATTTCCCGTTTCGCTTGCCAGCTGAAAATCAAAATGGGTCATGTTTTCAGCGTAAGCAGTGGAGATCTCGAATTTTGTCTTGCGGATAAAGTCTCTGCCTTTCTTTCCAATGCAGATAAACTTGACCGTCTTGCCTTCTGCTTCCTTCTGCTTGGCCAGTCTGTTGGCCGCGTTGCACAAGTTCGCGTTGAAACTGCCGCACAGCCCTTTGTCCGATGTCACCAGAACGATTCCCACGTTCTGGATGACTTCGCGCTTCTCAAGCAGGGGATGCGCGCTGGCGTCGGCGCGGGAAGCCAGATCGATAAGAATGTCATTGAACTTATCAGCATAGGGACGAAAGCGCTCGATACGGCTCTGAGCACCGCGCAGCTTTGCGGAAGCGACCATGTTCATCGCTTTCGTAATCTGCTTGGTCTTCTTTACACCGACGATTTTATTCTGGATGTCCCTGAGTGATGCCATTTACGACTCCTTAAGCGATCCTAGGCTTTGAAACCGGCTTTGAACTCATTGATCGCGTCAGCCAGCTTCTTTTCGGTTTCACTGCCAAGATCCTTGGTCTGAACGATTTCAGCCAGGACGTCGGACTTCTGGTTGCGCATGAACTCAACCAGTTCTTCACCGAAGCGGATGGCGTCCGTGACGGCGACGTCATCAAGGAAGCCGCGGGTACCGGCGTAAAGAACGGCGACCTGCTCTTCGACGACCATCGGCTTGTACTGGGGCTGCTTGAGCAGTTCGACCAGGCGCTCGCCGCGGGTCAGCTTGGTCTTGGTGGCCTTGTCCAGGTCCGAACCGAACTGGGCGAAGGCGGCCAGTTCGCGGTACTGGGCGAGGTCGAGGCGCAGCGTGCCGGCAACCTTCTTCATGGCCTTGATCTGGGCAGCGCCGCCGACTCGGGATACGGACAGACCAACGTTGATCGCGGGGCGGATGCCGGCCATGAACAGGTTGGGCTCAAGGTAGACCTGGCCGTCGGTGATGGAGATGACGTTGGTCGGGATGTACGCGGACACGTCACCGGCCTGGGTTTCAATGACAGGCAGGGCGGTCAGGGAACCGGCGCCCAGTTTGTCGTTGACCTTGCAGGAGCGCTCCAGCAGGCGGGAGTGCAGGTAGAAAACGTCGCCGGGGAAGGCTTCGCGTCCCGGAGGGCGGCGCAGAAGCAGGGACATCTGGCGGTAGGCCACAGCCTGCTTGGACAGATCGTCATAAACGATCAGGGCGTGCTTGCCGTTGTCGCGGTAGAATTCCGCCATGGTGCATCCGCAGTAGGCTGCGATGAACTGCAGCGGAGCGGGCTCGGAGGCGGTGGAGGAGATAACGGTCGTGTATTCCAGGGCGCCGTTCTGACGCAGGGCTTCAACAACCTGGGCAACGGTGGAACGCTTCTGGCCGATGGCGACGTAGAAGCAGTGGATGTCACTGTTCTTCTGGGCGATGATGGCGTCGACGCCGACGGCGGTCTTGCCGACCTGGCGGTCGCCGATGATCAGTTCGCGCTGTCCGCGGCCGATGGGGGTCATGGCGTCGATGGCCTTCAGACCGGTGTACATGGGCTCATGTACGGACTTACGGGCGATGATGCCGGGAGCCTTGATTTCAACGTTACGGAACAGATCCGTCTGGATCGGACCGAGACCGTCGATGGGATTGCCCAGCGGGTCGATGACGCGGCCCATGACCGCATCGCCTACGGGAACCTGGAAAATCCGGCCCGTACGTTTGACGATGTCGCCTTCCTTGATGTGCTCGGTCTCGCCGAGGAGAGCCACACCAACGGAATCTTCTTCGAGGTTAAGGACCATTCCCATGACGTTACCGGGGAACTCGAGGAGTTCCATGGCCATCGCGTTTTCACAGCCGTAAACGCGGGCGATACCGTCACCCACCGACAGGACCACGCCAGTCTCGCTCATCTCGACCTTTTTCTCGTAATTCTTGATCTGGCCTTCGATGATCTGGCTAATTTCTTCTGCTTTGATCTGCATAGCCTCTACTCACCCCTTTTGATATTTTCTTTCAAAATTTGCAGTTGAGCGCGAATACTGGCG
Organism: Desulfomicrobium sp.; assembly: GCA_050252955.1. Classification (GTDB taxonomy): domain Bacteria; phylum Desulfobacterota; class Desulfovibrionia; order Desulfovibrionales; family Desulfomicrobiaceae; genus Desulfomicrobium. The sequence goes on from JBFWJY010000009.1 coordinate 50,115, forward strand.
TCAAGAATCTTGTCACCGATCTTGAGCATAAGTCCGCCAATAATCTCCTGATCCACTTCGTAATCAAGGACCACTTTCTGGCCCGACTCTTTTTGCAATTTATCGACAACGTTCTTCTGCACAACGTCGGAGAGCTTCACCGCCGTCACCAGCTTGCCGCGAAGAACACCCTGGGCTGAATCCAAAAGCATTCCGTAAGATGCGTTGATCTCGGGGAGAAAAGCCAATCTGTTCTTGTCCGCCAGAAGCAGACAAAAATTCCGGACCATGGCGCAGGGCGCGACCTTGTCCAGAATCTTGATGATCACTCCTCTCTTTTCTTCCACGCCAAAAATTGGGTTGCGGAAGATCTTCGTGAGCTCAGGCGCATTCTCCAGGAGTCCAGCCAGCCTGGCCAAGTCGTCGCCGTATTGCGCCATGGCAGCCTTGTCGGACTGCACCTGCGCAACGGCGAACAACGCCTTGGCATACCGTCTTGCTACGATATTCCCAGTCAATTGAGCACCACCTTTTTAAGATATTCGTTGACCAAATCTTCGTGATCTTTCTTTTTGAGCTGCTTCTTGACGAGATCTTCGGCAGCAGCGGTAATCTTTTCAGCCAGTTCTTCACGGATGGCGTCGATAGCCAACTTGGCCTCCTGGGCCGCCGAAACTTCAGCCTGGGCTCTGATCTGCGCAGCCTGGACCTCAGCCTTGTCGATGATCGCCTGACGCATGGCTTCGCCCTGAGCCTTCGCATCATCAAGAATCTTGGTTTTCTCGGCCTCAAGATTCGCGATACTCGCCTCGACTTCGAGCAGGCGCTTTTCGGCATCTTCCTTGCGTTCGTCGAGGTCGGCGAGATCCGTCTCGATCTGCTTGCTGCGCCCGGTCAGCGCATCCGAAAAACGCTTGCCCGCGAACTTGTAGATCAAGAACGCGACAATGCCGAAATTGATAAAGCGATACAGAAGGTCGAGCCACTTGTTGTGCCCCCCTCCTTCTCCATCGCTGGCGAAGGCTATCGCCGCGCAGAGAACCAGTGCTGCCGTCACCAATCCGACAGTCTTGAACTTTTTCAAAATTCCGCCCTCCTTATATGAAAAAGTAAATCTATGACACATAAGAACCCGAACCCGCTATGCCTTGCTCAGCACCTTGTCAGCGACGTTCTTGGCATACGAGGCGACTTCCGAGCGCAGGGCCTTCAGGGCAGCCTGCTTCTGACCGTCGATCTCCTTGCGGGCGGCGGCGACTTTTTCGGCGGCTTCGGCTCCGGCCTCGGCCAGAACCGCGGATTCGACCGCGACGCCTTCGGTCTTCAAGGCCACGCGCAGCTGCTGGGCCTCGACGCGGGCACCGCTCAACGCGGTCTTGTAGCTTTCAAGCTTGGCCTCCGCCTTCGCGGCGAAATCCTCGATGGAGCTCAACTTTTCGCTCATGACTTCGGCTCTTTTCTTGATGATCCCCCGAATGGGACGGTACAGGATCAAATTCAAGACCGTCAGGATGATCAAAAAGTTCACAAGTTGCGCAAAAAATGTCCAATCTAGATCAATCATGCCGCCCCCTAAAAAGTATGTGAATTTTTGTTCAAAGTCACAGGGCCTCTATCTGATTCCCAATTTCGTGTCAAAATCTTTTTGGAGCGAGCACAGGGAAAATGATTGGGATGGCATGGGTTTTCGCAGTTTGTTCAGAAATTCACGTGACTAGCGCGCACAGTCTGATCCGCAAAAATTCAGGCCGCAAAAAAGCCGGGCGGTTCCTGCGAACCGCTACCGGCAAAAAAACGCGAACGAAAAAACGATCGCCGCCGGACTCAACCCTTTTTGAAGACAAAGCGGCGCATGGCCACGTTGAGAACGAGTCCGATCATGCAGAAATTGACCACGGAGGCGCTGCCTCCGTAACTGATGAAGGGCAGGGGAATCCCAACCACGGGCATTATTCCGAGCACCATCCCGATATTGATGAGAATCTGCCAGAAAAAATAGAAGAAGACGCCCGCCGCGAGATAGCTGCCGAAATCGTCCTTGGCCTCCATGGTCACGATATAGATCTGGTAGAGGAAGGCGCAGAAAAGAATCAGCAACAGCATGGCCCCGAAGAAGCCCCATTCCTCGCCGAACACGGCGAAGGCGAAGTCCGTGTGCTTTTCTGGCAAAAAACGCAGCTGGCTCTGGGTGCCCTCCAGGAAGCCCTTGCCCCAGAAGCCCCCGGACCCAATGGCGATCTGGGACTGTATGATGTGGTATCCGGCGCCGAGAGGATCGTTTCCGGGGTCCAGAAAGGTCATGATGCGCTGTTTTTGATAGTCGTGGAGGAAAAACCAGCCGAACGGGAGCATGATCGGCACGACGACGACCAGGACCTTGAAAACGGACGCGGTGATGCCCTTGAAAAGGATCATCCCACCCAAGATGAGCAGAATGTTCAGGGCCGAGCCAAGGTCGGGCTGCCTGATGACCAGGGCCGCGGGCACCAGGCCGACGAGGAGCGCCCGGCCCAGGTTCGTCCACCCCAGCCGCCCCTCCATGCGCGCCATCAGCCGGGCCCCGAGAATCAGCACCGCGATTTTCGTCAATTCCGTGGGCTGAAGGTTGAAAAAACCGAGATCGAGCCATCTCTTGGCTCCGTAGATGGTCTTTCCGGCAACGCTGACCCCGACCAGCAGCAACAGGCAGGCGATGAAAAAGGGCCAGGACGCGGACTTGAGGTGGCGGTAGTCCACCAGCACCAGGCTCATCATCACGCACAGCCCCACCCCGCCCCAGAGCAGCTGCTTGTTGAAATAGGCGTCGAGCTCCAGGCCTGACGCCATGCGCAGCGTGCTGGCCGAATAGAGATTCATGACCCCGACCAAAAAAAGCAGGGCCGTGAGGGTCAAAAGCCCCCAGTTGATGTGAAATATGAGCCGTCTGTCGAACATGCGCCCTCCCGGTCATTCTTCCGATTGAACGTTCAACAGCGCGTCAAGCACCGCGCCGGCCACGGGCCCCGCATCCGAACCGCCATGGCCGCCGTGCTCGACCATGGACACGACAACGAAGCGCTTCCCGTCCTTTTCCCCAAAGCTGGCCATCCAGGCGTGATCCCGGTATTTGTACGGGATTTCGTTCGTCTTTTTCTTTTCGTACTTGTCCTGGAGCTTCACGACCTGGGCCGTGCCCGTCTTGCCGCCGATTCTCAGGCCCGGACGGCGCAGCACCCTGGCCGTGCCCCGCTCCTCCTCCACCGTGGCCACCATGGCGTCCAGAATCAGCTTTCTGGTCGAGGGGCGCATGGGCAGTTCGCCCAAAACGTCGGGTTTTTCGGTCAATAGAAGCGTTGGACGCAGAATTTTGCCCTCGTTGACAAGCGCGGCGACAAACCTGGCCGCCTGCAACGGGGTGGTCAGGGTATACCCCTGGCCGATGGCGAAGTTCAGCGTCTCGCCGCCCTGCCATTTCTCCCCGAACCGATTCAGCTTCCATTCGGGAGTGGGCATGTTGCCCGCCCGCTCGTGAGGCAGTTCGATCCCGGTCTTGACCCCGAACCCGCACCGTGTCGCGAAATCGCTGATCGCCTCCACGCCCAGCTGTTCACCAAGCTGGTAATAGTAGACGTCGCACGATTCCCGCAGGGACTTCTTGAAGTCCGTGGAGCCGTGTCCGCCCTTGTTCCAGCAGCGGAACACCCGCTTGCCGAGGGTGTGGCGGCCGGAGCAGAACACGGTCTTCGACGGGCTGACGCCGCTTTCCAGACCGAGCCCGCCCACCGCCAGCTTGAAAATCGACCCGGGAGGATACGCACTTTGCACCGGTCTGTTCTGCAACGGATGCAAGGGGTCTTCAAGCAGATCGTTCCATTTGGCGTGGCTGATGCCGACAACGAATTCGTTGGGATCGTAACTGGGCAGGCTGACCAGGGCCAGGACCTCACCGGTGTCGGCGTCCATGGCCACAACCGAGCCGGCCCTTCCGTCCAGGGCCTTGGTGGCTGTTTCCTGCAACGACAGCGAGATGCTCAGCGTCAGGTCCTCCCCCATGACCGGCGTGGACACGACCCGCGAAGACAGGACACGGCCGGACGCGTCGACCTCGAACTCCTCGAGCCCCTTGGTCCCTCGCAGCCTGCGCTCCAGCACCAGCTCCACCCCCTGCTTGCCCACGTTGTCGCCCAGCTGGAGATCGGGGTCCTTGTTCAACTCGTCCTCGTTGGCCCTGGCCACGTAGCCCAGGACATGCGCCAGGATTTTTCCGTAGGCGTAGGAACGCTTGGGACGCACCGCGATGACGAGCCCCGGCCAGTCCTGGCTGTGGGCTTCGACCAGCGCCACCAGTTCGAATGGGATGTTGGGCACGATGACCTGTTCGTCAAAATGCTTGACCCGCTTGCGCCCGATCTCAAAGGCCTTTTGCAGTTCGTCCCGGGGCTGGCCTGTCCAGCGGCTGATCTGGTCAAGGGTTCCGGGAATGTCCGGGCAGTCTTCGCGAACCAGCGCCAGGGCATAGGCGGGAGTGTTCTCCGCAAGCAGGACCCCGTCCCGGTCCCGAATGATGCCGCGCGGCGAAAACATGGTGCTTTGCCTGGTCCTGTTTTCCTGGGCTCGGCTTTGATAATACTCGCTTTTGTAAATCTGGAGGTACCACAACCGAATGCCGAAGGTGCAGAAAAGTACGACCAGAAACGCCAGGAGCAGAGGCGGACCCGAGAATATCTGCGGTCTTTCCGGCGAATTAAACGCGCCCATGCCTGCCTCCGCGACGATAGACAAGCAGGGCCGCGCCCCAGAAAAGCGCATACGCGAGCCATTGCCTGGCGATCCAGGAAAAGGGCGAGTGCGTGCGGGGTGGCAGCTCCTGGAAATTTATGGCGCCACTGACCACGCCCCAGGACCAGCAAGCCAGCACCAGGGAAAAAAGAATGACGAAAAGAGGATTTTCCGGCTCCAGAAGCCAGCGTGACAGGAGATAAAACGCGAGCATCCCCGCATAAAAAAGGACACTCACGCCGAATACCAGATTTCCCCCGCCTTCCTGCACCAGGACCCACAACGCGGCCATCCACAGCGCCGTCCACCACTGCCCGGATTGCAGGCAGACAAGCACACCCGGAGTGAGAAAATCCAGTCCTCCGGACAACTCCTGCGCCCAGAGAGCGATAATGAGATAGTCCGTCCACCAGATTATGGCAGGAATTTGGCTTTTACGCGAAGTCATGGGATTGGCGGCTGAAAGTCTCACGGCTTCTTGCGCACGGGATGCCGCGTCGCGGTGGACGGCGCGGGAGCGGCTGGAGCCGTGGAGGCCGGACCGGGAGCGGAAGGTTTTTCGAGCGCGGACTTGGCGGCGGAATCCGCTTCGCCCGACGGGGAGTCCTGAGGGGACGACGCGTTGACTGCCGGCGGCGCCATGACGGGCTGCCCGGCATCGAATTCGTCCGTGCGGCTCAGAACCAGCAATTCCTCGTAATAGCGCAACGCAAGCAGGGGTTCGGCGTAGACCCGTTGGAAAAGAGAGACATCGGCCGGGGTCACTTCCACCACCCTGGCCACGGGAATCCCTTTTGGAAAAACGCCGCCCAGGCCGGAGCTGAGCAACACTTCCCCGGGGCTGACCGGGTCGTTGCGGGGAATAAATTTGACTTCCAGAAACGCGCCCGCCCCCTGCCCTTGGACAATGGCGGGAACCCGGCCCTCGCTGGTAATGACGGGGATGCGGCTGGAGGGGTCCGAAAGCAGGACCACGGAGGAAAAATTGAGTCCGGGCTTGACGATTCTGCCGACCACGCCCTTGGGGGAGATGACCGGATCGTTGGGGCGCACGCCCTGGCGCAGGCCCACATCGACAAGCACGGTTTCCAGGATGGCGTTGGGGCCGAGTTTCTGGCCGATGACCCGCCCGCCCCGCATTTCCCAGGACGGCTCGGGGCTGAACCGCAGCAAGGACGCCAGCCGGTCGGCGGACTTCGCCTTTTCGGAGATGCGGGCCAGATCCTGTTCGAGCTCCCGCACGCGCAGGACCAGATCCTCGTTTTCCTGGCGCACTCCGACCAGATAGACATAGCGCGACCAGAACTCGTCGGCGTTGTTCTGCAGCCATCTCCCGGGAGCCAGGATCCAGCCGGTCAGTTCAAGTCCGGTCAATGCCGCCAGACGATCCAGGTACCCTGTCTTCCAGTTCCACGTGTAGATGGAAAAATAGAGGAACAGCGGAAGGAAGAAAAAGAGGACCAGGCGTTTGAAGCGGGAAGACATCACGCTACTCGATGGTTACCTCGCGCAGGACATCCAGGTTGTCCAAGACCTTGCCGGAACCCAGCGCCACGGTGGACAGCGGATCCTCGACCACGGTGATGGGCAGGGAGGTCTCCTCGCGCAGCAGGCTGTCCAGGCCCTTCAAGAGCGCGCCGCCGCCGGTCAGTACGATGCCCCGGTCGACAATGTCCGCCGCCAGTTCGGGGGGGGTCTGTTCCAGGGCGATGCGCACGGCCTGAACGATGGAGTCGACAGGCTCGGAGATGGCCTTGCGGACCTCTTCGGAGGTGATGGTTATGTTCTGGGGGATGCCGGAAACCAGATCGCGGCCCTTGACGTCCATGACCAGTTCCGGATCCATGGGATAGGCGGAGCCGATGGTGGTCTTGATGTCTTCAGCCGAACTTTCGCCGATGAGCATGTTGTACTTGCGCTTGACGTGCTGGAGGATGGCTTCGTCCATCTTGTCGCCGCCGATGCGCACGGATTTGGAATACACGATGCCCGCCAGGGAGATGACCGCCACTTCCGTGGTGCCTCCGCCGATGTCCACGACCATGTTGGAGGTCGGTTCGGTGATGGGCAGATCCGCACCGATGGCTGCGGCCATGGGCTCCTCGATCAGGAAGACCTCGCGCGCGCCGGCGCTCTGGGCGGACTCGCGCACGGCGCGTTTTTCGACCTGGGTGATGCCCGTGGGCACGCAGATGACGATGCGGGGCCGCACCAGCCTGCGGCTGTTGTGCACCTTGGAGATGAAGTGCCGCAGCATGGCCTCGGTCACTTCGAAGTCGGCGATGACGCCGTCCTTCATGGGACGGATGGCCACGATGTTGCCTGGGGTGCGGCCGAGCATCCGCTTGGCCTCGGCGCCCACGGCCAGGACCTTGTTGTTGCCGCGGTTGTCGCGTTTGACGGCCACCACGGAGGGCTCCCGCAGCACGATCCCCTTGCCCTTGACGTAGACGCAGGTGTTGGCGGTGCCGAGATCAATGGCCAGATCGTTCGAAAAGAACCCTAAAATCTTATCCAAAATCCTGGACATATATTTCCTCTTTCATCATGTTCAACGCGGGAGGCCGAGAAAACGCCGCCCGCTCCGAAGCATGAACGACAGCGGGACACGAGGGAACGGTCCCGGAAAAGATGTGTAACGAGCCGCTTTGCTTATCCGAATTTCAAGACACAGGCAACCGGCGCCTCGGGTAGACACAAACCTCAATCATACCAAGCATGTTCCCTAACAGATTCTACCCACTCTCGCTCTACCTGAAGCGGCGTTTCGGTCGACGGGTCCGCAAGATCCCGCTGGACGCGGGGAGTTCCTGCCCGAACCGTGACGGCACCCTGTCGCGCAGCGGATGCGCGTTCTGCAACCAGCAGGGTTCCGGAACCGGCCTGGCGCAGACCTGCACGAGCCTCCGAGAACAATACCTGGCGTTGCGCCAACGGTCCCGGGACAAGGGACAGGCGTTCTTTCTCGGGTACATACAATCATTCTCCAACACGCACGGACCGGCGCAGAAACTGCGGCGGATGCTGCGCGACCTGGAAGGCCTGCCCGATCTCGCCGGAATCGCCATCGGCACCAGGCCGGACTGCCTCGACGAGGAAAAACTGGAGATTCTGCAAGACGCGCCCTTCGATGAGCTCTGGCTCGACCTTGGGTTGCAGTCGGCGCGGGACGCCACGTTGCGATGCCTCAACCGCGGGCACGACGCCGCCTGCTACGCGGACTGGGCCACCAGGGCCGCCGAACGGGGCATCAAGGTCTGCGCCCATGTCATAACCGGCTTGCCGGGCGAGAACCTGGCGGACTTCGAACAAACCATTCTCTTTGTCAACAGCCTGCCCGTGTCCGGCATAAAAATACATAATCTGTACATTTGCCGCGACACCGCGCTGGCTCGCGCCTGGAACGCCGGCACGCTTCCCCTTCTTTCCCTGGAGGAGTCGCTGGCCTGGCATGTGCGCGGGATCGCCCTGCTGCGTCCTGAAATCGTCGTTCACCGGCTGTGCAGCGATCCCGCCCCCGGCGAACTGCTGGCTCCGTCGTGGGCCCGCGACAAAACCGCGATCCTGAACGCGCTCAGGCAGCGTCTTCAGAAAGAGGACATATGGCAGGGCAAGGCTTTGGGAAAAAAAATGCCGGAATGGATCAACCCGTAACGGATTGGGACAAAAATGAACATTTACTCCGAGACCTTTTCAAACCAGTGGTTTTCAGCCACCTTCGCATGGGCGGAGGGGCTGCTTGTCGGGATAGACTTGAGCGCCGACGTCAAAACGCCCACAGCGCCGCAGTCCCCATTCGGGGCGGAACTTGAACGCATCGTGACCCGGTACGAGCGTCTCGACGCCGATCAGTGGCCGGACCTGCCCCTGGACAGGCGCGGCCTGACCCCGTTCACCTGGAAAGTCCTGGAGAATCTGCGCCGCCACACTCCGCGCGGGCGGTTCACGACGTATGGCGCGCTGGCGTCCCTGTGTGGCTCGCCTCGGGCGGCACGGGCCGTGGGCGGCGTCATGGCCAGAAATCCCTGGCCGCTGGTCTATCCCTGCCACCGGGTCCTGGCCGGCGACATGGGCATTGGCGGGTTCGGACCCGGAATCGCATTGAAGCGCACCCTGCTCACTCTGGAAAAGGCCCGCCTTCAGGCTTGAACGCCGGATGGCGCAGCTCCTGATCGACCAGGTCCGCGTCATCGGCATAGAGCCGCACTAGGTTGCGCAGATGGGCGAAACTGGTCTCGTCCATGCGGATGAAATCGATGGCTCCGTCCTGCCCGGCGCGTATGATCCGCCCGTGCATGTGCATGCGCAGTCCCGATTCAAGCTCCAGCGTGACCTCGCATTCCTTGCCGGGGAGAATCCACTCCTCCGTGGAGCATGCCAGGCCCTTCAAGCTCAAATCATGAACCGTCCCCCGGACCCTTTTGTCCTCGAAGGCGATGGTCAGCGGAAACTCAAGGCTGACCCGGCTTCTTTTGCGTCGTTCTTCTGACATGACCCCTCCCGCCCAAACATGGGCCGGTTCCAAAATATTCAGACTCGCCGGTCTCCGGGCGACGTTCATGCCGCGTGCACGGACGAGAATGCATTCCCCGACTACCCGATTTCAAGAGACTCGTCGACATCAAACCCAATACGCAGGGAAGCCGTCAGGCTTCGTCCGGACTCCCGAAGCCATCCCCTACAGGGCGCCCGCAAAAAAGAGCCCCGGCCAAGGCCGGGGCGGGGGGCTTACTCAAGGAATATCTTTTTCTTGGGCTTGGGCGGCTCGGTCTTTGTCTCGGGCGCTTTCTTGCGAGCGGGCCGAGGCGTTTGACTTGACCGTGCCGCGCCGCCTTCCGCCTGCGAATCAGCGGGCTTGGACCCGGCATTGCCGCGGGGCGCGCGGTGCTGGGCAGGCGTCGCCGGAGCCGCCGGAGCCGGGGCGGGGCTCGCCGCCGGAGCTGCTGGCGCGCCCGCATCAGACGAGCCTTCGGGCTTTGCGCCTGCGGGCTTGCGCGGACGGCGGCGACGACGCTTCTTGGGCGCGGTCGTCGCCTGGCCCTCCACATCCTGGGCATCCAAGACCGGGACGGAGGCAGGCGCATCCGCCTCCTTGGCGTCCTGCGCGGCTTCGAGCGGGGCAGGCGCGGCCTGCGCAGCAACCTGCCACTGCCGAGAAGCTTCGGCGGGCGCGGAGTCGAGCGTTTCCGTTTCCGGCAACGCCTCCTGCTTGACGTCCTTGGCCGCGGTCACCGCCGCGGCGGGAGATTCGGCCGCATCCGGAACTCTTTCCGATCCGCCCTGGTCCCGCGCCGCCGCATCCGGGCTGCCGGCAGGCTTCTTGCGGGAACGCTTGCGGCGGCGTTTCTCCCCTTCCGGCCGCCCTCCTTCGGCAGACGCGGGAGCAATCGCTCCGGGCTGTTCCTCCGGGGCGTTCCCGTTCAGCGGAGCGGCGATTTGCGCGGCTGGACGCGGGGGACGGGGCTGAGCCTGGGATCTGGGCCGGACCATGTCGACCAGTTTCTCCGAAGGCTGCTCCAACGGGGCATGGAACGTGCTCTGGTAGAATTCGTCCACCAGCATGGCCAGAAGCGCACGGGATTCGTCGTTGGCCGCAAGCTCGCCCACGGTGCGCATGAAGCGCTGCATGCGCTCCTTCTGGATGTTGTCGGCCTTGCGCAGACGGGCTTCGAGCAGAAACACGGCCCGCTGGGAAATGAGGGCTTCAAGCTCCTCGTCCGCGGGCAGGGACTGTTCGACCATGGGGATGGAGAACTTCCTGGCGATCTGCTCGAGCTCGATCTCTTCCATGCCCGAAACCAGGGAAATGGCCACGCCCGCGGCTCCGGCCCGGCCGGTGCGGCCGGTGCGGTGCACGTAGGCCTCATGGTCCTGGGGCGGCTGGTACTGGAAGACATGGGACAGCTCGTGGATGTCGATGCCGCGCGCGGCCACGTCCGTGGCCACCAGGAACTTGAGCTTGTTCAGGCGCAGCTTTTCGAGAACCTCCTCGCGCGCGCCCTGGGTCAGGTCGGCGCTGATCTCGCCCACGTCGTACCCGAAGCGCCGCAGCACCGTGGCCACGAAATGCACGTCGGCCTTGGTGTTGCAGAAAATGATGGCCGAGGCCGGATTTTCCATCTCGATGATCTTGACCAGGATGCGGCTCTTCTGCATGGCCGGCACCTTGTAGACCACATGCAGCACGTCGCTGACATGGACCTGGGACTGGCTCAAGGACACGAACACCGGGTCTTTCAGAAACTGCTGGGCCAGGCGCTTCACGTGCCCGGGGTAGGTCGCCGAGAACATGGTCGACTGCAGCCCGCGCGGCAGATACCGCTGCAGCTGCTTCATGTCCGGGTAGAACCCCATGGACAGCATGCGGTCCGCTTCGTCGAAAACCAGGATCTTCAGCCGGTCCAGGTTGAGGTTGCCTTTGAGCAGGTGGTCCAGGATGCGGCCCGGGGTGCCGATGATGAGCTGCGCTCCGTCCTCAAGCCCCTGGATCTGGGCCTTGTACCCCACTCCGCCGTAGATGGAGAGCGGCTTCACTCCCGCCTCCCGGCCCAGCTCCTCCGCGTCGCGGGTGACCTGCACGGCCAGTTCGCGCGTGGGAACCAGGACCAGGGCCTGCGCAGCGCCAAGGCCCGTGTCGATGCGGTCCAGAATGGGCAGCAAAAATGCCCCCGTCTTCCCGCTGCCGGTCTGGGACTGGACCATGACGTCCTGCCCGCCAAGCATGTGCGGAAGGGTCTGTACCTGCACCGGCATGAGTTCGGTCCAGTTCAGCCGGGCGGCCGCGGCTTGCAGGTTCTGCGGCAGATCGGCCATGGAAAATGCCTTGCCTTCGAAATTCTCGGTTTGGGAGCCCACGCTTGGGGCATCACCAAAATCAGTGGTGTCTGTCATACGTTTCCTACACTGTGTCTGCGTGCATGCGGTCCAGGATTCCGAGCACCATCTCGATGACGGAGTTGCTGACCAGCATGCCCTTACGTGTCAGTTGAAGATGACCGGCGCGGAGGCAAGCCAACCCGCTGGAGCGCAATTGCTCGACAGCCGGGTGACGCCACGGAAATTCCGTTCCGGTCGTTGCCTTAAATTTTTCCAGGTCAAGCCCTTCCCTGGTACGCAGGGACAGCATGACCATTTCCTGAAGGCGCGTGCGCGCCGACAATACCTCCACCTCGCAACGCATTGAACCTTTTGCCACGGCCGCCGCGTAATCCTTGAGGCCCGTCGGATTCGACCATCGGCGGTCCTTGATGGTGGAAACCGCGGCGGGCCCCAGGCCCAGGTACTCGTTCCCGGCCCAGTATCCCCGATTGTGCCTGCTTTCCCGGCCCGGACGAGCATAATTGGAGATCTCGTAGTGAGCGTAGCCGCACGACTCCAGAAACTCCGATCCATCCAGATACATCCGGGCAGCACTCTCCTCGTCGGGCAGGGCGAGAGCCCCCTCTTCGACCTGCCGGGTCAGCGGCACGCCATCCTCCAGGCTCAACCCATAGCAGGAGATGTGTTCGGGAGCCAGTTCCACGGCCCCCCTCAGATCGTCCAGCCACCGCTCCACATTCTGCCCGGGCAGCCCCCAGATCAAATCGAGGCTCAGGTTCAAAAAGCCCGCTTCCCTGGCGGCATGGGCTGCCAAACGCGCCTGACTGCCGTCATGCGGGCGCCCGAGCATGATCAGCGCATCATCGCGCAGGCTCTGTACCCCCAGACTCAGCCGGTTCACGCCCAGGCCGCGCACGCTGCCCAGGAATCCGTCCTCGAGCGCCGAGTCCGGATTGGCCTCCAGGGTGATCTCGACGCCCGCGCTCAACGAAAAAGCGGAGTCGGCCGCCTCCAACAGGGCCGCGATCTGTCCGGCTTCCAGAAGCGACGGGGTCCCGCCTCCGAAATACACCGACTCCACCGGAACCCGGCCCAGAACCCGCCCCCAATCCGCCATCTCCCGCAGGACCTGCCGCACGTAAAACCGTGCGGCATCCCTGGAGAACGGGCCGGAGTGAAAGGCGCAGTACCCGCACTTGCGCACGCAAAACGGCACGTGAACATAGAGCAGCATGACTAGTCGCGCCTGCGCAGCTCCGAGGAGTAGCGCTCGAATTCACTGTACAGGCAACCGCAGTACTGCTGCCTGTACATTCCCCATTCCTTGGACAGGGCGATGCCCCTGGACCACCCCTCGCGAAAATCCTGGTAGTGAAACTCCACCCCCGAACCTTCGGCCAGATCGCAGCCCAGGGTCCGGATCTGTTCGTGCTTCTGGAACTTGCTGTACAGGAGCGTGGACGTGAAGGCGTCGAAGCCTCCGCGTCGGGCGATGGACAAGGTCCGTTCCAGGCGAAGGGAATAGCAGGGCAGACAACGGTTCGGCTCGCGGTAGGTCACGGCCCTGAAGTAGGCCTTGGGGTCGTACTCGTCGTCCTTGTAGATGACCGGGATGCCCAGACGGTCAGCCATCTGGGCCACGCCTTCGCGGCGGCGCAGATATTCCTGCAAGGGATGGATATTGGGGTTGTAATACAGGCCAGTCACACCCATGCCGGCTTCAAGCAAAGCCGTAACGGGTGTGATGGCGCACGGCCCACAACAGATGTGAACCAGAATCTTCATGGGAGAACCTAACAAAATGCGCAGTTGGGCGTTTCCGTGGGCATGACGAAAATCTTGCGGCCGAACGTCTGCTCGTACTCCATGAACTTTTCCCGCTTGCGGTTGACAAGGTACTGCATGAGGTCCGCGTCCGTCTTGTAGGTGAACGGCTCGGAGCTCTTGTCCTTGCGCAGCTCGCGATAGATGTCCTTCAGAGCCTGCATGGAGCGCCACTCCAGGTTGCGGCGGGTACCGGCGCCGGAGCAATGCGGGCAGGGCTCCAGGCTTCCGGACAGGGCCGATGTGCCCAGGCGCTGACGCACGATCTCAAGCAGCCCGAACTTGGAAATGCGGCCGATGTCGGTGCGCGCCCGGTCCACTTTCAGAGCTTGGCGCAGGACCTTCTCCACCTCGCGGATGTGCTTGCCGTCCTTCATCTCGATGAAGTCGACCACGATCTGCCCGCCGATGTCGCGCAGCATGAGCTGATTGGGGATTTCCTGCGCGGCTTCGATGTTGGTGCGCAGGGCCATTTCCTTGAAATTCTTCTCTCCGCCGATCTTGCCGGAGTTGATGTCGATGGCTGTCAGAGCCTCGGTGTGGTCGATGACCAGTTGTCCGCCGCTGGGCAGGTTCACCGTGCGGCTGAAAATCTTCTGCAGCTGGGCTTCAATGCGGAAGCGCTCGTACAAGGTGCGCTCGGTTTCGGAATGGACCTTGATGAAGGTCTTGCGGCGCGGGAACAGGAGCGTCGCGAACTCCGTGATCTGTTTCGCTGTCTCCTCGTCGTCCACCCAGCACTCGGCAATGTCGGGGGTGAGGTAGTCGCGGATGGCGCGGAAGGCCAGATCCTTCTCCTCGTAGATGAGGGCCGGGGACTCGGAGGCGATGCCCTTCTTGCGGATGTCCTTCCACAGACGCTTCAGGACCTGCAGATCCCGGGACAGGCTGCTTTTGCTCTGGGCTTCGCTGACCGTGCGCACGATGACGCCCAGGCCCTCGTCGAGCTTGAGCTCCTCGACGACCTCCTTCAAGCGGTCGCGTTCCTTTTCGTCTTCGATCTTGCGGGAAATGCCCAGTTGTTCGCGGCCCGGGGTGAGTACGAAATAGCGTCCGGGGATGGACAGGTAGGTGGTCAGAAAAGCGCCCTTGGAGCCGGTGGGCTCCTTGACCACCTGCACCAGAACCTCCTGACCCGGCTTCAGGACTTTTTGCAGGGGCGGGTACTTGCCCCGGCTGGGAACGTCGCCCTGATAGTATTCGGGATGGACCTCGTCGACCTGCAGGAATCCGTTCTTTTCCGCTCCGTAATTGATGAAGGCGGCCTGGAGGGCCTGGTCGACGTTGTGAATCCTGCCCTTGTAGATGTTGCCCTTGGTCTTGCTCTGGTGGAGCATTTCAACATAGTACTCGACCACGACGCCATCTTCCATGATGGCCACTTCCACCTGTTCACCAGGCAGCACGCTGATGAACATCTTGCGCTTCTGCTTCTCGCCCATACATATCCTCAAATGAAAAATGTTTCCGGCAAAGCCGGGGAAAAATAAAAAATTTGCGTATCGAAAACCTGAAAAAATTTGTGAGACCGGGGCGGGTGGCGCTATGGGAAAGAAAGTGACCGGACAAAAGCCGGGCGCACACCACGCCGAGTATCAGAGATGTTCCCTACCTCGCCAACGTCCCCATAGCAAGAAAAACCATCTTCGGGGCTGGGCGGATTGCTTGACATCAAGGTATGCCATGGCTACTCCCGCCTACGCACTTCACAGGAGGCCACATGCTCGAACCGGGACAGCTGGTAATGCTGCTCAACGCAAACGACAAGCGATATTTTGTTACTGCCCAGGAAGGGCAGGTCATGCATACAAACGAAGGACTTCTGCATCTCGACGAAGTCCGCGCCGCGGGCTGGGGACAGCAGGTCATGACCCACAAGGGCTACCCCTTCACCGTCATGCGCCCCACGCTGTACGACCTGGTCAAGTCGGTCAAGCGCCGCACCCAGATCATCTACCCCAAGGAAATCGGCTACATCGTCATGAAGCTGGGCATCGGCCCCGGCTGCCGCATCGTCGAGGCCGGTTGCGGCTCCGGCGGCCTGACCACGGCGCTGGCCTGGCTGGTGGGCGACACCGGCAAGGTCTACACCTACGAACGCCGCGAGGAATTCTACACCCTCTGCCGCCAGAACCTGGAGCGCATAGGACTGTCCCACCGCGTGGAACAGTTCCATCACGACATCGCCGAGGGCTTCCAGCCCCACGCCGCCGACGCCCTCTTTCTGGATGTGCGCGAACCCTGCGACTATATCCATCATATCCCCGGCGCGGTCGTGCCCGGCGCGCCCGTGGGCTTTTTGCTGCCCACCACCAACCAGGTCCAGGACCTGCTCAAGGTGCTCCAGGACGGCCCCTTCCGCCAGATCGAGGTGGTGGAGATCTTCCTGCGCCACTACAAGCCGGTGCCGGAGCGTCTGCGCCCCGAAGACCGCATGGTCGCCCACACCGGGTTTCTGGTTTTCGCGCGCACTTTCGCCGAGGCCCAGGCCCCGGAAAGCGTGGCCCCGGAAGCCTCGGCAGACGAGGATCCCACCGAGGACTTGCTGGACGAGTAAGTATCCCGACCTCTGATTTCGTTCTATTTCAAGGATTTGCAAATACACACTTGCAAATCCTTTTTTTATTCCTGTATATGGGGCTTTTCTCGAACCTTTCAACCCCGACCACCACGGCCGGACCACGCCACCGCAGGGAGGAGTGCTGATGACCCGCAAGGATCGCACTGAAGGCATTTTCAGCCGCCGCGAAGTTCTGGACGCCACGGAGCGCCAGAAATATTACCAGATCCAGCTCAAGGAGCTGCTCTCGTATGCATACCGATATTCCGAGGACGTGAAGAAGCGCTTTGACCGCGCACAGTTTTCCGTGGAGAAGTTCCGCGACCTCATCGACCTGAAGCACGTCCCGATCCTGAAAAAAAAGGAACTCATCTTCCTCCAGTCCATGGGCCCGCGCCTGGGCGGCCTTCTGACCAAGGACCTGGGCGAGCTGCGCCGCGTCTTCCTGTCCCCCGGCCCCATCTTCGATCCCGAGGACAGGGGCGACGACTACTGGGGGTGGACCGAGAGCTTCTACGCCGCGGGCTTCCGCTCCGGCGACCTGGTCCAGAACACCTTCAACTACCACATGACCCCGGCCGGACTCATGTTCGAGGAGCCCCTGCGCCAGCTGAGCTGCGCCGTGGTTCCCACCGGCCCCGGCAACACCGGCAGCCAGCTCGACATCATGAAGAAGCTGCGCGTTACGGGCTACGTGGGCACGCCCAGCTATCTCATGCACCTGGCCCAGAAGGGCGAGGAAAAGGGCCTCAACCTGCGCAAGGACCTCTACCTTGAGGTGGCCTTCGTGACCGGCGAGAAATTCTCGGAGAAGATGCGCTCCACCCTGGAGAAGAAGTTCGACCTGATCATGCGCCAGGGCTACGGCACGGCGGACGTGGGCTGCATCGGCTACGAATGCTTCCACAAGAACGGGCTGCACATAGCCAATCGCGCCTATGTCGAAATCTGCCATCCGGACACGGGCATTCCGCTCAAGGACGGCGAGGTGGGCGAGATCGTGGTCACGGCCTTCAACAAGACCTACCCGCTCATCCGTCTGGCCACGGGCGACCTGTCCTACATCGACCGCGCGTCCTGCCCCTGCGGCCGCACCTCCCCGCGCCTGGGCACCATCGTTGGTCGCGTGGACACCACGGCCCGCATCAAGGGCATGTTCGTGTACCCGCACCAGGTCGAGCAGGTCATCTCCGGCTTCGAGGAAGTCAAGAGATGGCAGATTGAGGTCACCAACCCCGGCGGCATCGACGAGATGACGCTCCTCATTGAAACCTCGGGCTTCAAGCGCGAGGAAGAGTTGCTGCACATGTTCCGCGAGAAGATCAAGATCCGACCGGCCTTGAAGATCCTCACCCCCGGGACACTGCCGCCGCAGATCCGCTTCATCGAGGACAAGCGCAATTGGGACTGATGAGCCGCCTCATCCTGCCCCTGCTGCTGGCCATGCTCGCCGGCTGCGCCAAACCGGCGGCGGTGACTCCCCCTTGGGTCTCCCCGCCGCCGGGATCTTTTCTCTCGTCCACAGGCCAGCCCCTGACCGATGACGACATCGTGACCCTGGCTCGCGAGGCCCATTTCCTCCTCATGGGCGAAAGCCACACCAATCCCTGCGACCACGCCGCGCAGGCGCGTCTGATCGAAGCGCTGGCCGGAAGCGGACTGCGCTTCGCCATCGGCCTGGAGATGCTGCCGGTCACAAGCCAGCCCGTGCTGGACAGATTCAACGACCGCTCCGTCAGCGCCGCCGATCTGGGGGCGGAGGTCGGCTGGGAAAAAATCTGGGGCTATTCCTACGCCCTGTACAAACCCATCTTCGAACTGGCCGAGCGCTACGATCTTCCCGTGGCGGGGCTGAACATCCCCCGGCAAACGCTGGTCGCCTTCCGCGATAGGGGCAACCAGGGGCTGACCCAGGCTGACCGTGACGCCCTGCCGCGCCGGATCATTCCGGCCAGCCGGGCCCAGAAAAAGGCCCTCGAAATGCAGATCGAACTGCACCAGACCATGCGCACGGCAGGACAGGCGGATGCTGCGCCCGGGACTGGCGCCACCCCGTCCATGAGCTCCATGGCGGAAAAATTCTACCTCGTGCAGGCCCTGTGGGATTCCATGATGGCCGAGCGGGCCCTCGCGTGGCGGGAAAAGCTGGCCCGTCCCATGCTGATCCTGGCCGGAAGCGGCCATGTGGAGCACGGGTGGGGCATTGAATTCCGCTTGCGCACCCTGGACCCGAAAGCCGAGTGCCTGTCCCTCATGCCTGTGCGCGGCGAAGAGGATTTCCGGGACCAGGCCGATGACGACAAACGGCCCATGCCTGGCAAGCAGGTCTTTTTCCATTGCGCGGCCCAGCACAAAAGCCGCCTCGGCATGAACATCGTGTTCGAAGACCGGGCCATGCGGGTGGAGAGCGTGGAACCGGGTTCAAAAGCGGACGCTGCCGGTCTCCGGGCCGGGGATGTGCTGCTCAGGGCCGAAGACCGGGACCTCAAGGAGGCCATGGATCTGCACTTCGCGGCCATGGCGGCGTCCCGCCTGAAAAAACCCCTCGCACTCAGGGTCCTGCGCGACGGCCAAACCCTGACGCTGGCCATTCCCTTGGCCGGTCCCGAAGGCGACGCTCCAACCACCCCCAAAAACTGATGCCCGAACTGCCGGAAGTCGAAACCATCGCCCGCGGGTTGCACGCGCTGGTCCAAAACCGCGGCGTGGAAAGCGTGAACGTGCTCACTCCGGGAGTGCTGCGGGCCGGCGACCCAAACCGTCTGCCGGGCCGGACAATCACCCGTGTCTCGCGTCGGGCCAAACTTCTCCTGGTTCATCTGGATCAGGGCGACTGCCTGGTCTTTCACCTCAAGATGACCGGACGGGTCTGGGTCGCAAGTCCTGGACAGGGCCTGCCCAGGCATACCCACCTGGTCTGCGGGCTGGACGGCGGGGACAGGCTGGTTTTCGAGGACACGCGGCGTTTCGGTTTTTTCGGCGTCTACGCCCCAGAAGAACTCGCGGCCTGGAGCTTTTACGCAAGCCTTGGTCCCGAACCCCTGCAAAGCACGCCCGAAGAGCTGGCCAAAAGTCTTGGCACCCGCCGCGCCGGAGTGAAGAGCCTGCTTCTCAACCAGACGATCCTGGCCGGAATCGGCAACATTTACGCTGACGAGTCCCTCTTCGCGGCCCGCATCCATCCGGCCAGCCCGGTCGCCAACATTCCCTTCGCAAAACGCGTGCAGCTCTGTTCGGAGTTGCGCCGCATCCTGCTCGAAGCCATCGCGGCCGGCGGCAGCACCATCAGCGATTACCGCAACGCCTACGGCAAAAGCGGCATCTTCCAGGAGAGTTTCCAGGTCTACGGCAAAAAAGGGGAGCCCTGTCCGGCCTGCGGCACGGCGCTTGAGGCGGAACGGGTGGCGGGAAGGACGTCCACGCATTGCCCGAGGTGCCAGAGGCGGTATTAGGGCTCGGCGGGATGGACGCGGCCGGGCGAGGAGCCTTCAGGATTCAGGATCGAGGGCGGTGGAGCCGCAGAGAGGCTTTTCCTGATTTTTCTTGGTGGCGGTTTTAGGATGCCGGGCCTTCTTTGCACGCGCCTCCGGCTCGCCGTGCCCGTTGCCGTGGCCATTGCCGTGCTTTTCCAGAATGGCCCGGTAACGCTCGGTGCGGCTCAGATTAAGCGACAGGACCACATGCTCGCGCTCGTCCTTGAAGCCTTTCTTGGTGAAGAATTTGAGCGCCGCCGTGTTGCTGGGGTCGGTGTCGGCGATGAGATAGCGCGCGCCAGCCTCGACCATGCGCTCCACCAGCTTGTCATAGAGCTTGTGCGCCACGCCTGTGGAATGAAAGGCCCGGTCCACTCCCAGCCAGACGATGTAGCCGTAGGTCCAGGACGCCTTGCTGATGAGGGTGCCGATGATGAACCCGGCCAGTGCGCCGTCCACCTCGGCAACCAGGCTGAACTCGGGGTCCGTGTTGTAATGGCCGACCACTTCCCACTCGTCCCAGGTGCGGTACAGAAAAGGGTACAGGTCGCAGGTGAACAGGCGCTCCCCGAGGTGATAGATCGGGGCGAGATCGTCGAGTTCGATTTCACGGATGATGATTTCGGGGCGGGAGCCGCGTTCGGTTGCCATGGCGCAGGGGGGTTCGGGTTTTGTAGGGATGGATCGTGGTTAGAACGTCCGTCGCGGGGCTGTCAACGCAGCGCCTTGAGGCGGCGGAGCAGCCGGGGCGGCGGGAAGCGGCCCCGGCATGAATTCTCGGATCAGCGTTTGTTGTCGGGCAGGGTGACGTTGAACTCCAGGACTTCGCAATCACCGTCCCTGTTCACGTCCACCTTGATGTTCTCAAGCTCCACGTGCACATATTTCTGCACCACGAGCATGAGCTCCTGACGCAACCGCGGCAGAAACTCGTACCCGCCGTTCTGCGCGCGTTCGTGGGCCACGATGATCTGCAGGCGGTTCTTGGCCACCTCGGCGGTGTTTTTCTTGGTGCGGAAATAACTGAAGATACCCATGTCAACCTCCAAAGATCCGGGCGAAAAAGCCCTTCTTGGCCGGAGTGAGGAAACGGTGCGGCAGATCTTCGCCCAACAGGCGGGCCACCGCGTCATCGTAAGCCTGACCCGCGTCGCTCGCGTCGTCCAGGATGACCGGCTCTCCGGAGTTGGAGGCGGCCAGCACGGACTTGGACTCCGGGATCACGCCCAGTAGCGGGATGGCCAGGATCTCCTCCACATCGGCCACGCTGAGCATCTCGCCCCGCTCCACCCGTTCGGGGTCATAGCGGGTCAGAAGCAGGTGTTCCCTGATGTTCCCGCCGTTCTTGGCCTTCTTGGTCTTGCTCTGCAACAGCCCCAGCACCCGGTCCGAATCGCGCACCGAAGACACCTCCGGATTGGTCACGACCACGGCCTCGTCGGCGAAATGCATGGCCATGAGCGCGCCATGCTCGATGCCCGCCGGTGAATCGCAGATCACGAAATCGAAGCGCCCGGCAAGCTCGTCCAGCACCTTCTCCACGCCATCCATGCGCAGAGCGTCCTTGTCCTTGGTCTGGGACGCGGGGAGTATGAACAGGTTCTCGACCCGCTTGTCGCGGATCATGGCCTGGTGCAGGGTCGCATCGCCCTGGATGACATTGACGAAATCATAGACCACGCGCCGCTCGCAACCCATGATCAGATCGAGGTTGCGCAGGCCCACGTCGAAATCCAGCACCGCGACCTGCATGCCCCGGCGGGCCAGACCCGTGGCCAGGGACGCGCTGGAGGTGGTCTTGCCGACCCCGCCCTTGCCCGAAGTTACAACGATAATTTTACCCACAGTCCCTCCTGGTCCTGTCAAAGTGGTTCAATCAATAGCTGACGCCCGCTCAGACGGATCTGGGCAGAAGCGCCGTGCAGATTTTCGGGCAGGTCCTCGCTGACCCGGTACAGTCCGGCGACAGAGATCAATTCCGCCCGCAGTTCCTTGCAGAAAATCCGCGCCCCTTCGTTGCCCATGACCCCGGCCAGTGCCCGTCCGCGCAGCGGCGCGTAGATGTGGATGTTGCCGTCGGCAATGACCTCCGCGCCCTGCCCCACCGGGGCGAGCACCACGAGGTCGCGGCCCTTGGCGTAAATCTGCTGGCCGGAGCGCACGGGCTTGTCCACGACCATGGCCGAGGCATCCTGGGATCCGGCGCCCGGAGCGCTGTTCGCGGCCCGGCCCGGAGCCGGCTTGTTCTCCGGAAAAACGCCCAGATGAAGATTCGGGGCCAGGCGTTCGTGATATTCGTTCCCGCCCTGGATGCCCACAGGCATCATGCCCTGCTCCCGAAGCAGGCGCACCATCCCGTTCAGATCCAGCCCGTCCCGCATCTCGCCCAAAGCGGAAAGGTCAACGATGACGGCCATGTTGCGAAAGAACTCGGGTGTCTGTCCAAGGCGCTCCGCGACGTCGGCGCTCAGCGCGGCAAGATCCACCGTCAGCGGCCTGAAAAGAGTGCACGGGGCGACCTTGCCCTTGATTTCAAAGGACGACACGGCAATATCCTTAAAAAAGTTGAACGTTACAATCCGGGCAAGGCCCCGAAGACGAAGAGCGGCTTTACCCCGGCCTGATTGCGAACACAAGCCCGCCCCTTGACGGCCCCCCGGGTCTTGCCCATGACAATGCATCACGACATGCCACACTCCCAAACCCGAGGTGCTTCATGGATATCCGTCACGTCATCGAACAGGAAATACCCTACGACCGTTTTCTGGGCCTTGTGGTGGAAGAGATCCGCCCCGGCTACGCCCGCCTGCGCCTGCCCTACCGCCCGGAATTCATCGGCGATCCACGCCGCCCGGCGCTGCACGGCGGCCTCATATCCATGCTCGTGGATACCTGCGGCGGCTCGGCCGTATGGGCTGCCTGCTCGGTGCGCGACCGCGTGGCGACCATCGACATGCGCGTGGACTACCTGCGGCCGGCCGATCCGGCGGATCTCATCGCCATCGGCGAGGTCAAGCTTCTGGGCAACAGGGTCGGCAACGCCACGGTGCAGATTTTTTCCGCGAATAATCCGGAGGTGGTCATTGCCGAAGGCCGGGCCGTGTATAATATTCGTAAGGCGGGAGCAAAAGCGCCGGACAGCGTATGCATCCCGGTCAGCAACCCTTGACAGCCCGCAGGAGGCCACCATGAAGCGATCACCCCTTGCTTTGGTTTTGACAACCCTTGTCTTCGTATGCATAACGCCCGCCCTGGCCGGAACCATTGTCGAAGAATGGGACGCAGTGGAGCCGCCCGCCCCGGTGGAACTCAAGGCCGTGACGGTGGACCCGACGGAAACGGCATTTCTTGTACTCGATATTGAAGAACTGACCTGCAACACGCAAGCGCGGCCGCGCTGCGTGGAGTCCGCGCCCCGCATCGGAGCGTTCCTGGCCAAAGCCAGGGGGGCCGGCATGCCCGTGGTGCACAGCCTGACCAGCAGAGGCACGCCCGAGACCATCCTTCCCGAGGCCAAGCCCCTGCCCGGAGAACCCATCGTGCAGTCCTTCGTGGACAAGTTCTTCAATACCGAACTGGAAGCGATTCTCAAAAAGCTTAACGTGAAGAACGTGATCATCGCCGGCACCACCGCCGAAGGAGCGGTCCTGCACACCGCCACCGGCGCCTCCATGCGCGGCATGAACGTCATCGTGCCCGTGGACGGCATGTCGGCCGGCACCCTCTATGCCGAGCAGTACACGGCCTGGCATCTTCTGAACGCCCCGGGCACAAGAACCAGAACCAGCCTGACGAAGCTGGACATGATCGACATCAAGCAGAAATGATCCGCCGGAAAATCCCCGGCCAGGAATGAACATATGCACCTCATGAACCCCGAACACATCCAGCTTCTCGACGCCCTCAGCCAGGGAGCGGTCATTTTGAGCGACGGCGCGATCTCGCATGCCAACCTCTGTTTCGCCACGCTCTGCCGTGCCGACCGCGAAACCCTCCAGGGAAGGCCATTGTCCGACTTCGTGATCCCCAAGCATCACGCCCGGATCGAGAAATACCTGGGCGACATTCCCGACGAGCCGAGCTGCGCCCACAAAACGATCGAATTCACGCTGGTGGATGCGGGCGGCGCCGAGTCGATCATCGAAATGCAGGCCAAAAAGATCCGGTATCGCGGCCTGCCCGCGCTCTTGTGCTCGCTGACCGACATCACGCAAAAGACCAAGACCAGCCAAAAACTCAAACGCATTCTCGACTCCATCCCCGAAGTCATCATGGCCTTCGACCGCGACCATTCGCGCATCGAATCGGCCAACAGCGCCACCGAAGGCATCTACGGTCTTCCGGCGGAACAATTCGTCGGAAACATCTTCCACCCCATCGATCTGGTCTTCCCCGAAGACAGCGCCAAGGTTCAGGCCTTCTACGCGGGGCTCGTCGAAAAGGAGATCGACCGCATCGAATACCGCATCGTCCACGCCAACGGCGACATCCGCTGGGTGCGGGACGAGGGAGAGGTGATCTACAAGGAGCAGGGACTGGGCAGAATCCAGCAGGTTTACCACTTCATCAAGGACATCACCGATCGCAAGAACGACGAGGAAAAACTGCGCGTCAACGAGCAGAAGTACCGCCGCATCTTCCAGTACTCCACCGACCCCATTTTCGTGGCCCTGCCGGATGGAAGCTTCCTGGACATCAACCAGGCGGCCATCTCGCTCTTCGGCTACGAAAGCCGGGAGCACGCCCTGAGCGGCAACGTCCTCGACCATTTCACGGACGAGAAGGAACGAAAGCTCATCATGACCACCATCATCCAGGACGGCAGCATCACCGACCACCCGACCAGGCTCAAGACCCTCACCGGGGAGACCGTGGAAGTCGCCATCACGGGCGGGTGCAGAAAAAACCGCAACTCGGGGCTGCTGGAAAGCTACCAGATCATCCTGCACGACATGCGCGCGGTCATCGAACGCACGGAACTGGAAACCTACCGTCGGACCCTGGGCGGGCTTTCGGACCGTCTGAACAACATCGCCCAGGCCCAGGCCATGCAATACGGGCTGATGTCGGACTATATCGAGGCCTTGAAGTCCACCAAGGACGGGCCGCGCAGGGAGCAGCTCCTGTCCCGCCTGCTGGACGAGGTGGGGGACTCCAAACGCTCCCTGGAAGACCTGCGCGTACTGGGCGAAAAAATCCGCAAGATCTACCACGCGCCGGAGCCGCCGGTACCGGTGCCGGACGGAACAGGAGGAATCCTTTTCGAGCTGAAATGATGGAAGACGGTCCTTGGGGGCAAGCGGGCCCCGCGTCCCCATAGCGGACGCGCGTCGGCGGGCATGGGCCGGCGGCGGGCGCGGCGCACCGGAATCAAGGGGCGGGGATCAGCAGAAACCGCTTTCCGCGAACCCGGCCCTGGCCTCGCGCACAAAGGCCCGAACCAGTTCCGGATCCTTGAAGCCGTCCGGAGCCTCGACCCCCGTATGCGCATCGACTGCCGCGGGACGCACGGCCTTGACGGCCTGGCGCACGTTGGCCGGGGTCAGGCCGCCGGCGAGAATGACCGGAAGCCGGCTGTGACGGACCAACTCCGCGCTCACGCTCCAGTCATGGACCTTGCCCGTCGCGCCGCTGGCCCCGCTGGCGGGATCATAGGTATCGGTGATGAACGCGTCGCAGACCAAGGAATACTCCCGCGCGAAATCCTGCGGTTTCAGGGATTCCCGGCCCACGACATAGCTTTTGAAAATGCGCAGCGAAAGACGGTCCTTGATCCGGGCCAGAATTTTCGGGGATATGTCGGAATGAAGCTGAACGGTGGTCACGTTCAGAAAGCGGCACAGGTCCGCCAGACGGTCCGGATCGTCCTCGTACGTGATGAGCACGCAGACGGCGGGCCCCAGCTCCCCGATAATGGCGCGGGCCCGATCCTCGGAAACGTCCGGGGCGTGGACGGGCAGACGCAGGGGAAACCCGAGCAGGTCCACGCCGCACTCAAGCAGCATGCGCCCCTCCTCCAGGCTACCCACCCCCGCGATCTGCACCAAACCATTGATGAGCATGTTCCGATCCGGAATTATTTCTTGCGCGCTTCCTTGAGCAGGTAGCGCGCGGTTTCAAGGTCGTAGATGTTCGTCGGATCGACCTTGGAGCCGCGTTCCTCGAACATCTTGGCTCCGCGACGGATGATGTCCAGATCCAGCCAGCCGTGCCTCTCCCATATTTCAGGATGGTCGACATTGCTGAGCCTGAATTCAATCGTGCCGTCCTGTTCGCGCACGTACATGCGGATACGCTTGTTTTCAGGATAGGGATAATAAAATACGCCGTCTTTGTCCTGCACTGTGGCCTCCAGAATTGTTTGTTTCCGGGACTTTCAAAGCCCGGGACAATTGTCAATCCCTGAAAAATTCCAGCCGTGTCCACGAATGGGCGGCGTCGGCAAAAATCACGGTCCTGCGTGGTACGGGAGCGCGACGAAAAACAAGCTTGACACTCAAACGATATTTCAACATTGTTTGGACATCAAACATTTTGCCAACCAAACAACTGCGAGACATCATGCACGATCATTCCTGCTCCTGCGGACACCACCATCATCACGACACGGAACACGGCGAGCGCGGAACCCGACTCGTGTTCTGGCTGACCATGGCCACCATGGCCGTGGAAATCCTTTCGGGCTGGATTTTCGGCTCCATGGCGCTTCTGGCCGACGGATGGCACATGGCCAGCCATGCCGGAGCCATGGCCGTGGCCTGGTTCGCCTATGTCTGGGCCCGGAGGAACGCCGACAATCCCGATCTGGTCTTCGGCGCGGGCAAGGTCAACGCCCTGGCCGGATTCGCCTCCGCCGTGGGACTCGTGCTCGTGGCCCTCTACATGGGCGCGGAATCGTTCACGCGCCTACTCTCGCCCGTATCCATCTCCTTCGGGCCGGCGGCGCTGGTGGCGGTCCTGGGGCTGGCCATCAACCTGGTCAGCGCGTGGTGGTTGCGTGACGAAGACCATGTCCACAGCCACGACCACAACCTCAAGGCCGCCTACATGCACGTCCTGGCCGATGCCCTGACCTCGATCCTGGCCATCTTCGCCCTTTTGGGCGGGAAATACCTCGGCCTGAGCTGGCTCGATCCCGTCATGGGCCTGGTCGGAGCCGTGGTCGTCGGACGCTGGGCGGTGGGATTGCTGCGTGAAACAGCGCGCGTGCTCCTCGATCATCGCGCGGATCAAAGCCTGCACGCGGACATTCTGCGCCGCATCGAGCAGGGCGGCGATATCCGGGTCCGGGATCTTTATGTCTGGAATGTGGGGCCCCGCCGCCTCGCCGCCCACCTGACCGTGGAGGACAGCGTCCCACGGCCGCCCGAATACTACAAGGAGCTCCTGGCCGAGGTGGAACACCTGGAGCGCCTCACCGTGGAAGTACACTCCTGTCCGTGCCCTGCCGAAAATGAGCCCCAGTCCTGTCCGGAGCACGGCCATGCATGACCTGGAACGCCTGAGCGACCTGATCATCGAATTCTACGAAAAGCTCTCCTCCTGGGAGCAGGCCGTGGTCCGGGACTGCGCCATCACCCTGCCGCAGATGCACACCCTGGAGATTCTGGGCCAGCAGTCACCCTTGCGCATGAAGGAGCTGGCGGCCAAGATGGGCGTGACCACAGGAACGCTGACGGTGGGGGTGGATCGCCTCGAAAAGCAGGGTCTGGTGGCACGCATCCCGCACAACACGGACCGCCGCTCCATCCTCGTGACCCTGACCGGAGCGGGACGGGAACTCTACCTTGAGCACCATGCCCATCACCTGCACCTGACCCGCGAATTGCATGCGGTTCTGACCCCGGAGGAAACAGGGCAGCTGCACGCAATCCTGCCCAAACTGATCCAGGCCATCTAGGCCGCGCCGGTGGGCTGCGAGGTGAAAAAATCCTGGAAGACCGCACCCGCTTGCGCTACCATCCGCAGACGATGAAACATCACCGGGCCGTGGAGTTCCACGGCCCGCCAACCCATTTTGAGCAGGCATGAACATACTCCCCTTTCCTGATCCGTATCATAGCCCCGAAATAAAGGTCGGCCCGCTTTCACGCTGTTTTCCCAGCCTGACATTCTATGCGCGGGTGTTTTCCATCGTCTGCGAGGCCGCCTGGCGGACGAGAAAAGGCTACTCCATGGCGCACTGGGCCATGGACAGCCAGACCTTCATGCGCAGGGCCGAGGCGAGCGGACTGCGCTTCCACATCGAAAACGCCTCCGCGTTCGCATCCCTGCCCGGCCCCTGCGTGGTCGTCGCCAACCACATGTCGACCATGGAAACCTTCTGCATGCCGGGCATCCTGGCCACCCACCGGCCCATCTCCTTCGTGCTCAAACGCAGCCTGACGACCTACCCCGTTTTTCAGCGCGTGGTGAACGCCGCCGACCCTATCGCCGTGGACCGCGTCAACCCGCGGGAAGACTTCAAGGCCGTCATGGAACAGGGGCAGGAGCGCCTTGCCCGGGGCACTTCCGTCATCGTCTTTCCCCAGACCACACGCACGCCGAACCTGGACCGCGCGGCATTCAACACCATCGGCATCAAGCTGGCGAAAAAGGCGGGGGTGCCGGTCGTGCCGTTGGCGCTCAAAACCGATGCCTGGGGCGTCGGAAAGCTGTGCAAGGATTACGGCAGGATCCAACCCGAGCTGCCGGTCAGGTTCTGTTTCGGCGAACCGATCACGGTCAGGGGCGCGGGGAAAAATGAACATGAAGAGATCATGGAGTTCATCCACTGGAAGCTCATGACCTGGAGAACGATGTGAAAAAACGGGTCTGCATTCTCTACACGGGTGGAACCATCGGCATGAAGCCGACCCCCCAGGGCTACGCGCCGGAAGCAGGATACCTGGGCCGGGTCATGGCCTCCATGCCCGATTTCTCCAGCCCTGAAATGCCGGAATACGTGATTTGCGAGTACGCGCCCCTGCTGGACTCCTCCAACATGGGACCTCGCCACTGGTTGGCCATCGCCCGCGACATCGCCGAAAAATACCATGAATTCGACGGGTTTGTCGTCATCCACGGCACGGACACCATGGCCTACACCGCATCGGCCCTGCCTTTCATGCTCGAAGGCCTGGCCAAGCCCGTGGTCCTGACCGGCTCCCAGATCCCCCTGTGCCGGGTCCGCAGCGATGGCCGGGACAACCTTGTCACCGCGCTCATGGTCATCGCCCTGACTCCCGTGCCGGAAGTCTGCCTGTGCTTCGGCAACCGCCTCTTGCGCGGCTGCCGCTCGACCAAGATCGACGCGGCCGGCTTCCAGGCCTTCGACTCCCCCAATTATCCGGACCTGGGCCATATCGGCGTGACCATCCGCCCCCATCCCGAACTGCTCCTTCCAAAGCTGCCGGTGAACGGGCTGACCGTGCACCCGCTGTCCGAAGCCAGGGTGGGCGCCTTGAGACTCTTCCCCGGCATCTCCGCGGAACTTGTGGCCAACGTGCTGCGCTCGCCCCTGCAGGGGCTGGTGCTCGAAACCTACGGCCTGGGCAACGGCCCGTCCAACGACGCCGAGCTCATGGATGTCCTGGCCGAGGCGTGCGCGCGCGGCGTGGTCATCGTCAACTGCACCCAATGCCTGCGCGGGACCGTGGATCAGAGCGGATACCAGGCCGGCTCGGCCCTGGCCCGCGCCGGGGTGGTCTCGGGCGTGGACATGACGGCCGAGGCCGCGCTGACCAAGATGATCTATCTGTTCAGCCTGGGCCTCCCCCCCGACGAGATCAGGGAGCGCATGCCCAAGAACCTGCGCGGCGAACTGACCGAAAACAATGCCGCACGCTGAAGGAGCCGAAATTCCGATCCTGTATCAGGACGAGCACGTCGTCGCCGTGCACAAGCCCGCCGGACTGCTGGTGCACCGCAACGCCCACGCCGGACGCGAGCCCTTTCTGCTCCAGCTTCTGCGCGACCAGCTCGGACAGCGCCTCTATCCGGTGCACCGGCTGGACCGTCCGACCTCGGGGCTCATGATCATGGCCCTCTCGCCGCAGGCCGCGCACGCGCTGGCTCTCCAGTTCGCGGGTCAAGGCGTTGGCAAGACCTACCTGGCCGTGACGCGGGGGTTCACGCCTCTGCAAGGCCTCATCGACGATCCGCTCAAATCCGAATCAGGGGCCCTGCAAGAAGCTCGAACAGAATTCACGCGGCTGGCCACGACCGAGATCGCGCACCCGGTCGGCCCCAACCCCACCGCGCGCTACAGTCTGGTCCGGGTCCATCCCCTTACCGGCCGCACCCATCAGATCCGCCGTCATTTCGCCCACATCCGCCACCCGCTCATCGGAGACGTGTTGCGCGGCGACGGCCGGCAAAACCGCTTTTTCCGCGAATATTCCGGCCTGCGCCGCCTGTTGCTGGCCAGCGTGGAACTGGTCTTCAGCCACCCCGAAAACCACGTCCGGATGACCCTGACCTGCCCCCCGGCGCAGGAACTCCTCGATCTGTTCGATCACTGGGGATGGATTGAAGAAGTGCAGGCACGGGGCCTGTCCCTGGGGCATTGACTGCGAAAAAATGAAGCTTTGCGACAAAAAAACGCGCGCCCCGGTCTGAACCAGACCAAAGCGCGCGTTTTCACTGCGAACAAACCTGTCAGCCAGGCGGTTCCCGCATCATCCCGCCTGAATCTCTATGCGCCTGGGCTTGAAGCGGGCGGCCTTGGGCAGGAAGACCTCAAGCAACCCCTTCTTCAAACTGGCCTTTATGCCTTCCCGGTCCACTCCGTCGGAGATGGTGAAGGTGCGGACGTATTCACCGTCCCCGAACTCCACATGCAGCGCCTTGGCATTCTCCTCGCGCGGATAGACCGCCTTGCCGCGAATCTCCAGCTCGTTCTCGCGCAGATCGATGGACAACCCATCCTTGCCCACGCCGGGCATGTCCACGAAAATATGAAATCCGTCCTCACGCTCCAGCACGTCGGTGTTGGGGCGGAACCGAGGCAGGGCCGGGACCGTCTTTTTTTCCATATCGTTTGTCATGGGCTCGTCTCCTCCTGAGTCTTACTGGGCGTCGATGGCGATGGTCAGGGGATGGCTTTCCTTGGCCTTGGGCAGGACCACCCGAAGCACCCCGTCCTTCATGGACGCCTTGATGGCCTCGGCGCGCACAGGCACGTTGAGGTTGACAATCCTCTGAAAGCTTCCGGTGGGGCGTTCCTGCCTGTAGTAATTGCCGACCTCGCTCTTTTTCGTCCCTCGGATGACAAGACTCTTTTCATTCAAGGTCAACTCTATATCTTCCGTATCCATTCCGGGAATTTCCGACATGACCACGATTTCTTCCTCCCCCTCGCTGATATTGATGGGAGGATAGGAGATGCGTCTTTGGCTCAATGTACTTGGCCGCCATAATTCCTCGAAAAAACTGTCCATATTGCGTGGTAAATCATAATATGTGCTGAAATCGATAACCATACGGCATACCTCCAAGCGTTGCGATGGCAAATAGGTAAACACGATTGAAAGGGCGTCAAGCCTGTTGCCAAACTCCGCTTAGGGGAGCACAAAAAGCTTTGCCGGGCACACAAATTGTCAGTAATAATTCTCAATAACTTGACGATGTCCGCTCAACCTGCTAAAAGTCTTGACACATTACAACCACAACGGAGGATTTATGTCCAAGTCTCTGAAAGGTACCCGGACCGAAAAGAATATTCTGACCGCTTTCGCCGGAGAATCCCAGGCCCGCAACAAATACGACTACTTCGCCAAGCAGGCCCGCAAGGAAGGGTTTGTCCAGATATCCGATATTTTCGCCGAAACCGCGGCCCAGGAAAAAGAGCACGCCAAGCGTCTCTTCAAGCTGCTGGAGGGAGGCGAAGTGGAGATCACGGCGTCGTTTCCGGCCGGGCGCATCGGCACCACCCTGGAAAACCTGCGCGAGGCCGCCGGCGGGGAAAACCACGAATGGGAACACATGTATCCCGAATTCGCCAAAATCGCCAAGGAAGAAGGGTTTCCGGAAATCGCCGCCATCATGACCTCCATCGCCGTGGCCGAAAAGGAACATGAGCGCCGTTACCTGGCCCTGGCCCGAAACATCGAGGAAGGCAGGGTCTTCAAGCGTGACAAGAAGATCACCTGGCGCTGCCGCAATTGCGGCTACGTCCATACCGGTGAGAAAGCCGCCGAACTCTGCCCGGCCTGCGCCCACCCCCAGGCTCACTTCGAGGAACTGGCGGAAAACTGGTAGGCCGCTTGTCGCGTCGCCACAAAAGGAGCCCCGAGAGGCTCCTTTTTTTTGCCCGAGACACCTGCCCGGCAGAGGCGGAAGAAGATCCTGGCGGCGTCAACAGGTCTGGCTTTTGGACCGCTTTCCCGGAACAAAGGTGGTGCGCAGAAACCTGGGATGGAAGAAAACAAGGGGGTTGGCCACGATGGCGTCGGGCAGGATATGGTACCAGCGGTAGCCGAGCTCCCGGAAAACGCCACACGCCTGGGCGCGGCAGCCGGTTTCGCGGGCGGCAAGGAGGGCTGCGTCGCGCTGGCAGCGGGACGCAGCCACCAGTCTGAAAAGTCCCGGCCTGAAACCGTAGCGGCGCAAAAGGCGGCGCAATCTTTTGAATTCGCGATAACGCGAAAAGGCGTCCGCCTGGCACAGGACCACGCCCCAGGCAAAAAGCCCGGTCAGCCCCATCCAGACCCAGGCCGTCCAGGAAAATTCGGGCTGTTCGAGGAAGAACCACGCTTCGCAGCCACAGACGACGGCCAGGGCCGAAACCTTGAGCGTGGTCAAGTGGGGGAAGGGCGCCACCCGCAGATAGCGAAGAAATTCACTCAACGTCGAACGCAACATTTCTCGAAATTGCTCACTGGCCAACTCCCCGTCAAGCCTCACCACTCATTTTCCGCCAAGGAAACGACGAGATCCAGGCCAATCACTTGCGCCGCTGACCCGCATACGCCCCCCGCTGCACCATGCGCGGGTGCGTCATCTTCATCGGGTCGAGAGCGTCCTCCAGCTCGTCCACGGTCATGAGTTCCTTTTCCAAGACCAGGTCGTAGACCGTTTTTCCGCTGACCGCCGCCTCCTTGGCGATGGCGGCGGCCTCGTCGTAGCCCAGATAGGGCACAAGCACGGTCACGATGCCTGCCGACATGCGCACCAGTTGGGCGCAGCGTTCCCGATTGGCGGTGATGCCCACGATGCAGCGGTCTTTCAGGATGCGCATGGCCCGCAGCAGCATGTCCATGGTCTGGAAGAGGTTGAAGGCGATGATCGGCTCGAAGACGTTGAGTTCCAGCTGTCCGGCCTCGGCGGCCATGGTCACGGTCAGGTCGTTGCCGATGGCCTGGAAACAGACCTGGTTGACCATTTCGGGAATGACCGGATTGACCTTGCCGGGCATGATGGACGATCCCGGCTGGCGAGGCGGCAGGTTTATTTCGCCGAGCCCCGCAAAGGGACCGGAGGAAAGCAGGCGCAGATCGTTGCAGATCTTGGAAAGCTTGACCGCCACGCGCTTGAACACGCCCGAAAGCTGCACAAAAGCGCCCGTGTCGGAAGTGGCCTCGACCAGATTCGGAGATTTGGTCAGGGGCAGGCCCGTGATGTGCGCCAGCTTTTCGCCCACGAAGGCCGCGTACGCCGGAACCGTGTTGATGCCGGTGCCGATGGCCGTGGCGCCCATGTTGATCTCCATCAGAAGCTTGCGGCACTCCTGCACGCGGTCGATATCCTCGCCCACGGTCACGGCCCAGGCCGAAAATTCCTGGCCGAGGGTCATGGGGACGGCATCCTGAAGCTGCGTTCGCCCCATTTTGAGCACATCGGCGAACTCCTCGCCCTTGCAGGCCAGGGCCGCCACCAGCTCCTCCATGGCCCCGACCACCTCCTGGATCTTCCAGATCGCCGTGATCCGAAGCGACGTGGGGTACACATCGTTGGTGGACTGGGACAGATTGACATGGTTGTTGGGATGGCAAAATCCGTACTCGCCCTTGGCGTGGCCCATGAGTTCCAGCGCACGGTTGGCGATGACCTCGTTCATGTTCATGTTGACCGAGGTCCCGGCCCCGCCCTGAATCACGTCGACCACGAAGTGATCGCCGTGTTTCCCTTCGCGCACCTCACGGCAGGCGCCAAGAATCGCCTCGGCGATGTCCGCGTCAAGAAGGCCCAGATCCAGATTGGCCAGGGCGGCGGCCTGCTTGATGCACGCAAGCGCCCTTATGTGCAGGGGATAATGGGAAATGGAAATCCCTGTGACCTGAAAGTTCTCCATGGCCCGCACGGTCTGCACCCCGTAATAGGCGCGTTCCGGCACCTTGCGCTCACCCAGCGAGTCCTTCTCGACGCGATAGTTCATACTGCCCTCTTTACTCGTGATTGTCTTGAGGCCTACAAGAGATACCACATCAACTAGACGGAGATTCCGCGATGCGAAAGCTCTTTTTTACGCTTGTCCTGCCGCTTTTCCTGGCCGGCACGGCCCGGGCCGCCGACTTGCGCTGTCAGGGAGATCTGATGACGCCCGGCACCATCATCACCAAGGTGCGTCAGAAATGCGGCGACCCGCTTTGGGAAGACCGCATCGGCGAAGTCAAAAGAACGACCCGCGACGGAGGCGAACGCCTGCTCTACATCACGCAGCTGACCTATGAGGCGAGCGGAGGCTATTACGTCCTGACCTTCGAAGGCGGGGAACTCGAGTCCACGGAATTCTTTCAGAAATGACCACGAACCCGGGAGGGGGGAACGAAATGCGCATACGTATTCTCTACTGCGGCCAGTGAGCGGGTTACGAAAAACGCGCCGCAAGTCTTGCGGAACGATTGCGCGCCGAAGCCGGGGCCCAAGTGTCCCTTGAAAAGTCTGGTAAAGGCGATTTCGAGGTCCTGCGCGACGAGCGGCCGATCCACTCCAAGCGCCACACCGGACGCATTCCCAGCGCCGACCAGATCCTGACCCTTCTGCGCGAAGCCTGACCCGGGGAAATTGTGGCCGAGAGTAGCCCGGCCGGGGCAAATATCGCTTTCAAGATCTCCCCCGTTGTCATATGGTTCCCCATGCTCCCGAAATCCTTTTCAGGATGCAGCGGGGGCAGGTTACGCATCGCAACAACAAGGGGGATGTCATGAACCACCTCGTCATTTTCTGCCACCCCAGCACCGTGAGTTTCAACCGCGCCATCGCCGATTCCGTGGAGGCCGTCTCCGGGGCCCTCGGGCACGACACGCGCTGCCGCGACCTGTACGGAATCGCCTTCAATCCCATTCTGTCCAGAATGGACATGCACGGCACCGTGCAGACCGTGCCGCAGGATGTCAGGCAGGAGCAGGAGTTCATCTCCTGGGCCGACATGCTGACCTTTGTCTACCCGGTTTGGTGGGCCGGCATGCCGGCCATGCTCAAAGGCTATATCGACCGCGTTCTATGCCAGGGCTTTGCCTATCGCCTGCACGACGACACGGTCCAGGGCCTTTTGCACGGCAAGAAGGCCCTGATCTTCAACACAACGGCCTTGCCCAGTTCCGTCTACACATCGCAGGGCATGCACCAGGCCATGGCCATGACCACGGATACGGGGATCTTCGAGCTATGCGGAATGGAAGTCCTGCACCACGCCTTCTTCGGCAGCATGGATAAAGTCCCCGACGAGGTGCGCAAATCCTATCTCAGCGAAGTCGTATCCATAACGTCCAGATACCTTTAAGATTGGAGACCGTTTCCATGGATTTTCTGTTCGAGCGCTTCACCTACATATTCGACCCCCTGCATCACTTCTGGGAGCACGAACGCATGCACCGGCGTTTTGCCCTGGGGCTCATCGTCGTCTTCCTGGGGGCGCTCCTGGGCATCGAACTGAACCGCCAAGGCCTGCTCCCGGCCACCCTGGCCGCGCACACGCCCACCAACCACTTCCATGCCGTGAACCTGGCCTTCACGCTGGTGCTGATCCTGGAAGTCGTGAGCCTGATCTTCACCCTGCCCTGCTCTTTTTCCAAATCCGTGGGCAAGCAGTTCGAGATTCTCTCGCTCATTCTGCTGCGTGACGCATTCAAGGAGCTGTCCTACTTTGCCGAACCCATCACCGTCGGCACGGAATTGACGCCGGTTCTGCACATCCTTGGGTACGGTTTCGGGGCCTTGGCCATATTCGCGCTCCTTGGCGTCTACTACCGCATCCAACCGGCAAAAAAACAGGACATGGGCCTGCCCCACGATCTGTTTCGCTTCGTGGCCGCGAAAAAAGGGATCGCCCTTCTGATCCTCATCACTTTTTTCGTCCTGGGCCTGAGCAACCTCTACAACATGGTGGCCGGTCTGCCCCACATCGATTTCTTCCCGGTCTTCTACACCCTGCTCATTTTCACAGACATCCTGGTGGTGCTCATCTCCCAGTGCTTCAGGCCCTCGTTCCATGCGGTCTTCCGCAACTCGGGCTACGCCCTGTCGACGCTCTTCATCCGCCTGGCCCTGGCGGCACCGCCCATGTACGACGTGGCGCTCGGAATAGTCGCCGCCGTCTTCTCCATCGCCCTGACCCTGGCCTGGACCAAGGTTTTCACCAGCATCAAGCCCTGAACCGCGCCATGATCACGCCCGCCCTTTCCGTCGGCCACGACAACCCCACGAACGCCATGGAATACAACGAATGCAGCCAAGCCCGGCGGGCTGGGTGATGTCCTTGATGCGCGCGACCCGCATCGGAGCGGACCGCTCACCGCGCCAGGACCACGGAGCATGGTCCGCGCTCTGCCGCATGTGTCCACAGTCGGACGCCCTCGCTGCGCAGGTCGGATGAGGACTCGGGCACGCCGCCGGGCATTCACGCCAATACGGCCGGATTTTTTGCCCGGCACTGTTTTTCCAATTTTGCAAATCACCCGTAAAAACAAGACAAGCCTTCCGCTCTTTGCTAGGTTTCGCGCAACACCCTGTTGCGGAGGAAACCCATGCCCGAATATCCGATTTTCAATTGCAAAAATTCCGACGATGTCGTCAAAGCCGTGCGTGAACACAAGATCGAGCTGGTCCAGTTCTGGTTCGTGGACGTGCTTGGAACCTTGAAAAGCTTCCAGGTTCTGCCCGGCGAACTGGAGGCGGCCTTCGAGGAAGGCATGGGGTTTGACGGCTCATCCCTGGAAGGTTTTTGCAGAATTGAAGAAAGCGACATGATCGCCCTGCCCGACCCGGCCACTTTCCAGCTGGTCACCTGGCGCAAGACCGCCGCGCCCATCGCGCGCATGTTCTGCGACATCCTGGAACCAAGCGGCCAGCCCTTCGCCGGGGACAGTCGCCATTGCCTGAAACGCAATCTCCAGGCCGCCGCGAGCAAGGGCTACTCCTTTTATGTCGGTCCGGAACTCGAATTCTTTCTCTTTGAAAGCGCCACCTCGCCCAAGCCCCTGGACGCGGGCGGCTATTTCGACGCCCCGCCCCTGGACCTGGCCGGAGACATCCGCCGCGAGATCATCTCCTGTTTGCGCTCCATGGGCATCGGCGTCGAGTACGGACATCATGAAGTCGCTCCCAGCCAGCATGAACTGGCGCTGCGTTACGCCGACGCCCTGAAGATGGCGGACACGGCCATCACCTACCGCGTGGTGGTCAAGGAGATCGCCCGCCAGAACGGCTGCTACGCGACCTTCATGCCCAAGCCGCTCTACGGCGAGAACGGCAGCGGCATGCACGTGCATCAATCCCTGTTCAAGAATGGACGCAACCTCTTCTACGACGCCGACGGCGACCATCACCTGAGCCGCGAGGCCAAGGCCTACATCGCGGGTCTCCTTACGCACTGCAAGGAATTCACGGCCGTCACCAACCAATGGGTGAACTCCTACAAACGTCTGGTGCCCGGTTTCGAGGCCCCGACCAACATCGCCTGGGCGAGGCGCAACCGCTCCACCCTGGTCCGCGTGCCCATGTACAAGCCGGGCAAGGAGGCCGCCACCCGCGTCGAACTGCGTTCGCCGGACCCGGCCTGCAATCCCTACCTGTCCTTTGCCTGCATGCTGGCCGCCGGGCTCAAGGGGATCGAGGACAACTACGCCTTGCCCGCCCCCGTGGAGGAGGACATCTACGTCATGTCCGCGGGCGAGCGGCGTGACCGGGGCATCGAAAGCCTGCCCGGCACGCTGGAGGCCGCGCTGGAAGTCATGGCAGGCAGCTCCCTGATCCGCGAGGCGTTGGGCGAGCACATCTTCACCAAATTCGTGGAGAACAAGCGCGTGGAATGGGACCAGTACCGCTCGCAGGTCACGAATTACGAGCTGGAGAGATACCTGCCCCGGCTGTAGGAAAATCGATCCCCTGGGTCCGACGACCCGCAGGCCCCCTCGCGCCCGGCTGTCGTGCGGCGTTGCGGACGGCTGCATCCGCTTTTTCTCGATGCATCGGCTTCATGGACGCGGATAGCCCGTCCATGAGGCTGTTTGTATTTCCACCCGCCGGCGCGTCTCCCCGGACTTCCACGCGGAATTCGCGCAGCGCCCGCGCCGCGGAGGCACGGGATGTCCTTCGAATCCACGGAAGCCCCCGCGATCCGGTCAGAGGACCAAACGCGAAAACCCCGGGCCCAAAGGACCCGGGGTTTTCGCGTTATCCGGAGAAAGGAACTCAGCCGAGGATGGCCTTCAAGTCCGC
Organism: Desulfomicrobium sp.; assembly: GCA_050252955.1. Taxonomy (GTDB): domain Bacteria; phylum Desulfobacterota; class Desulfovibrionia; order Desulfovibrionales; family Desulfomicrobiaceae; genus Desulfomicrobium. The sequence continues at coordinate 88,167 of JBFWJY010000009.1, forward strand.
ATCGGGGGTGGTGATGGGCTTGATGTCGAAGGTGTCGACCAGGACCTGCAGCACGTTCGGGGTGATGAAGGCGGGCAGGGTAGGCCCGAGTCGGATGCCCTTGATGCCCAGGGACAGCAGGGTCAGCAGGATGGCCACGGCCTTCTGCTCGTACCAGGACAGCACCATCGAAAGGGGCAGGTCGTTCACGCCGCAGCCGAAAGCGCCGGCCAGGGCCGAGGCGATCTGGATGGCCGAGTAGGCGTCGTTGCACTGGCCGATGTCCAGCAGGCGCGGGATGCCGCCGATGTCTCCCAATTTCTTGTCAAAGAAGCGGAACTTGCCGCAGGCCAGGGTCAGGACCACGCAATCCTGCGGAACCTTTTCCACGAACTCGGTGTAGTAGTTGCGGCCGGGCTTGGCGCCATCGCAGCCGGCCACGAGGAAGAAGTGACGGATGTCGCCGCTCTTGACCGCAGCGATGACCTTGTCGGCCACGCCGAGCACCGCGTTGCGGGCAAAGCCGGTCAACACGGAACCCTTGTCTTCATCGGCCGCGAAGCCGGGCATGGCCAGGGCCTTCTCAATGACCTTGGAGAAATCCTTGCCGACGTGGGTCACGCCGGGCCAGCCGACCAGGCCGGTGGTGAAGATGTTGCCCTTGTAGGACTCCACCGGATTCTGGATGCAGTTGGTGGTCATGAGGATCGCGCCGGGGAACGCGGCGAATTCCTTCTGCTGGTTCTGCCAGGCGGTGCCGTAGTGACCGTGGAAATGCGGGTGTTTCTTGAGTTCCGGGTAGCCGTGGCAGGGCAGCATCTCGCCGTGGGTGTAGATGTTGATGCCCTTGCCGGCGGTCTGCTCCAGAAGCATGCCGAGGTCTTTCAGGTCATGGCCGGAAACCAGGATGGCCTTGCCCTTCTTGGGCCCGAGGGGAACTTCCGTGGGCACGGGGTGGCCGTAGGAGCCGGTGTTGGCTGCGTCGAGGAGTTCCATGGCCTTCAGGTTGGCCTGCCCGCATTCCATGCACAATCCCACGAGTTCATCCAGCCCCAGGGTCTGATCGAGGGTAGCCGCCATGGCCTTGTGCACAAAGGCGTAGACCTCGTCGGACTCCCGGCCCAGGATGGCCGCATGATCCGCGTAGGCGGCCACGCCGCGCAGGCCGTAGGTCAGGATCTGGCGCAAGGATTCGAGGTCCGCGTTGGCGTCGGGTTTGGGCGCGAAGCCGACCTTCTCGCCCATGGGCACCAGCTGCGTCGTGCCGGCGGCGGTGAAGGAAATTTCAGGATGCTTGGTGAAATCGGGCTGTCCGCCGCCCAGGATCACGCGGGCCACCTTGGTCAGGAAGCCGGGTTCTGGTTCGCTTCCGAAGGAGACCTGGCCGCCGGCGGCCTTGACCTTCGTCTTCAGACGCTCTTTCAGGGCGTCGCAGCGCTCGATCATGGCCACGAAGCGGGCCGGATCGAAGTCCACATTGGTCAGGGTCGAGAAGATGGCTTCGCAGGAGAAGCGGTTCACGTCGTTATCCACCACGCCCACCTTGCGGCCGGCATGGGCGTAAAGGGACAGGCCCTTGACGGAATGGGTCAAGAGATCCTGCAGCGCGGCCACTTCGGGAGTCTTCCCGCACACGCCGACCTTGTCGCAGCCTTTGCCCTTGGCAGTCTGTTCACACTGATTGCAAAACATGGTTCAACCTCCATGAGAGTTTTGTTGTCGTTGAGACCTCTCTATGCAGGTTGCCGGGATGCATCTTTGACCTGAATCAAAAATTACTTTTTCTCAATGAGTTGCGCTCAGGCTACGCTACCATCCGGATTGGAACAGACGAAATGCCGATCATTCTCCGTACTTCGCCAATTTGGCGTGCATGGTCTTTCTGGTGATGCCCAGGCGGCGGGCGGCCTCGCTCTTGTTGCCGCCGGACGCCTCCAATGCGTCGAGGATGGCCAGGCGTTCCAGCTCCTCGAGGGTCAGGTTGGCGAATCCACCCTCCTGGCGGCCCTCCCCCGCGCCGCCGGACAGTGCGGGCGGCAGCTCGCGCTCGCTGACGTATTCGCCCCGCGCCAGGACCACGGCCCGCTCCACGGCATTCTCCAGTTCGCGCACATTGCCGGGCCACTGATGCTTGAGCAGACGGTCCATGGCCTCCGGGGTGAAACCCTTGATGCGTTTGCCGTTCTTGACTGCGAACCTGGCCAGAAAATGCGAGGCCAGAAGCGGAATATCCTCCTCGCGCTCGCGCAGGGGGGGCAGGGACAGGGCGACCACGTTCAGGCGGTAGTAAAGGTCCTGGCGGAAGCGCCCCGCCTCAACCTCGGCCAGGAGGTCGCGGTTGGTGGCGGCCACGATGCGCACATCGACCTTGAGGGTCTGGTCCCCGCCCACGCGCTGGATTTCGCGTTCCTGAATGACGCGGAGCAGCTTGACCTGCATGGACAGCGGCATCTCCCCGATCTCGTCCAGAAAGATGGTGCCCTTGTCCGCCGCCAGAAAGCGCCCTTCCCGCCGTCGATCGGCGCCGGTGAAGGCGCCCTTTTCATGGCCGAAGAGTTCGGATTCGAGCAGGGTTTCGGTCAGGGCGGCGCAGTTCACGGCGACGTAGGGCCCCTTGCGGCGCGGGCTGTTGGCGTGGACGGCCCTGGCGATGAGTTCCTTGCCCGTGCCCGACTCGCCGGTGATCATGATCGTTGCTTCCGACGGGGCGATGGTGGCCAGCATGTCCATGAGCCGGTGCATGGCCGGACTCTGGCCGATGATCCCGCCGGCATCGAAGGACGAGGACAGGGTTTGGCGCAGGGCCTTGTTCTCGTCGCGCAAGGCCGCATGGTCCAGGGCCCGGTCCAGGGTCAGACGCAGGTCGTCGAAATCCAGGGGCTTGGTCAGGTAGTCGTAGGCCCCGCTCTTTATGGCCTCCACCGCTGTTTCCACATTGGAATAGGCGGTCATGATCAGGATGGGGATGGCCGGGTTGTAGGCCTTGATCTCCTTCAACGCCTCGATGCCGGAGATCCCGGCCATGCGCACGTCCATGAGAATGAGATCGAAGGCCCGCTCCCGGCACAGGGACACAGCCGCCTCCCCGCTCTCGACCTCATGCGGGGCGTAGCCCCAATCGGCCAGCAGGGTGCGAAGCATGCCCCGGTGGCCGGAATCGTCGTCAACTATCAGGATCGTAATCTTGGATGGTTTCATGACCGCCTCCCGGTCGCGGGCAGCAGGAGGGTAAAAACCGTGCCCTGACCCACAACGCTTTCCACCTTGATCTCGCCGCCGTGGGCCTCGATAATGCGGTGCACGATGGCCAGGCCCAGGCCCGTGCCCGAACTTTTGGTCGTGAAATAGGGGTTGAAAATGTCCGGCACAAGCTCCGCGGCCATGCCGTGTCCCGTGTCCGCGATGCGCAGGGCCACTCCTGCGGCATCCGGCTTCGGGGCCGCCGAGATCCGCAGCGTCCCGCCCTGATCCATGGCCTGCACGGCATTGAGGAACAGGTTGAGGAGCGCCTGGGTGAAGCGCTCGGAGTCCAGCGGGACTCGCGGCAAGCCCCCTTCCTGCTCGAAACGCACGGCAATCCCCTTGGCCGCCACATCGGCGCGCACCAGGCGCAAGGCACGCTCCACGACCTGCGCCAGATCCTCGTCGCGCAGCTTCATCTCGCCGGGGCGGGCGAATTCCAGCAACTCGGAAACCACGCGATTCAGGCGGTCCGTTTCCTGGATCATTGCCCGCGCCGCGTCCTTGTCCTGCCCCTGCACCTTTCCGGAAAGGTAGGTGGCGAAGCCCTTGATGGAGCTGAGCGGGTTTCTGATCTCATGGGCCACCCCGGCGGCCAGATTGCCCAGGGCCGTCAGGCGCTCGTTGCGCCGAACCTGCTCCTGCAGGCGGCGAATTTCACCCAGATCGCGCAGCAGGAAGAGATAGCCCACGAAGTCGCCATCACTGGTGACGATGCGGGACGCGCCCAGATTGATCGGAACCCGTTTGCCCGGACCCGTGACGAGAGCCACCTCACGTTCAGGCACCGCTCCCTTGTCCTCCAGGTCGGCCATGATTCCGGCCCAATCCACGCCTCCGAGGCCATCCAACAGCATGCCCGGCATGGCTTCCTTGTCCAGCCCAAAGAGGGTCGATGCGTCGTCGTTGGATAGGACCACCCGCCCATCGGGATCGGTGCTGAGCAGGCCCAGGGGCAAACACCTGACCACTTCCGAGGCGAAAGCCTGGGTGTCCCGCAACTGACGCCGGGAGTGGCGGTAATGCTGGGCCCAGAAGAGAGCGGCGAAACCGCCCAGGCCCATGAACAGCACGAGCACAGTGATGAGCACATTGGTGCGCAGTTCGCCGGCTACGGCCTCCTCCAGAGGGCGCGCATCCAGGCCGACAAAGATGACGGACGGATCATGGTCGCCTTCGCCTTGCGCCGGGGACCGCATCATGCCCATCGCGCCCATTCCCCCGTTGCGGGGCGGGCACCACATGGAGTGGTGAACCCCCGGCAGGGGCGCAAATTTCTTATGCACCTCGAAGACCCGGCCGCCTCCCAGCTCCTGAAAATGCCCCTGCCGCTCTTCGCTTAGAAAGCGATCGGACATGGCCTCCGGGGAATAAAGAACCGACCCTACCCGGGCCGCGTCGCTGTGGGCCAGGACGAATCCCTCGGCATCGGTCACGGCCAGATAGACGATGCCATGCTGTTTGGCCGTCTCCTCCACCAAAGACTGAAAATAACCCGCGCTGCCGTGCATGGTCATCCCTATGCGGGTTCCGGCCTCCAGCGCCCAGAACAGGGACTCGGCGTGCTCCAGATAGCTTCGGACCATGTGCTGCCTCTCGCGCTGGACGTTGCGCACCGCAAAGACTGACACCGCCAGACCAAGAATCACGGTTAGCCCCGCCACCAGCCACGGATTTACCCTTGGCCGCATCGTACTATCTGCATACATATTCATAAGTGACCTCTCGGCTCCACCTGTAACCGTTTTACCCATGTTGTCCAGAACGCTGTCACATCTTTACCCGCCTCCTATGAGAGAATATTCTGCGCAAATATCGCGATATCCGTTAAAAATGTTTTATTTAAAGCCGTTAAGAAATCAAATATTTCCTGGCACGCCCTTTGCCTTAGAGAAAATGTACGACAACAAAATATATGCGGAGGAAACACCATGTGGAATTGCGGAAGCTACCCCTGGCTAGGAGGGTGGATGATGGGACACTCCCTGTGGGGCATCCTGCTTCTGGTGGGGCTGGGCGCGCTGATCTGGACGGTGTTCAGAAGCCGGCGCGGGGGAAACTCCGCCGCTGACAGATCCGACTCCCTGGAAATCTTGAAATTGCGGCTGGCCAAAGGCGAGATCACCATCGAAGAATACAACACCCTCAAATCCATACTCTAACCGGGACTGAACCAGGCCCCACGGCCCACCGAATCGTCGACAATGCCTTGTTCATCTGAATGCAAGGCTTAATAAACCATAAACATCCAAAAGGAGACTTCTCATGAAAACGTACCGTAACGCCATCGCCACCATGCTTACCCTGGCCTTCGTCACCGCCTTCGCTGGCCTTGCTTCCGCCCAGGGCATGATGGGCGGCATGGGCAACATGACCCCGGAAAAGCACGCCACGATGCAGAAACTGCACGCGGATTTCGCGACGGCCACGGCGGACCTGAAAAAGCAGGTTTTCGCCAAGGAATCCGAGCTGAACGCCATCCTGTACGGCGAAAAGGCCGACGACAAGAAGGTCGAGGCCCTGACCTCCGAGATCAACGCCCTGAACGCCAATATCTATGCCGAACAGGTCAAGATGCACAAGCAAATGGCCAAGGAAGGAATCATTCCCATGGGCGGCAGGGGAATGATGGCCGGAAAGGGCATGATGGGCGGCAATGGATGCCCCATGATGGGCGGCAAGGGAATGGGTGGCGCAATGGGCATGATGGGCGGAATGCAGCACGGCGCGGGCAATGGCACTGCCGGACAAGCTCCGGTGGACCACAACGCCCACACTCCGGTCAATCAGTAACTCGCGCCGGCGTCCTGAAAAGGCGCATGGAAATCCTCGACAATTCCCCCAAGTTTGCAGAAGCTTGGGGGATTTCTTTTTGTCATCCTCTTACCCCACGCTCATGAAACATTCGACATCCTCAAAAACATTGCGGGGCATCCTCTTCGCCCTCGGCGCGACGGTCATCTGGTCCGGCAATTTCATCGTCGCCCGCAGCCTGAACCAGAGCATCGAGCCCGCCACCCTTTCCATGCTGCGCTGGGCCACGGCCTTTGCGGGCCTGCTGCCCTTCGCCTGTCGCGCCGCGTGGGCGGAGCGCGCGGCCATCCGCAGGAGCATGCCGGCCATGATCCCCATGGCGCTCCTCGGCGTCACGACCTTCAACGCCCTGCTCTACAAGGCGGCCCACACCACCTCGACCCTGAACCTGTCGCTCATTGCCACATCCACGCCGGTCTTCATCATCCTTCTGGCCCGGATATTTCTCCACGAACGGCTGACCGCCCGCAAAATGCTCGGCCTGGCCGTCGCCCTCGCAGGAGTGCTGCTGCTCATCACCGGCGGCGACCCGGGCCGCCTGGCGGGCCTTGATTTTGCCATCGGGGACCTGTGGATGAGCCTGGCAGCCGTCATCTTCGCGGGCTACAGCATCCTGGTGCGCCGCTTTCCCGGAGGGCTGAGCCAGCCCGTCTTCCTGCTGACCCTGTTCGGCGTCGGCATCGTGTTTCTGGCTCCTTGGACAGCATGGGAACTGCTGACCGCCGGAGTCCCGACCATCACCATCGGCGCGGCGGGAGCCATCCTGTATATCGGACTCGGGGCGTCGCTGGCCTCCTATGCCATGTGGAACAGCGCCGTGGCGTCCATCGGCCCCTCACTGGCGGGGCTGATCTACTACAGCCTACCCCTTTTCAGCGGAGTCACGGCCTTTTTCTTTCTGGGGGAACCCATGGGGCTCATCCATCTGGTAAGCGCAGGCTGCATCCTTGGCGGCATCGTGCTGGCCACGCGGAGATAATGCGGGTAACGTGGGTCACGGCTCTTGCCTTTGGACGGACACAGGCCTAAGGACGGCTCGTTCCGGCATCCGGCCGGAATCGACACGAACAGCAGCGCCGCGCGGCGCAAACGGATACAGCCATGATCACTCTTTTCATCAGCCTGAGCATGAAGCTCTTCTTTCTGCTCACGCCCTTTTTCGTCCTGACCGTCTTTTTGTCCATGACCGAGCACATGACCAAGGCCGAGCAGCGCCTCGTGGCCATCCGCACGACCATGGCCGTCATGGTCATCAGCCTCATCCTCTATTTCGCGGGCAACCCCATCTTCTCCACCCTGGGCATCACCCTGGACGGGTTCCGCATCGGGGCGGGCAGCCTCTTGTTCCTCTCGGCCGTGTCCCTGGTCTCGGGCAAGCGCACCAGCCAGGAAGCGGCTCCGGACGTGGACTTCGCCGTGGTCCCCCTGGCCATCCCCATCACCGTGGGGCCGGCCACCATCGGCACGCTGCTCATCCTCGGCGCGGAACTGGGCGGCCCCACGGAGCGGGCCGTGGGCGCGGGGGCCCTGGTCTGCTCCTGCCTGTCCGTGGGAGTCCTGCTGCGCTCGGCGCGACCGCTGAAAAAACTTCTCGGTTCCGTTGGTCTGTCCGTCATGACCAAGATCACCGGCCTTGTCCTTTCGGCCATGGCCGCCCAGATCGTGTTCACCGGAATCAGGAATTTTCTTGTGCAGGGTTCGTGAGGCGGGGCGTCCGGAATATGCGGGACGCATGACACGGCCCGCCGTCTCCGGGCCTGACGGGGTCAAGAATCTTTCAGTTCGTGGATAAGCGCGGCCAGAATGCCGGCCACGCGCCCGGATGAGAACCGTTCGGCAACCGCGCGGGCCCGCTGGCGCATGACCTGATCCTGGCCGCGCCGGATCAGGCGCAGCATTTCCCGCCGCAGATGCTCCTCATCGACCCTGGCCCAGAGCATGTCGGGCCGGAAATGCGGCAGCATCCCGGCCATGCGCTCTCCCACCGGCTCCAATTCAAAGCGCAAGGGAATGGAGTTGCGCCCGTCCATGAACTCCATGTTCCCGGACCAGCCCGTGGCCAGCACGGGCACGCCATGGCTCATGGCCTCGCTCAGGCCGAGCCCCCAGGCCTCGCCCCGGTGCGTGCTGACGTAGGCCAGGGCTCCCTCGTGCAGGGCGGCCATCCTACCGTCGGTCAAATCCGAACCCAGGCTGACCACTCCCGGCAAATCATCCAGCGGCACATTCTTGCGGTACTGTTTGAGCACCAGACGCACGCCCGCCCCGGCCGCCGCCCGCACGCGGACAAAAACCCGCAGCAGGGCTTCCAGATTCTTACGCGGATTGACGGCGTCCACGATGGAAAAAAAATAGCGGCCCGCCCCCAGCCGTTCCCTCGCCCACGCACGGTCCGCGTCGGTCGGGGCAACCGTCTCGACCACATGCGGCAGCACCCGCACCACCCCATGGCCCTGGCCCAGAGCCTGCGCGGAAAACGCGGAAGCCGTCCACACCGCGCGCACCAGCCCAAGTCCTGGCCTGTATATCTCGGGCAGGGTGCTCCCTTCCCACACCACGTAACCGACCACCGGCATCTCGCGCAGCACGGGCTTGTCCGTGAATATCCGCGGCCAGAAAACGGGATCCTCGTGCACGACGGCCAGATCGGCATCCTCGGGCCGGTCCGCGACCGTGAATCCGGCCAGGGGCAGACACCGCAGGTAGGCCTCGCCCGCCCGGCGATGGCTGATGTAGTCCGAAAGATGCCACCAGACGCGCGTCATCGAGTTTTGTCCTTGCGCCACGGCCGAGGGAAAAACATGGGCGTGGCGAGCTGATAGTCCCTGTACGCCTGCCCGTGGACATGCAGAAGCTTTTTTTCTTCAAGACACGCGCCGACGAGCACATAGGCGCTCAAGACCAGGCTGGTCACCAGCTCCGCCGCGTCGAAGACGCCGGTGCGGGTCCACAGCAACAAAATCGCCCCCCCGTACCAGGGATGGCGCACCCGTCCGAGAATCCCCGAGGTGTGCAGCGTCGATGCGTACGGGCTGCCTGCGAAAGAGCAGCGCGAGCGCAACTGCGCCAGGCCGCCGACCACGCTCAGGTCATATTCCCGGGCTCCGGCCCAGAAGAGCCACAGAGCCGTCCCAAGCAGGGCGAAGCGCGGCAGGGCGAGCACGCCGTTCCAGGCAAAGAGCGCCTCCCCGGCCAGTGAATGTTTGAACAGAAGCAACGGAACAAGGGTCAGCACGGCCAAAACGTTGTAGGCCAGCCGATAGAAGGGACAGAGCCGGGGAAACAGGCCGGAAACCAGGCGCATCCAGGAAGGGCTGATGAGCAGGCTGTGAAGGCCGCCCCATGCGGCCCAGCCCAGGGCGAGCAGGAAGTGTTTCATTTCACCAGAGAATCCCCGCCCTCCAGATTGCGCCCGATCTCGTCCTTTTCGCGGTCATGGGAATGATCGCGGGCCACGAGCATGTAGATGGAAGGAATGATGAACAGGGTGAAAAGAGTTCCGATGGCGATGCCGCCCACCAGAACCAAACCGATGGAATTTCGGGCCGCCGCACCCGCGCCCGTGACCAGGGTCAGGGGGAAATGCCCGGCGATGGTCGCGCCCGTGGTCATCAGGATGGGGCGCAAGCGGGTCAAGGCCGCCTCATGCACGGCCTCGCGCTTGGAACGCCCGAGCTTCTGCAACTGGTTGGCGAACTCGACGATGAGGATGCCGTTCTTGGAGACCAGTCCCACCAGGGTGACCAAGCCGACCTGGGAGTAAATGTTCATGGTCGTGGTCCAGCCTGCCGTCCAGAAGGCCACGTTCGGGTCGGGCATCTTCAGGAAGGTGAAGATGAGGGACCCGAAAACGGCCAGAGGCACCGACCCGGCCAGGATGACGAAGGGATCGCGAAAACTGTTGAACTGCGCGGCCAGCACCAGAAAGATGAGCACCACGGCCATGCCGAAGGCGGCCAGGAACTTGTTGCCTTCGGTCCTGAGCTGGCGCGAGTCACCGGTGTAATCGAGCACGTAGCCCTGGGGCAGAATCTTTCCGGCCTCGTCTTCCAGAAAACGCAAGGCCTCGTCCAGGGGACGGACGGCCACGCCGCTGATCTTCACGGCGTTGAGCTGCTGAAAACGGTTCAGGGAACGGGCCACGGTCGTTTCCTTGATGGTCGCCACGGAGGACAGGGGCACGAGCACGCCGTCCGGCCCGGTGACATGGATGTCGCGGAGTTGGTCCGGAGTCAGCCGGTCGATGCGCTGCACCTGCGGGATGACCTTGTAGCTGCGGCCGTCGATGTTGAACCGGTTCACGTAGTTGCCGCCCATCATGGCGCTGACGTCGCCGCCCACGGATGCCAGGCTCAGGCCCATGGCCGCGACCTTGTCGCGGTCGATGACCAGTTCGGCCTGGGGCTGGTCGATTTTGACGTCGATGAGCGGCGGAAAGGCGAACATGCCGCTCTGCATGGCCTTGACCTGGATCTGCCGGGCGAAGTCCAGGATCTCTTCCTGATCCGCCGTGGAAGCGAGAATGAATTCCACGGGAAAATCGCCGCCTCCGGGAAGTGCCGGTGGCGTGACCGGAAACATCTGGATCCCCGGAATGGCGGCGAGGCCGGCCTGCGCTTCGGGCAGGATCTCGGCCACGGTCCGCTCCCGCTGTTCCCACGGCGACACGACCAAGCCGCAGAACCCGCTGGACGGGAACGTGACCTGGAAGGTGAACTGGGCCTCCGGCGTATCCATGAAAACCTTGTTGGCCGCCGCCGCGTACACGCTGGTCTGATCCAGGGTCGAATCGGCCGAGGCGTCGAGGATGCCGAAGATGACGCCCTGGTCCTCGGATGGGGCCAGCTCCGTGGCCGACATGATGAACATGGGCACGGTCAGTCCGCTGATGACGATCCAGATCAGGTACACGGCCGGACGGGCATTGAGCGTCCCATCCAGCAGACGCCCGTAGAAGCGGCGCAGCCGGTCGAAATCGCGCGAAATGCGGCCGGCCAGTCCACGCTCTTCCAGGCCCGGCTTAAGGAGCTTGGCGGACATGAGCGGGGACAGGGTCAGAGCCACGATGCCGGAAATGGTCACGGCCCCGGCCAGGGTGAAGGCGAACTCGCGGAACAGGGAGCCGGTCAGTCCGCCCTGCAGCCCGATGGGCGCATAGACCGCGGCCAGGGTGATGGTCATGGCGATAAGCGGTCCGATCAGCTCGCGCGCGCCGAGGATGGCGGCGTCAAGGGGCGACTGGCCTTCGGAAATGTGACGCTCCACGTTCTCGACGACCACGATGGCGTCATCGACCACAAGCCCCACGGACAGCACCACGGCCAGGAGCGTGAGCAGGTTTACCGTGAACCCGAATATCTGCATCAGGAACACGGCGCCGATCAGGGACAGCGGGATGGCGATGACCGGAATGGCCACGGCCCGAAAGGAGCCGATGAACAGGAAAATGATGACCACGACGATAAGCAGCGTGTCGCCCAGGGTTTTTAGGACCTCGTGGATGGCGCTGTTGATGTATTCCGTGGCGTCATAGGCGATGCGGCCCTTCATGCCCGAGGGCAGGGTGCTCTGGATGGCTTCCATCTCCGTGCGCACCAGCCCGATGACGTCGATGGAGTTTGCGTTCGGCAAGGGCCAGACGCCGATGAAGACGGCGGTTTCGCCCGTGAAGCGCACCTCCGCGCCGTAGTCTTCCGCCCCGAGGGCGACGTCGGCTACGTCTCCCAGGCGGACCACGGCTCCATTCTCCTCGCGGATGGCCAGCCGCTTGAATTCATCGGCCGAACGCAGATCGGTATCCGCCGTGAGGTTGATCTGCACCAGTTCGCCCTTGGTCTGTCCCAGGGCGGAGAGGTAGTTGTTCGCGGCCAGGGCCTGGCGCACCGCCGCCGGAGTCACGTTCAAGGCGGCCATGCGGTCGGGCTTGAGCCAGATGCGCATGGCGAAGGTCCGCGCGCCCAGGATGTCGGCCCGCTGCACGCCGGAGAGGGCCGAAAGGCGCGGCTGGATCACACGCATGAGGTAGTCCGTGATCTGGTTCTGCTCCAGGTCGGCGGAGGTGAAGCTCAGATAGGCCGAGGCGAACTGGCTGTCCGCCGACTCCACGTTCAGGATGGGCACCTCGGCCTCGGGCGGGAGGTCTCCGCGCACCTGGTCGACCTTGGCGCTGATCTCGGACAGGGCCTCGATGGGGTCGTAGTTGAGCTTCAGCCGGACATTTATGGTCGACAGGTTCTGGGCACTCTGGGACTGGATGTAGTCGATGCCGTCGGCCGCGGCTATGGCCCGCTCCAGGGGGGTGGTGATGAACCCGCGCACCAGCTCGGCGCTGGCGCCGACATAGGTCGTGGTCACGGTGACCATGGCGTTGTCGCTGCGCGGATACTGGCGGACCGACAGGGAAAAGATGGCCTGCAACCCGGCGAGGATGATGAGCAGGTTGACGACCAGGGCCAGGACCGGGCGGCGAATGAAAATATCGGTGAATTTCATGGGGTGATCGCGTGAAAATGTTGCTCGAAGGTTTTGGCCCGCGTCAGGAATTTTCCGGCGTGGGCGAGACCTCGAATTCGGGGTTCAGGGCATTGTCCACGATCACGGACTGGCCGTTGCGGTACTTGAAGACTCCGGTGCTGACGACGGTCTGTCCGGGCTTTATGCCTCGCGTCACGGTCACGAAATCGCCGCGCCGCTCGCCCAGGGTCACGAACTGCTGTCGCAGCACAAGTCCTTGCGTGCCATTTCCTTCGGCCTGCTCGACCACAAAGACCGAATCGCTGTATGCCGCGTACAGCACGGCGGTGGCGGGAACGAGCGTCACGTCCTGCCTTGCGGGCAGGACCACTCCCGCGTTCACGAACATGCCGGGGCGCAGAATCTCTGCGGGATTGTCGAACACGGCCTGCATGCGCACGGTTCGGGTCGCGCTGTCGGCCAGCGGCTCCATGGCCACGAGGCGGCCTTCCAGGGTCTGTCCGGGCAGGGCGTCCGAGGTCACGCGGACGGTGTAGCCGGTCCGCACCTGTCCGACCTGCTGCTGGGGCAGCACGAACTCGACGTAAACGGGGTCCAGCCGCTGCAGGGTGGCGACCTTGTCGGCGTCCCCCAGATTCTGACCCAGATTCACATGGCGCAAACCCAGGGTTCCGGCGAAGGGGGCTCGGATGGTTTTCTTGGCGATGAAAGCCTTGAGCGCGTCCATTTCCGCCAGAATCTGACGATGTTCGGCCAGGGCCCTGTCGTATTCGGACTTGGCCGTGGAGCGTTGGGCCACCAAAGACTCGATGCGCCGCAGATTGAGACGGGCCAGATTTTCCGTGGCCTCCAGGGCCCTCAAGCGGGCCGTTTCCTCGGAAACATCGAGCTGCACGAGCACATCCCCGGCCGTGACCCGGTCCCCGGAGTCGAAATCGATGCGTACGACCTTGCCTGGAGCCTCGGCGGTCAGGGTCACGCCTTGCACGGCGGTGACGGAGCCCACGGCCGTGAAGACAGTGTCCCACGATGCGGCGCTGGCGTTGACGGTGGAAACCACAACCGCGGACGCGGAGAACGATTCCTGCTGGGCGATCATGGCTTTGATCTGCATGGCCTTGATCCCGGCGAGGGCACCGACCACGACCGCCACAAGAATGATGGCGAAAAATATTTTTTTGATCATGACATTCCGGGGAATTGAGTTTATGAGTTCCGCCCAGTGCGGGTCATGGAAGCACGTACATTCATTCCCCATCATCGTAAAGAACTCACCCACAACGCATCACACTCTTTCCGCAGCAAAACGCATGCGCAGTTCAAGAAAATGCCCATGGCCACGTATGCGGCACTCAAGGCGCAATTGACATCACCCCCGCGCCGGGGAGAGTTCTCCGCACTGGCAAGAAGATTTTTTGTCATGGCGGCTTGAAAAAAAACTCCCCGGAGGAAACATGGAAAAACTCGTCACGATCCTCGCTCCGATGCTTGCCCTGATGCTCCCCGGGTGCCTAGGCATGCCGGACACCGTGCGCCCTGTCGGCAATTTCCAGATCGAGCGCTATCTTGGCACATGGTACGAAATCGCGCGCCTGGACCACCCGTTCGAACGGGGCCTGAGCCGGGTCAGTGCGGAATACAGCCTGCGGGACGACGGCGGTGTCCGGGTCGTCAATCGCGGCTACAGTGCCCGGGAAGGAAAATGGAAGCAGGCCGAGGGGAAAGCGTTTTTCGTTCAGGATCCGCGGACGGGATTCCTCAAAGTCTCCTTCTTCGGCCCGTTTTACGGAGCCTACGTGATCTTCGAGCTCGATCCCGACTACCGCCATGCCGTGGTCAGCGGGCCGGACACATCCTATCTCTGGATCCTGGCCCGGGAGAAGCACCTGGACGAAGAGCTCAAACAGGAACTCGTGACTCGGGCCGCAGCGCGCGGCTTCGACACGAGCGGCCTGATCTTCGTCGACCACGAGTGATCCCCGTTCACAAGGCCCGGTCCGGCTTCAAGGAAATCCGGGCCGCCCGGAGGCCGGAAAAAATTACTGGCCCTGCTCGGGTCAAAATGCGTATTGTGACACGCACGTCGACCAGGCGAAATTCAAAGAGCCGGTCGGAAATCAGGAGCGCGTGGCATGAAGGGATCTTGTTTCGAAGAAGCGAACCTGCTGAAAGTCTGCCGGGAAAGCATCGACTACCAAGGCATTGTCAGACACATCAACGACGGCGTGCTCATTCTGCGCGAGGGCAACATCATCTTCAGCAACGGCGCGTTCTGCGAAATCGTCGGCTCCAGCCTGACGGAGTTGCTGGGCAAGCCGTTCACGGACCTCGTCATTCCCGATGACCGGGAACGGGTGGAGCGGCATTGCGTCGACAAGCTCTACACTTCCAACCTCTCAAACCGGATTGAATTCTCCATTTCACGACCCGGCGAAGACGCCATCGTGGAAATGAAGCTGACCGTGGTCGACTGCGGCGGAGGCCCGGCCATTCTCGCCGCCATCACCGACATCACCGAGCGCCGCAAGACCCGCATCGAGCTGCAGCGCGTCAAGGACCGGCTGGAAAGCATACTGCACGCCCTGAACGACGTGGTCGTCTCCCTTTCTCCCACGGACCAGTCGATCCTGGCCATCAACCCGGCCGCCGAAGCCCTGTACGGCATCCCCAGACGCGCCTTCAACGCCGGCGAGATGCAACTCATGCATTTCGTGCACCCCGAGGACCGGGAGGCGGTGAGCAAGTACTACCGGTCACTGGTGGACGACGAATTCGGCGAGATGCAGTACCGCATCATCAGCACCAACGGACGCATCAAATGGGTCCACGATGAGGGGCAGCTGGTCTACTGCACCACCAGGTCGATCCGCCGCCTCGACCACGTCATCCGCGACATAACCGAGCAAAAGGAAGCCCTGGACGCCCTGACCCGCAGCGAGGAAAAATACCGCGATTTCTTCCAGAGCACCAAGGACATGGCCTATTCCGTGACCCCGGACGGAACCTTCATCGACATCAACGAGGCCGGCATCCAGATGCTCGGCTTCGCCGACCGCGAGGAAGCCCTGGCCAGCAATCTCAAGGATTTTTACGAGAACCTGTCCGAACGCGCGGACCTGCTGGCCCAGATCAACGAAGAGGGGTTCGTCACGGACAAGCATGTCCGCTTCCGCCTCAAAGACGGCCGCTCCATCGAGGCGGCCATCACGGCCCGGGCCAAGACCGACGATTCCGGCTATCTGCTCTATTACGAAGGCATCGCGCACAACATCACCCAGGCCATGGAAGACCAGCGCAACCGGGTGCTCAGAAACGCCGCCGGAGGCATGTGCCATTATCTGAACACGCACCTCATGCACATCGTCAACGCCAAGGACGGCATCCGGGAAGAGATCGAAAGCCTCGAAGAGACCGCCCCCGCCCTGCCCGAAGAAACCAGGGAAACATGGTCGGCGGCCCTCTCTTCCCTGAACGCCTATTGCGAAGGGCTCGACCTTGCCTACCGCAAGATCACGGCCGTGACCAAGGCCTTCAATTCCGCCTTCCTGACCTACAAGGAGGAATCCTATCTGGACAAGGCCATCCTGGACATCTTCAATTCCTGCCTCGGGGATCCGCTTGATTGCGTCACGTCTGCCCCCCCGGCCAGAAAAAAGGATGCGAAGAAATGACATGCGCGGCAGCTCGGCACTGCCGCCGGTGAGCAGGGCATGCACGTCCTGAACTGGATCGGACTGCTGCTCCTGGCCGCCCTGGCTCTCGGCGCGGCCGGTCACGCGCTGCTGCGCAAGAGCGACTCCCGCTCGGCCCTGGGGTGGGTAGGCGTCTGCCTGACGTTTCCCCTGGCCGGTCCCATCCTCTACATCCTCTTCGGCGTAAACCGGGTCCGGCGCAGCGCATCGCGCATGCGCAAAGAGGTGGACGCCCTGTCCGCCAAAGCGCCGCCCGCAGTCCCGTCTTATCCCGGCGCGGCCGTCAACCCGACGCTGCTGCACCACTCTTTTCAGCGGCTTGAACGCATCGGCCGCAACATCCTGGACACGGAGCTTGTCGGCGGCAACTGCGTCGAACCGCTCTTCAACGGAGACGAGGCCTACCCCATCATGCTGCGGGCCATTGAAGACGCCCGGCACAGCATCTATCTGACCACCTACATCCTGGACACCGACAGCCTGGGGCTCAAATTCATCGACGCCCTGGCCCGGGCGGCGCATCGCGGGGTGGACGTTCGCGTTCTCATCGACGGGGTGGGCGAAAAATACTCCTGGCCCCGCGCCTCGCGCCTGCTCGCGAAAAAAGGCGTGCCCACGGCCCTGTTCATTCCGCCCCGGCTCTTTCCGCCCAATCTGCACCTGAACCTGCGCAACCACCGCAAGATCCTGGTCGTGGACGGCAGTCTGGGCTTCACGGGAGGCATGAACATAAGCCAGAAGCACGTGCTCGGCGCGAAACAGCTCTGGCCGGTCACGGACCTGCATTTCATCGTGCACGGCCCGGTGGCCAACCTGCTGCAGGACTCCTTTGTCGACGACTGGTTCTTCGCGACCACCGAACGCATCCATCCGCCGATCCTCTTCACCGAGCCCACGGGCGATTGCCTGTGCCGCACCGTGGTCGACGGCCCCAATCTTGAAGAAGACCACTTGAAAAAACTGCTCACCGGAATCATCTCCACCGCCACGACGAGCATCCGGATCATGACCCCCTACTTCCTTCCGCCGCGCACCTTTCTGAGCGCCCTGGAGTCGGCCAGATACAGGGGGGTCAAGGTCGAGATTCTCCTGCCCGGACGCAACAACATCCCGTTCGTGCACTGGGCGACCCGGCACATCCTCGCGGACCTGCTGCGCGTCGGCGTGGACATCGCCTACCAGCCCGCGCCCTTCTGCCACACCAAGCTCATGCTCGTGGACGGCTGCTACGTGCACCTCGGCTCTGCCAATCTGGACAGCCGCAGCCTGCGGCTGAATTTCGAACTGACACTGGAGGTTCTGGACCAGCATCTGGCCATCCTCCTGACCCGGCATTTCGACGCCGCCATGGCCAAAAGCCGTCCGCTGACCATGCAGGAACTGCGCGGACGCTCCCTGCCGGTGCAATTGCGGGACGCATTTTTCTGGCTATTTTCCCCGTACCTCTGAAAGCAGATCCGGCATCCCGGCATGGACGCGCGGAATCCCCGCGGCCTCTGAACGGGAGATTTGACTTTGACGAGCAGGCCCGGAGCACTTATGAAGGAGCGAGTCCATCCACAGGTCCATCACCATACAAGGAGAAGCTTTGTGAGCAAGGAATTCACCGTTGCCGCCACCTGCCCCGAGTGCGGTCATCGAACCGAGGCGCTCCACACGGAACAGGCCATGAAGGAAGCGTTCGGCAATGACGCGACCATCAAGATACTCTGCGCCCATTGCCAGGCCAGCTTTGAACAGCCCATCGGCCTTGCCTGCGCGGAGTGGGATGATTACTGCCAGGAAATTCCCCTGCCCGCCGACGTATAGGGGGCCAAACCTTCACCACGGATAGATCATGATTTTTGTCGTAACCAAATGCGCGGACTGCCCGCTGATGAGCTATGAGGAAGGCCGCCGGGTCTGCAATGTCGGACCGCCAAGCCGCCGTCCCATCGCCGAGGAAGACGAGCGGCCCACGTGGTGCAGAATGCGCAAGGAACAGATAATCATTCGGGATTTCAAATAGTCGTCTTCCGGACCGACTTTCGTCTTTCCTGTTGAAGTGTCGTGCCCTATCTGCTAGAGAGGCCGGTAGTGTTGACTTGACGGGGAAGGATGGCGTGATTCATTGACAAAAACAGTCCTTCCCCATAGGGGGGAGTCTTTGCAAACTCTTTTTCCGGAAGGAAAAATTTTGAGGAACAACATCTAAGGAGGAATTGAGCATGGCAATGATTGAATTCAAGGGAAAAAATTTCGAAATCGACGAAGACGGTTTCCTGCTGAAGTTTGAAGACTGGGGTCCGGAATGGGCCGAGTACGTCAAGGAAAGCGAAGGCATTTCTGAAATCACCGAAGCTCACCAGCAGATCCTCGACTTCCTGCAGGACTACTACAAGAAGAACGGTATCGCTCCCATGGTCCGCATTCTTTCCAAGTCCACCGGCTACAAGCTGAAGCAGATCTACGAACTTTTCCCCTCCGGCCCCGGCAAAGGCGCCTGCAAGATGGCCGGCCTGCCCAAGCCCACCGGCTGCGTGTAATCCAGCTGTTTTTTCCAAAAAAAAGCCCTGCGTATGCAGGGTTTTTTTTGCCCTTCCATATTTCCGGCCCTGCGGCGATCACCTCGGAACGCGCCCGTACATGCCGGCCAGCAGCCGCATCCAGGCCGCCAGTTCCATGGATCCGGCGCCTGTCGGCATGCGCCACCCCCAATTCCCGCCAGCCACCCCCGGCATGTTCATGCGCGATTCCGCACCCAGATTCAGATAATCCTGCATGGGAATGACACACAGGGCGGCCACGCTGCCAAGGGCCATCCGGATCAGGGCGTCGGCGGCATTGTCCGCATTCACGTCCCGCCCGGTGTAGGCCCGGACCCTCGCTTGTCCCTCTTCGCCCAGCTCTTGCGAGAACCATCCCCGGACGGTGTTGTTGTCGTGGGTGCCGGTGTAGACGGCGCTCCGCACAGGGATGTTGTGCGGGATATAGGAATTTGCGCCCATGTCCTCGGAAAAGGCGAACTGCAGAATCTTCATGCCCGGAAATCCGAATTCATGCATGAGCGAAACCACATCCTCCGTGATCACCCCCAGGTCCTCGGCCAGAATGGACAGCTTCGGAAGCCGCTTTCGCATGGTCCTGAAAAAACGTTCCCCGGGCCCGGAAATCCAGAGCCCGTTCTCTGCCGTCGGTTCACAGGCCGGCACCTGCCAGAACCCGCAAAATCCCCGAAAATGATCCAGGCGCAGCATGTCGAAACGCCGGCTCTCGTGCCGCAGGCGCTCGGTCCACCATGCGAACCCGTCACGTTCCTGGAAGCCCCAGTCGTAAACCGGATTGCCCCACATCTGGCCGGTGGCGGAAAAATAGTCCGGCGGCGCCCCCGCGCAATAAATGGGCAACCCTTGGCCGTCGAGCTCGAACAGTTCCCGGTGGGCCCAGACATCGCAGCTGTCGAGGCTGACGTAGATGGGCACGTCCCCAAGCAGCCTCACCCCGCGCATGGCGGCGTACTCGCGCAGACTGTCCCAGTGCCGCTTGAAGAGGTACTGGTGGTAGCGTTCCCGCAGCATGTCGTACCCCAGTCGCTCGCGGGCCCGGCCCAGGTCGCCGGGTTCGCGCAGGCGCAGGCCGCGCGGCCAATCAAGCCACGACGCCCCCCCCTGTTCCCGCTTCAGCGCCGCGAACAGACAGTAGTCCTCAAGCCAGAAGCTTTCCGCGCGGCAAAAAGCCGCAAAGGCCGCATCCGACCTCAGACGGGGAAAAACCGCGTCAAAAGCCTGTTCAAGAAGTTTGAGCCGCCAGGCGGACGCCGCTTCGTAGTCCACGCGGTCAGGGGAAAAGGCGGGGGGGTGCTCCACGTCCGTTGCCCGCAATATTCCTTCGCGGGCCAGGAGCTCGGGACTGATGAAAAGCGTATTCCCGGCAAAGGCGGAATAGCTGCTGTAGGGTGAATTGCCCGCGCCCGGATTGATGGGCGTCAGCGGAAGCATCTGCCAGACCTTCTGGGCCCCGCTGACCAGAAAATCGATGAATTCATGGGCGCATGGGCCGAAATCGCCTATCCCGTGCCGGTTCGGCAGACTGGAGACGTGCAGCAGCACGCCGCATTCGCGGGCGAGGATCATGCCCGCACCCGCTCCGTCTGGAAATAGAGCACGCTCAGGGGCGGCAAGACCAGGTTCACGGAATACGGCAGGTTGTGCACCGGAATGGGCTCGGCCCGAACCTGCCCCATGTTGCCCATCCCGCTCCCGCCGTAGAGCTGGCTGTCGGAGTTCAACAATTCGCGCCAGAGTCCGCCGGAATCCACGCCCACGGCATAGTTCACGCGCGGCACAGGCGTGAAATTGCAGACCACCAGCACGGAGCGGCCATCGCGGTCGCGACGGAAAAAGCTCAACACGCTCTGGTCGGAATCATGACAGTTCTCCCAGACAAATCCCGCCGGATCGAAGTCCAGCTCATGCAGGGCCGGGCATTCCCGGTAGAGCCTGTTCAGATCCCGCACGAATGCGCGAATTCCGTCGTGGGCCGGAAATTCAAGCAGCTCCCAGTCCAGCGCCAGGTCATGGTTCCACTCGCGCCACTGACCGAATTCAGCGCCCATGAAAAGGAGCTTCTTGCCCGGCAGGCCGTACATGTACCCGAACAGGGCACGCAGCCCCGCCATTTTCTGCCAGTAATCCCCCGGCATCTTCGACAGCAGCGACTTCTTTCCGTAGACCACCTCGTCGTGGGAAAGGGGCAGCACGAAATTTTCGGCATACGCGTACCACAGGGCGAATGTCAGCAGGTTGTGGTGGAATTTGCGGAAGATCGGGTCGAGCTCCATGTAGGTCAAAGAGTCGTTCATCCAGCCCATGTTCCATTTGAGCCCGAAACCCAGCCCCCCCAGGTAGACGGGCTTTGAAACCATGGGCCAGGACGTGGATTCCTCGGCGATGGTCTGCACGTCGGGAAACTCTTCGTAGACGGCCTTGTTGAGTTCCTGCAGCAGCTCGATGGCCGCCAGGTTCTCGCGCCCGCCGTAGCGGTTGGGCA
Organism: Desulfomicrobium sp.; assembly: GCA_050252955.1. GTDB lineage: Bacteria > Desulfobacterota > Desulfovibrionia > Desulfovibrionales > Desulfomicrobiaceae > Desulfomicrobium. The sequence continues at coordinate 109,394 of JBFWJY010000009.1, forward strand.
CCCACTGGTCGTGGGGTCGCGCATAGTCGAGGTAGAGCATGGAAGCCACTCCGTCCACACGCAGGCCGTCGAGATGAAATTCCCTGATCCAGTACATGGCGTTGCAGATCAGGAAACCGGCCACCTCGTAGCGTCCGTAATTGAAGATGGCGCTCTTCCATTCGGGATGAAAACCCTGGCGCGGATCCGCGTGCTCGAACAGGGCGGTGCCGTCGAAATTGGCCAGTCCGTGGGCGTCGGTGGGAAAATGACCGGGCACCCAGTCCAGGATGACGCCCAGCCCCTCACGATGCAGATGGTCGACGAAATAGCGGAAGTCCTGCGGACATCCATAGCGGCTGGAAGGGGCGAAATATCCGGTGCTCTGATAGCCCCAGGACCCGTAAAAGGGATGCTCGGCCACGGGCATGATCTCCACGTGCGTGAAGCCCGCATCCTTGACGTATGCCGCCAGTTCATGGGCCAGTCGTCGATAGTTCAGAAAATTGCCGTGCTCGTCGCGGCGCCACGATCCGAGGTGCGCCTCGTACACCGACCAAGGGCTTTGAAGGGCATTGCGCGCGGCCCGGTTTCGCATCCAGTCCTCATCCGTCCAGGCATAGTCAAGGTCCCAGATGATCGAGGCCGTGGCCGGCGGCTGCTCGCTGAACAGCGCGAAGGGGTCGGCGCGCTCGGCCTCCCCGCCGGGCCAGGACAGATAGTATTTGTAGCGTTGCCCGTGAAAGGCCCCCGGCACGAAGCATTCCCAGACTCCGGAATTGTCGGCGCGCATGCTCATGGGCGCGGCCATCCGGTCCCAGGCGTTGAAATCCCCGACCACGGACACGTAGGCGGCGTTGGGAGCCCAGACCACGAAGCGGGTGCCGCCGGATTCGGGGCCGAGGGATTCGGGGTGAGCGCCGAAATGCTCATACAGGCGGGTGTGCCGCCCTTGCTTGAAGAGATAGATGTCGAGATCGCCGAGACTGCGCCGTGCGTCCATAAATAACCTCCGGGAATTCTCAGATGTCACGATAGGGAAGAGTGCGGACCATTGGCAAGGACGGAGAGGGAAATGCCGAAAAAAAAAGCGCGGTCAGAGCCGCGCCTAAAAAAAACCGCAAGGAACGCTTTCTAGTGATGGCCTTCCTTCATTCCTTCCTTGATGCGGTACACAGCGGCGATAACAATGGCCGCGAGATAGGTGAAAATCCCGATGACCCCGATAAAGCCCTGCACCGTGCTGTGCATCATGTTCCCAAAAAGCTCACCCAGCATGACTCCCTCCTCGTAGCGTGTCCCAGAAATTCGTATGTGGAACTTTTCACAACCATATCTTGACCAAAAAAGTCAAGGAAAAAGGCCTCCCGCGCGCTCCGTGCCGGGCGGCAACGGATGCCCCGATCACAATTCCTGAAAGAACGTGTCCCGTTCGACCGGGGTGAACCCGGTGGCGGCGATGGTGTCCACCAGCTCGGCGATGGTCATGCCCGTGGGCGAGTCCGCGCCCGCCGCATGTCCGATCTTCTCCTCGACGATGGTGCCGTCGAAATCGTCCGCTCCGGCCCACAGAGCCATCTGCGCGGCCTTGATTCCGGCGAAGGCCCAATAGGCTTTGATGTGCGGGATGTTGTCCAGAAAGAGGCGCGACACGGAGATGGTGCGCAGATAATCCTCGCCTGTGGGGCCTGCGGCGCCCAGGGCGTTGTTGCGCGGCTGATAGGCAAGGGGGATGAAGACGATGAACCCGGGCTTCTCGTCCTCCGCGGCGCGCAGGCGCTCCATGTGGTAGATGCGATCCTCCCAGGACTCGATGTGGCCGAAAAGCATGGTGGAATTGGTCTTGATGCCCATGTCGTGGGCCAGCCCGTGTATGCGCAGCCAGCGATCGGCGGTGACCTTTTCCGGGCACAGCCTCTCGCGCATGGCCGGGGAAAAAACCTCGGCCCCGCCGCCAGGCAGGGCGTCCAGGCCAACGGCCTTCATCTCGCGCAGCACCGTGGCCTCGTCCGTGTCCAGGGTGTCCGCGAAATGGGCCACCTCCACGGCGGTGAACGCCTTGACCACCGCGTCGGGACGCACTTCCTTGCACAGGGCCAGAAGGTCAAGATAATACTGGTACGGCAGATCCGGGTTCAGTCCGCCGGTGATGTGAATCTCGCGGATGGGCTCATCGATGCGGTCCAGCAGGCGTTTTCTGGCTTCATCCAGAGAGTAGGTGTACCCGCCTTCTTCGCCGACCTTCTTGAAAAAGGCGCAGAAGCGGCACTGATTGCGGCAGACGTTGGTATAGTTCAGGTGCTGGTTGTAAACATAGTAGGCCTTGTCCCCGTGACGAGCGCGACGCTGCTTGAGGGCCGCCTCTCCCAGCTCGTGCGTGGAGGCGTTGCGCGCTATTTCCAGGGCGAACGCGGGCTCGATGCGTTCTCCGGGCCTGAGCCCGGCCAGCCGTTTCCTGTCCGCGCTCTTCAGTGCACTTTCGATCATCGTTCTTGTCCTCGAAATAAAGCGAGGCCGCACCCTTTACGGATGCAGCCTCGCGTCATGCTTGGGTACCGGGCACGAAGCTGCGATTATTCTTCTTCGGTCTCGGCTTCGGTTTCAGCGCCGTTCTCGGCGTTTTCTTCCATCTTCTGACGGATCATGTCGCCCAGATTGCTGCCGGTCATGGAACCGCTCTGGGTGGTGCGGAATTCACCTGCACCGCCGCTGCGCTTGCGCTCGGGCTCCTGAGCCTTGAGAGAGAGGCCCAGACGGCGTTCGTCGGCGCTGACATGAATGACCTTGGCCTCGATGGCATCGCCTTCATTGAAGGCTTCCTTGGGGCTCTTGATCTTCTTCTTGCTCATCTCGCTGACGTGGACCAGACCCTCGATGCCTTCCTCGACCTCAACGAACAGACCGAAATCGGTGATGTTGGTGATGGTGCCGGTCAGCATGGTGCCCACGGGGTAGCGATTGGGCACGTCCAGCCACGGATCGTCGGAGAGCTGCTTGATGCCCAGGGTGAACTTCTCGTTCTCCTTGTCCACGGTCAGAACCTTGGCGCGGACAACGTCGCCCACCTTGTAGAGCTCGTTGGGGTGGCGGATCTTCTTGGTCCAGGACAGATCGGACACGTGGATGAGGCCGTCGATGCCGTCCTCGATGCCGATGAACAGGCCGAATTCGGTGATGTTCTTGACGCTGGCCTCAAGGATGGTGCCCTCGGGGTACTTCTCGGCGACCAGGTCCCACGGATTGGGAGCGACCTGCTTCATGCCGAGGGAGATGCGCTTGCGGTCCACGTCCACGCCCAGGATGATGACATCCACCTCGTCGCCGGGGCGGACCATCTGGGAGGGGTGGCGCAGCTTGCGGGTCCAGGACATCTCGGAGATGTGCACCAGGCCCTCGACGCCGGCTTCCAGCTCCACGAACGCGCCGTAGTCCACCAGGTTGGTGACCTTGCCGGTGAGCTTGTGGCCTTCGGGATATTTCTCGGAGATATTGGACCAGGGGTCCATGACCAGCTGCTTGAGGCCGAGGGAGACCTTCTTCTCGTCCTTGTCGAAGGACAGGACTTTCAGGGTCAGTTCGTCGCCCAGCTGGACCATTTCCTTGGGATGCTTGATGCGCTTCCAGGACATGTCGGTGATATGCAGCAGACCGTCGAGGCCGCCGAGGTCGATGAACACGCCGTATTCGGTGATGTTCTTGACCACGCCGGCTACGGACTGGCCCTCTTCGAGGGTGGTCAGCAGCTCGCCGCGCTTGCGGTCGCGGTCTTCTTCAAGCAGCACGCGGCGGGAAACGATGACGTTGCTGCGGCGGCGGTTGATCTTCAGCACGCGAAATTCGAAATCCTGGTTGACCAGGGCGTCCATGTCCGGAACCGGACGCAGGTCGACGTGGGAACCGGGCAGGAAGGCCTCGATGCCCTTGATTTCCACGACATAACCGCCCTTGATGCGGCGCACGATGCGGCCGACCACGACATCGCCGGAGTCGAGCAGCTTTTCCAGTTCGTCCAGGACCTGCATGCGCTTGGCTTTTTCCCTGGACAGGACAATGGAGCCTTCGCGCTCATTTTTACGGACAACATATACGTCGACAGTGTCGCCGACTTTGACAGCCACCTGGCCGTTTTCCATGAACTCGTCGAGCGGAATCTGACCTTCGGACTTGAAATTGACATCCACGAGAATGTAGGTGTCATCGATCTTCACGACCTCGCCCGAAACGATCACTCCCTCTTCGATGTCACCGAAATCGGAGTTGAGATAGTTCTCGAGTTGAGACTCAAAATCCATCTCCATGTCGAAATCGTTCATGGACTCTGGCGTGGTTTGAGTGTTGTTCATATGTTTACCCCCTAACAAAATAAATTTGGGCAGTCCTAGCAGAGTGAATCTACCTTGACAACCAGAATAATCTCCGGAAAAATGCTTGATTCTTGCACATAATACTTTGTTTTCAAAAAATTATCGCCCGACGAGCCCGTTCACGTTCGCCTTCCGGCCTCACGCCAGCGCGACCAGATCGTAGGTCTTGACCTCCTCGATCACCGCCCGGACCATCTTTCCGGGCCCGACATCCTCCCCGCTGACATAGGTGATTCCGTCCACCTCCGGGGCCTGGAACCAGACCCGTCCCTCATACAGCCCCGGCCACTCCTCGTGGGGGCGGTCCACCAGCACGTCCAGCTCCTGTCCTTCGAACTGCGCGAGCAGTTCCTCGCTGATTCCGGCTTGCAGTTCCATGATACGGTCCCGGCGCTCCTCCTTGACCTCGTCGGGCAGCTGGTCCGGCAGGAGCGCGGCCTCGGAGCCATCCTCGGCGTAATAGGGAAAGACCCCCAGATGCATGAACCGGGTTTCGCGCACAAAGGACTCCAGGGCCTCGAATCTCTCCCGGGTCTCTCCGGGATACCCGACGATAAAGGTCGTGCGCAGCGCGGCCTGGGGAAAGTACTTGCGCACCTGCTCCACCACCGCCCTCGGATCGCGTCGGAAAGGGCGCCCCATGGAGGCCAGGATGTCCGCGTGGGCGTGCTGCAACGGGATATCGAAGTAGGGGATGAAGGGCTTGCCCAGCTCGGACAGGAAGCGCAACAGGTCGTCATCGAGGCCGCCCGGATACAGGTACATCAGGCGCATCCACTCAAGACCGCGCAAGGGGGCGAGCTTTTCGAGCAGGCCACGCAGGGCCTTGCCTCCCCGGTCCCGCCCATAGGCGGTCACGTCCTGGGCGATGAGCACCAGCTCTCTGCGGCCCTGGTCCAGGCAGCGCCTGGCGTCGTCCACGATCTCGGCCTCGTCCCGGCTGACCAGCGGCCCGCGAATGGAGGGAATGGTGCAGAACCGGCAGCGGTTGTCGCATCCTTCGGCGATCTTCAGATAGGCGTAGCTTGGCGGCGTGGTCAAAAACCGCGCCGCCGAATACCCGTCAAGCGCGGACTCAAGACCCGTTCGCGCACCCTGCGCAGCCAGTTCCCGTAAGCTCCGTCCAAGCTCCCCCTGCCGCCCGATCTCCAGAAAAAGATCCACTTCCGGCAATTCGGCGCGCAGGTCCTGACCGTAGCGCGAAACCAGGCAACCCGTGACCACCAGGCTGGGGCGCGGTTCCAGTTCGGCCAAGGTCTGAGCCATGTCCAGAATGACCTGCAAGGACTCGCTCACCGCAGGCTCGATGAAGCCGCAGGTGTTGATCAGCACCACGTCCGCACCCTCGGGCGTGGCCTCGTTCACGAAGCCCGCACCGAATCCTCCCAGCATCCATTCCGTGTCGACCTGATTCTTGGGACAGCCCAGGCTGATGGTGTGTACTCGCACGTGTTTCATCATTCCTCCCATTCCACGACAATGTCCGACTCGGACCAGAAATTCACGTTCTCCCTGACGATGCCAAGCCTGGCCAAGGCGGGAGCGCCGGCACGGTCATGCCCCCAAAGCTCACCGTTGCACCGCGCGGGCAGAAAAATCCTCTTCACCCGGCCCGGCCGACCGGCAAGGCGCTCTTCGAGAAAAAGCCTCAGGGCCGTCGAACGGACCATGTTGCCAAAGGCCGGATGCCAAGGGCCGGCCAGCAGACGCTCAAGCAGCCCCCGCTCCCCGGCCAGGCCCAGACGAATGACCCGCACGCCCTGCTTCCAGAATTCAAGCACCGCCCAACCGCACTCTTCGACGGTCTCGTCCAGGTTCCAGGGAGCATACTCCCCGCGCCGGTGCATGTCCGCGAGCCCCGTCCCCCGCACGACGACGCACGGGTAGATGCGCACCACGCCGGGGCTCAGGGCCAGGGTCCTGCGCACGTCGTCGCGCCACAGCCGCGCGTCGTGCCCGGGAAGCCCGGGCAGCAGCTGCACCCCAAGCTCGAGGCCGGACCGCCGGACCATGGCGCAGGCATCGGCGGCCAGCGCGCCGTCGTATCCCCGGGAACTGGCTGCCAGCACCTCGGAGGCAAAGCTCTGCACTCCGACTTCGACCATGTCCACCCCTTTGGCGCCAAGCCGTTCGAGAGTCTCCGGATCGATGCGGTCCGGACGGGTGGATACCCGCACGTGGACCAGGCCGTCCGGACCCGCGAAGCCGGCGGCGAGATCCAGAAAACGGTCCTGCCAGTCAGGATCGAGGCCCGTGAACGTGCCTCCGAAAAATCCCAAGGCATACGGACCTTTCTCCGTGTCCAGCCGCCGCCCCAGGTCTTCCAGGGACTTTTCGAGGCCGCACCCTTCAAGCCCGGTCTGCGCGTGCTGATCGCAAAACACGCACCGTCCCGGACAACCGGCAAAGGGAAGGAAAACCGGCAAAAGCCTGAGCCTGGTCCGCTCAGGTTCGGGAAGGGAAAAACGTCGGCTCAAAATTTTTGTCATATTTGCCAAAAAGAAAAAAAAACAAGCTGTTAGGCTTGAAAAAAAAATCCACGTTGGATATTGCACATTCAAGAATAGCCATCTCAAACGGCAAGTTACGACCAATCTTCTCGAAATATCAATTACTTCAAGAAGATATCCATATCGCCAGCCGGGAGGCATCCCGGACCAGGAGGACCGATGAGCAACAATACCCTGACAAAAGCAGAAATCGTCGACAACATTTACGAAAAATCAGAGCGCAATCGGGCCGAGGTCAAGGCGCAGGTCGAAACCATGCTCGACATCATGAAGGAAGCGGTCAAGAAAGACCACTCCCTTCTGATCAGCGGGTTCGGCAAGTTCGAAGCCTACGAGAAAGACGCGCGCAAAGGCCGCAACCCGCAGACCAGCGAATCCATCATCCTGTCCGAGCGCAAGGTCGTCGTTTTCCGCATCTCCCGCAAGCTGCGAGCCGAACTCAATCCGCAATGATGAAGCACCCCGGGCTTTCTTTGGTCAGGCGGACGCGCATTGATTCCGCTTCCCCCAGACTGGAGAAAGCCCCGACCTGAACCCGCCAGAACGTCGTTCCGTGCAGCTCGCCCCTGGCTATCCTGGTGCCCGCGAAGCCCCGGGCAAGAAGCCGCGACCTGAGCCTGCGCGCATTCTCCTCGACCACGAACGCCCCGTATTGCACATAAAACGGCCCCACATAGTGAATCCGCTGGCCAGCGATGGTATTCAGACTGACCCGGGCCGTGCCCGGCCCGACAACGCCCAGCACGCTCGCCGCCGCGTATGACAGATCGATGATGCGGTTGTTCACGAACGGCCCTCGATCGTTGACCCGCACCTCCGCCGTCCGCCCGTTGTCCAGGTTCCTGACCACCAGCCGGGTATGCATGGGCAGGATGCGATGCGCCGCCGTCATCTGGTACATGTCGTAGCGTTCGCCGTTGGCCGTCTTCTTTCCATGAAAATCCGCGCCGTACCACGACGCCACGCCGGTTTCGGAGTAGCCTTCGGCCGAACCCAGAGGGTAGTAGGTCTGCCCGAGCACGGTGTAGGGTTTGTATGTGCCGCCTTTGCCCGTGGGCGCGGGGGGCGGCGTTTTCGTGGAAGGGGCCGGGGGGATGGACATCCCGGGAACATACCGCGAACCGCATCCAACGAGACCCACGCACAAAAAAACGACGACCACCATCATCGCCGACAATCCACAGCCTCTCCCCAAAAACGCTCGCAAGCTCATCCGGCGCTCATCCTTACTACGAATTCGATATCCTCACAGGCCCCGGCCAGAATTTCGCGGACCTCGGCGGGGCTTACGGGCGAGCCGTTCCACAGACAGTCGCAGTCCCGCAGATCGATCTCCTGGTCGTCCAGGTATCGCAGCACCGTCTGGGGAGACACGACCACCCCGCGCTTCAGAACGGGCTTGAAACAATCCAAGGCCACGAAATTGAACATCTTGACCACGGCCACCCCGCCCTTGCGCGCCTGTTCGTCGTGCCGGCTGACCAGGTCGGGACGAAAGGCCCTGATCGGGCTCGACCGCCGCAGCGCGATGCCGCACAGGCCCGGCATGGTTCCGCTCATGCCCAGCTCGTCGCCGTCGCCCACAAGTTCCTCCCGCCATTCGTCGACGGGCGCGTTGTTGAGAAACAGGCCCGGCACGCTGTTGGTCGCATAATCCAGGTCCATGCCCAGGATTTCGGTCATGAAGTCGCGCACGCAGACCGCCTGTTCCAGAAACACACCCACGCCACGGCGCAACAGGCCATGCCAAACCGTGGCGGAGGATTCCGGAATTGTCAGGACCAGTTGATTCGAAATCTCACAAGTTATGCCTTTCATGACATAAACCCCCTTTTTTCTTGACTTTCCCTGAAGACTGTCTGCTAACATGGCGGTAAAAGCAAGTTCAACACGCGCTCACGCGCTCAACCCTCAAGGAGTATCCATGAAAATTCTACGCATCAATACCAGGACCAAGAGCTTCACCTTCGAAGAGCTCGGCGATCTGGCCGGTCTCGGCGGTCGCGCCCTGACCTCCAGAGTGGTCAATAAGGAAGTCCCGGCCAACTGTCATCCGCTTTCCGCCGAAAACAAGCTCGTTTTTGCCGCCGGCGTGCTGGCTCCGACCAACGCGGCCAACTCCGGACGCATCTCCGTGGGCGCGAAATCACCCCTGACC
>JBFWJY010000010.1:0-110333 GCA_050252955.1 Desulfomicrobium sp.
GGCGTGCTCTCGGCCAACGAATACCTGACCCGCGCCAACCTGATGAAGGCCTATCTCTTTCCGCAGGTGGACACGCCCATCCCCCATGGCCGCAACGTGGTCGTGCTGGGCGCCGGGAACGTGGCCATGGACAGCGCGCGCACGGCCATGCGTCTGGGCGCGGAAAAGGTCAGCATCGTCTATCGCCGCTCACGGGCCGAGATGCCGGCGCGAAGCGCGGAAATCCATCACGCCGAGGAGGAAGGCCTTGTTTTCGAGCTGCTGTCCAACCCGGTGCGCTATCTGGGCGACGAAAAAGGCCGCCTGACCGGAATCGAATGCGTACGCATGGAGCTTGGCGAACCCGATGCCTCGGGGCGCAGGCGGCCGGTGGTGGTTCCGGGTTCGGAATTCATCATTGACTGCGACCTGGCCATCGTGGCCATCGGTTCCGGCGCCAACCCGCTCCTGACCCGCTCCACGCCGGACCTTCCCCTGGGCAGGAACGGATACATCCTGGCCAACCCCGAGACCGGCAAGACCGGGAAAAAGGCCGTCTGGGCCGGAGGCGACATCGTCACCGGCGCGGCCACGGTCATCCTGGCCATGGGCGCGGGCAGAAAGGCCGCCGACTCCATTCACGAATATCTGACCTGGGGCTGGTAGGACCGGCCTCCAGACCGCTTTTGCCTTCACCAGCGACAGCGCCGCCCCCGGCCGGCGGTCCGTGGGTCCAGGAATGCCCTGGCCATGCGGACCGCCGACCGGGGGCGTTTTGTTGGTCCTGTCAACGTCCAAATAAATTCGGGTGAGCTGTTTGGGCCGAAGAATTGTCATATCATTGCTGGCGAAGCGCTGAATAATCGACAATCGTTCATGACATAGATGAGGCGTTGTCTTAAATTTCGGAATTGTCCGAAAAATCAGACATATTTTTTCCAAAATACAGATTGTATTTTGAAAATTGTATGAGATTTTCACAAATATTGCATTGAGTGTCTTATATACAATATTTTATATTTATTATTATTTAATTCAAAATTTATATTTTGCATGAAATTTATTAGCATTTATTTCAGTGTTGCATTTCGATAAACTTGTCACCAAAAAAAGTTGGTTGTGCAAACAGTTCAAGCAAGAGCTGTTTTTTGTTCATTTGCGAAAAAAAAAGATAATTTATTTATAAAATCTTGCAGCGGAGCGTGTCCGGGAGTAGGCGAATCCAAATAATTTTAACCGTTGGAGGGTATTTGGAATGTTGAAACTGAAGACCATTCTTGCGTTTGCGGTGGGTGCGGTTTTTCTTTGCGCTGCGTCCGCCATCGCTGCTCCCATCGTCATCAAATTCTCTCACGTGGTGGCCGAAGACACCCCCAAGGGGATCATGGCCAACAAATTCCGCGATCTCGTGGCTGAACGCCTCGGCGACAAGGTCGTGGTCGAAGTCTATCCCAACTCCCAGCTTTTCGGTGACGGAAAGGAACTCGAAGCGCTTCTTCTGGGCGACGTGCATCTGCTGGCTCCGGCCCTGTCCAAATTCCAGAAATACACCCCCCTGCTCCAGATTTACGACCTGCCCTTCCTGTTCAAGGACATGGCGGCCATCGACACCTTCCAGCAGGGCCCCAATGGCCGCGCGCTGCTCGCTTCCATGAAGGACAAGGGCATTCTCGGCCTTGAGTACCTGCACAACGGCTTGAAGCAGATTTCCGCCAACGATCCCATTCACGGTCCGGCGGACGCCAAGAACAAGAAATTCAGGATCATGACCTCCGATGTCCTGGCCGCCCAGTTCGAAGCCGTGGACGCCATGCCGCTCAAAAAGCCCTTCGCCGAGGTGTTCACGCTTTTGCAGACCAAGGCCATCGACGGTCAGGAAAACTCCTGGTCCAACATCTATTCCCAGAAATTCTACGAAGTGCAGCCCTATATCACCGAAACCAACCACGGCATCCTTGATTATCTGGTGGTCACCACCTCCGAATTCTGGGAAGGGCTTCCCGCCGATATCCGCCCCGTGCTCGAAGAGTGCCTCAAGGAATCCATCGCCGTCGGCAACGCCGCCGCCGCTCAGAAGGATCTCGATGACAAGCAGAAGATCATCGACTCCAAGCGCAGCGAGATCATCACTCTGACCGAGGAAGAGCGCCAGGCCTGGGTCGAAGCCATGAAACCGGTCTGGAGGAAGTTCGAGGACGCCGTGGGCAAGGAAAACCTCGAAGCCGCCATCGCCTCCAACAAGTAATTCCTTCAGATCATGAGTACATTCATCAACAAGGTGGAGGAGGGGATCATTTCCCTCCTCCTGGCCTCCATGACGCTGCTCGTCTTTATGGAAGTGGTCATGCGGTTCGGGTTCAACGTAGGCATTCACTGGGCCCAGGAATTGACCCTGCTGTTGTCGGGCTGGATGGTCATGTTCGGGGTTTCCTACGGCATCAAGGTCGGATCGCATATCGGCGTCGACGCCCTGGTCAAACTCTTCTCGATCAATGTGCGCAGGGCCATCTCCATTGTGGCCATACTGCTGTGTCTGTCCTACTGCGTGCTTTTTCTGGTGGGCAGTTGGACCTATCTCGGGAAACTCAAGAGCATCGGCATCCATCTCGAGGACATTCCCGTTCCCAAATGGATGGCCAACAGCATCCTTTTCGGCGGGATGATCATGCTTGTGCTGCGCCTGCTGGATCTGCTCTGGGCCGTCGTTCAAGGCCGCGCCGACGGCTTCAAGCTTCTGGATGAGGCCAAGGAGAGCATGTATCTGGCGCAAAAGGAAGGAACTTCCCTGGATGGAGACGACGAATGACAACTGCGGCCCTGTTCACCCTGCTCTTCCTCTTCATAGCCACGGGGATGCCCATCGCCATTGCGCTGGGTCTTTCGAGCATCACCACCATTCTGTTTTTTTCCAACGATTCGCTGGCGTCCATCGCCCTCAAGCTCTTTGAATCGGTTTCCGAACACTATACCCTGCTGGCCATCCCGTTTTTCATTCTCTCCTCCCAGTTCCTGTCCACGGGAGGAGTGGCCAAGCGGCTCATCAATTTCGCCCTTGACTGCATCGGGCACGTCAAGGGCGGGCTGGCCATGGCCTCGGTCCTGGCCTGCATGCTTTTCGCCGCCGTCTCCGGTTCCTCTCCGGCCACGGTGGCTGCCATCGGCAGCATCGTCATCGGCGGCATGGTGCGCTCGGGCTATCCCGAGAGCTTCGCGGCCGGCGTCATCTGCAACGCCGGAACCCTGGGCATCCTGATCCCGCCGTCCATCGTCATGCTCGTGTACGCGGCGGCCACCCAGGAGTCCGCTGCCAGGCTGTTCATGGCCGGTTTCATCCCCGGCATCGCCCTGGGGCTGCTGTTGATGCTGGCCATCTACATCGTGGCCCGGATCAAGAATTATCCCGCCCTGGCCTGGCCCGGATTCAGGCAGGTCTTCAGGTCGGGATTCAAGGCGCTGGGCGGGCTCATGCTCGTGGTCATCGTGCTCGGGTCCATCTACGGCGGCATCTGCAGTCCCACGGAGGCGGCGGCGGTTTCGGCCGTGTACGCCTACTGGATAGCGGTTTTCGTGTACCGCGACATGGGGCCGCTCAAGGAAGTGCCCTTGCGCAAGGTCGAGGAATCCTTGACCTCGGCCCTGGGCCGGGGATTGTGGCAGACGGTTGCGGCCATTCCGCGCTCCTGGGTCCATCCGGAGGTGCGGCACGTGGTGCTCGATGCGGCCAAGGTCAGCATCATGCTGCTCTTCATCATCGGCAACGCCATGCTTTTCGCCCACGTGCTGACCACCGAGCGCATCCCGCACATGATCGCCGAGACCATCGTCGGCTGGGGATTGCCCGCCTGGGGATTTCTCATCGTGGTTAATATCCTGCTCCTGGTGGCCGGCAATTTCATGGAGCCTTCGGCCATAACCATGATCATGATTCCGATCCTGTTCCCCATCGCCATGAAGCTTGGCATCGATCCCATTCATCTGGGCGTCATCTGCGTGGTCAACATGGAGATCGGGCTCATCACCCCGCCGGTGGGGTTGAACCTCTTCGTCACGGCGGGCATCACCAAGCGCGACCTGACCTGGGTCGTGCGGGCGGCTTTGCCGTGGCTCATGATCCTGCTCTTCTTCCTCATCCTCATCACCTACATTCCGCAGATATCCCTGTGGTTGCCCGAGTACATCGACAAGCTCAAAGGGTATTGAGGGGATTTTCGCGCGACATCATGCGACCGGGCTTCGAAAGGAGCCCGGTTTTTTTAGGCCGTTTTTTCGAGCAAGCGAGAAATGAGTGCGTGGTGAGGCGGTTGTCCCGGCCAGGGACCGCCGAAGCTCCTTCGCCGGCCTCGTAGAGTTGAATCGCCGCCCCTGCCGGACAGACACCGATACTCTGGCGCCCCGCGACGATTCAACAAACGAAGCCTGGCTCAGTCAGACAGTCGGCGGTCCCTGGCCGGGACAACCGTCTCACCACGCTTTCACGACGGATGGGGGGCAAGGCCGGCGAGGGATTCAGGAGCGGGAGGACTTGGCCCGGCAGGCGTGGCAGATGCCGTCGAGCCGGATATCGATATGACTGACGTCAAGGGGCAGGCGCTCAAGGACGCGCCGATCAAGGGGCAGGTCCTGGATGTCTAGGCAGATGTAGCAGTCGCAACGCGTGCAATGGAAATGCGGGTGCTCATCCTCCCGGTCGCTGCGCAGGCAGAAACGCCGGGGCTTTTCACCAAGCCCCAGACGGTTCAGGACCTCGTGTTTCACCAGCAGGTCCAGGATGCGGTAGACCGTGACCCTGTTGATGTCTTTGCGGTTGGAGACTTTTTCCAGAATCTCCGGCGCGCTGGAGGGATGGGCGGTATTGCCCACGGCCATGAGCACCCGCAGACGGTGGTCGGTGATTTCAAGACCGGCCTCGCGCAGCCGTTTTTTGGCAGCCGTTTCGGACATGCGCGCCTTCACGCGCCCCTCCGCAGCGATTTGAAGGCCCAGGCCAGGACATAGCCGGCCGTGGCCACGGCGATGATGGAGGCTCCGGAGGTCAGGTCCAGATGATAGGAGATGGCCAGGCCGCTCAGGCAGAAGAACAGGCTGGCCAGGGAGGCCAGGGCCATGGTCTTCCACAGGGAATCCGTGAAGAGCTCGGCCAGCATGGGCGGAATGGTCAGCAGGGCGATGACCAGGATAAGCCCGGCGATCTGGATGACCATGACCACCGTCACGGCGGTCATGACCTGCATCAATGCGTAGAGCAGGCGCACGGGCACCCCCGTGGAGCGGGCGAATTCCATGTCGAAGGACAGGGACAGAAAGTCCTTGTACCAGAACAGGACCACGGCCAGGAGGATGGCGTCGAGCAGCAGCATGAACCAGATGTCGCTTCTGGGCACGGCCAGAAGACTGCCGAAGAGGTAGCTCATGAGGTCCACGTTGTAGCCCGGAGTCAGATCCATGAGAATGATGCCCAAGGCCATGCCCGCGGCCCACATGATGCCGATGATGCCGTCGCTGCGCTCGCTGCGGCCAAAAGAGGCCAGGGCCATGATCAGCGCGGCCAGGACCGTGAATCCCACGGCGCAGGGCAGCACCGGCAGTCCGAGGAAGAAGGCCAGGCCGACTCCGCCGTAGGCGGTGTGGGCCACGCCTCCGGCCATGAAGACCTGGCGGTTGACGACCACGAGCGAACCGATGACCCCGCAGGCCAGGCTGGCCAGCAGGCCGGCCAGCAGGGCGTTTTGCATGAATTCCATGCCCAGGACCGCGCTCATACGGAACTCCTCGGGCCGGTCTGGCCAAAGATGGAGGACACGCCCTTGATGTACTCGTCCAGGGGGCAGGATGCGTCGTGGGAGCCGTAGATCAGTTCGAGCATGGACGGCGTGAGCTCCCGTCCCGCGCCCTGGATCAATGCGCGGTTGACCACGGCCACGCTTGAAATGCGCGTGGAGGCGGAGATGAGGTCGTGACTGACCATGACGATGGTGATGGTTGCGCTCAGGTTCGAGAGCAGGTCGAAAAGGCAGAGCTTGCCTTGGGGATCGATGTTTGAAGTCGGTTCGTCGAAGAGCAGCAGGGCCGGGTCCGAAACCAGGGCGCGGGCCACCAGCACGCGCTGCTTCTGCCCCCCGGACAGGGCGTCGAAGCGGCGGGAGGACAGTTCGGCCATGTCCACCATGCGCAGCGCCTCCATGGCCTTTTCCTTGTCCCGCCCACGGTAGCCGGGCCAGCGCCGGGAGGACAGCAGTCCGCCTTCTCGGCGCAGGCCAAGCAGGACCACCTCGTGCACCGTGACCGGGAAGCTGGGCTGGATCAGGGCGTGCTGCGGCACGTAACCCACGGCGGGCCGCGTGGACAGGGGGTCGGCCCCCAGCACGCGCACCGTTCCCGCCTTGGGCGCGAGCAGCCCGAGGATGAGCTTGACCAGGGTGGTCTTGCCCCCCCCGTTGGGACCGATGACGGCCATGAAGTCGCCGCTTGCGACCGTCAGGTCGACGTCCGAGAGCACCTCCCGCTTGTCGTAGGAGAAGCAGACTCCCCGCAGTTCGATGACCGGGGTTCCGGTCCCGGGAAAGGGCCTGAAGTGCGGCTCGGGAATGCGTGGGTGGCCATGTCCGGAGCAGGTGGGGCAGGAGTGGTCGTTCATGCGGGTCCTGTTGTGTATGGTGCGAAGGGCAAGGGCTGCCCGGGGTCAAAAACCGCGCGTCAGCGCAGAGCCTCGGCGAAGGCGCGGGCCGCGCGGCGCAGATTTTCGGCCCAGTCCTCGGCCAGCGGGTCCAGCGGGACGACCGTGGCTCCGATCTGCCGGGCGATGACGGCGGCGCTTTTGCGCGAAAACTGGGGCTGTACGAAAACAACCCGCGCCCCGGATTCCTTTCCGGCGGCGATGATCCGTGCCAGATCCCGGGGACTTGGCTCCTTGCCGTCCACTTCGATGGAGGCCTGGGTCAGCCCGTAGGCCCGGGCGAAATAGCCCCAGGACGGATGGAAGACGAGGAATGTGCGTCTGTCCCGGGGAATGGGCTCAAGGATGGCGCGGATTTCGCGGTCCAGAGCGTCGATTTCGCGCTCGAAGGCCGCCGTGTTGGCGGCGTAGAGATCCGCGTGCCCGGGATCGACGCGGATGAGCCCATCGCGGATATGGGCGATTTGAATCTTGACCAGCGACGGGTCGAGCCAGATATGCGGATCGAGGGTGCCGTGATCGTGATCGTGGCGCTCCCGGTGCTCTGCGTCATGGGCGTCGCGCGACCCGCCTCCGTGGTCTTCGCCAGTGTGTTCCCCTTCATGGCGCATGGCTTCGTCCATGGGGATCTTGGCGATGTTTTCGGCCGTGTGCACCACGCTCATGTCCGGATTCGCGCCCGTGAGCCGCCCGAGCCAGGTCTGGTCGAAGCTGTCGCCGATGGTGAAATAGATCGACGCCTTGGCCAGCTCGGCCATCTGTCTGGGGCGCGGCTCATAGGCATGGGGGTTGGCTCCGGGTTCGACCATGACGGAGACGGGAACGAGCCCGCCGCCGACCCTGTCCACGAAGTATTTCTGCGGGGGGATGGTCACGAAGGCTGTGGGCGCGGCCAACGCCGACACCGCGCCGAGGCACAGGAATAAAGTCAGAGTTGTCAGCGTGATTTTCATTTTTCCTCCATGATTTGAGAAGGATATTTATGCAACAGATTTGCGCGAAGTCAAGGCGGGCGCAACAAGGTTGCGTCTTGTCGGCGCACTTGTGCATCCACGGCTCAAACCGTAGGAGAAAAGTGTCTGCCGTTCACGGCGATTGGAGGTACCATGCTTGATTTCATCGTAGACGAAACCCGGTGCGTGCAGTGCGGGGAATGCGCGGCCGATTGCCCCGTGTCCATCATCGACATGGACTCGGGCCTGCCGCGCATCCCGGAACACCGCGAAGCGCACTGTATCCGCTGCCAGCACTGTCTGGCCGTTTGTCCCACCGCGGCCCTGTCCATCCTGGGCAAGGATCCGGACAAGAGCGTCCCTGTGCTGCCGCCCTCGGCCGACGCGCTTGAAAATCTGATCAAGAGCCGCCGTTCGGTGCGTCGTTTCCTTCCGCAGGCCGTGGAGCGGACAGTGATCGACCGGCTCATGGACGTGGCGGCCTACGCGCCCACGGGCAAGAATCAGCGCCCGGTCCGATTCACCCTGGTCGACGACCCCGAGGTGATGGAGGAAATCCGGGTCCGGACCATGGCGGGCATCCGCAAGGCCGTGATCGAGGACAGCCTGCCCGACGGCATGGAATTCTTCGCCAAACTGCTGAGCGCCTACGATCAGGGCCGCGACGTGATCTACCGTCGCGCGCCGCACATGATCATCGCCTCCGCGTCCAGGGACGCGGCCGCGCCGGAAGCGGACCCGTTCATCGCCCTGTCCTGTTTCGAACTCATGGCCCAGAGTCTGGGGCTTGGCACCCTTTGGTGCGGCTTTGCGCGCTGGGCGCTGCAAAGCGTGGTCCCGGAACTGGGCCGGGCCCTGGGCATTCCTGCGGACCACCGCTCCATGTATGCCATGATGTTCGGCCATCCGGCGGTGCGCTACGTCCGCGCCGTGCAGCGCGAGGCGCTCGGGGTGCGCAGGGTCGGTCTGGCGGATGTGGGAGGGGCGCGGTGAAACAGGATATCCTGACGGCTCTCAAGCATCGGGTGGTGGTGGCCGACGGGGCCATGGGCTCGCTGCTGTTTGATCGCGGGGTGGACGCCTCGGCCTGCTACGACGCCCTGAACCTGGCCGATCCGACCCTGGTGCGCTCCATCCACAAGGCCTACGCCGAGGCCGGGGCCGAAGTCATCGAGACCAACACCTTCGGGGCCAACAGGGTCAAGCTTGGCCGTTTCGATCTGGCGGGCAGGACCCGGGAGATCAACCTGCGCGGCGCCGAACTGGCTCGCGGCCAGGTCGGCGCCGGGGGATGGGTGGCCGGGGCCATGGGACCCCTGGGCCGCATGGGGGAGGAAAGGGTCCCGGAGGCGGAGTTGGAAGACATTTTCGCCGAACAGGCCTGTGCGCTGGTCGAGGGAGGCGTAGATTTCATCATCCTCGAAACCTTTGCCAGCCTGTCCCTGCTGCTGACCGCCCTGCGCGGGGTCAAGGCCGCGGTCGACGCGCCGGTGGCCGCGCAGATGGTATTCACCCCGCGCGGGCGGACCCATTCCGGGCGCACGGCGCGGGAATGCTTCGACGCCCTGATCCGGGCCGGCGCCGATCTGGTGGGGCTCAACTGCGGCATTGGTCCGGGCAACGCCCTGGAAGTGGTTCAGGGGCTCGGGCCCGTGTCGGTTCCGCTTTCGGTGCTGCCCAACGCGGGTTTTCCCGAATCCCTGGGCGACCGCCTCATCTACGCCTCGTCGCCCGAGTATTTCGCCCGTCGCACGGCGGCCTGCGCCGCCTACGGCGCGCGTCTCCTGGGAGGATGCTGCGGCACCACGCCGGAGCACATCGCGGCCCTGACCCGCGCCCTGGACGCGGGTTCGCCGGAGAAGCGCGTGGTGTCCGCGTCCGCGACCGAGGCCGGTTTGCCCACGGCCGCGCCGACGCGTCTGGCCACACGGCTGGAACAGGGCAAGGTCATCCTGGTGGAACTCGACCCGCCCAAGCATCTGGATGTGGAGCCGGTGCTCGTGGCGGCCGAGGCCCTGGCCGAGGCCGGGGTGGACGCCATCACCATCGCCGAGAATCCGCTGGCCGTGCCGCGCCTGTCCAACATCGTGCTGGCGGGCATGGTCCGGGCCCGGACCGGCCTTGACGTGGTGGTGCACCTGACCGGCCGCGACCGCAACCTGGTCGGCATGCAGTCGACCATCATGGGCCTGGCCGCCTCCGGCCTGCACAACGTGCTGGCCGTGACCGGCGACCCGCCTTCCGCCGGAAGCTCGGAGCGTGTCTCGGGGGTCTACGATCTGCGCTCCCTGGAGCTGATGCGGCTTTTGACCGGATTCAACCAGGGGCGCAACCATTACGGCGACGCCATGCGCCTGCCGGTCAACTTCTGCATCGGCGGAGCGTTCAACCCCAACACGCGCAACATGGCCCTGCAGGTCGGGCGCATGGAAAAGAAGATCGCGGCCGGGGCGGCCTATTTCCTGACCCAGCCCGTGTATTCCCGGGAGCGGATCGACGAGATCCTGGCCGCGACCAGGCACATTGAAGCGCCCATCGTGCTGGGCATCATGCCCCTGGCCAGCAGCCGCAACGCCGAGTTCCTGCACAACGAGTTCCCGGGCATCGAGATCCCCGCCGCAACCCGTGAGCGCATGGCCCGGGCCGGGGATCGCGGTCAGGACGAGGGCGTGGACATCGCCTGGGAGCTTCTGGAATATGCCTGGCCCCATTTCGCGGGGGTCTACATCATTCCGCCCTTCAACCGTCACATCATGGCCCTTGACCTGATGCGTCGCCTGCGAGGCTGAGACCGGCCGGGACGTTCTCCCGGCCGGTCCATGTGCCCTAGCCCAGCGCGCTGCCGCTCGCGACGTAGCGCTCCATGACCCAGCCGCGCACGTCCTCGCCTTCCACTTCCACGTAGAGCCAGCCCGGCGCGCTGCCCAGAACACGCAGAGTGGCGTAGCGGTTGACCTGGGCGATGACTTCCTCACTCTCTTGCGGTCCATAGCGGACGTTGAGAAGGTCGATGATGACCTCGACCCGGTCGGGCCAGCCCGTTCCGGGGGCGCGAATCGGCTCCACGACCTGATATCCCGCGGGAACCCGCCGGTAGTAGACATCGCCGAAGACATGGTAGGTGATGCCCGCCGAGATGACCATGCGGCTGCCGATGGGGATGTCCAGCATGATCAGGCCCAGCGGGGGCCGCACCAGGATGAAGCCGCTGTTCCACGGACGATAGAACCTTCCGCTATGATAATGATACCTTTCCTTGCCGTGCACGACCACGGTGTGGCGCTCGGGAATTTTGTGGATCACGCGCTTGACCGTCACGGGGCGCTTGTCGTGACGGACCTGCGGATACTGCGCCCTGGCAGGCCACTGGGTGCGCGAGTCGGAATGCGTCCGTCTCGCGCGGTCATCGCGCCAATCCGCCTGACGAAACGGGGAATGGTTGGTGTATGTTGTCTTTACCGATCGGGTTTTGGCGGCGGGGCTCTGGCGAACCGTGTCCGCCTGCCTCACGCGGTGGTCCCGCCCGTCGGCTTCCCGATGGGCGTCACGGCGTTTGAACTCCGCCGGCGGTCTGGATGCGTCATGATCCGAAGATCTCACAGTCCGGGCCGGTGCCTCGAATCCACGGCCCTTGTCACGCTGCGGAGCGGACCGGGCCTCGGAACGGACCCTTTCCTGTCTTTCGGCTCTGCTTTGCCTGTCCTGGCTGTGCACCCGGACGTCTTTCGAGCCGTCGTGCTTCAGCCCTTCGTGCCTCTCGGATCGGAGCGCAGCCCGCCCCTGACCATCGGGACGCCCCTTTTTTTCCCTGTCTTGGCGGTCCAAAAGGTTTTGCGTCGTCCCGCTGTCTTCACCCATGGCCGGAACGGCCAGGACATGAAGGCAAAGCAGGGTGGCGAGAAGAAGCAGGCGCATGTTTTTTGAGAGAATGTTCATGGTTCCTCCTGGGATTCCGGGAGGTTTGAGGCAAGGTCCATGCCAAGGAGGCGAGGCTTTGTTCTGCGCGGAAAATCCGCTCCGGTCGTGATCTGCCGGGGGAGGCGCAGGAATGGCACGCGCTGGCTTCAGCCTTGGGCGAGCATTCTTTTCACACCATGAACACTGATGTGGCTATTCGAGCCCGAGTCGCTTTATCTTGTAGATAAGGCCTCGCCGGGTGATGCCCAGAAGTTCCGCCGCATGGGTGCGGTTGCCGCCGGTCTGTTTCAGGGCGGTCGTGACGGCTTCGATTTCGTGCTGTTCGAGGGTCTTGGTTTCGATCCGTTCGCTCGCCTGCACGCAGGGACGCGACTCCCCCTTGCCTGCCGACTTGCGCACGGCGGGCGGCAGATGTTCGGGCAGGATGACGTCGGTCTGGCTCAGCAGGCGCACGTGGGCCATGGCGTTGGCCAGTTCGCGCACGTTGCCGGGCCAGGGGTGGCTGACAAGGGTTTGCAGGGTGGCGCGGGAAAGACGCCTGTTTTCCGCGCTGTCGCGGTTCAGGAAGAGGCGGGCCAGCGGCGCGATGTCCTCGGGGCGCTCGCGCAGGGGCGGGATTTCGATGGTGATGACGTTGATGCGGTAAAAGAGATCCTGACGGAAGCGCCCGCTGGCCACATCGGCTTCCAGGTTGTGGTTGGTGGCCGCGATGAGCCTGCAATCGACGAGGCTTTCCTTGTCCGAACCCACCGGGGTGATGCGGCCGGTCTCCGTGGCCCGCAGCAGGGAGGGTTGCAGCTCCAGGGGCATGTCGCCGATTTCGTCCAGGAAGAGCGTCCCTTCGTGGGCCTCGCGGAAATATCCCTTGCGCCTGTTCACCGCTCCGGTGAAGGCTCCTTTCTCGTGGCCGAACAGTTCGCTGGCCAGCAGGGTGGGGGCGATGGCCGCGCAGTTGACCGGGACCAGCGGCTTGTCGCGGCGCAGGCTGTGGGTATGGATGAACTGCGCCACGACCTCTTTTCCGCTGCCGCTCTCGCCCGTCAGGAGGATCGTGGCGTCGCTTCGGGCCACGCGGTACGCGTCGCGCAGCACGGCGCGCATGGCCGGGCTTTCGGCCACGATTCCGTCAAGCGAGCCCGCGGGCAGCTCCGCATCCTCGTCCAGATCCACTCCCAGGGTGTCGCGCACGGCCGAGAGCAGCTCGTCCAGGTCCACGGGCTTGGCCAGGTAGTCCACGGCTCCGAGTTTGAGGGCGTCCACGGCCTCGCGCACGTCGGCGTAGGCCGTGACCAGGAGAAAGGGCAGCTCCGGTTTTTCCTCGCGTGCGCGGCGCAGAAGGTCGAGGCCGCTTTCGCCGGGCATGCGCACGTCGCTGACGACCATGTCCGGAGCCGTCTTTTCAAGCAGCAGCAATGCTTCGGCGGCGGTTCCGGCTTCCAGCACGGCGAAGCCCGCATCCCGCAGCACGCGGGCGTACAGTTCGCGGTAGCGAATCTCGTCGTCGACGATCAGGACTGTTTTGTTCATGGAGCCTCTCGTGCGGGTCTGATTCCGGTTATGGTCATGACCGTGCCCTGGCCTCGTTCGGATCGGGCGCCTATTCTCCAGCCGTGGGCTTCGACAATCCTTTTGACGATGGCCAGTCCCAGGCCGTGGCCCGTGGCCGATCCGCTGACATAGGGCTTGAAGATGTTCGGCAGCAGTTCCGCAGGGATGCCGCGTCCCTGGTCTTCCACGCAGAGATCGAAGGTGCGCGCCCGTCCGCGCAGCACGATGCGCACGGTGCTTCCGACCGGGGAGGCGTGCAGGCTGTTCAGCAGCAGGTTGACCAGGATCTGGCGCAGCATGGCCTCGTCGGCGGCGATGGTCGCCTCCGCCACCAGGGTGAGCAGTTCCACTCCGGCGGCCTCGAAGTCGGGCCCGAGAATCCGGACCACTTCGCCGCAGAGCCTGTCGATGCGCACGGAGGTCGGACTCGGTTTGCGCTGCCTGGCGAAGTTCATGAAATTGCCTAGGCGCGACGATGCCTTGTCCACCTCGTCCATGATGTGCCCGAGCATGGCCCTGCTCTCGGCGGGAATGTCGTGACGGGCCTCGATCTGTTGGGCCATGCCCATGATGATGCCCAGCGGGTTTTTGGTTTCGTGGGCCAGCCCGGCGGCGGCCAGTCCCAGTTCTTCCAGATGGGCGCTGCGGATGCGTTCGGCGGCCAGTTCCCCGGCCAGGATGCGGCGGCGGATGCCCGCGATCCAGACTGCCGTGGCGGCCAGAATGCAGACCAGGGCGGAGGCGAAGATGGGCGCCTGGCGCTTCCAGAACCAGGAAGAGGTGAAGCTTTCCGCGGCGCTGCGCAAACCCAGGTACATGACCGGGTTGCTGCGCGGCCACAGGCCCAGGCCAAGGCTGGTCGATGCCAGGGCCTCGGTCCAGTTGGACGGGATTTGGGTCGGTTGCAGGGGGGCCCACATGACAAAGACATGCTCCATGTCCATCTCGCCTTTGGTGCTGGTCGTCATCAGGAATTCCGGCATGGTCCCGGTCTGGGCCAGGCGTCCGTGGCGTCCCTGGACCACGACGAAGAGGGTGCGCGACCCCCGGATGATGCTCGAAAGCACCGTCTCGATCTGCTTCCAGTCCGTAAGTTCGCCGTTGCTCATGGACGCGATGACCGCGTTCAGGGCGGCGAAGCTGTCCTGGGCGCGCTGGCGGCGCCATTCGTGGGAGCGCTCCTGGTAGCCCTGCCAGGACCAGGACACCCAGATGCAAAGGATCAGCATCAGGCCGAAGGCGGTCAGGACCGGTATGCGGTACAGGCGAGTGTCGTCTTTCATGGTTCCTCCTTGCGGCCTTTCGGCCAGCAAAGAGCGTGCTAAGTGTTTCAGCCCAGGAGCATCCGGTCGGAAACCTCCGCATCGGCCTGGGTCTGGAACTTGTCCAGCAGCGCTTCCACGGTCAGGTCCGCCTTCTCCTTTCCGCGCGCGTCGAGGATGATGCGCCCCCGGTGCATCATGATCAGCCGGTTGCCCAGGTTCAGGGCCTGGTGCATGTTGTGGGTGACCATGAGCGTGGTCAGGCCGTGCTCGGCGACAAGGCCTTTGGTCAATTCCAGAATCTGGACCGCTGTCTTGGGATCGAGGGCGGCGGTGTGCTCGTCGAGCAGGAGCAGTTCCGGTCGCACCAATGTGGCCATGACCATGGTCAGGGCCTGGCGCTGGCCGCCGGAAAGGAGGCCGGCCCGGTCCTGCATGCGGTCTTCAAGGCCCAGTCCCAGGGCGCGCAGACGTTCCCGGAAAGCTTCCTGGTCCGCCGCCTTGACGCCTTTGGCCAGCCCGCGCCGCTGTCCCCTTTTTCGGGCCAGGGCCAGGTTCTGGGCGATGGAGCCGCTGGCGCAGGTGCCCATGAGCGGGTCCTGGAATACCCGGCCGATGAAGCGGGCGCGTTTGTATTCGGGCCAGCGGGTCACATCGGTCCCGGCCATGCTTATGCTGCCGGAGTCCAGGGGGTGGGTCCCGGCCAGGCAGGACAGAAAGGTCGACTTGCCTGCCCCGTTGGAGCCGATGATGGTGATGAAGTCACCCTGCTCGATATCGATGGACAGATCCCGGATGCTGTGCACTTCGTTCACACTGCCCCGGTGAAAGTACTTGTTGATGGCCTGGACGTGGATCATCGGGAGAGCCTCCGTTTGAGCATGGGCGAGGTGAGGGCCGCGATGACCAGAAAGGCGGTGATCAGGTTCAGGTCGCTGGGGGTGAAGGAAAAGCCGCCAAGCTCGGTTCCCAGCGCCAGGGCGATGGCCGTGCGGTAGAGAATGGAGCCGGCGATGACCGCCACGCAGGCGCGGGCGATGGTCGCCTTGCCGCAGACCGTCTCTCCGAGAATGACCGAGGCCAGCCCCGCGACGATGGTGCCCACGCCCATGTTCACGTCCGCCGCGCCCTGATTCTGGGCGATGAGCGCGCCGCTGAAGGCGACCAGGGCATTGGAGAGCCCGACTCCGAAGATGATGACGTTGTCCGTGTTCACGCCCTGGGCCGTGATCATCTGGCGGTTGTCGCCGGTGGCCAGCATGGCCTGGCCGTACTCCGTGTGCAGGAACCAGATCAGGGCGACGGTGACGAGGGCCGCGACCACGAAGAAGAACGCGGGCGTGAGCTGGTAGAGGGGCGGTCCCAGCTTCTCCAGATCCGTCAGCACCGAAGGCGTGCCGAGGAGCGCCACGTTGGGTCCGCCCATGATCCGGATATTGATGGAATACAGGGAGATCATGGTCAGGATGGAGGCCAGCAGGTGCAGGATTTTGAGTTTGGTGTTCAGGATCGCCGTCGTCGCCCCGGCCAGGAATCCCGCCCCCGCGGCCAGGGCCACGCCCAGGTAGGGGCTGTACCCGGCGGTGATGGTCACCGCGCTGACCGACGCGCCAAGCGGCAGGCTGCCGTCCACGGTCAGGTCGGGAAAGTCGAGGATGCGAAAGGTCAGATACACCCCGAGGGCCATGATGCCATAGAGAAAACCCTGCTCCAGGGCTCCGAGAAAGGCGTAGATGGTCATGTTGCGTTGGTGCTTAAGGTGGATGAAAAGAGGTCTGCCCGATGCGCGGGACATACATGGGTGCGAGGGGCAGGACAAGTCAACGGATTTGTCCTGTTTCGGCCAACGCCGGATCAGTCGTAGCGGGTGCTGATTTTCAGGAATTCGTTCTGGGTTTCCAGAAACGCGTCGACCACGTCCGGGTCGAAATGGGCGCCGCGACCGTCGACGATGATGCGCATCGCCTCGTGGTGGGGCATGGCCTCCTTGTAGACGCGCCTGGTGATCAGCGCGTCGTAGACATCGGCCAGGGCCATGAGTCTGCCGCCCAGGGGGATGTCCTCTCCTTTGAGTCCTTGCGGATAGCCCGTGCCGTCCCATTTTTCATGGTGGGAGAGGGCGATTTCGCGCGCCAGTCCAAGAAAGGACCGATCGCTGCCGTTGGCGCTGAGCCGTTCCGCTTCGGCCAGCGTATCCGCGCCGAGAATCGTGTGCCGCTGCATCTCCTTGAATTCCTGTTCGGTCAGGCGGCCCGGCTTGAGCAGAATGCCGTCGGCGATGCCGACCTTGCCGATGTCGTGCAGCGGGGCCGATTTGTAGAGCAGTTCGATGCTTTCGGGATCGAGCTGGGCCCGGAATTTCGGTTTGCGTGCCAGACAGCGGGCCAGGACAAGGATGTAATCGCGGGTGCGCTGGATGTGCCCGCCGGTTTCGGGATCGCGGGTTTCGGCCAGGGCGGTGAGGCTCAGGATGGTGGCGTCCTGGGTCTGGACGAGCTGCTGGCTGCGGATGCGCAGTTCGCGCTCTTCCATGGTGTACTTGACCAGGCTCAGGATGGCCACGTTGCCCACCAGAACCAGCGTGGCGGACAACGGGGATATCCAGTAGCCGGGGCCGTCCAGGAGCCACAGCCCCGCGGACCACAGTCCGGCCCCGCCAAGGACCAGACCGGCCGCGCAGGCCAGGGGACCGGCGGACATCATCAAGAGGCTCGACAGGATGCCGACCACCACGATGGAACAGGCTTCGGCGCCGATTCCCCAGGCCGGGCGGATCAGGGCGTCGTTTTGGAGCAGGTTGTCCAGGGCCGTGGCGTGAATTTCAATGCCGGGAAAGATGCGGTCCGGAGGGGTGACGTGATTGTCGCCAAGTCCCGAGGCCGTGGGCCCGACGATGGCCACGCGGCCGCGCAGGTCGGGCAGGGGGGCGCTCAGGATGTCGACGGCGGAATATGTCGGAAACGTGCCGCTGGGGCCCCGGTATCTGAGCAGCAGGTTGCCTTGGGGGTCGGTGTGCGCACGCAGCGGGCCCAGTTGCACGAATCCTCCGTCGTCGTCCTGCCCCAGCCCGAAGGCGGATTGTTGCCGGAGCAGGGCCGTGGCCAGGGTCAGACCGGGGAGCAGGTGTTCCTCGTGCGTGGCGATGATCGGGACCCGCCGGATGACGCCGTCGGAGTCCGGCAGGGCGTTGATGAATCCCGAACGCGTCCCGGCCTCGCCCAGGATCTGCAGGGAGCATATGGCGTCCTGGGCCTCGTGCGGCGAAAATGCGGGGGGCAGCCTCTGGCCGGTCATGATCGGATGGATGCGGCAGGCGGACGCATCGCCCTGCAACGGAGCGAAGAGCAGCTTGTAGCCCAGCACGGACGGGATTTGCCTCAGGGCATCGGCCAGGATCAGGTCGTGGTCCAGCCTGTCCTGGGGGATTTTCTTGAGCTCCAGGCTCAACCCGGAATCGCGCCGCAATTCCTCCAGCAGCAACGCAGGCGAGGTTCTGTCGCGGGTGGACAGGATCAGGTCCAGGGTCACGATGTCGGCTCCGGCCTCGCGAAGCCGGATGATCAGGCGGCCCAGGATGTCCCTCGGCCACGGCCACTGGCCAAGCCGGGTCAGGGACTTGTCGTCGATGGCGATGAGCACCGGAACGTTGCTCGACGGGCGCTTGCCGGTCTGGGAGAGCATCACGTCGTAGACCTTGTGCTCGAAATGAATGAGCAGCTTCGGGCGCATGACGTGCACGACGAGCACGCAGAGCGTGATGGCGCACCCCGCGGCGAAAAGGCGCACGATGTCCCGGCGGCGGTATCGCGTGTGCTTCATGGATTGCGCCGTGTCGCTTTATGGAAGGTCAGCGGACCAGCACTTCCACGCGGCGGTTCCTGGGTTCGGGCGTTTCGTCCGGCGTGGGGATGAGCGGGTTGCCCTCGCCGTGGGAAAAAACCTTGACGATGGCGGGGTCCACGCCTTCCCGGATCAGCAGGTCGCGGGCTTCCTCCGCCCGTTCAAGGGAGAGCCGCGCGTTGTCCGCGCGCGGGCCGATCGTGTCCGAATGGCCGTTGACGCGCACGTCACGCGAATTCCTGCGTTGGACGGATTCAAGAATTCTGGCCGGAGCGGGCTTTGATTCGAGGGTCAGCTCGGCGCGACCGAATTCGAAGTACAGGAGAAATTTTTCCGGAGGGGTCGGCATGGCCTGGATGGCCGGACCGTATTCCTTTTCGATGGCCGTCCGGTCGAGGGTACGCACGGGGGAGGGGCGGGCCGCAGAGTCTTTGACCGAAGTGCTCTGGCCCGCGGCGTCGAGGCGTTGCGTGCCGGCGGCGGTGCCGACTTCCACCTGCCCGACCGAGCCGTC
Organism: Desulfomicrobium sp.; assembly: GCA_050252955.1. GTDB lineage: Bacteria > Desulfobacterota > Desulfovibrionia > Desulfovibrionales > Desulfomicrobiaceae > Desulfomicrobium. The sequence goes on from JBFWJY010000010.1 coordinate 18,688, forward strand.
AGGATCTTCGATCAGGACCACCGTCGTGCCCTTGGCCGCGCAGCCCGCAAAGGCCAGGCAAAGCATGAGCAGCAGAAGGCGCATGGTCTATTCCTCCACCTTGACCAGGAAGCTGGTGCCGTGGACGGCGATGACCGCGTCCGGAGTCTCGATATGGATTTTTTCCGGCGCCAGACGGCCGATGACTCCGGACATGTAGGCGAAGGAGCCTTTCAGCAGCCGGATGGCGAGGGAGAACTTTTCCTCCTGGGGCGCGAAGGCGAAGTCGCTCAGCTCCAGACGGCTGTCCGGCCCCAGGGAAATGAGGGTGTCGTCCTCCAGCATGATGCCGATCGCGCTGTTTTCCATGGTCGTCACGGCATCGCTGACGTGCACGATATCGCCGGGGTTGGCGGGCCGGGAGGCGTCGTCACGCACGATCAGGCCCTGGCCCTCGACGGTTTTTATGAACCCCGCGACTTCGGGCTGCGCCTGCGCGATGCTCGCGTGCAGCGTAAGACTCAGTATGAGTAGCGCGAAAAAATGCATACATGCCTCCAAGGGTGACGAATAAAAACTACAGGTTGTAGTAAAGGACTCTTGGGCATTGTTCAAGTATGTTCTGAAATAACTGGCGAATCCGGACGGGAGGTGGAGTCGGTTTCTTGCGTTGCCGCATTGTCGGGTCTAGAGTCCGGGCCCGGAGCGATTTTTCGCGAGTTGCCGGCGCTTCCTGCTTGAATCGTGGTATTTGCGCGGTTTAATGTTATATTTCAGCGTTTTGCTATTGTCGTGTTTCACGGGGCGTCGCTTCTGCCCGCCTTGGATATGGCAACAGGCTTGCGCGTTCAGCTGGACGGCGAACCATTCATGAACGAGGTCTTTATGCCCACAGCGCTTGATATTCTGCGCACGGTTTTCGGTTACAATGCCTTTCTCGGGCCCCAGGAAGCCATCATTGACACGCTCGTGGCCGGCGATGACGCCGTGGTGCTCATGCCCACCGGCGGCGGCAAGTCCCTGTGCTATCAGATTCCGGCCCTGCTCAGACCCGGCACGGCCGTGGTCGTTTCGCCGCTCATCGCGCTTATGCGCGATCAGGTGCAGAGCCTGACCCAGAACGGGGTGCGCGCGGCCTATCTCAACTCCTCCCTCTCGGCTGTCGAGGCCCGAGGAGTGGAGTCGGAGTTGCTGGCCGGGCGGCTGGACCTGGTATACGTCGCTCCGGAGCGTCTTTTTCTGCCCGGTTTTCTGGAGCAGCTGGAGCGCGTTCCGCTGGTCCTCTTCGCCATCGACGAGGCGCACTGCGTGTCCCAGTGGGGACATGATTTCCGCCCCGAATACACCCGCCTCGGCCTGCTGGCCGAACGCTTCCCGCAGGTGCCGCGCCTGGCCCTGACCGCCACGGCCGACGACCTGACCCGGGCGGACATCATCCGTCAGCTTGGCCTGGAATCGGCGCGGGTTTTCGCCTCCGGCTTCGATCGTCCCAACATCCGTTATCTCGTCACGCTGAAGGACCATCCCGAACAGCAGCTCGCCGGTTTTCTGCGCTCCCAGCCTGCCGGGGACTCGGGCATCGTCTACCGCATGTCGCGCAAGAAGGTCGAGGCTACGGCGGCGAGCCTGTGCAAGCAGGGATTCACGGCCCTGCCCTATCACGCAGGGCTGGACGGAGCCGTGCGTGAGCGCAACCAGGAGCGCTTCATGCGCGAGGACGGGGTGATCATGGTCGCCACCGTGGCCTTCGGCATGGGCGTGGACAAGCCCAACGTGCGCTTCGTGGCGCATCTCGATCCGCCCACCAGCCTTGAGGCCTACCATCAGGAAACGGGCCGCGCGGGGCGGGACGGCCTGCCCGCCGTGGCCTGGATGACTTACGGCCTGGGAGATATCGCCATGCTGCGCCGCCTGGTGGCCATGGACGCCGGGTCCACTCCTTTGCCCGCCGAGGCCGGCGAGGGGCGTGCCGAGGGCAGGGCGCGGCATGAGCGGCTCAAGCAGCAGAAACTGACCTCTCTGCTGGGATACTGCGAGACCACCAACTGTCGGCGTCAGGTGCTTTTGCGCTATTTCGGCCAGGAGCTGCCCGCGCCCTGCGGCAACTGCGACATCTGCCTGACCCCGGTGCAATCCTGGGACGGGACGGTGGCGGCCCAGAAGGCGCTGTCGGCCATTTACCGGGTCAAGGAAGGCTTTGGCGCGGGTCATCTGGCCGACATGCTGGTCGGCAAGATGACCCGGACCATGGAACGCTGGGGGCATGGGGAACTTTCGACCTTCGGCGTCGGCACGGAGCTGTCCCGGCCGGAGTGGCTGAGCGTCTTTCGTCAGCTGGTGGCGGCGGGGCTGGCCGATGTGGACATGGAAGGATACGGGGCCTTGAAGCTCAACGCCCGGAGCTGGGAGGTCATGAAAGGCGGACGCGGCGTATCGCTTCGCCGCGATCCGGTTCTGGTCAAGGGCGCGTCCAGAGCCCTGGCCGCCGGGCAGGCCGACGCTTCCTCGCCCGAGGCCCGGGTGCTTTGGGAAAGCCTGCGCCTGCTGCGGCTTGAGATTTCACGGGAGCAGGGAGTGCCGCCCTACGCGGTCTTTTCGGACCGGACCCTGCATGAGCTGGTTCGCTACAGGCCCCGTTCTGTGGACGAGCTTCCGGGCATCAGCGGAGTGGGGCGCATGAAGCTCGCGGCCTACGGAGAGCGCTTCGTTCAGGCCTTGCAGCGGCACGAGTCCGAGCATGGCCGCCCGGAAGGATTGCCGGACGCCCCCGCCCCGCGTGTGGAAAAGATCAGGCCCGTGTCGCGGGACTTGTCGGGCACCGAACAGGCCAGCCTGGACCTGTTCCGGGAAAAGGGGCGCGTCGAGGACGTGGCCGCCGACCGGGGCCTAAGGCCCGCCACGATCTACGGTCACCTGACCAAGGCTGTCGCCCTCGGGCTTGTCACGGCGGCGGAGGTCACCGGCCTGACCCGGGCGCAACTCTCGCGCATCGAGGAATGCCTGGGCTCCCGCTACGGGCGGGCTTCCCTCGGCGCGGCAGTGGAGGCCCTGGATGGGGAATTCGGCTACGAGATCCTGCGCTGCGTCCAGGCGCAGCTGATGCGGGAGCGGGCGGAGTCGGCATGAGGATCTATCTTGTCGGAGGGGCGGTGCGCGATCAGCTGCGGGGTGTCGCGCCCGTGGATTTCGACTATGTCGCCATCGGCGGCGACGAGCGGGAACTCAAGGGCAGGGTGCCGGGGCTGACCAGGGTGGGGCAGGGTTTCGCGGTTTTTGTGCGCGGCACCGCCCAGTACACGCTCTCGGAATTCACGACCATCAAGGAGGACCTCGACTCCCGCGATCTGACCGTGAACGCCCTGGCCCGGGACGAATCAGGCGATCTTGTCGCCCATCCCCTGGCTCTTTCCGACCTGCGCGACAAAATTTTGCGCCCCGTGGCCCAGGCCAATTTTCTGGCCGATCCCTTGCGGGCCATCCGCGCGGCCCGGTTCGCGGCGCTTTTTCCCGATTTCACGGTGCATGAGGATTTATTGTCGGCCATGCGGGGCGTGACGCCGCAATCCCTGGGCCTGGTGGCGGCGGAACGGGTCGGGCAGGAGGTGCTCAAAGCCTGCGCGGCCCCCGCGCCGGGCAATTTTTTACGGACTTTGCTGGCCGGGCGGAAGCTTGAGCCGTGGCTAAGGGAGTTTCGCGGCGCCCATCTCGTACCCGCCGGGCCGCCCATGTATCACGAAACCAGCGTGCTGGAGCACACCGCCCGGGTCATGGACCGCTGCTCCGGGGACTCGCTCGGGGTCTGGATGGCCCTGTGCCACGACCTGGGCAAGACGGCCACTCCCCCGGAACTGTTGCCGCGCCACCACGGCCACGAGGAAGTCGGCGCGGACATGGCCCGGAATCTGGCCGAGCGCTTGCGCCTTCCGAACCGCTTCCGCCTCGCCGGACGTCTGGCGGCGCGGTGGCACATGGCCGCAGGGCGCTACGCGGATCTCCGCCCCTCGACCAGGGTGCGGCTGCTCCTGGAACTGGACAAGGCCGGGATGCTGGAGAGCTTTTTCGACCTGGTCGCGGCGGATCAGGGCGGCGATCATCTGGAGCGGGCCAGGGCTGAGCTTGACGTGCTCAAATTGGTGCGCCTGCCGGAAAAACATCGCGATCAGGGTCCCAAAAGCGCGGACATCCTGCTGCACCTTCGCTGCGAGGCCCTGCTCGAGCGGGGCGACGCCCGGGACGACAGGTCGGGGGAGGATTCATGAACCGTTTTGCCTGGGGCTTGGTGGCCGTGTTGGGCCTGTTTTTTTCCGTGCTTGCGGCCCGGGGTGTTTTCGCGGGAGCGGCGGACGATGTCCTGGTTTTTGAGCGTGAGGGCTGGATCTGGAGTTGCGCTGGGGATGGCCGGGGGCTTGCGCGCCTGACGCGGGGCGCACGACCGGCGGTCGGGGTGGATGGGCGGCTTGTGGCCTTTTTTCGACCGGCTCGGGCCGACGCCTCCGAGGATATGTCCGACCTGTGGATTCATGACCGCGTAAGCAGGGACGAGACGCGGATTCTTTCATCGCTTTTCGCCGCCTCCGCCCCGGCGTGGTTCAACGACGGAAGCAGGCTCGCGTTTCTGGCCCGGGACGCCAGTGCCCGGACCCGGATCGTCACGGTCCGGGCCGATGGCTCGCAAATGCGCATCCCCATGCGCGAGGGCGACCGGGGGGCGGGGTTTCTGTGTTCGCTTTCCGTTACGCCCGAGGACGCGCTGCTGGTTCACGACATGGTCAACGCCTACTGGGTGGACCCGGGCGGCGCGGTGCTCAAGACGGTCCCGCTGGAGAAGATCATGGGCTCCATGGCCTCGACCGTCACCAGTTCCGACAGGTTCGCGGTCTGTCCGGCCGATCCTGCCGTGCTCGTCTTCAGCCACTCGGCTCCCGGCACTCCCTTGTTCGAGCGGGTCATGCACGAGCCGAGTTCCGCCCTTTCCCTGCACGACAGCTGGGTTGGAGTGGGCAAAAACATGCGCATCACGCCGCGCGAGGTGACCGCTTTCGATCCGGTCTGGTCCCGGGACGGCAAGCGGATCTATTTTATCGGCTACAAGGACACGCAGGCCGCCGATGCGCAACTGTTCAGGGTCTGGCGGGTCGAGCGGTCCGGGTCGGGGCTCAGGGAGCTTGCGCCGGGCGAAGGAGTCGCCGTGGGCCGCGGCCTTGCTGGCGGGCGCTGAGGGTTTCAGGATTTGTTTGCGCCCCTGGCGGAAACGACGCACAGCAGGATTCCCGCCGCCAGGATGACGATTTTGCCGAGGTCGAAGCGGGCATCCTTTTCGAGCGCGTTCACATAGGGGAACGCGGGCAGATAATATACGCCGCTTGCCCCCTTGGACATGCCCGCGCTGGTGGCGCTGCCGATGGTCTTGGTGTTGCCGGGAATGATCCGCCCGTCGGGAAGGGGAAACTCATAGCCGACGGAATAGCCGTAGCGGTTGGGCATGGGGTCGCGGCGGTCGCCCAGTTCGCGTCGGATGACCGTTATTTCGCCGTTGGCCCGCGCTCCCACGTACGGGAGCAGGGGGATGATCGCGCCGTAAAGCGTCAGGAGAACGCCCGTCGCGAAGACGATGATCCGGGGGAGAAACCGGCGTTTTTGTCGTGCTTTCGGCATGCCGCTCTTTGTCGCGCCGGCCTATTTCCGGTATGCTCTGGGCATGGGCAGGTTCCACTTTGCATAGATCGCGGCCAGCTTGCCCTGTTCCGCCAGGCTGCGCATGCCCTGCTCGAAGGCCTCACGCAGTTTCCGCCCGCGCTCGGAAGTGGAGAAGACTGGAAAATATTGCCGGAATCCAACGGATTCGATACGAAAATCGTTCTGGTCGAGGGGAGTCTTGAAGTCGCGCATGCTCTCCAGGATGAGGTTGCGGTCGTCGACGTAAAAGTCCGCTCTTTCCCGCACGACCCTCTTCAGGGCTTCGACGCCGGTGGTGGTTTCCCAGTACCGGATGGGCACGGGAAAATCCCTGTGCGTGTAATACCCGAGCCGCCACACCACCCGTCTGTTCGCCATGGATGTCACGCCGTCCCAGTAGGGGAAGTTCTTTTTGCGGAAGAGCGCATGGAACTCGCCCTCATACATGGGTTCGGCGGCCAGCAGCAGGCCTTCCGCCGATTCAGTCAGACAGGTGTAGACATCGACGGTGCCTTCGCGGATCATGATCAGCCCGCGCTTGGCCGGGACCTCCAGATGCCGGATCGTGTTCCCGCCGGGTTCGTAGATGGCCCGCATCAGGTCGTGATACAGGCCCTGGCCGTCGGGGCTGGTGAATCCCTGCCAGTATGGGGAGGCGGTCAGAACTTCCTCCGCGCGGACGGAGGCGGAGAGAAGAAGCGCCATAAGAGCGGCAATCAGAACCATGTGCGGATTTCGATACCTGATCATGGACATTTCATTTATCCCACGCCGCTTTTATGAACAAGCACAATCTCCGGTTTTTGGTGGAAAAGGGCCGCGCGGGCTTGCGTCCGTGGGCTCGACGTGTTTTGTCTTGCTGCGGAGCGAAAGGGGCTATGCGGCCCGCGACGTCCGGCGGGGGTTGTGAATCCGCGTTTCATTCTCATTTTTTTGCACCGAGTTGAGGAGTTTCATGCGCGAAATGCTTGAGCGGTCGAGGCGGATAGTCTCGCTTCTGGATTTGACCTCGTTGTCCGGAGTCGAAACCGATTCCGCCATCGAGGCGCTTTGCGCCAGGGCGTCGGGGCCCTGCGGCCAGGTCGCGGCGATCTGCGTTTTCGCCCGTCATCTGCCTCTGGCGCGAAACTGCCTTGTCCGACTCGGCGTGACGCGGGTCGGGCTGGCCACGGTGGTGAATTTTCCGCAGGGCGAACTGGACCCCGCCGGCAGTGTCCGCGAGATCGAAGAAGCGCTGGCCCTGGGGGCCACGGAGGTGGATCTCGTCTTTCCGTACCGGGCGTTTCTGGATGGCCTCGAAGGGCGCGTGGGCGAGTATCTGGATGCCTGCCGTAAGGCATGTCCAGCGCTTCTGAAAGTCATTCTCGAAACGGGGGCCCTTGGCACAGGCGAAGCGATCAGGGCGGCCAGCGAGCTTGCCGTGGACCGGGGGGCGGATTTTCTGAAGACCTCCACGGGCAAGACCGCGGTTCACGCCACCCCGATGGCGGCCCGGACCATGCTCGAAGTCATCGCGCGGCGCGGGGGTTCGGTGGGCTTCAAGGCCTCGGGCGGGCTGCGCGTGATGGAAGACGCGCTGGTGTACCTGCGCCTGGCGGAGGAGATCATGGGCCGGGAGTGGATCAGTCCGCGCACGCTGCGCTTCGGGGCCAGCAGCCTGCTGGACGATGTGCTGGCCAGGGCGGAGGAGGCGCGCCGATGAGGCGGGTCTGCCTGCTGGTGCTCGATTCCCTTGGAGTGGGCGGCGCCCCGGACGCGGACCGCTTCGGGGACCAGGGGGCCGACACGTTGGGACACATCGCCCGGGCCTGCGCTGCCGGATTGGCCGATGACGGACGCCGGGGCCCGCTGCGGCTCCCGGTTCTTTCTTCCCTGGGCCTGGGAGCGGCGGCCGCGCTTTCCACCGGAGTCGTTCCGCCCGGCCTGGAGGTTCCCGGCTCACCTCTGGCCAGGTACGGCTGCGCCACGGAAATCAGCCGGGGCAAGGATACCCCGAGCGGGCACTTCGAAATGGCCGGTTCGCCGGTGCTTTTCGACTGGGGGTATTTCGCCCCCGAGACGGACTCGGTTCCTGCGGAACTGCTGGACGAACTTGTGTCCCGCGCCGGACTGCCCGGAGTGCTCGGCAACTGCAAGGCCTCAGGCACCGAAATTCTCCAGCGCCTGGGCGAGGAGCATCTGCGCAGCGGGCGCCCCATCGTCTACACCTCCGTGGATTCGGTGCTTCAGATCGCGGCCCACGAGGAGGCCTTCGGGTTGGCCCGGCTGCTCGAAGTCTGCGCCATCGCCAGGGAGCTTGCGGACACGCGCCGCATCGCCCGGATCATCGCCCGGCCTTTCGTCGGGAAGGACGCGGCCACGTTCGCGCGCACCGGCAACCGGCGCGATTTCTCCATTCCCGCCCCTTCTCCCACGATTCTCGACCTTTTGACGGACGGCGGCGGAACAGTCTTGTGCGTCGGCAAGGTCGGAGATATTTTCGCCCATCGGGGAGTTTCGCGAACCATACGGGCGCATGGCCTCGACCGCCTTCTGGACGCGACTCTGGAAGCCTGGGACGAGGCCGGCGACAGGACGCTGGTCATGACGAATTTCGTTGATTTTGATTCGGTTCATGGTCATCGTCGCGATGTCGCCGGTTACGCCCGGGCGCTCGAAGCCCTGGACGCCCGGCTGCCCGAATTGCTGGGGCGGCTCGCGCCGGGCGATCTGTGCATCCTGACCGCGGACCACGGGTGCGATCCGACCTGGCCGGGCACGGACCACACGCGGGAGCGGGTGCCGATTCTGGCCGTGGGTCCGGGAATCGGGGCCGGAAGCATGGGCGTCCGCGACACCCTCGCCGATATCGGGGCCTCCGTGGCGCATTTTCTGGGCATGGCGGGAACCGGGCATGGCCGGTCGTTTTTTGTCGAGGACGAGCTAACCTTTAAGGACTATTCATGACTCCTGACCACGGCCAGGGACCAGCGAATTTGAGCGAACGGATCATACCCGCCTTGATCAGGACTCTGGTCTGGGGGGGCGTGTTCTCCGTGGTCTTTATTCTGCGGTCCTTTTTTCTGCTGCTTTTCCTGACGTTTGTGTTCGGGTACATCCAGAATCGCGGCGTGAACAGACTTCAGGGCCTGATCCCCAACCGACCGCTGCGGGTCGTGCTGGTGGCGAGCATCTTTCTGGGCGTGCTCATCGCCGTGGGCGTTTTTTTGGTGCCTCGGGCCAAGGAGCAGACCGTCCTTTTCGTCACCCAGTTGCCGCAGTACGTGGAACGGCTGGATCAGGAGCTGGGGGTGCTGGGTGAACGCTATCCCATGATCGCCAACGCCATACCGGAACTCGGGGCCCTGGCGGACCACTCCGCCCCTGGCGGGAGCAGGTCCAGGGTCGCGGCCCTGGTGCAGCAGATTTTCGGCATGGGCGAGCATCCCGACGGGCAGCACAAGGTCAATCAGCTGCTGGACTTGGTGCGCGGGGTGGGCGGCAGGATCGCGGCCATCGCCTCGGCCTTTCTCCTGGCCCTTTTGTTTTCCTTTCTCATCGTGCTCGATCTGCCGCGCCTCTCGGCCAGCGTGTGCTCCCTTGAAAATTCCAAGCTTGGGTTCGTTTACCGCGAGGTGGCCGGGAGCATCCGGGATTTCGCCATGGTTTTGGGCAAGGCGCTGGAAGCGCAATTCGTCATCGCCCTGGTCAACGCCGTGCTGACGGCCATCGGCGTTTCCATGCTCGGGCTGGGCTCGGCCATGGCCTTCTTGACCGTGATCGTCTTTCTGTGCAGCTTCATCCCCGTTCTGGGCGTGTTCATAAGCTCCGTGCCCATCTGCCTCATCGCCCTCCAGACCTCGGGCCTGACGACCATGCTGCTGGCCATAGTCATGATCACGGTCATCCACTTGCTCGAAGGATACGTGCTCAACCCCAGAATCTACGGCTCCTACATGCGCATCAATCCCGTCATCGTGCTGGTCATCCTGACCATCGGAGCCAAGCTCTTCCACATTTGGGGACTGGTCCTGGGCGTGCCCATCTGCACCTACATTTTCGGGCACGTCATTCAGCGCAAGGATGTCGTGGAACCGGCCCCGCCGGGTTGCGGGAGGGATGGGGCGTGAGCGGTCATGGCCTGGGCGGATGCCGGCCCGATGAACATGAACACAATCGTGATGGAGCCAAACGTGGATAATGAACTGAGCATCGTGATCGTCGAGGAACCGTCCCTGTCCCGCAACGTGCTGGTCAAGGCCCTGGGCGCGTGGGGCTATGCCAGCGCCGTGGCCGAGAACGAGGAGAGCGCCTGGAAGGCGGTCCGAGCGGCGCGGACCCCGGTTCTGGTTCTGGCGGACTGGCATGCCGATTTCATGGGCTGCGACGAATTTTTCTGGAAGGTGCGCAACGCGCAGGCCACGCGGAGCGCCTATCTCATGGGCGCGATCCCGCGCGGGGCCGTGGGCGGAATCCGGCAGTGCATCGCCTCCGGCGCCGATGACTACGTCTATCGCCCATACGACCTCGACGAGGTCCGGGTGCGTCTGCATCTCGCGGCCAAGGGCATGGGCTTGGCGACAACCGGGCCGCTGTTTTCGGACTAGGATCTGGCGGCGTTTTTTTCCAGTGGCGGAATCCATCGGCGCGGTCCGGCGGGTTCCGCTTTTTTACAGCGTCGTGGACCAGCGGAGGGCGTTTTTTTGGATGGCCATGTTCATCTCCGGCTGCACGAATTCGCGGGGGCCCTCGACAAAGGGCAGATATTCGATGCTTGCCGCTTCCGGGCGCAACGAACCGCCTGCGATTCTTGGAAAGAGGTTCTTGCGGGCCGGGGCCAGGCGTCCGAGGATCACCGGCACGGCCTGGAAGGCTTCTTCCCTGGGCAGGGTCACGGGGTGCAGGGGCGTGCGGGGCAGGGTCTGAAGTTCCGGGGCCTCGGGCTGATACAGGCTGACCTGCGCGCCCAGGTTCAAAAAGAGTTCGGGCCGGATTTTGAAGGCCGGGACGCGAAAGGAGAACGCGGCCGATTCCATCCAGGGCAGAAGGGCGCGGGGCAGGTTGGTCAGTTTGATCAGATCGGCCCAGGTCTGAAGCCTGAAGCCTTCCGCCCTGACCCGCAGGTTCCAGAAGGGCAGGTAGATGTCCGGTTTTTCCCCGGTTGGCAGAAAATGCGGGGTCACGGGCTCGCCGCCATCGGGGCCAGGTTCCCAGGCGGTGTCGCAGTGAGGGCAGGTCTGGATCAGGCTTTGCCTGTCTCCGATCAGGTCCCAGCCGCACCTGGGGCACAGGGTCGATGCGAAGCGCAGGTGGCTGCCCGCCCCGACCGCTTGCGCGGTTTCGATGTCGCCCGGGCCGAGACGCTCGCCGGTGATCCCGTCCACGAGTTCGTGGCTTTGGAAGACGGGCTGATAAACGAGTGAAAGGGTGTCGCCCACGCAGGCCGTCAGGGCCGGAGCGGTCCGGGCCGGGATGCCGGGCAGGGCGCGCAAGAGCCGCTTCTTGAAATCGGCGCTTGGGATGTCCGGCGGCAGAAAGAGGCCTTCGGTCGTCGGTTCCACGAAGAACAGGTGCAGGGCCTGGCCGCGCAGGCCCAGGGAAGGCGGAAGCAGGGGATTGTCCACAGCCAGAAGGCTTGAGTCCAGAATCTTGTGCGCGGTGGACTCCGGGCCAAGCACGAAGGCGTTGCCCCGGAAACGCCAGTACGGGACGTAGACGAGCGTGCCCGGATGCGTGACGCGGGGCTTCAGATAATACCGGAACGGTCCGTTGCTGTGTATGAAGAGGCGGACCTGGCAAAACGGACAGGAAAAAATCCTGTCCGTTTCCTCAAGGGTCACCGGAGCCCCGCATTGCGGACATTGATGGGAAAGGTGGCCGTTCACGCTCAGGCCATGCGCTCACCGCAGTGATTGCAGAACGTCGAGGAGGACAGGTTTTCCTGGCCGCAGGCGGGGCATTTGGCCGTTTCGCGCACGCTGCCCGCCTGCCTGCCGCAGCGGGGGCAGAAGCGGGTGCCGGGGGCCAGATTCTTGCCGCAGCCCTTGCACTGCTCGAAAACGACCAGCTGATGCCCGCAGGACGAACAGAATTTGTCGTCGCGATGGATGGGCTGCCTGCATTCCGGGCAGTTCAGCGCCTCTTCCGCGGGGCTCGCCTGTCCGGTCATCCGCATGGCCTGGGCCATGAGCGAGGGCATCATGAAGCCCACGCCAAGGCCCATGGATTCGCCCGCGCTCCCCGGGTTCGCGGCCGCCTTTTCCATGGCGGACGCGGCCTTGAGCTGCATCAGCTTGTTCATGTCGTCGAACATGCCGAGCTTGGTCTTGTCGTCCATGGCCTTCTGGACTTCCGGGGGCGGGGTGATGGCGTTGATGAAGAGCTGGTCCAGGGACAGTCCGAAATGGCGGAAGTCGTCCTGCAGGCGTTCGCGCAGCCCGGCGGACCACGCCTCGTAGCGGCTGGGCAGATTCAGGATGGTGTCCATGTTCTCGCCCAGGTAGTCGTTGAACCTGGAGACGATGACCTTGCCCAGGTAGTCGCTCAGGTCGGCAACGGAAAACGAGGCCATGGTGCCGACGAGGGCGTTGATGAAGAGCAGGGGCTGCACGACGCGGATGTTGAACATGCCGTAGGCGCGCAGGCGGATCAATCCGAGTTCCGCGTCCTTGAAGGCCACCGGCTCCCGGGTGCCCCACTTGAGGTTGGGGAAGACCTTGGTGTTCACCATGTAGGCCTCGGCCCGCAACGGACTCTCAAGCCCCCATGGGATGCCCATGATTTTGTTCAGGATGGGGATGTTGGCGGTCTTCAGGGTGTGCCTGCCCGGTCCGAAGACATGCACCGCCTTGCCGTTGTAGAAGAAGACGCCGGCCTGGGACTCGCGCACGACCATCTGCGCCCCGTATTTTATCTCGCCCGAGCCTTCCCCGGGAAAGCGCCGGGCGATTTCCAGGCCGCTGTCGTCGAACCATTCGATGAGTTCCAGAAAGAAGAGATTGTCGGCTCCCATGCACCCTCCGTGGTCTGCTGCTACGTTGCCCGGCCTATAGGACGATTCGCTTGCAATTACAACTTCAGGCCCTTAGTGAACAGGGCTTGTCACATGAAATGGAGGTATTGCCATGGACCGTTGCAAGGAAATCATGGCCGCTCGCGACATCGAGCGGACGCTCGACCGACTGGCCTGCCAAATCCTTGAGCAGATACCGGATCACGAGTCCATCGCCCTGGTCGGCATCCAGCGGCGCGGCGCGGATCTGGCATGCAGGTTGTGCGGCCTGCTCTCGGCGCGCACGCGCTTGGACATCCCCTGCGGGGAGCTGGACATCAACCTGTACCGCGACGATTGGACCTCCTCCACCGCCACGCCGAACATCAACGCCACGCGCATCGACTTTTCCGTGGAGGACAGGACCATCATCCTCATCGACGACGTGCTTTTCACCGGCCGCACCATCCGTTGCGCCCTGGAGGCCATCCTCGATTTCGGCAGACCCCGGGGCGTGAAACTCCTTGTCCTGATCGACAGAGGGCATCGCGAGCTGCCCATCCAGGCCGATTTCGTCGGCAAGGCCGTGGCCACGGAACGCGACCAGCAGGTCAATGTCTTTCTGCTGGAACGCGACGGCAGGGATCGGGTGGTGCTGGGCTGACCGCATTCTCGAGGTGAAAAAAAAGGCCGCCTCCCCGTTGGGGATGGCGGCCTTTTTTGCTGCGTGGCGACCGGGTCAGATGAGACCCTTGTCGGCCAGGAAGGTCTTCAGGGTCTCGGCGTTGGCCGGGCCCAGGGGGGTCAGGGGCAGGCGCATCTCGAGCTTGATGCGGCCCATGAGATGCAGCGCGGTCTTGACCGGGATGGGGTTGGTCTCGATGAACATCATGCGCGAGAACGAGGCCAAAAGGAAGTGCATCTCCCGGGCCTTGGCCAGATCGTTCTTGAACCAGGCCGAGCAGAGCCCGCTCATCTTGTCGGGCAGGATGTTGGAGACCACGGAAATGACGCCGCAGCCGCCCACGGACAAAAGCGGCAGCACGGTGAAATCGTCGCCGGAAAGGACCTGGAAATCGGGCCCGCAGTATTCGAGCACCTGGGAAACCTGGTTCAGGTCGCCGGTGGCTTCCTTGATGCCGATGATGTCCGGGATGTCCTTGTTCAGCCTGGCCACCGTGGCCGGGAGCAGGTTGACGCTGGTGCGGCCGGGCACGTTGTAGACGACGAAGGGCATGGAGACTTCGGCGGCGATGCGCTTGAAGTGCTGGTACAGGCCTTCCTGTGTCGGTTTGTTGTAGTATGGGGTGATCAGCAGGGCCCCGTCGGCCCCGGCTTCCTTGGCGAAGCGGGTCAGTTCCACCGCCTCGGCCGTGTTGTTCGATCCGGCCCCGGCCAGGACCGGCACCCTGCCCTTGACCTGGTCCACGCAAATTCGGATCACCTGCTTGTGCTCGTCGTGGCTCATGGTCGCGGATTCTCCGGTGGTGCCGCAGGGCACTACGCCGTTGATCCCGCTCTGAATCTGCCATTCGATCAGTTTTCGATAGGCTTCCTCGTCAAGCTGGCCGTTTGAAAACGGGGTGACCAGGGCTGTAAACGCTCCTTTGAATTGCATCGTTTCCTCCCGGATTGGGGCTGTGGTTGATAATCTGGCCGACTGGAGCCCTAGAGGCCCAGGGCGGCGGGGCAGAACTCGCCCTTGTAGACGAGGATGGCCTTGCCGCGCAGGAAAATATCGTTGCCGTGCACGCCTATCTCAAGCGTTTCGCCGCCCGAGGTGGTCACCCGGGCCCTGGCCTCGCACAGGCCCAGCGCGTGGGCCACGGCCACCGAGGCCGCGGCGCCCGTGCCGCAGGCGTAGGTCTCGTTCTCCACGCCGCGCTCGTAGGTGCGCAGCAGCACTTCGTCCCGGCTGATGATCTGGATGAAATTGGCGTTGGTGCCGGCAGGGGCGAAACGGGCATGGTGGCGAACCTTGGCGCCGAGTCCCTTCACGTCGAGTTTTTGGACGTCATCGGAGACGATGACCGTGTGCGGGACGCCGGTGTTGGCGAAATGGGCGGTCCAGGGCTGTCCGTCCAGATCAAGGGAAAAATTGAGCGCCATGTCCCGCGCCGGGGTGAGCTGGACTTCCACCTCGCCCTTCTCGGGAAAGACCTGGGCATGCACCGGTCCCGCGTCGGTGAGCATGAGGTGCTCGGCCGGGGCCATGCCCAGCATGTGGGCCAGCAGGGTGGCGCAGCGGGAGCCGTTGCCGCACATCTCGGCCCTGGATCCGTCGGCGTTGAAGAAGTGCCAGCGCGTGGCGGCCTGCCCCGAGTCGTCCATTTCCAGAAAGATGATGCCGTCGGCTCCGATGCTGAAGGCGTGGGGGCACAGCGTCTTGGCCCAGCGGGGCATTTCGGCCTGGGGTATGGTCTTGGCGCGGTTGTCGATGACAATGAAATCGTTGCCGCTGCCTTGCATCTTGTAGAAAAACCTGGTCGGACTTTTGAAAACGGACATGCGTATTCCTCTAAAATTTATTACAGCTAGTGAATTATGGGGAATCGGGGCAAAATGCAAGGAATAGGGCTAGGGCTTCAGAACGGCCTCGATTTCCGGGTCCGAGGGAACGTCGCCGCCCAGGGTGACGGCCGTCGTCGTCACCGTCGCCTGAGGCTCCCAGACCATCTTGGTTCCGGGCTGGGGCAGTTGCGGGATGGTCACGCTGTTCACGCTTCTGCCCTTGGTGAAGGCCCGGACCAGGAGCACGCCGTTGTCGCGCAGGAAAAGGCCTGTATAGCCGGGCCCCCTGCCTGAGCCGAAAATGATGTCGAACGCCTCCCCGCGCCGGTCGATGAAGTCCATCTCCCGGTCCGCGCCCCAGGTGCTCACCCCGATGATCAGATTGTGCCTGCCCTGCTTGCGCAGGGACTCGGCCAGGCTGGCCACCTCGTCCTCCCGGGCCGCGTCATGCCCGCCCCGGTCGGGGAAGATGATGAAAGCCAGGCTGCCGCCGGGCACATCCCGCGTGATCACCTTCGCCTTGTCCAGCGGGCCCATGAAGGCCGGGCCCGCGTCCAGGCCGGTGTGCGAGAAGACCGTCGCGTCGGCCGGGGAGAGCAGGGCGATGTCGTAGTCCAGCAGATCGTAGGCCCTCTTGATGGTGCCGACGACGGAAGGATGCCGGTCGGTTTCCAGATCAAAGGGAGAGAACTCGTAACCTCCGCTCAGGATGACGGTGCCGGGGTTTTCGCGCGCTGATTTGAAAAAGGTGGCCCGCCGGGCCAACCCGCCGTAGGTCTTGTTGCCTCAACTGGGACAGGGGTGGATTTCCCCGAGGCTGTTGGCCGTGAAGAGGATGGTCGTCGCGTTGGCGGCCAGGGCGGGCAGGGGAAAGAGCAGGAGCAGCAGAATCCAGAGAATGCGTGGGTGGAGCGTCATGTGTTCGAAAACCTTCAGATCAGGGGTTTGAGGATGGGGGTTCGGGCGATGAGGTCCTTGAGCCGTGCGCGGCGGTCCATGATCGTTTTCGCTATCTCGCGGATGTCCTTGGCGGCCTGGCAGGTGGGCGCGAATTTGAGCAGCGGGACCTGATGCCGCACGGATTCCGTGACCATGGGGTCGCGGTGCACCACGCCCAGGAGGCTTATGGGCAGATTCAGGAAATGATCACAGGCCTGGGCCAGGCGGTTGAAGGCGTTTTTGCCCTCCTTGTCCGATTCGGCCATGTTCACGATGATCTGGAAGTTTTTGATCTGATGCTGGGTGCAGAGCACCTTGATCAGCGCATAGCTGTCGGTCAGGGACGTCGGTTCTGGGGTGATGACCACGATCCGTTCCTGGGGCATGGCCGCGAACGAGAGCACCGTGGGACTGATGCCCGCGCCCAGATCCAGGACCAGGAAATCGTATTGCCTGAACAGCGCGTCGAGCTTGCCCAGCAGCAGGCTCTGCACGTCTTCGTCCATCTCCACCAGTTCGGCCACGCCGGAAGCGGACGGCAACAGCACCAGCCGCTCTCCGGCAAGGGGCAGGAGCACGCTCTGGGCCGAGTCGTCGCCCAGCAGGTCCTGGAGGTTCTTTTCCGGGGAAAGCCCCAACAGCACGTCAAGATTGGCAAGGCCCAGGTCGGCGTCGAGGAGGACCAGGGAGCCTCCGAGTTCGTGCAGGGCGAAACACAGGTTCAGGGCGAGATTGGTCTTGCCCACTCCGCCCTTGCCGCTGGCGACGGCGATGCTCAGTGTCGTGTTGGCTTCGGTCATGTCAGTCCTTGTTTTGCTCCGCGCTCGAAGACGGACCGGAGAATGAGGAAAAAAGAAAGCGCTTTTCGTTCTGGTGCACGAGGGAGGGCTCCTCGCCGTGGACAAGGTCCAGGATGGGGGCGGCCTCGATCCTGTTCTTGCCGGCCCGCTTGGCGCGGTACAGCGCCTTGTCCGCCGCGGCCAGGAGTTTGGCCGGATCGGGCGTGAGCTTGCCCCGGTAGCTGGCCACTCCCATGGACATGGTCATGCGCAGCCTGGCCGTGTCGCATGTGATGTACGTGCCGCTGACGATGGACTGGATGCGCCGCAGGAGTATGAGGGCGCGGGTCAGGCCCGTTCCGGGAAGCAGCAGGGCGAATTCCTCTCCGCCGATGCGGGCGGCGGTGTCGATCATGCGCATTTCGTCAAGCAGGATCGAGGCCATGACCTTGATGACCGTGTCCCCGCAGGGGTGCCCATGAGCGTCGTTCACGGCCTTGAAGTTGTCCAGGTCCATGATGCACAGGGTCAGCGGCGTCTTGAACCTCGACGAGCGTTCCACCTCCATGGCCATGGTCTGATCGAATCCCCGGCGGTTGGCCAGCCCGGTCAGGGCGTCCTGGCCCTGCAGATAGGTCAGTCGTTCGATATGTTCCTTGAGCCTGACCAGGGCCGGAAATTTGTCTGCCCGCAGGGGCAGGACGATCCATTGGTCCAGCTTTCCCGCCCGCAGGCGCTCGGGCCATGACGGGTCGGAGCGGATCAGCCGGACCAGGGCCGAGACCTGGGGCCCGGCGGCGGACAGGGCCAGCTCGTTTTCAAGGCTTTCCAGTTCGCCAAGGAGCTTCTCGTCGGGCGGGAGGTTATGATTTTCCATGCAGGTACAGGAGGTAGTTGTGGATGAAGGCGTCGATGTTGCCGTCGAGCACCGCGTCCACATTGCTGGTTTCAGTGCTTGTGCGGTGGTCTTTGACCAGGCGGTAGGGTTGCAGGGTGTAGGTCCTGATCTGGGAGCCGAAGGCGATGGCGCCCTTGGCCACGTATTCGGCCTGGCGCTCGCTGGCGATCTTCTGCAGTTCCAGTTCGTAGAGGCGAGCCTTCAAGACCTTCATGGCCGCCTCCTTGTTCTTGTGCTGGGACTTTTCGTTCTGGCACTGGGCCACCAGGCCCGTGGGGATGTGCGTCACGCGCACCGCCGAGTCCGTGGTGTTCACGGACTGGCCGCCCGGCCCGCTGGAACGGAAGATGTCGACCCGGATGTCCTCGTCCTTGACTTCGATCTCGATGTCCTGACCGGCGTCGGGATAGACGTCGACCGAGGCGAAGGAGGTGTGTCTGCGCCCGCTGGAGTCGAAGGGCGAGATGCGGATCAGGCGGTGGGTGCCCTTCTCGCCTTTGAGCTGGCCGTAGGCGTAGGGCCCGTGGATGTGCAGGGTCACGCTTTTGATCCCGGCCTCGTCGCCGGGCAAAAGATCGAGCAGTTCCACCTTGAAACCCGTCCGTTCGGCGAAGCGGCGATACATGCGCAACAGCATTTCGGCCCAGTCTTGGGACTCGGTGCCGCCGGCGCCGGGGTGGATTTCAAGAATGGCCTCGCTGATGTCCTCAGGGTCGCTCAAAAGGGTGCGCATCTGGGCGGCCTCGAGCTTGGCGCTCATTTCCTCCAGGGCGTCCTCCAAGGCCGTGAGCATCTCCTCGGATTGCTCCTGGGCGGCCATTTCGACCCATTCCAGAGCATTGTCCCGGGCCAGGGAAAGGGCTTCCCACTCATCGACCTGGCTTTCGAGCTGGGTTTTTTCCTGCAAGACCGGGGTCAGCAGTTCCGGTTTATCCCATGCTCCGGGCGCGGAAAGCTGTTTTTCGATCTCCCGCAGGCGTTCCTTGTGCCTGCGCAGGTCAAAGCCGCCTCCAAAAGTCGGTGAAACGTTCGTCAAGTTGCGCGGCCTGGGCCTTCAGTTCGGAATATTGCAGCATGATGTACTCGATTCTGGATGATTTTTCCGGCCTTTCCGCCCAAGGGCCCAGAGCAGGGTGCACGTCAGCAGGGGAAAAGCCGCGTGAATGAAAAAGAAATGTTCGTGGTAAAAGGTCGTCTCTGTCAAGAGCGGTATGGAGGGATCGTGCGCGATTTTCGCGCTGTAGAGGGGTGTCGTCGCGCTCATGGCGCCGTCTGGCCCGATGAAGGCGCTTATGCCCGAATTGGTGGAGCGGATGATGGCCCGATTCTGTTCCACGGCGCGCAGGACGGAAAGGTGCAGGTGCTGCCAGGGGGCCGAAGAACGGCCGAACCAGGCGTCATTGCTGATGTTGACCAGCACGTTGGCCCCGCGTTCGACCTGCTTCTGGGCCAGTTCGGGGAAGATGGCCTCGTAGCAGATCAAGAGGCCCATGGCCGCCGGTCCCGATGTGAGCGGGGTCGTGTCGCCGCCCGGTCGGAATTCGAATTGCCCCGGAACCAGCTTGGTGATGAAGGGCAGCCATTTTCCCAGAGGCACGTATTCGCCGAAGGGGACGAGGTGCTCCTTGTCGTACCAGGACAGGGTTTGCCCGTTTGCGCCGAGCAGGTAGGCGCGGTTGTGCAGGACGTATTGCGGAGCGTCCGGGCCCTGGGGGATGGAATAGGCCGGCGCTCCGGACAGAACGGGCGTTCGCATGCGCGCCACGCCCAGGCGCGCGCCGGTGCTCAGGTCGGAAGGGTCCTGAAAATAGAAGGGCATGGCCGTTTCCGGCCACACGATGAGGTCCGGGGCATTGTCGGCGACGGCCTTGAAAGAGAGGTCGAGATAGGTGCCGAGGATTTTTGACTGCATGTCCTCGTCCCATTTGAGTCCCTGATCGATGTTGCCCTGGATCATGGACACCGACACCGTGCCGACAGGGGACCGGGGGGCGCGGGTCAGGGCGGGCAGCAGGCACAGGGCGGCAAGCGGCAGCACCGCCAGGCGGGTCCATCCCCGTGCGGCGCACAGGCTATGGCTCGCGGCCACCAGCAGCGCGGACAGGCCGAACCCTCCGATCCAGGCCGCCAGGCCCAGGGTCAGGGGCCAGGGCGCCAGGGCCTGGGCCAGGGTCAGCCAGGAAAAGCCGGTCAGAAAATGATTGCGGACCAGTTCCAGACTGGCCCACAAAAGCCCCGAGGCGGCCATGGCCACAGGATGGGCGATGCGGGTCCTGATCAGGCGCAGGCCCATGCAGAACAGGCCGGCATAGGCCGCGAGCAGGGCGCCGACCAGCACCGGGCAGGGCAGGGCCAGGGCCCAGGGCAGGCCCCCATGGTCGTGGACCGGGATGGCCAGCCAGTAGAGGCTGGCGGAGTAGCCGGGCAGGGCGGTCAGGAAGCCGTTTCTGAAGGCGTGGGCGAAGCCGGTGGCCCGCAGCGAAGCCAGGATGAGCGCCGCGGGCAGAAGCAGGATGGCCGGTGGAAAATGCAGAAGCGGGTTGGCGAAGCCGAACCAGGCCCCGAAAAAGGCCATGCCCATGAGGCCGAAACGGTGCATGAACTGGTCAAGGCGTTGGTTTTGAGATGATAACCCACTGAATCTGTTTGACATCTGCTTCCTTGATGAGGAATGTGTAGCCCTGCAGTTCCAGGGATTCATCCGTTTCGGGCACGCGCCCCAGCTGCTCGCTGATGTATCCGCCCACGGTTTCGACCTGTTCGGATTCCAGATGGATGCCGCATTCCTCGTGCAGGTCTTCGAGGATGGTTCTCCCGGAGACCAGGAACGTGTTCTCGTCTATGGGCTGAATGTCCTCGGGGCGCACCGGATCGTATTCGTCCTCGATGTCGCCCACGATCTCCTCCAGAACGTCTTCCAGGGTGACCAGGCCGGCCGTTCCGCCGTATTCGTCGAGTACGATGGCCATGTGCTGCTTGTTGCTCTGGAAATCGAGCAGGATGTTTTTGACGTTCTTGGTTTCGGGAATGAAATAGGGCGGTCTCAGGACGGAAGCCAGATCCGCCGGCGCTTCCTCGTCGCCGACGAAAAAGCGCAACAGCTCCTTGCAGTGCAGGACGCCGATGATCTGATCCTTGGTTTCCTTGTAGATCGGCAGGCGCGAATGTCCGCTTTCAAAAAACTTTCTGGCGACTTCGGTGACGGTGTCGTCGATTTCGGCACAGACGATGTCCGTGCGGGGGATCATTATTTCATATGCTTGTTTGTCATCGAGCTGCAGGACGTTCAAAAGCATCGACATCTCGTCGTTCTGCAGTTCTCCGCCGTCTTTGGCCTCTTGGATGGCTTCTTCCAGGTGGCATTCGCCCTTGCGGGAAAAAAAGCGTCTCAGTGTGGTCCAGAGTCGACTGTCAGGGCCCTCATCCATAAATACGATGTCCTCCGGTGGAAGGGTTGCAGGTTGAAAAACGCATGCCGTCTAAACGATTTCCCGTTCCCGGTAAAGCTCCAGGTGGCGTTTGAAAACCCAGGTCACCAGCTCGTCGATGCCGCGTTCGGCATCGACCTTGACCCAGTCCAGGGTTTCCGAGGTTTCGGCGCAGCAGCACTCCACGAATTCGTAGCCGAGCATGAGCACGCCGTGGTCGATGTCCTGCGCCTTGGTGCGCAACCGCGCGGCCATGAAGAAGGCGGGAAATTCCATTCCGCCCGCGTGTTCGAGTTCAAGGCGCATGAAGAGGATCGGGTGCTTGGAGACGAAATCGTTGAGGCCGTCGTAGAGTCCGGGGTCGAACGAGAGCTTGATGCCTCCGCCGGAGAGGTCGAGAACGCGCATCCCATCGGGATCATTGCGGGTATAGACGGCCAGGGGTTCGGGCCAGTTCTGCGGGTTCGACTCGAAATGGAAGCTGCCGTCCTCGGTCGCCGGCCAGATCCGGAAATCCTTGATGTCCCTGGGGGGAAGCTCCAGGCGCAGATGCTTTCGCTTCTGGCCGAGTTCGACCTTGGAGGGAGTCTCGAGAATGACGTAGAAGATGTCCCCTTTTTTCCACACGCCGGACACATGGGACGTGAACATGTAGTAGTATGGCGGCTTGTTTTCGCGCGGAATGCGGAAATAGCAGACCATGAGCTTGCCGACCCAGCCTTCGGAGGGGTTCACTCCCAGTGGCATCTCCAGGGTGATGCCTGAATCCGCCAGCTCGAAGAGGGCGCAGGAGATGGTCTGGCGCGAGGTGGCGATGGGATGGAAGCACATGTCGATGCGGCTGCGCAGCATCATGGCCTGCTCCAGGATGGACGAAATTTCCCTGGGGGCGGAGGTGGATCCGGATTGCCGGTTCCAGGGTGCGCCGCCGCCGAGACGTCTCCAGATG
Source organism: Desulfomicrobium sp. (assembly GCA_050252955.1). Classification (GTDB taxonomy): domain Bacteria; phylum Desulfobacterota; class Desulfovibrionia; order Desulfovibrionales; family Desulfomicrobiaceae; genus Desulfomicrobium. The sequence continues at coordinate 40,817 of JBFWJY010000010.1, forward strand.
ACGTAGGCCGCGATGACGGCCCCGACCAAAACCGCCGTGGTCACGATGCGGCTTCCTTCAGGCTGGTGTCCGCCGGAATTGAAGAAGGCCAGGGATATTTGCCGCAGTGGATTATCCTGGGCCTGGATGGAAAACAGGTCGATCATCGTGAATCTCGCTGGGGTTTGTTCCGGTCAGGGATGTGAACAGTCGGTGCGCAGGCCCGGGGATTCCCCGGAAGAGGACGATCCGCCCTTGGCGTTTCGCCATGTCGGCGCATCGCAAGCGGCCGCGCAGGCTTTTTTGCATGTCCGGATATGAGAAAAAAAGCAAGAATTGAAGCGCCTCGCGCCGGGCCCGGAGAGGTCCGTCCCTTCGCCCTTGATGAAAGCCGGGAATGTCACAGCAGGGTCGGCATGGGGCCGGGGGAACCTGCGTCGGGCACCCCGCATTCGAGCAGTTCGTCGAGCTCCGCCAGGAGCCGGGCCTTGTCCCGGGGCAGGCGTCCGGCCAGAGGCAGGATGTTGGAGCTGTGGTCGGCCCGGAAGACCGTGCGCGCCAGGTCGAGCCCGGACAGGATGTCCCGCAGTTCCCGGACGGACTGCTCTTCCGTGAGTTGGACGAAACGGCCGGCGGCGATGCTGTCGGCCAGGACGGTGCCTTGAATCGGAACCAGCCGCAGGCAGGACAGCATGTCAGGTTGCATGGCGTTCAGCGCTTCCGCCGTGCGGCAGGAGTGCGACCCCGATAGTTCCTGCCCGCCGATGCCGATGAGCACCATGGCCGACACGGACAGGCCCGCGTTCGCGGCGCGCACGCCGCCTGCGATGGTTTCGCTCAGGGCCCCGCCTTTGCCCATGCGGCGCAGGACTTCCTCGCAGCCGCTCTCCAGGCCCAGGTAGAGGGTGCGCAGGCCGTCCCTGCGCAGGCTCGCCAGCTCGCTGTCGCTTTTTCCCGCCAGCGCCCGGCCCGATGCGTAGCAGTTGACCCGCGAGAGGCGGGGGAAGGCCGCGCGCGCCGTGGCGAGAATCGTTGCCAGCAGCCGCGCGGGCAGGGCCAGGACGTCGCCGTCGGTCAGAAAGATCCGGCGGGCGTCGGGATTGCGCGCGGCGGCCTGTTCGATGCGGCTGTGGATCGTGTCGCGGTCGTGTACGCGGTAGCGCACGCCCCGATACATGGCGCAGAAGGCGCAGGAGTTGTGCGGGCAGCCGTCGGCCACCCGGATCAGCACGCTGTCCCTCTCCGCCGGGGGGCGGAACATGGCGTGTCCGCCGGTCATGGCCGGCGCAGCTCCGGCATGGAGCGCAGGCAGCGGTCCAGATCCTGGCGCGAGATGGGCTTGGCCAGGTGCCCGTTCATGCCCGCGGCCAGGAACCGTTCGGTGTCGGAGGAGAAGGCATGGGCGGTCATGGCCACGATGGGCGTCTCCCCGCCTTGCGCCCTGGACCAGGAGCGGATGACGCGGGTCGCCTCCATGCCGTCCATTTCCGGCATCTGGATGTCCATGAGCACCAGGTCGAAATGTTCGCCGCGCATGCGCTCGACGACTTCTTGCCCGGTGGTGGCCAGACTGGGCGCGTGTCCCATGCCTTCGAGGAATTTCATGGCGATGAGGCTGTTCACGGGGTTGTCTTCCGCCACGAGTATCTTCAGGGGCGGCACGGGCGAATTCTCGGCGGATGCGGTCTCGGGGACGAGTTTTTGGCTCTGCGCCGGGGCCTGATGCAGCGGCAGGCAGACGGCGAAGATCGACCCTTGCGCATCGGACATGAAGGCGAGGGAGCCGCCCAGCAGCACCACCAGATGCTGGGTGATGCTCAGCCCCAGCCCCGAGCCCTCGAATTTGCGGGTCTGGGTGGAGTCGGCCTGGGCGAAGGGGGCGAACAATACGGACTGGGCCTGGTCGGGGATGCCCACGCCCGTGTCTTCGACTTCGACATAGATGCGGTGCGCGCCGGATTTGTAGGGCGCCAGCCTCGAGACGCGGATGTCGACCCTTCCCCGGATGGTGAATTTGACCGCGTTGCCGATGAGGTTGGTCAGGATTTGCCGGATGCGCACAGTGTCCCCGAGCAGGCGGGAGGGCACGGCCGCGTCCACCGTGCTGCTCAGGGTCAGTCCCCGGTCGAGGACCACGGCCTGAAAGCTGTCCGTCAGCTCGTCCACGAGGTCGTGGATGTTGAAAGGCTCCTCCACCACGGGCATGCGGGAGGCCTCCAGGCGGGAAAGGTCCAGGATGTCGTTCAAGAGGCGCAGCAGGCTGCGCGAGGAACGCATGGCCGTTTCCAGATAGCGTCTGATGACTTCGGGGTTCGATTCTTCCATGGCCAGCTGGAGCATGCCCATGACGCCGTTCATGGGCGTGCGGATTTCGTGGCTCATGTTGGCCAGGAACTGGGTCTTGGCCTGAGTCGCGCTTTCGGCCTGCTCCTTGGCCAGCGACAGCCGCGTCTCGGCCATGCGCCGTTCTTCGATTTCAAGGTTGAGTTTGCCGAAGGCCTCCGAAAGACCGCGCCGCATTTTTTCCAGGGACGCGGTGACCTGATCGAGTTCGTCGCCGCGGAATTTTTTGCTCAGCGCAATGGGCTGGCCCAGGTTGTCCGGCGAAATATCCCTGACCTGGGTCGCCAGGAGACGCAGGTGCTTGCCCACCTGGCGGTGAAAGAGAAAGAGCAGGGTCGAGGCCAGGATCAGCGCCACGACGGCCTGGCCGGCGAGGATCTCGAGAAACTCGCGCCCGACCTGCGCCCTTATGCCGTCCAGCGAGGCCACCAGCACCAGCCGCCCCAGGTCGTAGGGCTGACCGCTTAGGGAGAACGTCAGGTCGTAGTGACGCGTGATGGAGCGTTTCGCCTCCGCCCTGCCCGCCTGGGCGAGGATCTTGCCGGACTGGACGATGGAGGCGTGGACGAAAGCGGGCCTGGCGACGAGGCCCTGCAACTGGATGTCCAGCAGATTGGTGTCCAGCTGCCACAGGCTGGCCGAGATGCTATCCAGGTCGCCGGCGGCCACCTGGTCGAGAGACTCGCGCACGGCGGCGATGTTGCTTTCGTATTTGAAATGGAGTTGGACTGCCGCGAGGATGGTGCTGGCGATCAGGCTCAAAAGTCCCATGGAGACGATCAGTCGCAGGCTCAAACTGCGGCGAGTGGCAAGCATCCGGAGTCCTGGATCTTTGTTGGCGAATGAAGTGCGGTCTGCGAAACGTGTCGCGTCGAGGCGTGACGCTAGCTTTTCATGGTTTTTTTGACAAGAGCGCAAATTTTACGCGTCTGTCTCTTTTGCCAACCGGCCTGCGTGCTGCTAAGGCTTTCGTTCATGAAACACGGCATGCGCCTTGGCGACTATCTCGACCTTGAATGGTTCTTGGAAAAGGACAGGACCAGCGAACCCCTGGAGGTTCTGGACCGTGACCGAAAAATAGGACTGGCCGCGACGGCCGAGTCGGTGCCCCCGGTGCTTCATGCCGCATACTGGCTGGCATGCAGGCGTCGCGCCGACGGCGGAGGCCTGCCTTCGGGGTCGCTGCGTTCCATTCTGTTCATGCTGCGTCTGGCGCTGGGGCTTGGCGGGATAGTGGCTGGGGTTTCACTGACCCGCGCGCTGCTCCTGTATTCCGGAGTCGAGCCGGTCAACGTCTCCGTTTTCCTGCTGCTGGCCGTCCTTCCCCAGGTCGGATTCATCATTTTCGCCGCCGGGCTCATGGCCTTCAGGGGATTGCGCAAAATTGAGCTGGGAATTCCGTTGCGCCCCCTGTTCAATCTTTTCTGGAGCAGGCCCGGCAGCCTGTCTCCCCAGGCCGGATTCGCGCGCTCCCTTTTTCTGCGCCGGGGCTGGCCTGCGCGGATGCTTGGTTGGGAAGGTCTGCGCCTGGCGCATCTGGGCGGTTTTTGCCTGGCCCTGGGTTCCCTGGCCGGTCTGGCTGTCAGCGTCGCGGTCACCGACCTGGCCTTCGGCTGGCAGTCGACCTTGCAGGTCGGGGCCCAGGGCATGCATTCCCTGGTCCGGGCCTTGTCGCTGCCGTGGTCCTGGCTGCCCGCGCAGTGGGGGTTGACGCCGACCCTGGCCCAGATCGAGGGCAGCCGCATCATTCTCAAGGACGGCATGGGGGCCCTGGCCAACGCGGATCTCGTCGCCTGGTGGCCTTTTCTGTGCATGTGCCTGCTGGTCTACGCCCTGCTGCCCAGGCTTTTGCTGCTGGCCTCGGCACACTGGATGCTGCGCCGCGCGGAGCGCGGCTTCGTTCATCCCGATCTTTCCCGCATCGTCGACCGCATGCGGGTGCCCTTGCTCGGCTCGGCCGGGACGGTGGAGGCCCCGTCCACGCCCCTGCCCCTGAAGCCCGTCCGGGAGGCCGTGAAGGAGCCTTCCGCCACGGATCCGGGGGCTCTCGTGGGTTGCGCGCTGCTGTTGCCGCCGGAACTTGCCGACCGCGTCGAGGCCGGGCGTCTGTCCGAATTGACGCGACGCGTCTGCGGGTATCCCGACCCAAGGATGCTGCCTTGCGGCCTGGACCCCGAGGATGTCCGACAGGCCCTGGCCCGATGCTCCGGTTTTGAATGGATCGGAGGTCACGAGCGCTTCGTGGTGCTCGTCGAGGCGTGGCAACCTCCCATCCGGGAGAATCTGCTCGCCCTGACGCTGCTCGGGCAGGAACCGGGGCGCAGCCTCGTGCTTGTGCTGTGCGGTCGTCCCGGCGGCGGAAACTGGCTGACCGCGCCCACTGCGGCCGAGGGCGAGGTCTGGGCCGATGCGGCGGGACAGCTGGCCCCTTTGCGCGTGGATATTTTTGGAGCCGATCTATGACCACCATCCCCATTTTTGCCGTCATCGGCCATCCCAACGAAGGAAAATCCTCCGTGGTGGCCACCCTGGTCGAGAACGACCGGATCCGCATCAGCCCCAGGCCCGGAGAGACCGTGCGGTCCATGACCTATCCGGTCAGCGTCGACGGCCGGGAGGTTATCGCCTTCGTGGACACCCCCGGCTTCCAGAATCCCGTGCAGACCCTGGGCTGGATGCGCAAGTTCCGGGGCGCGGAAAGCGAAGCGCTTTCGGCCTTTCTGGACGAATTCAAGGATGACCCGGGCATGGCCCATGAATGCGAGCTGCTTTCCCCGGTGCGGGGCGGCGCCGGAATCATCTACGTGCTCGACGCCTCGCGCCCGTTGCGGCAGGTGGACAAGGCCGAGATGGAGATTCTGCGTCTGACCGGCAGGCCGCGCATGGCCATTCTGAACTGCAAGACCGGGGAAGAGCAGTTTCTGGAGGAATGGAAGGCCGAGCTGCGCAGACATTTCAACATGGTGCGCACGTTCAACGCCTTGAGCGCGACCTTCGCCGAGCGCATGCGCCTGCTCGAAAGCCTGCGCGCCCTGGAACAGGACTGGGAGGATGCGCTGGGATTGGTTGTGGACGTCTTCGCCCGCGACTGGCGGCGCAGGAACGCGGAATGCGCGGCGCTGGCCTGCTCCTTTCTGCGGCGCGCGCTGGGCATGTCCGAGACCGCGCCTCTGGCCGACCCGGGGGCCAGGGCCGAAGTGGAGGCCCGTCTCGTTCAGCGTCTGGAAGGAGCCATCCGGCAGGAGGAGGAGCGGCTGCACGAGCAGGTCTGCCGGCAGTTCCGCCATGATCGACGCTCCTTCGAGTTGCCGGAGCAGTCCGTGCTGCGCCAGGATCTCTTTTCGCGCACCACCTGGACCGTTTTCGGGCTGAGCCGGGCCAAGCTCGTGGCCGCGGCCGTGGCCGCCGGAGGCGCGGCCGGAGTGGCCCTGGACCTGGCCACGCTGGGCAGCAGCCTGGGGCTTTTCGCCACCGTGGGCGGTGCCGCCGCCGGACTCGCGGCCCTGTTCCAGGGCGAGCGGCTGGTTCGGGGCAAGCTCCTGGGTCTGGGCATCGGGAGGCGCAGCGTGCAGGTCGGGCCGCTGGACACGGTGCAGTGGATCTTTGTGCTCCTGGACCGCTTTCTTCTGCACTACTGGTACGTGATCCACTGGTCCCATGCCTGGCAGGGCGGGGATTTTTCGCCCCCGGCTCTGGAAGATGGGGGCAAGCAGGGGTTCACCAGCACCTGGAGCCGGGAGATGCGGGGGCTGTGCGCGGAATTCTTCAAGGCCGCCACAGGGGACGACGACGCCAAGAGCGTGGCCCTGGAGATGGACATGCGCCGTTTGCTGGAAGAGGAACTGGAGCGGATGTCCAGGCTTTAGAAGGCCTGGGGCGCCTTTTGCGCGGCCCACAGATGCAGTGACAGCACCAGGACGGCGGCCGTCTCGAAACGCAGGATGCGCGGGCCAAGCCCCACCGGGGTGAATCCGTGCTCGCGGAAAAGGTCGGCTTCCCGGTCCTCCAGCCCGCCCTCGGGTCCCAGCACCGCGATGCTGCCCTGGGCATCGGCCAGCAGCGCGGGATCGATGAACGCGTTTTCTTCCCGCTCCCAGCACAGCACCCTGGAGCCCAGGCCGGCGGCGGCGTGAATGACCTCGGCGGGACCGCGAAACGTCCGGATGCATGGCAGCCGGCAGGCGCCGCATTGCTTGGCCGCCGAGACGAGCTGCCGCTCCCAGCCTTCCTTGCCTTCTTCCGGCACATCGCCCTGGGAGCGCGCGGCCTGCCAGAACCAGACCTCCGCCGCGCCGAGTTCCACCGCCTTTTCCAGCAAAAAGCCCCGCCTCAGGCCCTTGGACCAGCCCACGGCCAGGATCAGCGGTCGGGATGGAGCGGACTCCGTCTGTTCCGACACCCGCCGCAGACGGGCGTTCTTTTTGGACAGCTCCTCGATGATGAAAATTCCCCACCGCCCTTGGCCGTCGAACAGTCGGAGCGTGTCTCCGGCCTTGGCCCGCAGCACGCGGCTTGCGTGGTGAAACTCCTCCCCCTCGATGGAAAAAGGCTCCCGCCACAGGGCGGGAGCCAGATAAAAGGAATTCAGTCGCGCCATCTAGGCCAGTTTCCTGCGGGCCGTGCCGGCGGTGTAGAAGGGCATGTCCACGCGCTCGGCATTGAGCGTCGTCTTCGGGCCCTTGACCGTGAAGGTCCGGGCCTCGGCCGCTTCGGCGCGGACGTAGGCCATGGCCACGCAGTAACCGAGGCTTGGCGCGATGGACCCGCTGGTGACCATGCCGACCTTTTCCTCACCGACGTAGACGTCGTCGTAATGACGGGCGCTGCGGCGGCCGTCGATGCGCAGGCCGATGAGCTTTTCGCGCACGGCGTCGAGTCCGGATTTGCCGATGAACTCGGCCTCGCTCTTGAGCATGGCTCCGTAGCCCGCCTCCACCGGGGTGTGTTCCGTGTCCAGGTCCTGGCCGTAAAGGGGCAGCCCCACCTCCAGGCGCAGGGTGTCGCGCGCGCCGAGGCCAGCCGGGCGCACGCTCTCGTCGGCCATGAGCTTGTCCCAGAGAACCTGGGCCTTGTCCCAGGGCAGGTAGAATTCGCAGCCCAGTTCGCCCGTGTACCCCGTGCGGCTGACCAGGAGCGTGAATCCGTCGAACTCCGTCTCGCGGAATCCGAAATAGCCAAGGCTGTTCCAGTCTCCGGGCATGATCCGGTTCAGCACGTCGAAGGATTCCGGCCCCTGCAGGTCGATCTTGGCGATGTCGAAGCTCTGGTTGACCAGGGTCGGACCGGCAGGAATGTGGTTTTTTATCCAGTCGAAGTCGGAATCGATGCATGCCCCGTTGACCACGAGCATGTATTTTTCCGCGTCCAGCCGGTAGACGATGAGGTCGTCGAGCACGCCGCCCTTTTCGTTCAGCAGAAAGCCGTAACGGCATTTGCCCGGAGCCAGGGTGGCCAGGTTGTGGGTCGCGAGCCGGGCCAGGGCCTCTGTGGCGCCGGGACCTTCGAGCAGGAACTCTCCCATGTGGGAGATGTCGAAAATGGAGGCCTTGGAACGGGTGTGCTTGTGTTCCTCAAGGATTCCCGCGTATTGGACAGGCATGTCCCAGCCCGCGAAAGGGACCATTCTGGCCCCGTTGTTCTTGTGCCAGGCGTGAAGTGGGGTGGTCAGCAGTTCGGACATAGGTGTTTCCCGCTGTTAGATGGTTGTGGGGTTACGCATCGGCTTTCGTCTTGCGTATGGCTTTGAGTTCGTCAACCAGAGAGACCAGCCTGCGGTACAGTTTTTTGATCTTCTGGCCGTTTTCGGTCAATTGCTCCTCCTTGGGGGTCACATAGGAACGGATCAGATAGCGGTCATTGAGCATCGACTCGGAAAAGAAAATGGCCTTGGAAACCAATGGGTCGAAATAATGGGCGAATTCGAACTTGAGATCGGCCAGGATCGCGGTCGTGAGGCTCAGCGCCTCGAGGTAGCCGATTTTTTTGCCCTTGATGGAGCGGTCTTTGAGCTCTTCGAGTTCCCTGATTTTTCTGGCCTGCTTGATGTAGCTGTAGGTGGTCCAGACTTCCTGATACAGGTCGCGCAGGTCGCTGAATTCCTCGGCCATCGCGGGGTCGGCCAGATAGCCGTCCAGCACGCGCACGATTTCGGCGTAGAATTCATCGGAATAGCCGATCATGCGGCGCTGATGCTTGGTCAGCCACGAGTGCAGGAACTTGAGGCGTTTTTCGTGGGTGTCGGTGTTTTCGACGATGTCGTTTTTCTTGTAGACCACTTTGCCGCTGAATTCGCCGCGCACGATGTCGTTGAGCTTGAGGCTCATGGTGTAGGTGTCTTTGAGCAGATTGACGGTCGCGCAGACTTCCCCTGTGAGGGGGTGGATGATCTCCTGTCTCCAGACGGACAGGGCGCGGTCCTGGCGGACGTTGTTGAGGTCGAACTTGTGCTGGCGGTACACCACCCTCAGGATCACGGCGCGCCGCTCGCGGTCGATGAAGAATCCCCCCTGTTCCAGTTGCGCGCGCACCTCGGCGCCTTGCGTCTCCACGGCGACCAGGGCGATTTTTTCCACGCGCGGATAGGCGTGTCCGGTCTGCGTGCTGAAAATCGAGGTCAGGGTCCGGTCCGACTGTCCCAGGGCCTTGATCAGGAATTTCTCTCCCGCCTTGTGCAGGCGCCGGGCGAAGATGGCGGCCGAGGTCCTGCGTTCCGACGAGATGGGATAGCCGTACAGCTCCATGAGGAACTGGTACATGAACTCGCGGTTGGCCTCGTACAGGTAATTGTCTCCCGGCCTGAATTTGCGGGCCTTGAGCCCGAAGCGCTTGAGTTCGGTGTCCAGGTCCGAGGGCAGGGACGCGTAAATCCCGGACAGGTAGAACTGCCCGTCGCGGTCCAGGGACTGGACGTGGGCGCGGTCCATGCGGGCCAAAAAGCCGATGAGCAGGGAATAGGAGGCGATGTCGGAGAGATAGTGGTCGCTGGTGGCCGCCTTGAACTCCTCGCGCATTTCCTTGGACATGTGGGCCAGGAAGCAGTTCTGGTTTCTGCCTTGCAGTGAGGCCTCCAGCACGCAGCTGTCCCCCATCACCCGGGTGTCGGGGTCGCGGCAGGTGTGCAGCAGGTCGAACTGGAAAATTTCGTTGAAGTAGTCCAGGGGCCTCTCCAGGGCGACCATGGAGAAGCCCGGCAGTTCGTGGAATTCGGTCAGGGACGGCTCGAAGGAGGGAAGCAGGTCCCTGGCTTCGACCAGGGGGTAGCCTTTGTTTTCCGCGTAGGGTTTGAGCAGGCAGAATTTGACGTGGATAAAATCCAGGAAGCGCCTCAGTCCATCCAGACCGCGCAAAGGGGCTTTCGGCAGCAGGTGTCCGGTTTTCAAGGATTTGAAGGACTCGATTGCGGAAAACGCGGTTTGCCATTTCATGCGGATGCCAACTATCTCATTGTGTTTGTTACGGTAGTGTGTAGACTATTTTTCATGTTTCGCGCTGTCAGTAAACATCATTTTCAGCTTGTGCCGCAGGTCGATCCGGAGGTTGAAGCGCTTGGCCGTTCCCTGTATGTACGAGTCTTTGCGGCGGCGTGCAGCCCCGATCCCGGTCCCGCATTGCGAGCGATTATCCCATGACCATGAAATATCCCTCCCTGGACAGATTGCTGGAGAGCATCGGCAGCGTCTTCGACGCGTATTCGGTGGTTCTCTTTTGTCGCAATTCCGCCGGGGCTTTCGATCTTGTCTCGGCCTTCAGCCTCGGAGACTCCATCCGCAAGGGCATGACCATCGCCCAGGGTCAGGGCCTGGTGGGGTGGATTCTCAAGAACAATTCTCCGCTCGTGGTCGAGAAGTTCGACGAGAAGAACACTTTCCTCGGATATTACGGTTCGGAGCAGGACGAGCAGATCAAGGTCTTCATGGGGTGCCCCCTGCCCGGCGGAGCCGGTGCGCTGTGCATGGACAGCAAGAAGACCTATGCCTTCACCTCCAAGGATCAGCGCGTGCTGGCCCTCTTTGCCCAGGCCGTGGCCGCGGTCATCGCCGACGTGGGCGAAGGCGGAGTCTGTAGCCGCGAACAGGCGCTGTACCGGGTCTTGCAGCAGGTCTACGCCCTGCGCGAGGCGCACCCCAAATGGACGGAGTTCCTGAACCGCTACCTGGCGCTGCTGGCCGGGGCCAGCGGATACGAGTACGCCTTTCTGGTGGTCAGCGACGAATGGGGCAACAACTATCTTCTCGAAGGGAGCAACAAGCCGTTCATGCCGGAAAGCTTCAATGTCCGGCAGTCCTTCAGCACGGGCAGCGGGCTTTTGGGCTGGGTCTTCAAGAAGAACCAGCCGGTCTTCTTCGGTGACGGGAAAAGCGAACTGGGCCGCACGCCCCTTTTCGGACGCGACATCCCCGGCCCGGTGCTGAACACCCTGATGGCCTTTCCCCTGAAGGTGCACACCCGTTGCCGGGGGGTTCTGGTCTTCGGCGACCGCGAGAGCCGCGTCATCGGGGGAGAGATCAAGGCCTTCGCCCACATGGCCGCGGATTATCTGGCTCTTTTTCTGGAGAATCTGTATCTCAGGAACAAGGTGAGGCGTTTCGCTCCTCCAAGCGCGTCCGACCCGGGCGACGTCCTCGATTTCGATCATCCCGAATAAACATCCTCAAGTCAGGCAGGACGGATATGTTTTTCAGCAAGCTTTTCGGTTTTCTTGGCAAGAATCTGGCCATGGATCTCGGCACGGCCAACACGCTCCTGTATTCGCCCAAGGACGGCATCGTGCTCAACGAGCCGTCCGTGGTGGCGCTCGATATCCGTAACGACTCCATTCTGGCCGTGGGCCGGGAGGCCAAGGAATACCTCGGGCGCACCCCGGAACGCATCCGCGCCGTGCGTCCTCTGAAGGACGGCGTCATCGCCGATTTCGAGGTCACCAAGGCCATGATCTCCTATTTCATCAGAAAGGTCATCACCGGCATGCGCATCGTCAAGCCGCGCATGGTCATCTGCGTGCCCGCCGGAATCACCCAGGTGGAGAAGAGGGCGGTCATCGAGTCGGCCCTGCAGGCCGGGGCGAGGGAGGTCAAACTCATCGAGGAGCCCATGGCCGCCGCCATCGGCGCGGGCCTGCCCATCCACGAGCCCAGGGGCAACATGGTCGTCGACATCGGCGGCGGCACCACCGAGGTGGCGGTCATCTCGCTTTCGGCGGTGGCCTATTCCGAGTCCGTGCGCATTGCCGGGGACGAGATCAACGACGCCATCCAGCGCTACGTGCAGGACGAGTTCCAGCTCCTGATCGGCGAGAACATGGCCGAGGCGGCCAAGATCCATATCGCGTCCGCCGTGCCTCTGCCCGAACCCCTGCAATACCGCGTGGCGGGCAAGAATCTGGTCGACGGCAATCCCAAGTCCGTCATCCTGAACGATTCCCACGTGCGTGAAGCCATCAAGGAGCCCGTGGCGGCCATTGTCGCGGCCGTGCGCAGGGCGCTGGAGAAGACGCCGCCGGAGCTGGTGGCGGACATCGCCACCAACGGCCTGCTTCTGGCCGGAGGCGGGGCGCTTTTGAAGGGTCTGGACAAGCTCATCACGCAGCAGAGCTCGCTCATGGTGCACATCGACGACGATCCCCTGACCACCGTGGTGCGCGGGACGGGGCGGTCCCTTGAGGATGAGGCGACATTTTCGAAGGTCTACATCAACTAGCGTCGGGCTGGTGCAGGCGGGCGCGCCAAACGGTCAGCAGGGCCGGGGAAAGCCGGTCCGGATAGGACGTGGCCAGGGCGGCCAGTTCGTCCGCGTCCACGGCCATGAAGCTCAGGTCCCGCAGGAGGGCGGCTGCGCCCTGGCTTGAGAGCACGGCGGAAAAGACCTCCACGATTTCCGCGCCCGTGCCAGCGCCCGTGGTCAGGGTCATGGAGTGCCTGAGGCCCTGCGCCAAGTCGGTGGCCTGGGGCAGATGGCGCTCGGCGGCATCCTCGGCGGCCTCTTCGGCCATGATGTGGCCGCAGCCCACGAGATCCCACCGCCCTGGGTGGATCGGGTGGCTCTTGTCCAGCCTGCGCAGCACCAGCCGTTCCTGTCCGTCCGTCAGCAAAAGCAGAAAACCCCTGTGCCTGAGTCCTTGCGCATGGACCTGTTCCGCGCTCATCACGGCCAGGGGCAGATTGTTTTCGTCCACGACGTAGATTTTTTCCTGGCTTGGTTCAACGGACATGCATTTCCACGCTTTTTCGGGGTTGAGGATGGTCGACACGGACATTGATCTGCGCCTTCTGGGGCCTGCGGACGCGGGAGCCCTGGCCAGGCTTGAGGCCTTGGTCTTTCCCGACGCCTGGGACGCCGGCCAGTTCGAACGCGTGCTCGGACAGGACCGGTTTCTGGCCGTGGGGGCCTTCGACGCCTCGGGATTGTGCGCGTATCTGACGGCCTACAGTGTGGCGGCGGAGCTGGAAATAGTCAACGTGGCCGTGGTTCCCTCCCTGCGTGGCCGAGGCCTCGGCCGGAAGCTGCTGACCCATTTTCTGGAGCAGGGCCGGTTGCGCGGGGCCTGCCGCGCGGTGCTCGAGGTGCGCAGCGGCAACGTGGCGGCCAGGGCCCTCTACGCCAGCTGCGGATTCACGCGGGCGGGGGTGCGCAAGGGCTATTACGCCGACAGCGGCGAGGACGCCCTGGTGCTGGAGTGGACGGCATGCCGCGCCTCGTAGACGACCCGCACGCAAGTTTCCGGTCTCTGGTTCCGCGCAGAACGCCGGAGGAGTCGCGGCTGGCCGCGGTCGCCTCCGCGCGGGGGATTCCCGTGGTCGGGCCGGTCATGGGAGGGCTGCTGGCCCTGTTGTGCCGGGTCATGGGTGCCGCGCGCGTGCTTGAGTTGGGAACGGCGGTGGGCTACTCCGCTTTCCATCTGGCCGACGCCATGCGCCAGACGGGCGGATGTGTTCTGAGCGTGGACATGCACGAGGCCCATTGCCGGGAAGCTCGCTCCAACCTCGCCGCCCGCGGGCTGGCGGACCGCTGCGCCGTGCTCTGCGCCGACGCCCGGAACCTGCCCCTTGCGGGCGGCGGGTTCGATCTGCTGTTTCTGGACGTGGATCAGCGCTACTACGCCGAACTCGAACCCGTCTGCCATCGCCTGCTTCGACCCGGGGGCCTGCTCGTCGCGGACAACACCGCTTTTGCCGACGCGCGGGACTTCAACCTCCTGATCCGTGATTCCGGACGTTGGGACGCGGTCAACGTGTACGCTTTTTTACCCGATCATGCGCCGGAGCGGGACGGAATCTGCCTGGCGCTCAAAAACAACACAGGAGAAATCACATGATAATCATGGAAACCACCAAGGGTACGATGAAGATTGAACTGCTGACCGACAAGGCCCCCCTGACCTGCGAGAATTTTCTCGGCTATGTGCGCGAGGGTTTTTACGACGGGACGATTTTTCACCGCGTCATCCCCAATTTCATGATTCAGGGCGGCGGCATGACCGAAACCATGAGCGAGAAGAAAACCGGCAAGCCGATCAAGAACGAAGCGGACAACGGCCTCAAGAACCAGCGCGGCACCCTGGCCATGGCGCGGACCCAGGCCGTGGACAGCGCCACCTCCCAGTTTTTCATCAACCTGCGCGACAACGCCTTTCTCGATCATGGGGCCCGGGACTTCGGCTATGCCGTGTTCGCCAAGGTGGTGGACGGGCTTGAAGTCATGGACGAGATCGCCGGCGTGCCCACGGGCAGCTTCGGCTTTCATCAGGACGTGCCCAAGGAGCCGGTCGTCATCACCCGCGCCAGCGTCGAGGAGTAAGGGGTGGTGCGGCTTGCGACCGCGTTCCCCTTTTCCTCCGGACACGTGCAGACTCTTTTTCCGCCGTTGTTCCGCCCCAAGCCCGATGTTTCTTACGAGCGGGAGCGCCTGGAGACCTCCGACGGGGATTTCGTGGATCTGGACTGGTCCCGGGGAGGAGGGGATGCTCTGCTTGTCATCCTGCATGGCCTGGAAGGGCACTCCAGGCGCAAATACGTGCTCGGCATGGTTTCGGCGGCCAGGGCTCACGGTTTTGACGCCCTGGCCATGAACTTCCGGGGTTGCGGCGGGGAGCCCAACCGCAAGGTGACCATGTACCATTCGGGCTGGACCCGGGATCTGGGCGAGGTGCTGGCCATGGTCGCCGCCCTGGGGCGCTACCGCGTCGTGCATCTGGTGGGCTTCAGCCTCGGGGGCAACGTGGTCCTCAAATACCTGGGAGAGGAGCCGTCGAGCATCCCGGACATCGTGCGCGGGGCCGTGGCCATTTCCGTGCCCTGCGACCTGGAGGATTCGGCCCGCGCCCTGGCCCGCCCCCAGTGCGCCCTCTATACGCGCTATCTGCTTGACCAGCTGCGAAAGAAGATTATTGAAAAGGGTCGGCTTTTTCCCGGAGCCCTTGACCTGGACGGCGTCGAGAAGCTGCGCACATTTCGCCAGTTCGACGATCGCTTCACGGCCCCGCTGCACGGATTCCGGGATGCGCTTGACTACTGGCGGCGTTCCAGCTCGCTCCGGTTTTTGTCCGGGATCGACCGGCCGGCCTGCATCATCAACGCGGCCAACGATCCTTTTCTGGGTCCGCGCTGCTACCCCGTCGAACAGGTCCGGGACAACCCCAGCCTGACGCTGCTCACTCCCCGGACCGGGGGGCATGTCGGTTTCGTGGGCTCCGGACGCGGTGGGATGTACTGGTCGGAGTGGGCGACCATGCGTTTCGTGCGGGGATTGCCCTGTCCCCATGTGCAGGAATGAGCCGGATGCTTCCCGGCGCGGGCGCGGATGTGCAAAGATTTGCGCCGGCAGTGTTCGCGCCATCGTTTTTTCTTTTTCATTCAAGGTGTTGACGCTGGCATGATCGATGCTTTGAGCTCAATGTCACTACTACACGGAGGTCCCTCATGAAATATGCGACTTGGTTTCATACCATATTGTTCGTGTTTCTGACTTCGGCGTCCCTGTGCGCTGCGCAGTTGCCGGATTTCACGGAACTCGCGGAAACGTCGGGCAAGGCGGTGGTCAATATCAGCACGGTCAAGGTCGTCAAAGGTCAGCGCAACATGGAGCAGTTTTTCCGCCAGGCGCCCCGCGGCCAGCACCCCTTTGGCGATTTTTTCGACCAGTTCGAACGCTTTTTCGGAGAGCAGGGCAGGGCGCCGCGTGAACAGCGCTCCCTGGGTTCGGGCTTCGTCTTCTCCGCCGACGGCTACATCGTGACCAACAACCATGTCATCGAGGGCGCGGATTCCATCAAGGTCAACCTGCAAGCCGGAAAGAACGGCGACCAATCCTACGATGCCGAAGTCATCGGCACGGACAGGGAGACCGATCTGGCCCTGCTGAAGATCTCGACCGACAAGCCTCTGCCGTATCTCGTCTTCGGCGATTCCGACGCGCTCAAGGTCGGGCAGTGGGTCATGGCCATCGGCAACCCCTTCGGCCTGGACCACACCGTCACGGCCGGGATCGTCAGCGCCAAGGGGCGCACCATCGGCGCTGGCCCCTATGACAATTTCATCCAGACCGACGCCTCCATCAACCCCGGCAACAGCGGCGGTCCCCTCATCAACCTGGACGGCCAGGTCATCGGCATCAACACGGCCATCGTGGCTTCGGGCCAGGGCATCGGCTTCGCCATCCCCAGCGGCCTGGCCAGGCAGGTCATCGAGCAGCTCAAGGAATACAAGAGCGTGAAGCGCGGCTGGCTGGGCGTTTCCATCCAGGACGTGGACGAGAACTCGGCCAAGGCCCTGGGACTTGAACAGGCCCGCGGCGCCCTGGTTTCATCGGTGACCGAAGGCGACCCGGCGCAGAAGGCCGGGATAAAGGCCGGGGATGTGATTGTCGCCGTGGACGGCGTGGCCGTGGACGACGCCGGCGACTTGACCCGCAAGATCGGCGATCTGCTGCCCGGCGTGAAGATCACGCTGTCGGTCTGGCGCGAAGGCAAGGCCGTGAAGATACCTCTGGTGCTGGGCGAGCGCAGCGCGGAGAAGGTGGCGCAAGGCGGCCGGAGCACGCCGGAGGGTGCGGGCGAGGATGTCCTGGGCCTGGGCGTCCGGCCCGTGACCGAGGCCGAGGCCAAGGCGCTTGAACTCGATCGCGCCCAGGGCCTTCTGGTGGTCGAAGTGGGCGAAGGGTCCCCGGCCGCGCAGAACGATCTGAACGCGGGAGACGTGATTCTTGAAGCCAACGGCAAGGCCGTGAACACGGTCCAGGCCTTCAAGGACGTGATCGAGGGCGACGGCAGGGAAAAAGGCGTGGTCATGCTGCTCATCAAGCGGCAGGGCCGCAACGTGTTCCGCACCGTGCCCCTGTCGTGACGGATCGGGGAGAATCACGCGGATGAGCAGGACCTGGACGCTTCACCCCGGGTGCAAGGTCAATCTCTACCTGGACATCGTGGGGGTGCGGCCGGACGGCTATCACGAGATAGAAAGCCTCTTCTATCCGCTCCCCGCCCCCTGCGACACCCTGGATCTGCGCCTGTCCCCGGAGCCGGGGCTGCGGCTGGCCTGCTCCCTTCCCTCCCTGGACGCGGCGGACAACATCCTGTCCAGGGCGTATGACGGGTTCGCCGCCGCCACGGGTTTCGCTCCCGGCGTGTCGGCGCGCCTGACCAAGAACATTCCCATGGGCGCCGGCCTGGGAGGCGGCAGCAGCGATGCGGCGGCCTTTCTTTCGTGGCTCAATGCCCGGGCGGGGGAGCGGGCCCTGGCCCCGTCCGCCCTGGCCGCGCTGGCCTTGACCCTGGGCGCGGACGTGCCTTTTTTCCTCCAGGGCGGCCCGGCCTGGGTCACGGGCATCGGCGAGGTCGTGACTCCGGTACGCTGCGACCTGGGAGATTATGTTGCGCTGGTGGTCTGTCCGGACGTGCACGTCAACACGGGGTGGGCGTACCGGCGCTGGGACGAGATGCGCGGAGCCGGCCAGGCGCGGTCAAGAAAAGAGTTGACACCCGAAATGAGCCCTATTAAGAGTCTTTGCTTCACGAAACCGCCCAGGCTTTGGAATGGATTTGAAGAAGTTGTTTTTCATGAATTTCCAATGCTTTACGAGGTCAAAACGCAAATACTGAATCACTTTCCAGACGCCTGCGTCATGAGTGGAAGCGGTTCAAGTTTTGTGGCTCTTTTTTCTTCTCCGGAGCGCGCGCGGGAGTGCGCGGGCCACATGCGGTCCTTGGGGCACGCGTGCCACGCCACCGGCCGGGAGAGGGATCGTGAAGGTTGAAGGTTGGGCTGCGGGACCACAAACCCGGCGGTCTTTTTCTTTTACGTGAGGAAGCCATGGCCAGGCAGGCCGGGCGACCTGTGTTGGGGCGTAGCCAAGCTGGCAAGGCAACGGGTTTTGGTTCCGTCATTCGGAGGTTCGAATCCTCCCGCCCCAGCCATTTTTCATCCAAGGACAGATTATGCCACGCATGGGCGAGCTGAAAATTGTCACGGGAACCGCCAATCCGGCTTTGGCTGCCCGCATTTGTGATCATCTGGGCTGCAAGCTGACTCCTTCCCTGGTCGACAAGTTCAGCGATGGAGAGATCCGGGTTGAAATGGGCGACAACGTCCGCGGCGACGATGTGTACGTGGTGCAGTCCACCTGCGCCCCGGTCAACCACAATCTCATGGAGCTCTGCCTGATGCTCGACGCCCTGAAACGCGCCAGCGCGGGCCGGGTGACGGCGGTGGTTCCCTATTTCGGCTACGCCCGCCAGGACCGAAAGGTCGTGCCCAGGGCGCCCATCAGCGCCAAGCTGGTGGCGGACTTCATCACCGTGGCCGGCGTGGACCGGGTGCTGACCATCGACCTGCATTCAGGCCAGATCCAGGGTTTCTTCAACAAGCCCGTGGACAACCTCTATGCGGCCCAGGTACTGCTTGAATATATTCGCAATCTCGGCGACAATCTGATCATCGTTTCGCCCGACGCCGGCGGCACCGAACGCGCCCGGGCCTACGCCAAGCGCCTCGGCGTGGGGCTGGCCATCGTGGACAAGCGCCGCGAGGGCCCCAACAAGGCTCACGCCATGCAGCTCATCGGCGACGTCAAGGGCAAGATCGCGGTCGTGCTCGACGACATGATCGACACCGCCGGAACCATGACCGAAGCCGGCAACATGCTGGCCGAGAACGGAGCCGAGGATGTGGTGGCCTGCGCCTCTCATGCGGTCCTGTCCGGACCTGCCGTGGAGCGCTTGAACAATTCGGCCTTCTCGCAGGTCATCGTGACCGACACCATCCCGCTCAACGCCCAGGCCATGAGCAGTGACAAATTCAAGGTGATTTCCGTCGGCAGTCTTATTGCCAAGGCTATACACAATATCCATTCCGAATCTTCCGTCAGCGTTCTGTTCAGCTGAACGCGGGCAGACAAGAGATTGATTTTTAGTTGATGAATAAAGGAGAAAAGCATGTCTGAAGTCGCAAGTTTGCAGTTAACGCCTCGCGAGGAAAGGGGAAAAGGCCCTTGCTCCCGTCTGCGTTCCAATGGTTTGGTTCCCGGCGTGTTCTACAATTCGAAGGGTGAGAACATCTCCTTTACTGTAGACAATCTGGCTTTGGGCAAGGCTTTCGAAAAGGTTCGCTACTCGAAGATGATCGAGCTGCAGATCGAACTCGACGGTCAGCTGCAGAAGCGTAACGCCCTGTTCAAGAAGCTTGTCAAGCATCCGGTCAAGCGCCGTTACGACCATGTGGACTTCATCGGTATCGATCTGGACAAGGAAGTGCAGGTCACCGTTCCCGTCGAGACCACCGGCCGCGCCAAGGGCGTGGTGCTTGGCGGCAAGCTCGAGCTTCTGCAGGAGCGCGTCATGGTGCGCTGCCTGCCCACCGTCATCCCCGACACCATCGTCATGGACGTGACCGATCTTGACATCGGCGGCAAGGTGCTGGTTGACCAGCTTCCCATGCCCGAAGGCGTGAAGGCCGTGTTCGATCGCAACTTTCCCGTTATCGCGATCCAGACCGCCCGCGGCGCCAAGACCGCCGAAGAAGAATAGTTTGATCACGCACGGAGCCTTGCCGTGGCAGGGCTCCGTTTTCTTGTTTCTTCCATCCTCTTTTCTGACGGTTTCCCATGTCATATGACGGCCTGATCGTGGGTCTGGGCAATCCCGGCGTCAAGTACGCCAGGACCCGGCACAATTTCGGTTTCATGCTGGCTGACCACATGCTTTCCCATTGGGAGCGGCAGCCCGGAACCTCTTGTGTCGCTCGCGGGGGGCGCCTGAATGCCGAAGTCTTCGATGTCGTCGAGAACTACGGCGCCAGACGCTGGATCGTCGCCAAGCCGCTGACGTTCATGAATCTCAGCGGGCAGGTGGTGGGGGAGCTCAGTCGAAAGAACGGTATTTCCGCGGATCGGATCCTGGTGGCCCATGACGAACTTGATTTGTCCCTGGGCACCGTGCGCTTCAAATTCTCAGGCGGCCTGGCCGGTCACAACGGGCTGAAGTCCGTTGCGGCGCACCTCGGCACCCGCGATTTTGCGCGCATCCGTCTGGGGATAGGACGTCCCGAAGGCGGCGAGGACGTGGCCGCCTACGTGCTGCGCTCTTTTTCGCCCCCGGAGTGGGATCAGGTCGCCCAGGCGCTGGATGCCGCGCGGGACGCGCTGGCGCAGTACTGCGCCGAGGGTTTGACCGCGGCCATGAACCGCCTGAACGTCCGCTGACGCCCGGTAGGCGTTCCACCTCCTAGTGGACGCCGTCTCGAATTTGATCTATAGTCATTTTCCTTTGCAGTTCGATTACGTTTTTCTGGAGGTCGCTTGTGTTTTCAGTTGATGAACTTGTCGTCTATCCCGCTCAGGGGGTCGGTAAGGTCGAAAGGATTGAGACCCAGGAGATCGGCGGCGTTGCCACTGAACTGATCATCGTGCGCATCTTGAGCAACAACGTCACCTTGATGGTTCCCGTGAAGAATGCGCGCAATGTCGGATTGCGAGGCGTCTACACCCCTGAACAGGCCGACGAGATTCGCGCCTATCTCCAGGATCGCAGTGACTTCACCGGCTATTCCGGCCAGAACTGGAATCGCCGCTATCGCGAATATTCCGAGAAACTCAAGAGCAGCAACCTGCGCGACGTCGCATACGTGCTCAAGGAACTCATCCTCATCGGCAAGGACAAGGAATTGTCCTTCGGCGAGAGACGTCTGCTGGAACAGGCCATGGGCCTCATTTCCCTGGAATTGTCCTTCGCCCTCACGCAGGACCAGAACGAGGTCAAGAAGTCCATCGAAGCCTTGTTCGCCGACATTCTGCATGCCAAGGACGATGAAGATGACGTTGTGGGTGATTAGGGGCTTTGAAGCCCCTTGTTTTTTATTTTGCGATCCGCTAATCGGTCAATTCATTCCTGCCTGACACCACAAGTCCATCAGCAGATGTTCAAATTTTCCACTTGATCTCTTGAAAGGCTTTATATCCATATCAGAGTATTCCTGTATCTCATTATTATTTCAACTTTTGCATCGCGCATGCTTTTTTTGGTCTGTTCCATCTAGCGGTCCCGGGTCCCTGCCATTTCATTGTTACGAGGATTTGTTATGAATCTTTCCGAGTTGAAAACCAAGTCCATGTCCGAACTCATGGACATTGCCGGCGAGTATCAGATTGAAAATATGAGCGGCCTGCGCAAGCAGGAGCTGATTTTCGCCCTG
The DNA here is from genome assembly GCA_050252955.1 of Desulfomicrobium sp. Classification (GTDB taxonomy): domain Bacteria; phylum Desulfobacterota; class Desulfovibrionia; order Desulfovibrionales; family Desulfomicrobiaceae; genus Desulfomicrobium. The sequence goes on from JBFWJY010000010.1 coordinate 61,816, forward strand.
CTCCAAGCCTGCGCTTCCCAAAACGGCTCCATTTTCGGCGAGGGCGTGCTCGAAATCCTGCCCGATGGATTCGGTTTTCTGCGCTCCCCCATGTACAGCTACATGCCGGGTCCGGACGACATCTATGTCTCGCCGTCGCAGATCAGGCGCTTCGGTTTGCGCACAGGCGACGTCATTTCCGGGCAGATCCGTCCGCCCAAGGAGGGGGAACGCTATTTCGCCCTGCTGCGGGTCAAGGAGATCTGCTTCCGCGAGCCCGAGGAAGCCAAGCGCATCGTCCTCTTCGACAACCTGACCCCCATCTACCCCGACGAGCAGTTCCGCCTGGAAAACGGCGACAAGAATTACTCCACCCGCATCGTCGATCTCATGACCCCCATCGGCAAAGGGCAGCGCGCCCTGATCGTGGCCCCGCCGCGCACCGGCAAGACCATGCTCATGCAGTCCATCGCCAACTCCATAAGCGTCAACCATCCCGACGCCTATCTCATCGTCCTTTTGATCGACGAACGTCCCGAGGAAGTCACCGACATGGAGCGCACGGTCAAGGCCGAGGTCATCAGCTCCACCTTCGACGAGCCGCCCACCCGTCACGTGCAGGTGGCCGAGATGGTGCTGGAGAAGGCCAAGCGCCTGGTCGAGCGCAAGGTCGACGTGGTCATCCTGCTCGACTCCATCACCCGTCTGGGCCGCGCCTACAACGCCACCACCCCGTCTTCCGGACGCGTCCTGTCCGGCGGCCTCGACGCCAACGCCCTGCAGCGCCCCAAGCGCTTCTTCGGTGCGGCCCGCAACATCGAGGAGGGCGGAAGCCTGACCATCATCTCCACCGCCCTGGTCGACACCGGGTCGCGCATGGATGAGGTCATCTTCGAGGAGTTCAAGGGAACCGGCAACTGCGACATCTATCTGGACCGCCATCTGGCCGACAAGCGCGTCTTCCCGGCCATCGACCTGAACCGGTCCGGCACCCGCAAGGAAGAACTGCTGCTCGACCCCGAGGTCCTGAACAAGGTCTGGATTCTGCGCCGCATCATGGCCTCCATGAATTCCGTTGACAGCATGGACTTCCTGCTCGACAAGATGCGCGGCACCAAGAGCAACAGGGTTTTTCTGGATATGATGAATTCCTGACCAGGAGGCTCAATGGCTGGCTTGACCCGCATGGAATGTCCACGCGACGACGACTATGATCTGTGGCTCGATCTGCTCGGGATCCAGCCGTCCGAGGGGCTCCTCGACGCCCTGGGCGATTTTCTGGGCGAGTATCTGCGGGTCTCCAACCTCAATGCGTACGTCATGGGCCTGTCCGGCGGGATCGATTCGTCCTTTCTGGCGGCCCTGATGCATCATCGCCGGATTCCGTACCTCGGCTTCTGCATGCCCATCCTCACCAACACTCCCGCCGAGACCCGGCGCGGGCTGGACGTGGCCCGGGCCTACGGCAATCCGCCCCAAGGCGTCCGATTCGATCCGCTTCAGGATTTCACGGCCGTGTACGAACGGATTTCCGGCGCTTTCTCCGCCGTCTGCCCCGGTTCCAATCCCGTGGCCGAGGGCAACCTGAAGGCCCGCACCCGCATGCTCTTTCTCTACCACATGGCCCAGATTCACGGCGGCTGCGTCCTGTCCACGGATCAGCTCGACGAGCTTTTGACCGGATTCTGGACCCTTCATGGCGACGTGGGTGACGTGAGCCCCATCCAGCTCATACCCAAGAGCGTGGAGTACGAGCTGGCCCGCATGCTCTGCGCCCGGCTGGCCGATCCCGAGCCCCTGCGGGCCGCCATAGAGGCCGTTCCGACGGACGGGCTCGGCATCAGCGGCTCCGATCTGGAGCAGCTCGGGGCCGAGTCCTATGTCCAGGTCGAAGACATGTTCCGGGAGTATTTTCTGCTGCGGCGCAAGGAACGGGACGGTTACCTGACGCCTGAGGAATCGGGGCGGCGGCTGCGTCTTGAACAGTCCGGCCCCGTGCGCCGCTTTGTGCAAAGCGGCTTCAAGAGGGGAGGAGCGGTGCTCGTGGATCCGAGGAGGACGGCGTCGTGACGTTTTTCAGGGGAATGCGGAAGTGGTGCGGGCTTCTGGCCTGCCTGATCTCCCTGACATTTCCCTGTCCGGCTTTTTCCAGCTTCGGCGAGTTCACCATCCGCGATGAGCTGGAGCTGGCCCGCAAGTTCGATCTGATCATCGAGACGCGCTTCCCCGTGGTCCACGACACCCGCATCACCGCCTACGTCCAGTCCCTGGTCGATCGGCTGGTCGCGGCCATGCCTCCTCAGCCGTTCCCCATCAAGGTCACCGTGGTCCGCAATGTCGCCTTGAACGCCTTTGCCTCGGCGGCGGGGCATATCACGATTTTCACCGGCCTGATCGCCAACATGGACAGCGAGGACGAGCTGGCCAGCGTCATCGCGCACGAGCTGGCCCATGTCTCCGAACGCCACATCGCCAAGTCCATAGAAAAGAGCAAGCTCGTGGGAGCCGGCTCCCTGCTCGGGATCCTGGCCGGGGTTCTGGTCGGGTCCCAGGGCGGCGGCGACGGCGCGGGGGCCATGGTCCTCGGGTCCGTGGCCGGAGCCAAGGCCATGCAGCTCAAATACACCCGCGACAACGAACGGGACGCGGACCAGTACGGAGTCGGCTATCTGGTGGACGCGGGTTTCGCGCCGTCCGGCATGCCCGGCGCCTTCGAGAAGATCAGGAAACTGCAGTGGCTTGGCGGGGGCGGGGATGTGCCGTCATACCTGTCCACCCATCCGGGCATGGAGGAACGCATGGTCTACATGCAGGAGCGCATCGCCCGCCTGCCCCTGTCCGTGCGTCAGCGCAGTTCCGACAATGCCGCGTTTTCGCGTGCGAAATTTCTCGTGCAGGCCTGGTACTCGGATCCGAACACGGCCAAGGCCCTTTTTGGGGCCTCGACCTCGTCGCAGTGTCGCGACATTCTGGGCGAGGCCATCGCCCTGAGCCGTCTGCAGCAGATCGACGCCGCCCGGAACAGATTCGAGCGGGCCCTGGCCTGCAACCCCACCGACACGCTCTGGAAGCGCGAATATGGTCGGTTCGCCTTCGAGTACGGCGATCTGGCCACGGCGGTGAAGGCGTTGCAGGAGGTCGCGCTGCGGGACCCCGACGACCTTTACGCCCTCTTTTTCTATGCCAGGGCCGTGGCCGAGCAGGGGAATTACGCGGCAGGCATCTCGGCCATGGAGCGCGTCAACAAGGCTGTTCCCCGCGACTCCGAGGTCCTTGAGTTCCTCGCCAGGTACCAGGCCGCCGTCGGACAGGTCTTCGCGGCGCATCTCAATTACGCCAAGTCCTTCGCATACAAGAGAAAGTTCAGTAAGTACGATTTTCACATGCAACGGGCCGAGGCCCTTGCCCGGACCGACGCCGAGCAGGACAGGCTCGGCAGGGTGCGGGAGGAAATCGCCGAATTCCGGGAGATTCTGGGAATCTGACCTGCCTTGGCCTTGTATTTCGGGCTTGGCCGGTGTAGCCATCCCGTGAGCTTTTGCGATAATACGTAATGGAGGAACACCATGTTTTTTGAAAATCTCGCCCATGCCATGGGGCAGGCCCCCGCGGCCGGAGGTCAGCCCGGCAATCCGCTCATGACCTTCATGCCCCTCATCCTGATGTTCGTGATCTTTTATTTTCTGCTCATCCGTCCGCAGCAGAAAAAGCAGAAAGAGCACAAACAGATGCTTGAGAACCTGACCCGCGGCGATCGCGTGGTCACCGCCGGCGGCTTGTACGGCCGCGTGGTCGAGGCCAAGGAAGACGTCTTGACCCTTGATCTGGGCAACGACATGCACGTTCAGGTCGGCCGTGGTTTCATCTCGGGCCTGGTTCCTGCGGATGGCGGCGCCAGCAAGGCCAAGGACAAGAAAAAGTAGCCTTTTCACACGGCATACGATAAGGCAGGCCTGTTTCCGCAACCGGGAACAGGCCTTGTTTTGTATGCATGTCCGGGATTTTGGTCGCCGGAATGCCGTGCATCGTTTCGGCAACATTCAACCTGTTTGATTTGGATAAGGATGATGCTCATGGGTAGTTTGCGCTGGAGGACATTGCTTGCCGCGTTCGTCGTTTTTTTGGCCTTGATACATGTCCTGCCCTCGATTCCTTCGGTCCGGAATTCATCGCTCGGGGCCTTGCTTCCGTCGGATGAAATCAGCCTCGGCCTTGACCTCAAGGGCGGAATTCACCTCACCCTGGGCGTGGATCTGGACGCCGCCCTGTCCAATGCCATCACCAGCGTAGGGCAGGATCTGCGTCTCGAAGCCCGGGAAAAGAAGATCCTGGTGCTGCGTCCGCGCCTTCTTGGCACGCGGCAGCTCGAGTTCACGCTGCTGAAGCAGGAGCAGCGGGCCGATCTGGACGCTCTTCTGGCCAGCCGTTTCGGCACCATGGAGATCACCTCCGCCGAAGACGCAGGAAACGGCCAGGTGCGCTACGTGCTCAGCGCCACCCCCGACTACGTGAAATATCTCGAAGACCTGACCATGGATCAGGCCCTCAAGACCATCCGCAACCGCATCGACCAGTTCGGCGTGGCGGAGCCGGACATCCGCAAGCAGCAGGGCAATCGCATCATTGTCCAGTTGCCGGGGCTCGACGATCCCAAGCGGGCCATCAACATCATCGGTCGCACGGCCCATCTGGAATTCAAGCTGGTCGACGAAGGGGCCGACGTGCAGGCCGCCGTGGCCGGAACGGTTCCGGCGGAAAGCGAGCTGGCCTACCTTCAGGACAAGCGGGGCGCTTCGGAAGTCAAGACGCCCATCGTGCTCAAGTCCGAGGTCGTGCTCACGGGCGAGTACATCACCGACGCCAACGTGCAGTTCGACTCCTACGGACAGGCCTATGTGGGCATGAATTTCAACGCGCGCGGATCGCGCATCTTCGAGGAAGTGACCGGCGCGAACATCAAGAAGCGTCTGGCCATCGTCCTTGACGGCACCGTGCATTCCGCCCCCGTCATTCAGGACCGCATCGGCGGCGGTCGCGCGTCCATCACCGGACAGTTCACCACCGAGGAGGCCCATGACCTGGCCGTGGTGCTGCGGGCCGGTTCGCTGCCCGCGCCGGTCGTCATCCTGGAGGAACGCTCCGTCGGTCCGACCCTGGGTCAGGTCTCCATCGACAAAGGCATGACCGCCGCCCTGATCGGTGGCATCATGGTGGTCGTCTTCATGTCGATCTATTACCGCCGGGCCGGGCTCATCGCGGCCTTCGAGATCATTCTCGACATCTTTCTCATCCTGGCCGGCCTTGCCGCCTTCGGCGCCACGCTGACCCTGCCGGGCATCGCGGGCATCATTCTCACGCTGGGCATGGCTGTGGACGCCAACGTGCTCATCTACGAACGCATCCGCGAGGAGCTGCGACGCGGCGAATCCGTGGCCGCCTCCATCGCCAACGGCTTCGACCGCGCGACCCAGACCATCGTCGATTCCAACCTGACCACGATCATCGCCGCCGTAATCCTCTACCAGTTCGGCACGGGTCCGGTGCGCGGCTTCGCCGTCACCCTGACACTCGGCATCCTGGCATCCATGTTCACGGCCATCTTCGTGTCCCGCATCTTCTTCGACGCATGGTTGGCCAGACGCCAGCCAGGCACGCAACCGAGCATTTAAGGAGCAGACCATGTCCTTTGAAATCATAAAGCGCGACACAAACATCGACTTTGTCGGGATGCGCAAGTACGCGTATGTCCTTTCCGCCGTGCTGCTTCTGGCCGGTGCTCTTTCCCTGATTGTGAAGGGAGGCCCGCAATACGGCATCGATTTCGCCGGCGGCTTCAACGTTCAGATCAAGTTCAGCCAGGCCGTCGAGCTGGACAGCATCCGCCAGGCCCTCGAAAGCCCGGCGCTGCCCGGTCTTGTGGTCCAGGATTTCGGCGACGAGGGGGACAATGAGGTCCTTTTGCGCGCCTCCTTTTCCGAACAGACGGCCAATGATGTCAGGGCCGCCGTGGAATCCGGCCTCTCCGCGGGCTTTCCCGGCCTGACACATGAAGTCCAGCGTCTGGAAATGGTCGGGCCCAAGGTCGGCGCGGATCTGCGCGAAAAGGCCTTGCAGGCCATTTTCTACGCGGTCCTGCTCATCGCCACCTACATCTCCGGCCGTTTCGAACAGAAATGGATGGTGGCCGGCCTCATGGCCGCCGGCCTGGCTTCGGTGGTCTACGTGCTCGAACTGCTGAGCGCGCCCATGAGCCTGTCCGTCATCGTCGCCACGGTCGCCGCCCTGATCCTGTGCGTGGTGCTGCGGCTCAAATACGCGCTGGGAGCCATCGTCGCCCTCATCCATGACGTCATGATTCCGCTCGGGGTCTTCTCCATATTCAACAAGGACGTCGACCTGACCATCATCGCGGCCCTGTTGACCATTGTCGGCTATTCCCTGAACGACACCATCATCATCTACGACCGCATCCGTGAAAACATCCGGGCCAAGGTTTCCCCGTCCCTGGATGTCGTCATCAACAAGTCTGTCAACCAGACCATGTCGCGCACGCTGATCACAGCGGGCACGACCTTCCTGGCTGTGGCCTCCCTGTACGTCTTCGGCGGCGGCGTGATTCACGACTTCGCCCTGACCATGCTCATCGGCGTGGTGGCGGGAACCTATTCCTCCGTATTCGTCGGCGCCCCGATTCTGGCCTTTTTCAAGCCGCGCATCGACACCGACGACCAAGCGGCAACCGCGACAGCCTGAAATCCGGTTTAGACCCACGTTCCCAAAAGCGCTCCCCGGAGCGCTTTTTTTATTTCAACATTCTGATATTGAACGATTTTCTGTGGATATTCCGGCATGGATGAGGTGCTCTTGTAGCCGATTTTGTGAAAATTTTAACGAAATATGCAGGTCAGAGTACCGGAAATGGAGGAAACTTTGGTGAAAAATGTGACAAAAGGAGCAAAGCTCTGGCTTGAATTTCAATGTTTGCCTTTTTTGACGAATCGGTGATACGCGATGCGAACTTGGAGAACGTGCTCTGTTTTGTTTGAATTTCGACAACAGGTTGGAACTTTTCAGTTTAATTTCAGCTATATCAACGGGAGAAAGGGAGGTTTTATGTCGAAACGTTTTCATGTTCTGGTTTTGTCCACGCTGATCGTCTTTGCGAGTATTGTCGCGCCGCTGTGGGCGCAGGATAGCGCCCCCGCTCCTCAGACCGAGGTTTCCGCCCAGGCCACCGCGGCGGCCGAAGCGCCCAAGGCCTCCGCCACCGGTTCCAAGCTGGAGAAAGCCATCGCCACGGCCCCCGTGGGCAGCGAACCCGGCCAGATCGATACGGCCAAGCCCGCCGGATTCCTCGGCATCCCCGGCGCGCCGCAGATCAATCCCATCATGGCCCTGCTCTGGGCGGTGTGGGTAGGCTGGATCTTCTCCACCGTCGGCGCTTTCGGCGGCGTCATGGCCGGTGTCGGCCACGTGACGGTTTTCGGCCTGGGCGCTTACGCCAAGGGTTTCAAGAGCACCGCTCCCGACCTGAACAAGACCGTGACCGACTCCATCCGCGCGTCCAACCAGTTCCTCGTCGGTCTGTCCGCCCTTATTTCCTCCATCAACTATGGCAAGATGGGCCGCCTTGTGCTGCCGCTGGGTCTTGCGCTCGGCCTCGGCTCCCTGCTCGGCGCCTGGGGTTCGGCGACCCTGTCCGCCGGCAAGGTGTCCTTCTCCGCGTACCAGGGATGGTTCGGCTTCTTCGTCCTGGCCCTGGGTTGCTATCTGCTCTGGGAAACCTCTCCCGCCGGCCAGGCCAAGAAGGTCAAGGCCAAGCAGGCCGCCCAGGCTTTTGAAGCCGCTGTCAAGGCCCAGAAGACCGGTGGCGGCCCCGCCCCGACCGGCGTCAAGATTCTCGGCATCACCGTCTCCAAGGTCCAGTTCACCTTCTGCGGCGTCGAGTTCAGCTTCAACCCCGTTCTGCCCGTGGTCGGCGGCGTGGTCATCTCCGCTCTGGCGGCCTTCCTCGGCGTCGGCGGCGGCTTCCTGCTGGTGCCCTTCCTGACCAGCATCACCCAGCTGCCCATGTACCTGGCCGCCGGTACCTCCGCCCTGGCCGTTCTGGTCAGCATGATCACCAGTATCCTGACCCTGATGACCAAGGGAACCCCCATCGACTGGATGCTCATCGGCACGGAAATGGTCGGCGTGGCCATCGGTTCCATCGTGGGTCCGCATACTTCCAAGTATCTGTCCGACAAGCTGTTGAAGCGCATCTTCATCGTCCTTGCCTTCTACGTCGGCATTGACTATGTCTTGAAGGGATTCTTCAATATCCGCGTCATCGAATTGCTGTTCGGCTAGGAGCCGCGTTCAACGCACTGACCCAATGGCCCCGGCTTTGTCGGGGCCATTTTTGTTGCATGGAAACACTACGTACTCTTCTCTTGATGTTCGATCCGCTGCTTATCTGGGGTTTTCGCTTGCTGGATTCCCCCTGGGGCGGATTCTTGACCGGACTTGCCGTTTTGAGCCTGCTGTGCGTGATCACGGGCGACGTCACCTCGCACCTGGCCCGAAGGCTCAACCGCAGGGTGTACGGCAAATACCGCGATGAAATGGTGCGCCAGCACAACCTGTCCGTGCAGGCCCTGAAGCACTCCGACAAGGAGGCGTACAAGGCCGTGAACCGGCAGGCGCACGAAGCGTTCGGCAAATACTTCTTCAGCCAGGCCGGAGCTTTCACCCTGTCCATCTGGCCTTTGCCCTTTGCCATGGCCTGGCTGGACATCCGTTTCGGCGGGGTACCCCTGACCTTGCCTTTTTCCGTGCCGGGAGTCGGGGACAGCGTGTTCTATCCGTTCTTCTTTCTGCCCATATACATTGCCGTGCGCATTTTTTACGGTCGAACGATGCGCCGTTTCGGGTTCTACCGGCGCATCCTGACCTGGAGCAAGCACGGCGACGACACGCAGATGGTCCCTTTCATCGATCTGCTCAAGCCTTCTTCGGGAGACGCTTCGCGGCCGGAAGGGGATCCGTCCGACGGGCAGGAGAATTCAACGCGCCAATGACCGGCCGCCCGGGGCCGGATCTTTTGCTCCGCAAGCACGCCGGACCGGACGCGAGCGGGATCCGACCGGCAAGGGGAGGGATGTCATGCAACACTCCGGAATTTTCTCCAATTGGAGCTTCGAGTCATTCGCCCCCGGATCCATTCCCCGGTCCAAATACAACGCCTTTTGCCGCATCCATCATCAAACGGGCGCGTGCCTTGAACTTCTGGCCTGCTTCGAAGACCTGTCCATGGGAGAGGCCGTTGTCGACTGGTGCCGGGTTTCGGGACTGGCCGAACAGTTGGGCGCGGCCATCCGCGATCTTGTCGATCAGTTGCAGGTCATGAATCCCGTGGAATTCATGGACGCCCACGACTGGGTCTCCAAGCTGATTTTCTACACCCGCCTGGCCACGGAGCACGTCGCCCTGTCCGCCAAGCCGCCGTACCTGCTGATGCTCGATTCCCGGGAGGCCGGGGCCTCCTACCCATGGGTGGCGCGCCGACTGCCCGCGGGGAGGGCCCAGAACGTTCTCGTCCTGACCCCCGCCCTCTATCAGTACTTCATCGAAGCCAACGACATGCGCCATGATCTGGACGAGATGATGCGCAGCCTCGATCTGATGGACGAGGCCTCCACGGCGGAACTGGGCAAGCGCGCCCGGGAGCTGCTCCGCAAGGGCTCGTTGCCTGGGCGTCTGCTGACCGAGATGGAAATCGCGGCCGTGGAGCTGGCTCCAGGCGGCAGGACTCTGGAACTGCGCATCTTCGCCGGCGAGGGACCGGACGCCGTCATGATCGGCGAGCATACCGGGGTCCGGCCTGTGGAATTCATCACGGCCTGGCTCGAAGCCGTAGCCTGCAAATTTTCGCCGTCGGCGCTTGCCTTGCGGCTTTCGCAGGGCCTGACCGACGAGGAGCATCCGCTGACCGTGGCCGTTTTCGCTTCCGATGCGCACGAGAGCAAAAAAAATTGCGCGCTCTGGGAGGGAAAGCCGGCCGCGTCGGCCCTCATCGCCCGCCTGGACAGGATCCTCCCCCGCATCACCCGCCTGCATGTCTTCAAGGCCCAGGGCGAGGCCTTGCGCCCCGAACACTGTCGTTCCCTGCACGATCTGGTCTGTCTGTGCATGGAACGCGGCCTGGCCCAGATATTCGCATTTGCCGGAGAACCCGCGCGTGGCCTGGCCGGGATCAAGCAGCTGCGTCTTGAAATCCCGGTGGTCATCAATATTTTCAATCTGGAGGGCGGGCTCTTTCCATCGGCGGCGGAGCGGGCCGTGATCTCCATGGAAGACGTGCGCTCCATTCCCGCCTGGTCGCTGCTGCTGGGTCTGGTCTGTCCGGCCGTGTCATGGGACGGGGCCAGGCACGACGAAACGCCGTCCGTTCCGCATTACAGCAGCTACGCGGTTCTCTCACAGTTTTTCATGCACTGCACCCTGCGGTTGGAGCAGAATCTGTACGAGGCGGAATGTTCCTGCGACGACAACGCGGTGAAGTACGTACTGTTCCGTTTCAAGGGCGGCTCGGGCTCCAGGAAACAGCGTTGGCGCAGGCTTGAGATCCTGCGTCTGATTCTCGAAGCGGAAGGCTTCACGGTCAGTTCCCGGGGGGATTATCTTGAGGCGTTGCGCAGCGGCGAGGCGGACGTGCTTTTGCAGCGCAATCTGGTCTGTGTGGGCCTGTTGATAGCCTGGGCGCAGTCGTCGGGAGTCGCGGCCCTGGGGGCCATGACCCCGGAACAGGGGCGTGACCGTTTTCGGGACCTGCTCTCCGCCTCGCTTTCCGATCCGAACTGATATTCAGCCGCTTTGCCGCCATGGCGGATCGGTCCGGACACGGCTAGTTCTTGCGGAAGTGGCAGCCCCGGCTGGCCTTGTTGCGCAGGGCCGCGGTGGTCACGATGTAGGCGGTCTGGCAGCCGTGGAAAAGATCCACCGATTCCTTGCAGATGCGGATGGATTTGTAGAAGGAATGCAAACGCTTGTTCAGGTTGCGCAGATCCTCGAAGGCCCGCTCCAGACGCGGCGTGGTGCGCATGATGCCCATGTAGTTCCACATGGTGCTGCGGATCGTGGCCCAGTCCTGGTTGATGAGGGCGGGGTCCTCCATCTCGGTCTTGCCGGAGGTGATCCAGTCCGCGATGGAGGCCTGCAGGCGCTTGCCCAGCACGCATGAGTCCTCGTAGCGGTCATGGATGTCCTCGGCCGCGCTCATCCCCCACAGCAATCCCTCCAGCAGCGAAGTGGACGCCAGGCGGTTGGCGCCGTGAACTCCTGTGCAGGCCACTTCCCCGGCCGCGTAGAGCCCGTCCAGGGTGCTGCGCCCGCGTTTGTCCACAAGCACGCCGCCGCAGGAATAATGCGCCGCCGGCACCACCGGGATGGGGTCCTTGGCGATATCCACGCCGCTTTCCTTGCATTTCTTGTAGATGGTCGGGAAGCGCTTGCGCAGGTTCTGGTCCACGTAATTGGCTGCGTCCAGAAACACGCAGTCCTCGCCGGTCTTCAGCAGTTCATCGACAATGGCCCTGGTCACGATGTCGCGGGGGGCCAGTTCCATGCGTTCGTCGTAGCGGGACATGAAGCGTTCGCCCTTGACGTTGAAGAGCCTGGCGCCTTCGCCGCGAACGGCTTCGGAGATGAGGAACTTGCGGTCGGCGCGGTGGAAAAGGGCGGTGGGGTGGAACTGGATGTATTCCAGGTTCATGACCGTGGCCCCTGCCCGGTGGGCCATGGCCATGCCCGATCCTATGGACGAGGACGTGTTGGTGGTGTGCAGGAATATCTGGCCCAGGCCGCCGGTGCACAGCACCGTGAAGTCGGCCAGGATTGTGTTGGGTTCGTTCGTCTCCGAATTGAAGACGTAGGCGCCCACGCACTGGTTGGTGAGCTGGTAGCGGAATTCGAGCTTGGTGGAGTGGTGGCGCGTGGCCAGCAGGTCGATGGCGGTGCGGTTGTAAAGGATGCGGATGTTGGCATGCGAGGTCACCGCCTTGATCAGGCTGTCCTGAATGGCCCGGCCGGTGTAGTCGGCGCAGGTCAGGATGCGATGCACCGCGTGGCCGCCTTCCTTGGTCAGGTACCACCCCCCGTCCTTGGAGTGGTCAAAGGGCACCTGCACCCGCTCGAAGAGGATTTTTTCCACCGCCTTCGGCCCTTCCTCGCACAGGAAACGCACGGCCGGGTCGTAATTGTATTCCCAGCCGGCGGTGGCGATGTCCTTGGCCAGCTTTTCCGGCGAATCGTCCGCGCCGGTGTATATGATGCCGCCCTGGGCCAGGGTCGTGTTTCCGTTGTCCAGGGTGCCGCCGGAGGAGAGCAGGGTCACTTCGTGCCCCTTGTCGGCCAGGCACAGGGCTGCGGTGCAGCCGGCGATTCCTGATCCGATGACCAGGACTTCGGTTTTCATGCGGGAGGGCGTCATGGCGATTGTCCTAACTGCAGGCGGTCAGCATGCGCTCCAGGGCGAGACGCGCGGGCCGGGCTATATGTTCCTCGACTCGGACGCAGGGGGCCGTGTCGAGCTCTCGCAGCATGGCCAGCAGGTTCGCCTCGGTGACTTTGGCCATGTTCGAGCACAGCGCCTTGCGCAAAGGACGGATGATCCTGTCGGGGTGTCTGGCCGCCAGGCGGTTGACCAGGCTGAATTCCGTTCCCACGTAGATCGTGCTCCCGCTCGGGGCTTCGGCCACGGCCTTGATCAGGTAGGTGGTCGAGCCGGCTCCGTCGGCCATGCGAACGACTTCCGGGTCGCATTCGGGATGGACGTGAATCAATGCCCGCGGCTCTTCCGCGTGGATGGCGCTGATCTGCGCGGGTTGAAATTTGGCATGGACGGCGCACAGCCCCGGCCAGAGATACAGCTTGCGCGAGGGGTCGGCGGCGGGCACGAAGCGGCCCTGGCCGCGAATGTCGAGGCGCAGGACGCTTTTTTCGTCAAGGCCGATGGCGCGGGCCGTGTTGAGGCCGAGATTGGCGTCGGGCAGGAAGAGGACCCCGTCGCCCTGGGAGAGGGCCCAGCGCAACATGGTCGGGGCGTTGGCCGAGGTGCAAACGCTGCCGCCGTGGTTGCCGCACACGGCCTTCACCGCGGCGGAGGAGTTGACGTAGGTCAGGGGGATGATGCGTGCGCCGTCCCGGTTCAGCCGCGAGAGGACCTCTTCGGCCAGGAGGGCGGGGACCATTTCGGCCATGACGCAGCTGGCGTTCGCGTCGGGGATGTGCACCCTCTGCTCCGGTCGGGCCAGGATGGCCGCGGTCTCGGCCATGAAGTGCACGCCGCAGAACACGATGTGCTCCGCGTCCAGCCCGTCGATGCGCCTGGCCAGTTCCAGGGAGTCTCCCAGAATGTCGGCATGGCGGACGACATCGTCGGCCTGATAGTGGTGGGCGAGGATGCACAGCCTCTTGCCGAGGCGGGCCTTGATGGCGGAAATGTCCTTGTTCATGCGTGCTCCCTTTGGATTTGCGCAAGGCGCATGGAGAAGTCCGCCACGGTGGCGGAATGGGTGATGGCGCCGGTGGAGATGTAGGTGGGACGCAGTTCGGCCAGGGGGCGAATGGTTTCAAGGGTCACGTTGCCGCTGATTTCCGACTCGATGTGGGCGGGAATGAGCTTCAGGGCCAGGGCCGCGGTCTGGACCGGCATGTTGTCGAGCATGATGCGCTGGGGCGTGAGGCTCACGGCCTCCCGCACATGCTCGAGCGTGCGGCATTCGATCTCCAGGGGCGGACAGACGGCGTAGGCCTTTCTGAGCGCTTCCACGGCGGCGCTGATCGAGCCCGCCTGATCGATATGGTTGTCTTTGAGCATGAGCATTTCTTCGAGATTGACCCTGTGGTTGAACCCGCCGCCCATGCGCACCGCGTATTTCTCCAGGTAACGCTGTCCGGGGGTGGTCTTGCGGGTGTCGAGCACCTTCACTCCCGTGCCCTCGACCGCCTGCACGAAGCGACTGGTCGCGTTGGCCACGCCGGAAAGGTGGCAGATGAAATTCATGATGACCCGTTCCGCCTTGAGCAAGATGGGTGCCGAACCATGGATGCGCGCCACTTCGCAACCCGGTTTCACCGTCTCGCCGTCCCTGGTCGGCAGCTCCACTTTGGTCTCGGGGCAGCCCAGACGCGCAAAGACGATGTCGATGAGCGGCAGCCCAGCGACCAGGGTCTCCTGCTTGGCCACGATGGAGGCATGCAGGCGCGAGGCGGGAGGGAACAGGGCTTCCGAGGTGAGGTCGCGTCCGTCTTCTTCCAGGGCGAGGTCCACGAGGCGATGCAGCAGGCCCAGTCGGGCGGTGTCGAAAAAATGAGAAAACATTCCGGATTCCTTGCGGGGAGGCTGGTTGGTTTGGCTGTTGACTAGGAAAAGGGCCACCCGTCGTCAAGCCGTAACTGGGCATCCGCTGGTTGCGCTCGCAGTGGCCGCGTGTCATGTTGGCGCATTGATTGTGTCCAAAGGAACCAATCGGCATCCTTTCCCGTGAACGGAGATTTTGATGATCCGCATCGAGCCTCTTCTGGCCAAGGTGACGCGGCAGGTCTCGCCCCGGCTGCTGTGCAACGGTTTTGTCTGCTGGCTGGCCCACGCCCAGCCTTTGCCGGCCAGCTTTCTACAGACCCTGACCGATATCGGTGGTTGGCCCCTGGCCGAGGAGGGGACGCAGACCCTGTGGTTTTTCCCGTCTTCGGAAGTCATGCTGGGCTTGGCCCGGCTCTACAACTGGGCCCGGCTTCATCCCATGCCCACGGCGGTGACCGTTTTCGAGGGCAGCCTGCTGGTGGACGACAAGCTGGAGCAGACCCTCAAGATCAAGGCCGACCTGCACTCCCTGGGCGTCGAATGCCCCAAGCGGCTCGTGGTCCGCGTCAGCGCGCGGCTGCGCGAACTTGGGCGCACCTTGACCGGGCTGTCCTTCAAGCATGTGCAGAACCCGGACGGCCTGGCCGGGGATTGGTTCGAACTGGAAGGCAGCGAGCAGGTCAGCGTATCCTACAAGCTGAACTGGCTGTGGGTCATCCGTCCCCAAGGGAGCCGCCAGGACAAGACGTTCACCAAGGGATGGAGAGCCTACTTCGATCGCCTGGAGACGATTTTCCAGCAGTACAAGATCTCCTATCTCCAGGCCGAGGACCACAATCTGGTGTTGCGCGTGGCCTCGCCGCGCGTCATGGCCGCCCTGGCCGTGGAGCTGTTGACCATGATCGAGGACAAGAGCGTGCCGGTCTGGCCATGCAAGTACATGGCCGTGGAGATGGGCGACCAGCCCTTCGCCCCGGAATTCGCGAGCAAGGTCCGGTATGTCGTGGAATCCCTGGAGTCGGACGCCCTGCATCTGCCCCTGTCCACGATCTACCAGATCGCGGATTCCAGGATCATGCCGGTGGATTCACGGGCGTCCATGGACAACAGCAAGCTGAGCGACCTTTTCCAGGTCCGTTTTCATTCCAGCAAAAGCGGGCGCAGGCGTGGTAGCTTGAACGTCTTTCTGCCTTCAAGCCTGATTTCCGGCGAGGAGAGCCCGTGTTTCTATTGCGGCCTGCGCTCGCATCTGCCGGCCAAATGCCCCACCAGGCTGCTTGCGCCCGGAAACGTGCAGGTCACGGACATGTCCCGTTTCGCCCGGCTGGATCTCGATGCCTTGCCCGGCATCCTGGGCGGGCTTGAAAAGCAGATCGCGCCGGATGTCATGCGCGGCTTGACGGGCTTGCAGGGGGAAAAGAGCGACGCTGGCCTGGTTGTCCGCTCCATGTTCGAGGTCAACATGGCCTGCCAGCTGCGCATGATGGCCTCCGTCTGGCGGGCCAAGGGCAAGGAATGGCCGCGCGGGTTGGAGGAACAGCGCCCGCAGAGCGACGCCCAGCTGTGGGAGGCGCTGGAAGCGCTGCGCACCGGAGGCCGCGAGCGGGCCATGGAGAAGATCGATCAGGTCGTGCTCAATTCGCCCAAGAATTACCAGCCTCGCGTGCTGCTGGGATTCATGGCCATGGAACGCGATGAGTTCAAGCGGGCCATGGGGTTCTGGGAAGAGGCCGAGAGCCTGGTCTACACCAGTTTGCAACGTTCCTATGTCCAGTTGCTGCAAGGGCGTCTGCGCGAGGTCCTGGGCGATTTCCAGGAAGCCATCCGCCTCTATGGAAGGGCCTTGAGCGAGTCGCCGCGTTTTGGGCAGGCGCGGTACAGGCAGGCCGTCTGCCTGATCAAGTCCGGGTACGTTCACGAGGCCCAGGCGCTGATCCGCGAACTGATCAGGGACAATCCCGATTTTTTCAGCGCCGTGCTACTCGACCCGGAGCTCGAAGGAGGGCGTTCCCACCTGCTCGCCGACCTGTGGGAGATCTGGGACGAAGCCAAGACCCGCGCCGCCGAGGTCATCGGCGCGGTGGAGCACCTGCCGGACCTGCTGTCCAAGTGGCTGCCTTCGGACCACGATTCCTACAACATGTTCCATGCGCGCATCGAAGACCTGAACACCTACGCCGGCATCAACAACTACGCGTCCATGGCCAGGTTGCTGCGCGGCACCATAGCCATCCGCGCCGACATCCAGGCCCGGGTCAAAAAGGACATCCAGGAGCTTGCCAACAGGCGCACGACCATCCGGGAACGGCTCCGGGCAATCCAGCGCGAGGCGTCCTGGTTTCCCTTTCCGTCCATGCTCGGCTCCTTCAACAAGCTGTTCAATTCCTGCGGAGAAGGGGTGAGCCTGATCGGCCATCTGGACCTCTATGTCCCCGAAAAATTCCGGCAGGGGCACGAGGCCATGCGCATGGCCGAGATCAACCTGGGCAAGCTCGAAAAGAAGCTCCTGCTTCTGCAGGGCGTGCGCAACGGCATTCTTTTCCTGCTGCTGTCGGGAAAATATCTGCTCGTTTTCGAGATCATCGCCCTTTTGCTGGCCGGAGGGCTGTCGCTTGGGCTGTATTATCTGGCTCCGGACCAGGTCGTCATGGGGCGCAACCTGCGTCAGGACCGCTGGCTGATCCTCAACGTCACCCTGATCTTTTTTTCGTTCCTCGCCTTCGTGGCCACGGCCATCAAGGCCGCGTCGCGCTTCGAATCCTACAAGAACGAGATTCTGGACAAGGAGGACTGAGCGCGGGGCGCATCGCCGGGCGGTTCTGACATCTTTGTTTTGGCACGTCTTTTGTTCAAGGATCAAGGATGCATACATTGGTCATCAATTTGACCCGCTTCGGCGATCTGCTGCAAACGCAACC
Organism: Desulfomicrobium sp.; assembly: GCA_050252955.1. Classification (GTDB taxonomy): domain Bacteria; phylum Desulfobacterota; class Desulfovibrionia; order Desulfovibrionales; family Desulfomicrobiaceae; genus Desulfomicrobium. The sequence goes on from JBFWJY010000010.1 coordinate 79,057, forward strand.
TGTCTTCAGCGGTCTGCGAAGCCGGGGAAGCAGCGTGGAGCTGGTCTGCCTGGATGCCTTCAAGGGGGTCGGAGCCTTGCTGCGCGATGTGGATCACGTCCGGGCCCTGCCCGGGGCGCGGCTGCTCGCGTTGCTGGATCGCGGCTGGCCCCTGGCCGTGGAACAGCTTGTTTCCTGGATGGACCGGGAGGAGGCGTCCCCGGACCGGATTCTCAATCTCACCCCGACCCTGTCCGCGCGGCTGCTGAGCCGGGCCCTGCATGAGCGCGAGATTCAGGGATTCGGTCTCGACAGCCACGGTTTCGGCGAATACTCCACGCCCTGGGCGGCTTTTCTCCAGGCGGCCTCCGCGTATCGCGGGTGCAGTCCTTTCAATCTGGTCGATCTTTTTCAGCGGGTGGCCGGGCTTGAGCCCGGAGAGTTCCGGCTCAGGGAGCCCCAGGCTTCGGCGCTGGCGCGGGCGGATGAGCTGCTTGGGCCGTCGGATGCCGGGCGGGTGGCTTTCCAGCTCGGCGCCAGCCAGGACTACAGGCGCTGGCCCGTGGCCGCCTTCGTACGGGCCGGACGTGTGCTCTGGGCCAAGACCGGTCGCGCGCCCGTTCTCCTGGGCACGGCTTCCGAAGCGCATCTGGCCCGGGAGTTTTTGGAACTGGTCGATTATCCCTGCACGGACCTGACCGGACGGACCGATCTGCAAACCCTGGCCGCGGTGCTTTGGCGCATGGACCTCTTGCTGACCAACGACACGGGCACAATGCATCTGGCCGCCGGGCTCGGCGTGCCTGTGGCGGCGGTGTTTCTGGCTACGGCCCAGCCTTTCGACACGGGGCCGTACCTGGAGGGCAGCCTGAGCCTGGAGCCCGACCTGCCGTGTCATCCGTGCGCCTTCGGGGAGAAATGCCCCCATGGCCTGGCCTGTCGCGAGGCCATCGACGGCGGGGCCGTGGGAAACATGCTGGCCGGGTATCTGGATGACGATTCCTGGAGCGTGGCTCCCGGATTCAAGGGTCGGGTTTGGCAGGCCCGCCGCGACCAGGGCGGATTTATGGATCTTTTTTCCGTGTCCGGCCACGAAGGACAGGACCGCAGTCGCTGGATCAGGATTCAACGCGAGGTCTATCGTCAATTTCTTGACCAGAAAGCGGCGGCGGACGAATTTTCCTGGCCCGGAACCGGGTCCGATTTTCGTGACGCTCTCGAGCGTGATCTGGAGCGCGCCATCCTCATGCTGACCCTGGTCGAAGAGCAGGGCCGCGTGCTGGCCCTGCGTCCGGACGCGCCGATGAGGCCGAAGTTTCTCGCCAACTGTCATAATTTAGAGGACTTTTTTTCCGCAAGCCGGTCCCTTGGCATCCTTGGGCCGATGTGGAGATTCCAGTCCAGGGCGGAGTCGGTGAACATGGACGCGTTTCTTGAACTGTGCGCCCGGTATCGCGGGTTGCTGCATGTTTTCAAACAGCGCGCAGCCCTGGCATGAAAGTTGATTAGTCCGGGCATACGGTAAAATTATTCCCAGTAGGCGGAGGACAGGAAAATGATCATAATAGACGGTCAGCGGAGTCCGCTTGAGGTTCGACAGTTCGAAAACCTCGAGCAAATTATCGAGAAAGTCATGGAAGACGAACGCATGCACAGCCGTGTCGTGACCGATGTCCTGGTCAACGACGAGGCCTTTTCGGAGATCTATCCCCATCAGGCCGAGGATATGGAGGCCGCGCACATCAGCCGCGTGGAGATCGTCTCCGTGCCCACCTCGGAGATGGCGCAGGACATCACCCGCGAACTGTACAAGGTCGTGACCCTGATGGGCAAGGCCGGACGGCAGGTGGCGGATTTCTTCCGGCAGGCCGACGACGACCAGGCCTTGGAGCTTTACGGCGATCTTCTGGAGGTCAACCGCGACTTTCTGAACATGGTCGGAGTGCTCAGAAACGAGTTCGCCACGGACACCTCGGCGGAATTCGAGGCCTCCCTTTCCGATCTTTCATCGCTTTTCTCGGAGATGATCGAGATTCAGGAGAACGAGGACTGGATTCTGCTCGCGGACCTGCTTGAATATGAGTACCTGCCCGTGGTCGAGAAGACCAAGAGCATGATCGCCCGCCTGCGCGAGTCGGTCAGGGTTTCGGTCAGGAAGGGCGCCAATGGCTGAGTCACGCGACAGCTACGAGCGCATCATGGCGCTTGGCCAGGAAGAGCGGAATCTGATCGCGCTCCAGGACACCGAACGCCTCGGCGTGGTGCTGCGGGAGCGGGAGCAGGCCATAACCGCGTTCATGGCCGGCAGCATGGGTGAGCAGGATCAGCTTTTTCTGGAAAAGCTCAAAAGCATTCAGGAAATGAACTCGCATCTGCGTCATGAGGCCCGGGCCCTGCACCAGTCCTTGAAAGAGGAGCTTTTGAAGGTGCGGCAGGAGAACAAGCGTATCGGGGGCTATAAAAACGGCGCCCTGATCACCCCCCTGACCCGTCACGCCCTGAACCGCAAGGGCTGATCGAGAGCCGCTCCCCCGGCGGAGCGGCTACTCCAGCCAGATCAGGGCCGCCTGCCGGCCTGTGGCTTTGTCCCTGCGGTAGGAAAAGAACTGCGGGGACGAGGCCGTGCACAGGTCCAGGGAAAAGATGTTGCGGGCGGCGATCCCCGCGCCCAGCAGCTGGTCGCGGGTCAGGCTCCAGAGATCCATGGTTTTGGTCGAGGTATTGAAATACGGCCTGAAGCCGGGCGTCCATTCGGCCTCGAAATTGACGAATTCGCTGCGTCCCGGACCAAGGCTCGGGCCGCGTACGGCCAGGATTTCGGACGGGTCGAGATCATAGGCCGCGCAGAATCGCCTCACCCCGGCAGCCGGAAAGTCGACGGCGTTGCCTCTCCATCCGCAGTGCAGGGCGGCAATGTGCCGTCCGGCGGAGTGGGCCAGCAGAATGGGCTGGCAGTCCGCAGTCTTGATGACCAGGGCGTGCCCTGGGCGGCTGGCGCACAGTCCGTCTCCCTCCAGTTTCACTTCTTCGAAAAAGTCTTCCTCCAGATCCGCATGCATGGTCTGCCCATGCACCTGCCTGAGCTCCTGCCAGATCTTGAAGCCAAGCTGAGCGCGCAGTTCGGCCCGGTTGGCCCGCACCGCTTTCTCGTCATCCCCGACTTCGAGGGACATGTTGGCTTGCGCGTACTCGCCGCCTGAATGGCCGCCCCGGCGGGTGGTGAAGACGCAGCGCACGCCAGGCAGGCCGGGAAAACGAAAGTCGATGAGTTCCAGAGACATGTCTAACTCTCCACAGGGGTGTGCAGGGTTGCTTCGGGGGTCACGACCATCTCCACCGGGCGGTCCCAGGGCTCGCGGGGGATCTCCTCCATGAGTTGGAAGGCGTAGGCGGGTCCGATCAGCAAGGGCGAACAGTCCAGGGTGGGCAGGAAACGGTCGTAATATCCGCCTCCGAACCCGAGCCGGTATCCTCGGCGGTCGAAGGCCAGGGCCGGGACCAGGATGATTTCGGGCCGTGGAGCGGGGACCGGTCGCGCCAGGTCGGCCCTGGGCTCGGTCAGTCCGAAGCAGCCGGGCCCCAGGTCGTCGCGGGAGGCCACGGCAAAGGCGTCCATGATCCCCGGCGTGTTGTCGCGGCAGCGGGGCAGCAGGATTTCGCAGCCTTGTCGCCAGAAATGGTCCAGCAGCGGCCAGGTGTCGACCTCGCCACGGGCCGGGAGGTAGAGCATGACGCTGCGGGCGGCTCGGACGCGGGCCAGGGAGAGCAGCCGCTCCCGGATGAGGGCGCTGTCTTTTCGCACCAGTTCCGGAGGCAGGTTCTGCCGACGCTCGCGCAGGGCAACGCGCAATTGGTTTTTGTTGGGCTCTTGCATGACGTGGGGCGCTCCTTTACCATGCCGTGAAAACAGGACAATTACTCAAAGAGAGGACGGGAAGCAAATGGCAAACCGCTTTTGGATAGTTTTCGGGGATATTCACGAACGCATCGCCGCCGTGGAGCGCATCGACAATCTTGGCCTTGCCGACGGGGTTTTTCTTTCCGGAGATCTGACCAATCTGGGCACGCGGGACAGCGCGGGGCGCATCGTGTCCGCCGTGGCCGCGAAAAATCCGCGCATTTTCGCCCAGATCGGCAACATGGACACCCAGGCCGTGGACCGGGTGCTGACCGAACAGGGCGTCAACGTCCATGGCCGGGTCCGGGATCTGGGCGGCGGCGTCTGCCTTGCCGCCGTCGGGTATTCCACGCCCACGCCGTTCGGCACCCCGTCCGAGGTGGATGAGGGCACGATCTGCCAGTGGGCCCACGACGTGCTGGAAGAGGCCGGGGCCTTTGAACAGGTCATTTTGATGATCCACACTCCGCCCAGGGCGGACGTGGTGGACAGGCTGCCTTCGGGAGCCCACGTGGGCAGTCCGGGGCTGCGCGCGCTGATCGAGAAGTACCAGCCGGCCATCGTCGTCACCGGCCACATCCACGAAGGGGCGGGCGAGGAATGGATCGGCCGGTCGCATGTGCTCAATCCCGGCGCCTTCGCCCTGGGCGGCTATGTGCGCGTCGAGGAGACCCCGACCGGGCTGGTGGCGGCGCTTGGGAGCGCGGCATGATCATGCGCCTGTACTCCTGGAACGTGAACGGATTTCGGGCCGTGCTCGGCAAGGGTTTTCGCGACTGGGTCGAGCGGGCCGCACCCGACGTGCTCGGCCTGCAGGAGGTCAAGGCCCTGGAGGACCAGGTCGGCGCGGACCGTCTCCTCGACGGCTACCACTGCTACTGGAACGCGGCGCGCAGCAAGAAAGGCTATTCCGGCACGGCCTGCTACAGCCGCATCGAGCCCCTGGCCGTGCATCGAGGCCTGCCCGATTCCCGCTTTCAGGGCGAGGGGCGGGTGGTGCGCCTTGAATTCGAGCGGTTCCATTTTTTCAACATCTATTTTCCCAACGGCCAGATGAGCCAGGAGCGTCTGGATTTCAAGATGGGGTTCTACGACGCCTTTCTGGACCACGCCCAGGATCTGCGACGGGACAAGCCCATCGTGGTCTGCGGTGATTTCAACACGGCGCACCGCGAAATCGACCTCAAGAACCCCAAGGCCAACGAGAACACGTCCGGTTTCCTGCCTGTGGAGCGCGCCTGGCTGGACCGCTTCATAACCCACGGCTACGTGGACACCTTCCGCCACTGCCATGGGGACGTGGAGGACGCCTACTCGTGGTGGACGTACCGCTTCGGGGCCAGATCGAGGAATGTGGGGTGGCGCATCGATTATTTCTTCGTGTCCGCAGAGCTGACCGGCGCGGTCAAGGACGCCTGGATCGAGGCCGACGTGCTGGGTTCCGATCACTGCCCGGTGGGCCTGGCCCTTGAATTGCCCTGACAAACGTGAATGGACGGCTTGAACGCCAAGGATGGACGCTGGTGAGCAGACGTGACGAGATTTTGGCGGCGGCGCAGGCCCTTTTCGCGGAGTACGGCTACGCCGGGACGACCATGCGCATGATCGCAGAGCGCGCCGGCGTGGCCTTCGGCCTGGTTTCCCATTATTTCGGGAACAAGGAGAAGCTGTTTCTGGTGGCCGGTCAGGAAATGATCGACGCCATGCTCGCGGTCATCCGGCAGGACATGGAGGGCGCTGAAAACGGCCTGCGGGCCGTGGACATCTTCGTTTCCTCCTACCTGTCCTACACCCTGGGCAACCGCGCCACCTTCCCCACCCTGATCCGCTGCTCGCCCTTCAGCGACGACAATCCGCATCTGGACCGCCAGAAGATCGGCGTGAAATTCGAGGAGCTGATCGCAGAGATCGAGAAAAACCTGGAGCGCGGCATGGCTGACGGGACCATCGTCCGCGTCCCGGTCAGGGATTGCGCCCTGATGATCTACGCGGCCATGCTCGGGGCCGTGCGCACGGTTTTTCTGAGCCCCTTCGGCGACCCGGGGCTGTACGAGGAGACAAGGCGCTTTATTCTTCGGTCATTGCGTCGAGGGGATTGAGCAGGGACGCGGGCTTGTCCTCGACAGCCACGCGGTTCGCGGAATTTCGATCGGCTTCGGCCTGCGCCGCCCTCGACTCCCATGCAGGTTCAGACGTCTGCGATCATAGCGCGAAATGATCCCGCACCGAGGCGAAATTCCCGATGATCGCGTCCCACATGCGCAGCGCCTCCTCCTTGGCCTCGACGCGGCAGGACATCTTGATCTGGATGTGCGGTTTTTGCGGGTCCCCGCCTGCTCCCTCGTACTCCCAGCAGGCCGTCAATCTGGCGACGTCGGGACAGTCTTTGCTCTTGGGTTGGAGCACATAGATTTCCTCCAAACCGTTCAGTCCGGCCAGAATTTTTTCCCGCGAGCGCAAAATTTTCAATTCGATCCGGTACTTGCTGGTTACAGGCTTGACGGCTTCGGTAATCCGAGGCGGGTCGCAGGGATGGGCGAAAAGATGAGCCTCAAAGCGCAGGCGAATCCTGTGCAGTGATTCGGAAGGGGGGCGCTCGAAACTCAGGCCGGCCTGCTCGCTCCAGGTCTTCAAGCCTTCAACTCTGCCTGCCGAGAAAAAAAAGCTGTCCGGCGAGGCGTTTTCGCCGCCGTGACGGTACTGCCTGAAAAGGTTCAGAATCGGTCCGTTCACTGTCAGGCACGGGCCGCACGTGTCGAAAGGTCGGTTCTCCGTCAAACGCAGTATCGCATCCGGCATGCCGATATAGACTTCAAGATTGTGGTCGGCCCTGCTGCCGTTGCAGCAGCGCACCATGGCCGGGAATCCGCAGAGGTCGCTGACGTCCGTTTCGTCCCATCTCTCACGGACGGCCAGTCCCGTGATTTCGGCCGCCATTCCCGCTTTCGTTCCCAGCGACTCTTTGAGCGCGTCCAGGGTGCGCTTGTCGAGGCCTGGTTTCCAGCGCGATTCTCCGACGGCGATGCCGTTGACCCTGAACCAGGTCGCGGAAAGTTCCAGGCCGTCGGGTATGGGCAACACAAACCTGCCCACGGGGCGCAAGACCACAGGGCATGGCGGATGCTTTGGATCAGGAGCCGCGGTGTCGATGATCATGGGATGAAATTCTCTCCAAAAAGATTGACCCCCAGGAACTGGGAACCGGTCACTGTGGATTTTGATCCGATTCGTCGGCAAAATCAATCGGATGGGCGGGGATTTTTGCGCTGCGCGGGAATGACCGCGTGAAGGGGCGAGAAATGGGCCAAAGACAGCTTCCTGCACGTTAGCGGCCTGTTGCTGGTCTGCTGGCCGCCCGTCGAAGCATTCAGCCGCCGGAGGCGCGGCCCGTTCATCCCAAAAAAGATGTTCCGCCTAGAAATTGAAGACCCGGGATTCCGCGGCCAGATCGATGAGGCGCGCGCCGTCGGAAAGGACCATGTTGGCGGAAAAACGGGCCTCGGTCAGGCCTCGGCTTCCGGCGCAGGGCGCGCAGACTCCGATTTCGACATCCTCCTGCGTCAGGTAGGGCAGATAGTCGCCCGGACAGTCGCCGGTCAGGGTCTTCTGTCCGAGATCTCTGGCCGTGTCCGCCCAGAGCACGCCGTCATCGATGAAGAACAGGCCCACATGGTGCCCCTTGGCGTGGGCGATGCGCGCGAGCTGGAAGCAGCGTGTCGCGGCCTCGTTGTCGTCCTTGCCGAGTATGAACAGGAATTTGGCCATTGTATCCTCCCGTGTTCCGAATGCGCTTCCCTAGAATGCTTCATACGTAAAATCAATGCTTCCAAAGAAGAACTGTTTGAAAATTGTATCGTATCGCGTGCGTTGTTCGGGCTCGAAGCGGATTTCGTCCATTGGTTCCGAACAGCGGCCCTTGGAGAAATTTCAAAAAACGGATACGCTCATTTCATGTCCGTGAACAGTGGAAAAATCAGAAACAGGCTGCCCTTTCGCCCGCAGGCCCTGGGTTTTCCCAGGGGGCTTGCGCCGGTGATCCTTCAGTGCGCGGAACGGCTGGAAGCGGACGGGGTTCGCGGCAAGGCCCTGCGCCGTCTGTTCAGCCGCCTGGCGGACGATCCGGCGGCTTTCGCGGGGCATCCCATTCTGGGCGGCCTGGCCGGGATGCTCGGCGGGGCACCGTCGGGGAGCGATTTCGCGGACAAGGCGCCCTGGCTGGCCTGGGGCGAGGGGCTCGACCCCAAGGCCGTTCAGCAAATGGACGATGGAAGCAGCCTGCCCGTGGCCGTGAGCGGAGCGCTCATGCCCGACGCCCACGTCGGCTACGGTCTGCCCATTGGCGGCGTGCTGGCCGTGGACAATGCGGTCATTCCTTACGGCGTGGGCATGGACATCGCCTGCCGCGTGAAGATGAGCGTCTTCGCCGTTTCTCCGGAACTGCTGGACTCCCACGGCGACGAATTGGCGCGGGCCATCGAGGAGGAAACATGCTTCGGGGTGGGCGGGGAGTTCCGGGCGCGCCGGGATCATGCGGTCATGGATGAGGATTGGGGGTTTTCACCCGTGACGCGACGCATGCGGGACACGGCCTGGGCGCAGCTGGGCAGCAGCGGCTCTGGCAACCATTTTGTGGAATGGGGGGTGCTTGATGTGCCCCTGCCCATTCCCGGCCTGGCCGCGGGGAGGTATCCGGCCCTGTTGTCCCACAGCGGCAGCCGGGGCGCGGGCGGGGAGGTGGCCAGGCACTACAGCGCCCTGGCCCGGCGTCTGCATCCCGAACTGCCGCGCCATCTGGGGCATCTGGCCTGGCTTGGGCTGGACACCGGCGAAGGTCGGGAATACTGGGGCGCCATGGAGCTCATGGGCCGCTACAGCGCGGCCAATCACGCCCTCATCCACGCCGCCGTGGCCGGACATCTGGGCCTGACTCCCCTGTGGAGCATCGAGAACCATCATAATTTCGCCTGGTGGGAAACCCATGCGGGGCGCCGGGTGGTGGTGCATCGCAAGGGCGCCACTCCGGCCGGTGCCGGGATTTTCGGAATCATCCCCGGCACCATGGTCGATCCGGCCTTTGTGGTCGAGGGCCTTGGCAACCCATTGTCCCTGTGTTCGGCGGCCCACGGCGCGGGGCGGAAAATGAGCCGCCAGGAGGCCTTGAACCGTTTCAGCAGGGCCGACCTGGAGCATGTGCTACGTGAGCGCGGGGTGCGGCTTTTGTCGGGCGGGCTGGACGAAGTGCCCATGGCCTACAAGGACATACGGGAGGTCATGGCCGCCCAGGCCGATCTGGTGCGGATTCGCGGGACATTTTTGCCGCGCATCGTGAAGATGGCGCGTTGAGGAGAAAAGCATGGCTATGGTCGTTCAGAAATACGGAGGCAGCAGCGTGGCCACCGCGGACAAGATTCGCGATCTGGCGCGGCGCATCGTGGTTAGGCACGATGGCGGCGACCGGGTGGTCGTGGTGGTTTCGGCCATGGGCAAGAGCACCGACGCCCTGGTGGCCCAGGCCCGGGAACTGGCCGAGCACCCCGACCCGCGCGAGATGGACATGCTCGTTTCCGCCGGGGAGCGAATTTCCATCGCCATGATGAGCATCGCCATAAATGGCATCAGGCCCGGACTGGCGGTATCCTTCACCGGTTCGCAGATCGGGCTCATCACCGACTGCAACCACGGCGACGCCAGGGTTCTGGAGATTCGGGGCGACCGCCTGCGCGAGGCTCTGGATCAGGGGCGGATTGCCGTGGTGGCCGGATTCCAGGGCGTGTCCACCAATCGGGAGATCACCACCCTTGGCCGGGGCGGTTCGGACACCACCGCCGTGGCCGTGGCCGCGGCGTTGGCGGCCGATGTGTGCGAGATCTATTCCGACGTGGACGGCGTCTACACTTCGGACCCGCGCCTTGCTCCCTCGGCCCGCCGCCTGGACACCGTGGATTACGACACCATGCTCGAAATGTCCGCCGCCGGGGCCAAGGTCTTGAAGGACGACGCCGTGGAGTACGCCCGGCGCCTGGGAGTGCGCATCGCCGCCGGATCGAGCAGCTCCGGGCTGATCGGCACCATCGTTTCCAACGAGAACCTGAACCGCGACACGCTTCAGGCCATGGTTTACAATGACCGGCTGCGCTGGGTCGCGTTCGGGGCCGGCGTGCCGCTGCCGCCGGACTGCCGCCTCTGCCAGTCCGTGGAGGGGCGCAGCGTGGTGGTCGTGGACGAAAAGCACGCAGGAGCCCTGGAGGGAGTCCCATGCGTGAGCCTGTCTCTTATCGGTGCGCGGGTGTCCGCCCAGCGCGAGCGGGTCGGCGAGGTTCTGGCGCGGCTGGAGGAAGTGGGGAACCGCGTTCTGGCCATCAGCGGCACGGCTTCGAAATACGAGATTTTTCTTGAGGATCCGCTTTCGCCGGCCCAGGTTTCCGACATCCACGACATGCTTTTCATCTGAAAATCAGGGCGGCCAGGGGAATTCGACCCCGCTTCCGGATTCGGGAGCGGGGTCGGTCTTTTTTTAGTGGCTGATCCACAGGGTCGCGGATTCGAGGTGTTTGAGCAGGTTCATGCTGACCGAGCCCAAAAGGTGCAGGCTTCTGCTTTCTCCCCGCCCCGTCCTTCCCGTGGCCAGCACCCCGTAGGCGCCTTCCTGCGCCTCGCGCAGAATGGCGTCCGCGATGGAGCCTCCCTTCACGATCTTGCGATGGATGCGGGCGGCGGCGATGCCGTTTTCCTCGAGCATGCGCCGCGCCCCGGCGATGGCCTCTTCCGGGTCCGCGGAGGATGCCTGCGTGGCCACATGCAGCAGGGTGATTTCGTGCCTGGGATTGTTCTTGAGCATGAATCCGACATGGTCGGCGCAACGCAGGCTGGCGGGGGAGCCGTCGGTGCAGAGCAGCACGCCCGGCGCGGGTTTTTCATGACTGCGGCAGATCCACAGGGGGATTTCCATGGGCGTGGTGAAAATCTGCTTGCTGACGCTGTCGTCGATGAGTTCCTCCAGGCGCGACAAGCCCCGGCGGCCCAGGGCGATGGCGTCGTACATGCCGGTGACGCCTTCCTGGATGATGTCCTTGGCCGTGCCGAGCTGCTTGAAGGTGATCTTCCTGTGAATGTTGTCCCTGGGGAAATGCTTGCCGACAAGCATTTCCTCGGCCCTGTCCAGGGCGGTCTGGGCCAGGCTCTTGGTCTGGGCTTCCCGGCGGCTCAGGTTCCCGTAGTCCTGGATGATTTCGGCCTCGGTGAGCCCTGCCTTGGGGTTGGGCGCGACATAAAGCAGGGTCAGGCTCGGCTGCTGTTCGGCGGCGAAGAAGCCGGCGACGAAACGCACCGCCTGCAGGGAGCTGTAGTCGTCGCTGACGGTCAGCAGAATGTGTCTGTCCATGGAGCATCCTCGTGCGAAAGTATTATTGCCGCATACTGTAGAACAAAGGGCACCCTCTTGCAATGATGCGGTGATTTTCGCTTTAGCGTTCCGTCTCCGTCCTGACGGTCGTCGTCCGCGCATCTGTGACCGAAAAGGGCGTGAGGCGCACGGTGACTCCGTCCGACTCGCGCAACGGCGTCAGCAGCAGATAGTCCCCTGGTTGGATGGCGCAGATCTGGCCGTCGGGCGTCGTCTCCCAGGGCAGGTCGTCGAGGGCGCGCAGATGTCCGTCTTCGATCCTGGCCACGCCGAAATGCTTCAAGGGGAGAATGTCATTGCCCAGGACACGCAGCGTCCCGCTGGCAGGGGGGGCGGCGCTCATTTCCCAGAATTGCCAATCGGCGCCGTCAAAAAATTCCACCCCGCCGAAATCCGCCACGCAGCGAGCCGGGACGCCCAGGCTGCGCAAGGCCGCCGTGGCCAGCACGGCCTTGTCCAGGATCGACGAACAGACGCCGCCTTCAAGTGTCTGGAGTGGGGTCAGGGGCGGCCCGAAGAGCGTCTGCGGCAGGATGGTCAGAGTGTCGATGCGGGTCCGGATGACGCGTATTTTTCTGTCCAGGGAGAGGTCGATGGACTGCGCGAGCCACGGTTGCAGCTGGACGCGCCAGGGCGTCCAGGGTTCGAGATGCAGGCGCGGCGAGAGCACGAAGCGCGCGAACATGTCGTCGTCATAGGCCAGCCCGGCTTGGGCCGAGGCTTCCCTGGCCAGCAGAGCCAGTTCGACGTCCTGGGGCAGGGATGCCGGATCGGCCTGGATCAGATCCTTGTCGTCGAGGCTTGCCACCAGGGCCTTGAGCACGGGCGTGGCCTGGCTGGCCGGGTGTTTCAAGAGCCGAAGCCAATCAGGCGCGCGTTCACCCGCCAGGGGCAGGCGTTCCCGCAGCTGCGGGGGCAGGTCATGCAGAAAGGGGGTCCAGCGTTTGGCCCGTTCTTTGCGCAACCGCGTGAGCCTCGGGCCTGGTTCGGCATTGAAGGCCGTTTCGGCCTGGCCGGGATGGGAAAGCCACATGGACGAGGGAAGCTCCCTGGCCTCGCCGTCATGCAGGCGCACCCGCGTCTCGTCCATGTCGCGGGTGTCGAGCATGACCCAGGTCAGACCGCTCTCCGCCGCGCAGGAAACGAAGTAGGTTCCGGGCCCCAGCACGACCCTTGCCATGCCTTCGTCGTTGGTCACGGCCTTGGTCACGGGCCGCAGGCCGCCCATGGAATAGACCGAAAAGAAGACATCGCGCCCGGCGCCTGGTTGGTCGTCCGCCAGGAGCACGCTGACCTGGACCGTCGTGCCCCTGGTGTAGGCGGGGGTGTTGTCGAGGAGGGCGAAGCCGGGGCCCGTGCGGTAGACGGACGGGTCCTGGGGCTGTCCGAAGGCATGGGCCACGACCTTGGGCATGCGCGGGGCCTGGGCCGCGAACCAGGTCTGGTTCAGGGCGGAGAATGCGGTCCCGCTTTCCAGGAATTTCCAGCCGTCTTCTGTCCAGGCTTCGACCCAGGCATGGTTGCCGTCGGCGTGCTGCCACCACGGGACCATGGCCTGGCGCACGGGCAGGCCCACGGCGCGGGCCGCCGCCAGGAAGAGGATGTTGGTCTCCTCGCAGCGTCCGTACCCGGCGTCGAGGATGGACATCACGCCCAGGTCGCGGCGGGAGGTGGGGCGGTATTCGGCCCGCTCGGCGCACCATTTGCCCACGCGCCTAAGCGCTTCCTCCACGCTTCCGGCCCCGGCGCACAACGGGGCCAGTTCCCTGAAAAGCATGGCCCTGTGGGGTTCGAAGGGCTCCTGGCTGGCGCGGTGAGGCAGAACGTAGTGCAGAAAAGTGTCCCAGGGAACGGTCTCGCCCCAGGGCATGGATGCACGCGCCAGGAAGGCGTAGTCCAGGTTTTCGCTCAAGTCTTCGGCGCTCATGGACAGCCTGTCCGCCGGGGGCAGATTGTCGAGCAGGAAGCGTGCGGCCAGGGATTTTTCCGCGTCTTCGGCATACATGAGCTCGAAGGCGCGCAGTTCATCTGCGTTGGGATTGGCGGCGTCGTTGATGGAAAGCGGCGTGGCGATGCCCGGAACGGTCTGCCGTCCCGCGCACCCCCCGAGCATGACGATGAGAACGAGGAGCGTGATCAGTCGGTTGGTGTTCATGAAAACAGTGTAGCGGTTAAGCAAAGCCCATGTCCAGAACGTCTTGGCTTCGTTGCGGATTTTCAGGGCCTCTGGGCTATGGTCGGGGTTTTTCACGCTCTGGCCGGCGACGGGCGGACGGCTTCCGGCAAGCCGGAGGATGATGGGGTTTCATGAATTTACCCTGCAAATCCTGGTAGACGCACCAGGGCGAGGCGGATACACAAAGGCGGTTCATAGAGGATCCATCCCAATTTCTTCAGCATTCCGGGAACCTTTCGTGTCCACCAACCGAACCATCGCCAAGAACGCCTCCATCGTCTCCGGAGCCACCATGCTCAGCCGGGTGCTGGGGCTTGTACGCGATTTGATCATGGCCTACGCCCTGGGCGCGTCCGTGCTGGCCGACGCCTTTTTCGTCGCCTTCCGCGTGCCCAACCTGCTCCGGAGCCTCTTTGCCGAAGGGTCCCTGACCATGGCCTTCGTGCCCACCTTCGTCAAAATACGGCAGAGCGAGGGGGACAGGGCCGCCTTCACCCTGGCCCGTTCCATACAGTTCTGGCTGCTGGTCATCCTGGGCCTGCTCACAATCCTTGTCCTGCTTTTCCCCAAGGCCGTGACCCTGCTCATCGCCTCCGGCTTCGCGGCCAAGCGGCCGGAGCTGTTCGAACTGACCGCGAGCCTGGTCCAGATCTGCTTTCCCTACATCCTGTTCATCTCCGGCGTGGCCCTGTGCATGGGCATCTTGAACAGCATGGGCCATTTTCTCATCCCTGCCCTGGCCCCGTGCATCCTCAATATCGTGCTCATCGCCGCGAGCCTGCTGGCCATCAAGGTCGGCGGGAACGTGGCCGTGTACCTGGCCTGGGGCGTGCTTGTGGCCGGGATCGGGCAGTGGCTTCTGCAACAGCCCATGTTGCGCTCCAAAGGTTTTTCCTGGGTCGGGCCGGTGCAGCCGACCGGCCCCGGCGTGCGCCGCATCGGCACGCTCATGTTGCCCACCATTCTGGGTTCGGCCGTGTATCAGATCAATATCCTCATCAGTACGGGCATGGCCTCCTTTCTGCCCGAGGGCTCCGTGTCCTACCTCTATTACGCGGACCGGCTGTTTCAGTTCCCGCTGGGCGTCTTCGGCGTGGCCGTGGGCGTGGCCACCCTGCCGTCGCTCTCCCTTTTGGCCGCGCCGGAGAAGCGCGCCGAGTTCAAGGATACCCTGGCCACCTCCCTGGGCCTGACCCTGTTCGTGAACCTGCCCGCCGCCGCGGGTCTGGCCGGATTGTCATTGCCGCTGGTCGATCTGCTCTTCGGGCGCGGGGCGTTCTCCGATGCCGCCGTGCATGGCACGGCCATGGCCCTGCTTGGCTACGTGGTTGGCCTGCCCGCCTTTTCCAGCGTGCGCTCCCTGGCTTCGGCCTACTACGCGCTGGGCGACACCAAGACGCCTGTGCGCGTGGCCCTCGGCAGCCTGTGCGTTTTCGTGCTCGCGGGGTACGCGGGCATGCGGACGTTCGGGCATGTGGGACTGGCCCTGGCCTCGTCCGTATCGGCCTGGTGCAATGTCGTTCTGCTGGGATTTTTTCTGCGACGGCATTGCGGAGCCTGGTTCAGGATCAACCGCGACATCGTCCTTTCCTTTGTCTTGAGCCTGGCCATGCTCTTCGGATGCTGGGCCAGCACACGGCTCGGTCCGCTCTGTCTGCTCTTCATCCCCCTCTGGGTGCTGGCGTACATGGGCGCCGGTCTCGCCCTGAACATAAGCCAGGCCAGGCTTTTCGCCGACGTGCTGGGGAGGCGGCTCTGGCGCAAAAGAGCCTGACTTGAACTGCGCGCTCTTTGACGTTAGGCTTGTCGTTTCTCTCCAACACACAAAAAACAGCAGTGAGGACCACATATGATCCGCATCAATGAGAATTATACGAAGCTCAAGGCCTCCTATCTTTTCGCCGACATCGCCCGCCGCGTGAATGCCTTTCAGCAGGCCAACCCGGACAAGAAGATCATCCGCCTCGGTATCGGGGACGTGACCGAACCCTTGCCCGAAGCCGTGGTCGCGGCTTTTCACCAGGGCGTGGACGAGATGGCCGGCGCCGGCACCTTTCGCGGCTACGGCCCGGAGCAGGGCTATGACTTTTTGCGCGAACTGATCGCCAAAGAGGATTTCCAGTCACGCGGCGCGGACATCGCCGCGGACGAGATCTTTGTCAGCGACGGGGCCAAGTGCGACACGGGCAACATCCAGGAGCTTTTCGCGGGCGACATCCGCATCGCCATCCCCGATCCGGTCTATCCGGTCTATGTCGACACCAACGTCATGGCCGGCCGCACCGGACAGAATGTGGACGGCCGCTACGAGGGGCTGGTCTATCTGGACGGAACCATGGAGAACGGGTTCATTCCCTCCCTGCCGAGTCAGCCCGTGGACCTGATCTACCTGTGCTATCCCAACAACCCCACCGGCGCGACCATCACCAATGCGCAGCTAAAAGCCTGGGTCGATTACGCCCGCGAGAACAAGGCGCTCATTCTTTTCGACGCCGCCTACGAGGCCTTCATCCGCGACCCCGAGCTGCCCAGATCCATCTACGAGATCGAAGGCGCGCGCGAGGTGGCCATTGAGTTCCGCTCCCTGTCCAAGACCGCCGGCTTCACGGGCACGCGTCTGGCCTTCACCGTGGTGCCCAAGACCTGCATGGCCTACGACAACGAGGGCAAGGCGCACAGCCTGCACGCCATGTGGAACCGTCGCCACACCACCAAGTTCAACGGCGTGTCCTATCCGGTGCAGAAAGCCGCCACGGCCGTCTATTCGCCCGAGGGCAAGGCGCAGACCAGGGCGCTGGTTGACCATTACCTGAACAACGCGGCCATCATCCGCAAGGAAATGACCGCGCTTGGCTATGACTGCGTGGGCGGCGAGAATTCGCCCTATGTCTGGATCGACGGCAAGATGGGCTCGTGGGATTTTTTCGACATGCTCCTCGGCAAGGCTGCCGTGGTATGCACTCCGGGGGCGGGCTTCGGAGCCTGCGGGGAAGGTTATATCCGCATCTCCGCGTTCAACAGCCTGGCCAATGTCCAGGAAGCCATGGAGCGGCTGCGCTCCGTTCTGAAGTAGGATGACGATTGCGGCCGTGGACCAGGCCCGGCGGAATTTTCCGCGCGGGCTCTCCCAGCCGGAGTCGGGGTTTCGTTTTTCCATGGACGCGCTGCTGCTGGCCGCTTTCGCCGGGCGGGAGCAGGCGCGGGGCCGGGTCCTGGACCTGGGAACCGGATGCGGGGTGGTGGGGCTTGGACTGGCCCTTGACCACCCCGACTTTTTTGGCATCGGCCTGGACCTGAACCCGGACATGCTGCGCCACGCCCGCGAAAACGCCCGCCGTCTGGGGTTCGCGGAGCGCTTCGCCCTGCTCCGGGCCGACGCCTGCGCTCCCTGGGGGATTGCGCCCGAAAGCATGGATCTGGTGCTGTGCAATCCGCCGTACCGTGATCCGGATCGGGGGCGGATCTGCCCGGACGAGGCCAGGACTCTGGCGCGTTTCGAGCGCCGGGCCGGGCTTGCGGATTTTGTGCGCGCCGCCGCGTATCTGCTGCGCAACCGCAAGAGCTGCGTCTTCATTCATCTGGCCGAGCGCGTCGATGAGCTGCTGGATTTGCTGCGCGCCTCCCGGCTTCAGCCCAAGGAGGTGCTGTTCGTGCATCAGCGTCATGACACAACGGCCCGGCTGGTGCTTGTGCGCAGCCTCAAGAACGGCGGGCCGGGCCTGACGGTGCATCCGCCCCTGATCCTGCACGAGGGCCGGGGCGGCGAGACGCGCCTGAGCGCGGCGGCGCTGTCTTTTTGTCCGCGTCTGGCTTGCAACGCAGGCTCCAAAAACAGGAATTCCCGCACAGATGGCGGGAATTCCGAAAGCTTGGGAACCTGACGGGGCGTAGACCTTATTTGCTCATGCGGCCGATAATGAAGGAAATGAGGGCCGTCGCGAAAAGCAGGCCGATGACATAGTCCGTGTCGAGAGCCGCCTGCAGGGTGTTGGTGATTTCGACGAAGGTGTCCTTTATGGGATAATGCTCTTCCATGGGTGCTCCTGCCTGGGCGCTCCCGCCTGCATGAACGGGACCCGTGAATCAGCCCACGGGCCCCGGGTAATGGCGGACCGGTTTAGTTGATGTTGTCCCGGACCCAGAAGGTCAGGTTGTATTTTTCGGACAGTTCTTTCTGCAGCGCGTTCAGCGCGGATTTGTCCATGTCCATGATGCGGATGAAGACTTGGCGATGGCCTTTCTCGACCTTGTCGTAGGAGGTGAGGATGGAGCTGATGCGGGCCTTGTGTCCGCGGATGCACTCAAGCACCTCTCTGAGGCTGCCGCGTTCGTCGGTCAGATTGAGGCCGATCTGCACTCCGCCGTGATAGATGCCGGTGATGCTCAAAAGGACGCTGTAGACCTCGTTTTGGGTCATGATCCCGACCAGTTCGTCCTTGTCGTTCAGAACGGGCAGGCCGGAAATTTTCTTGTCGTGCATGATGGCCGCGCACTTCACCACCGTGTCCGATTCCCGGATGGTGATGGGGCTCGGAGTCATGATGTTTTTGACCTTGATCTCGGAGAGCAGGTAGTAGAGTTCGTGCACGTCAAGGGTCGTGGCTTTGGAGGGCGAGGCTTCCTTCACGTCGCGGTCGCTGAGCATGCCCACGACCTTGCCCTTGTCGTCGACCACGGGCAGGCGGCGAATGCCTTTTTCCTTCATCAGCTTGGCCGCTCTCATCATGGAGGTTTCGGGATCCACGGTGATAACGTCCTTGGTCATCCATTCTTTTATGATCATGGTATTTCTCCTTGGAGGCGGGGTGACCGCCATGAAGCTGTGTTGCTTTCAATGCAGCGGGAATTGCATGTAAGGTGTTCATGCAATAATATCTTTTCGGCATTCCGTCAAAGGCTCTGTGCTGAATTGCCTGCAACTCCGGCATAGAGTTCGGGGCGGCGATGAGCCAGGGCCGGGATGCTCTGGCGGATGGCGGCAAGTTCGACCGGATCCACGGTGCCTGCGGTCAGGCCTTCCTGATCCACGCTCGCCGAAGTGATTTCTCCGCCGGGCGTGACGAAAAGGGAACGGCCTCCGAAGGGGAAGGCCCCCCGGTCGCCCACCCGGTTCGCTCCCAGCAGGTAGCATTGGTTTTCCAGCGCCCGGGCCGCGCAGAGCGTCCGCCAGATGTCGATGCGCATCTTTGGCCAGGCCGAAGCCAGAAGCATGACCTGGCACCCCTCAAGGGCCTGCACCCGGTACAGTTCGGGAAAGCGCAGGTCGTAGCACACGGAAAGGCCGAAACGGACTCCCTCGAAATCAAAGCAGACGATTTCGCTGCCGGGGCTGAAGACTTTTGTTTCGTCGGCATCCGTGGCCGTGAAGAGATGGATTTTGCGGTACCTGGCCAGTATGTCGCCGGTCGGTCCGAAGGCCACCAGCGCGTTGGCCAGTCCGTCCGGTCCGGGCAGGCACACGCCGCAGACCAGGCAGATTTCAAGTTCCCGCGCCAGCGCCGCGAGCCGGTCCCGCACCCGGGGCCACCATTCGCGACCGGCAAGCGCGATGGACGGCATGTCGTAGCCGAGGTCCGAGATTTCAGGGAAGAGCAGCAGGCGGCAGGAGGCTTGGGCCCCCGCGCAGGCCTGGGTGCGGATCTTGTCCAGATTGCCGCTGACATCTCCTGGAAATCCGGACAGTTGAACTGCGGCGATTTTCATGTGATACCCCTTGTCCCAACGCGTCACCAATTGTGAGGAAACACATGCCCGAGTTGCATCTTGATTGTCCAGCCGGGATCGCCGGCGACATGTTCCTGGCGGCCATGGCCGATCTGGGAGTGGATTTGTCCGCGCTGGAGCCCGCTTTCGCCCGGGCCGGGGTGGAGGTCGGGGTGGCGGCCCTGGACGCCCGGGACAAGGGCATACGGGGCAAGCGCCTGGAGATTCTCGCGCCCCAGGCCCAGCCCATGCGCCACCTGGGCGAACTGACCGCGATTGTCCGCGCGCTGCCGTTTTCGGAACGGGTCCGGGAGCGGTCCGAAGACGCCCTGACGCGCCTGGCCGAAGTGGAGGCCGGGGTACATGGCTGCGCGTTGGCGGACGTCCATTTTCACGAGGTCGGGGCCGTGGATACCCTGGTCGACGTGGTCGGGGCGTTCTGGGCTCTGGAGACGCTGGGCGTCAGCCGCGTGACCTGCTCCCGCCTGCCCTGGTTTTCCGGCACGGTGCGCTGCGCCCACGGGCTCATGCCCCTGCCCGCCCCGGCGACGGCGGTCCTGTTGCAGGGCAAACCCGTGTATCCGACGGAGTTTGAAGGGGAGCTGATCACGCCCACCGGGGCCCTGCTGCTGGACAGGATGGTCGATGAATTCACGTCGGGCCCGACCGGCCGCCTTGAACGGACCGGGCTGGGGCTTGGGACCATGGAGCTGCCCACGGTCAACGGCTTGCGCGTCCTCATGCTGGCAGGGGAAGGGCCGGGACTGGAGCGGATCGTGGTGCTGGAAACCAATGTCGACCATCTCACCGGCGAGGAGATCGGAGGGGTTTTCGGGGTCTTGCTCGATGCCGGGGCGCTGGATGTGCTGTTTTTGCCCGGAGTGATGAAGAAGAACCGACCAGGCGGGCTCTTGCAGGTGCTGTGCAGGCCAGAGGACCTAGGGCGTATCCGCGACCTGACCTTTGCCCAGACCATGACCCTTGGTCTGCGCATGACCGAGACGACCCGCGCCGTGCTGCCCCGCGCCGCGTCCACCCGGCCGACGCCCTGGGGCGAGGTGAGCGCCAAGGAAACCCAAATCGGGGGGCGGAGCTACGCCCGTCCCGAGTTTGAGGCCCTGCAAGCCCTGGCCAAACGCACGGGGCGCTCCGTGGCCCAGCTGCGCTACCTTTTGGGCGAAGACTGAAATGGCGTCCGAAAGCTTTCGTCCACCCGGTCCATAACGTCCATTTCGTCCATCGCCACCACCGCAGCCGCCGTCAGAACCCCCGTCTGGTCAGCAGGCGGTCAAGCTGATTGGCGAACTCCTGCCTGTCTTTGGCTCCAAGGGCCGATGGCCCGCCGGTCATGACTCCGCTGCCGCGCATCTCGTCCAGAAAATCGCGCATGGTCAGGCGACCGCGAATGTTGTCCGTGTCGAAAACCTCTCCCCTGGGGCTCAATCCCGATCCCCCCTTCTCGATGACCCCGGCGGCCAGCGGGATGTCGGTGGTGATGACCAGATCTCCGCTTCGCGCCTGCTCCACGATGGCCAGATCCGCCTTGTCGAAGCCCGCGCCGACCTGCATGAAATCTATGAATTCCGATTTTGGGACGGGGAAGCGCGAGTTGGCCACCAGGATCAGGCGGATTTTGCGCCGCTCGGCCGCGCGGTACAGGATATCTTTTATGACCCTGGGGCAGGCGTCGGCGTCGACCCAGATGCGCATCGGCGTGTCCGTCATGGGTCAGCCGGCCTGGCTGTTGTAGATGCCGGGATGGTGGGCGCGCAGGAACATGCCCGCCTCAAGGTCCGGATAGGCGCAGCGCAGCACCACCCGCATCCCGCCATGGACCGTGGGCAGAAGCCCGCCCTCGGCGTTTTCCACGCCGTAGTCGCCAGCGCCCAGAACCGGACGGCGCAGTCCGGGGAACAGGATTTCAAGGGGCGAGTCGGTCTCGAAGCGGTGCTTGACGTCCATGATCCAGCGGTCATCCCCGGCGGGCTCCACCAGCCTGCCGACGATGTTCTTGGTCAGGGATCTGGACAGGGAGTCAAGCAGGGTCACGGGCCGGGGCGTGAAGAAGGCCGAGGTCAGGGGGCGGGTGGCCAGCTGCTGCAACTCCTCCAGATAGAGTCCGGGGCGGAAGGTTCCGGCGGAGAGGTCGTCCAGGGCCGTGCGATACACGTCCGTGACCTGGGCCAGGTAGGAGGGGGTCTTCATGCGGCCTTCGATCTTCAGGCTGGCCACGCCGTTTTTGCGGAACCAGTTCAGGTACTTGATGAGGCAAAGATCCTCGGCGGCCATGACTTGGCTGAACTCGTCGCCGCACCGGATCTCCCAGGTGTCCTCGCCGGGGCGCAGGCGCTCTTCCAGCCGCACGGCGGTGACCTTGTAGTCGAAGCGGCAGGGGTGGGTGCACTGGCCCAGGTTGCCCGAGCGCTTGGTCAGGTGGGAGGAGAGCAGGCAGCGCCCGGACACGGCCATGCACATGGCCCCATGCACGAAGACTTCGAACTCCAGGTCCGGAACGCGTCGCACCATGGCCCGGATGCGGGCGGCCCCGAGTTCGCGGGCCACGTTGACGCGGCGCGCGCCCAGGTCGCGCCAGAACGCGGCCGTGGCGGAATTGGAGGTGTTCGCCTGGGTCGAGACGTGGATCGGGATGCCCGGGACGCGTTTCAAGGCCATGGCCATGATGCCGGGGTCGGCGATGATCAGCCCGTCCACGTCGACGCCGGCAAGCTCCTCCAGGTAGGCTTCCACGCCGGGCAGATGCTCTTCCCAGGCCAGCAGGTTCAGGGCGAAATAGACTTTTGTTCCGCCTGAGTGGGCCAGCTTCACGGCGTCGCGGAGCTGGGAGAAGGAGAAGCCGTCGGTCTTGGCGCGCAGGCTCAGGGCCTGGCCGCCCAGATACACTGCGTCGGCTCCGTAGCGCAGGGCCGTGGACAGCTTGTCCGGGCTTCCGACGGGGACGAGGAGTTCGGGGAGTGCGTGCATGATTCAGGAGCAGAGCGGAAGTTGAAGACCGAGCTTGCTGCGCGCTTCTTTCATGCGCAGCACCAGATCGTAGGAAGGACGCAGGCCGCCCTTGCCCCGGCCCAGGGCGATGCCCGGCTTGTTGGCGCCGTGGAAATCCGAACCCGCGCTCTGCAGCAGGTCGAGTTTGCGGCACAGCCCGGCGTAGAAATTGGTCTGGGCCTGGGTATGCATGGAGTAGAAGACTTCCACGCCGTCGAGGCCCGAATCCTTGAGCTCGATCAGCACGTTTTCCAGTTCGTCCTTTTCCACCTTCAGGGTGCAGGGATGGGCCAGGATGACCGTGGCCTGCTCGCTTTTCAGGAGCTCGATGGCCTCGCGGGGCGAAAGCTTCTCCTTGGGCGCGTATCCTTTGGTGCCGGGGCGCAGCCAGTTCATGAAGGCGTCCTGGAAATTGACGGCCAGCCCCTTCTCCACCAGCAGTTGCGCGAAGTGCGGTCGCCCGATGGAACCGCCGTCGGTGATGCTTTCCAGTTCGGCGTAAGTGATGTCCACCCCGTAATTGTTCAGGTTGGCGATGATGCTCTCGTTGCGCTTCGTGCGCAGATCGGCCAGGCGTTCGAGGGCGAGGCGCAGGCGCTCGGGATGCTGGGGGAGCCAGAGGCCCAGCAGATGCATGCTGCCGCGCTCGAACCCGACGCTCAGCTCGCAGCCACCGATGACTTCAATGCCCAGTTCCCGCCCTGCGGAGCAAGCCTCGGGCAGTCCCAGGACCGTGTCGTGATCGGTCAGGGCGACCGCCTGGAGTCCGGCCTCCACAGCGGCGGCCACCAGTTCCGCCGGTTTCAGCGTGCCGTCGGAGGCGGTGGAATGGGTATGAAGATCTATTTTCGGCATGGGCTCATGGGTACGGCAGGGGGCGCGCGATGACAAGGGTATTCGCCCGGCGGACGCGGCGATAAAAAAAGGCACGCGCTTTGATTCGCGTGCCGGTACGTTTCGTCGGAGGGGGTTATTTGAAGCGGTAGGTGATTCTGCCACGGGTCAGATCATAGGGGGAAAGCTCCACCTTGACCCGGTCGCCGGGCAGGATGCGGATGTAGAACTTGCGCATCTTTCCGGAGATGTGACCAAGCACCTGATGACCATTTTCCAGACGAACCAGGAACATGGCATTGGGCATGGCTTCCTCGACGACACCTTCAACTTCGATAGACTCTTCCTTGGCCATATAAAACGGATACCTTCTCTGTTTTTCAGTAGTTTTTGGTTAAAGACATGACTCCTTACCCGCTTGATCCGTAAATGACAAGGCCGGATATCCCCATGACATGGCAGCGCCCGCTAGTGCGCCGCGCGAATCCGTGGGCACGATTCGCGCCGCCGGAAAGCCCCGGTCATAATTTTTTTCTCGAAACATGAACGACCTTGCTGTATAATGGGATCAGCCCACTCTTCAATGTGTCGGGAATCCGTTGCGGTTCTTGAAGGATCGGTTCAGACATGGTCAGCGTCCCTTCCGGCAAATCCCTTTCCAAGCGGCTTTCCCTCGCGCTTGGCATCCTGAGCGCGGCGGTCATTCTCGTCGCCTCGTCGCTCGTTTTCCTTGTTCTTTCGTGGGAGGTCGAGAACCGGATGAAAATGCGGGCGGATGACATCACCGCCTTTTTGTCCCAGGCCCTGGAGCCTCCCTTGTGGGCGTTGGACAAGGAAGAGGCGGCGTCGGTGGCTCAGGCCACGAGCATGGATGCGAACGTGGGCTTGCTGGAGGTGAGGGACGGCACGGGGGATGAGTGGTTCGCCCACGACGCTGGCAAGCCTCTTTTCATCGTCCGCGAAGCAACGGTCAGGCACGACGGCCTGGTCATCGGCTCCATCCGGCTGGGGTTGGCCGATTCCGCGCGCCGCAGCGCCCTGGTCGGCCTCGGCCTCGCCGCCGGCGGCATGGCCCTGCTGGTCATCGTGGCCCAGTACTGCCTGGCCAAACGCCTTTTGCACCATTTTCTGCGAAAGCCCTTCACGACCCTGGATTCCCTGGTCGGCGCCTATGCCCGCGGGCAATACACGCAGACGGACTCCGGCGCGCATTACGCCGAGTTCAGGCCATTGGTGGATGCGTTTCTGGACATGGGGCAGACCATCGAACGCCAGATCCGCGCCCTGGCCGGGAGCGAGGAGAAATTCCGTCTGATTTTCAACCATTCTCCCGTTGGGATCTTCTGCTCCACCCTGGAGGGGGAATTGCTGGAGGGCAATGAGGCGCTCGGACACATGTTCGGGTACTCCTCCCGCGAGGACTTCCTGGCCTCGACCGGACTGCGGGTTGAACCGGTCTATGCCGATTCCTCGAAGCGGGAGGCGTTTTTGCGTGAACTCATGGACGCGCCGGGGGCCTTGAGCAGGGTGATGGAGTTCGTGCGTCGTGACGGCGCTCATTTCGAGGGGATGATGACCGCGTCGATCCAGCGAGGCACTGACGGCTCGGGGGCGATTCTGAACGGCGTGATCGAGGATGTCGGCGCGCGCAAGCAGGCCGAGGAACGCCTGCGGCAGTCGGAAGAGAAGTTTTCGCGCCTGTTTCGGCTTTCGCCCGATGTCATCATTGTCATGAGCATGGCCGAAGGGCGGATCGTCGATGTCAACGAGGCCTTCAGCCGCCTGACGGGTTTCGCCCACCACGAAGCCGTGGGCAGAACCGCGCACGAACTCGGCCTGTACGGCGCGCCCGCCACGCGCGAGGCAGTCCGGAGGCGCATGCAGGCCAAGGGGCAGATCGAGAACGTCGATTTCGTTCTGGGCTGCAAGGACGGAAGAAGCGTTCCCTGCGTGCTGTCCAGCCAATTCTTGACCGTGGGCGACGAGGAATGCGTCATGGCCGTCCTGCGCGACGTCACGGAGTTCAAGCGCATGCAGGAACTCATGGTCCAAAGCGAGAAGATGATCTCGGTCGGAGGCATCGCGGCGGGCGTGGCCCATGAGATCAACAACCCTTTGGGCATCATCATGGTCAGCAGTCAGAATCTGGTGCAAAGGACCAACCCGGACTTCCCCAAAAACATCGAGGTGGCCGAGAGCATCGGCCTGGATATGAATCTGTTCGACCGCTACATGCGTCTGCGCGGCCTGTATGATTTCGTGCGCAACATCCAGGACGCCGCCAGGCGGGCAGCGGACATCATTCGGCATATGCTCGATTTCAGCCGCCGCAGCGAATCGCGGCGCGCGGTCTGCGATCTGCGCGCCATCATCGAACGGGCGGCGCACTTGGCCGGGAACGATTACGATCTGCAGAGAAACTATGATTTCAAGCGCATCGAGCTCGTCTTCGAATGCGACGGGGATTTTCCCGCCGTCTGCTGCACGGAGACGGAGATCGAACAGGTCTTCCTGAATCTGTTTCGCAATGCGGCCCAGGCCATGTCCACGGCCAAGCCGGAGATCGCGCGGCCGCGCATCGTGGTGCGTATGCGGGCCGTGGACGATCGCGTGGTGGTGGAGGTGCGGGACAATGGGCCCGGCATGCCGCCCGAAGTGCTGCGCCGGGCCTTTGAACCGTTCTTCACGACCAAGCCGCCCGGAGTGGGGACAGGGCTTGGCCTGTCCGTTTCGTACTTCATCATCACCCGCGGCCACGAAGGGCAGATGCGGGTGGAGTCGCGTCCGGGAGAGGGCACATGCTTCACCATCGAACTCCCGAATCTCGGAAAGCCTGGAAAAAAGGAGGACGAGTGCGCCAACGACTGATGATCATCGATGACGAGGAGCACATTCGCAGTTCCCTGACCTGTTTTCTGGAGGATTTCGATCGGTTTCAGATCCGATCGGCCCATTCCGCGGAAGCGGCGCTGCATGATCTGCGGCGGGAGCAGGCGGAAATCTGCATCGTCGATATCCGCCTGCCGGGCATGAACGGGGCCGAGTTCATCAGGGTGTCCCTGGACGAGGGCCTGTGCCGCCATCATCTGCTGCACACGGGGTCCGCCGATTTTCACCACTATGTCGACATCGCCAGCTTGAACATGCGCGAAGCGGATGTGTTCCAGAAGCCTTGCGACAGCATGGCCATTCTGGAGCGGATTCGGGAGGTGCTCAGCCAGGGCCTGTTTCAGGTGCCGCAAAAGGTTTGGTAGCCGGGATCAAAGGGAGCCGGCTCCCGGTACGCGGCGTGCTCGGGGCGGTCCTCGAAGGGCGCGGCCAGGGCGGTCAAAAGACGCTTCAAGGGCTTGAAATCGTTTTCCCGGGTCGCGGCCGCGATCGCTTCCTCCACGTGTTGGTTGCGCGGGATGAGCGCCGGGTTGCGCGAGCGCATCAGGGAGCGCGATTGCTCGATTGTCTCCTTTTGTCTTTTCATCCGCTCCTGCCACGCGGCGCGCCAGCGCATGAAGCCCGGATCGCGGAAGAACGAGCCCTGGGCCATGTCCCCGGCCAGCCCGCGCAAGGTCAGCGTATAGTCCGCGCCAGCGCCCTGCATGAGCTTCAGAAGGTCCTGGGCCAGGACCGCGTCGTCGTCCTCCCGCGTGAACAGCCCGAGCTTGGCCCGCATGCCGTCGACCCACGCCCGTCTGAACATGGCCGGGAACCCGTCGAGGGCTTCCCGCGCCAGGTCCGTCGCTTTTTTCTCGTCCTCGTGCAGCAGCGGGAGCAGCGTTTCGGCCAGGCGGGTCAGGTTCCATTGGGCGACGGAGGGCTGGTTGCCGTAGGCGTAGCGGCCTTCGCGGTCGATGGAGCTGAACACGGCGGCCGGATCGTAGGCGTCCATGAACGCGCAGGGGCCGTAATCGATGCTCTCTCCGCACAGCGACACGTTGTCGGTGTTCATGACCCCGTGGATGAAGCCGACGTGCAGCCACGCGGCCACAAGCCGCGCCTGGCGGCGCATGACCTGGCGCAGCAGTTCGAGGAAGGGGTTTTCGGCTTCGGACAGCTCCGGGTAGTGGCGTCGCATGGTGTATTCGGCCAGGGCGCGCAGGTCGTCGGTCCGTCCGCGCGCGGCGAGGTATTCGAAGGTGCCCACGCGGATGTGACTGCCCGCCACGCGGGTCAGGACGGCTCCGGCCAGGGGTGTTTCGCGGAAGACCGGTTCGCCGGTGGTCGCCACGGCAAGGCTGCGCGTGGTCGGGATGCCCAGGCCGTGCATGGCTTCGCTGACAATGTATTCGCGCAGCATGGGGCCCAGGGCGGCGCGTCCGTCACCGCGGCGGGAAAACGGGGTCCGGCCGGAGCCCTTGAGCTGGATGTCGAAGCGTTCGCTCCCAGGCGTGACGTGCTCGCCCAGGAGAATGGCCCGTCCGTCGCCGAGCATGGTGAAATGCCCGAACTGGTGCCCGGCGTAGGCCTGGGCAATGGGGTCGGCGCCGGAAGGCAGGCTGTTGCCGGCGAAGACGTCGGCCCCCTGCGGGCTGTCCAGACGCTCCGCGTCCAAGCCAAGGGAGCGGGCCAGTTCGTGGTTGAGAAGCGCGATGGACGGGGCTTTCACCGGCACGGGTTTTTGGCGGACGTAGAGCGAATCTGGCAGGCGGACGTAGGTGTTGTCGAAATTCCAGCCCGGACTGGAGAGGGCGTTGTGGTCCTTGGCAGGCATGATGCTCCGGTGGGTTGCGGATACGACGCGATGCTCTTGGGAATGAATACTGTTTTTATGCGTGGATCGCAATGGCGTTCGCTCAGCCCGCAAGACGGCGCATCGGGCCGCGCGAAACGAAAAAGGCGACGCGCCCGGAGAATAGAGGTGGCGGCGCGGAGACGCCTTGAGGCTGCCGCGCCGGTCAGGCCTCAATCAAAGCAGAACTCCAGCGTGAATTTTCCGGCCTTGCAGGAAAAGGGGATGGCGATGGCCTGGGCCGAGGCCCGGTAGGAGATGGAGTGGTTGTCGCCCATGATCACCGAAGGCGTGGAGCCTTGCAGCTTGAGGCCCATGCTCACCATGCCGACGCGGGCGTGGCCGGAGATCATGTTCGTGATTTCGCCCATGGCGTCCTGCACGTCCTGCACGATGTCCTCGATGGAGTCTCCGAGCATGTGCCGGACGATATGCACTGCTGTGGTCTTGTCGAAGGAGATGCAGAAGGTCCCCTTTTTGTCTCCGGTAATGCCGATCAGCGCGGAGACACAACCGCAGGCGACTTTATCTCTTTTTATGTAGGGCGGCCCGGCCACGACATCGAGGTCCGCGGTGGAGGACAAGACATGCCTGGTTGCATTGATGAAAGGTTTTGCCAGATCGGGACTCATCGAACACTCCTTGGGGCTGTGCGAACATGTGAAATTCATTGAGAGGGGATGCAATGAACTCGGTTTTGAGAAACCGCTTTTCCAACCCTGCGTAGAGATCGGCGCATCAATGCTTGAAATCTAAAATATCAAAATGTTCAAAAGTCAATGAGACTTTCCGTATGACAACGCGGTTGTGACATTGTCGAGCCGCCCTGTTTGCGCTGGTGTTGTCAGACAGATCCCCGCTTCATTGTATTCGCGCATCGGAGCCGTTGGTCTTCTTGGTCACGGAAAGGCGCCACTTGGGGTCAACCTGGGGTTGACTGTTTTTGGGGGGGCGGTGGCGGGTTTGCCGAACCGGAACGCGTCCGGCGCGGGCATTCGGTTTGACTGTTACGCCTGACTCACTGTATGTGTTGACGCTAATAATTTTGAGGCTTCTCCCGGCTGGTGCATGTTTTCATCGGCCGAGGGGCGCATGAGCAAATTCTACCCGGAGGCTGTCTGACATGAATCGACAAAATAAGTGGTTTTTCGATGTGCGCGTGTGCTGGCCGATTCTGGTGGCCTACCTTTTCATCGCGATCGTTCCCTCCAACGCAGAAGCCTTCCTGGCGCAAAGCCGCCTCTCGACGGGCGAGATCGTTTCCGAGCGCAGCGCGGACATCGCGTCCATCCAGGCCGCCCTGGAAAACAAGGTCGTGACCCAGCGCCTGGCGGACTACGGACTGACTCCCGAAGAGGTGGACGCGAAGCTGGGTTCGCTCTCCGACGAGCAGCTGCACCAGCTGGCCGGCCTGTCCGGTGACGTGGGCGGCGGTATCGTCGGGGCGGTCATCGCGGTTCTCCTGGTCATCCTGCTGGTCGTGGTCATTCTGCACATAAGCGACAGGCGCATTGTCATCCAATAGGCTTTTCCTCCTTTTGGTCCTGATGCTGGGGGTATCCTGCGCCGGATGCCTCCAGCGTCCCGCTTTTCAGTCGGCCCGGGAGGTTTCCGCCCGCGCGGCTCGACTCGACGTGCCTTTTATCGCCCAGAGTCAACGCAACGACTGCGGCCCGGCCGCCCTGGCCTCGGTGCTGGCTTTTCGCGGACGGGGCCCGGACGTTGACGAGGTGACGCGCCAGGTATTCACTCCGGCGCTGGGACGGACCCTGCTGCCGGACATGGAGAATTACGCCCGGTCGCTGGGCGTCTCCACCCGGTCCGGGCGAGGAGAACCGGGCCTGATAAGGGAACTGATCGACGCGGGAAGTCCTGTCATCCTGTTGCTTGAGATGGGAGGAAGGATGTTCAGCCAGGGGCATTACGTGGTTGTGTACGGCCATGATGTCGATGGATTCTTGATGCATGTCGGAACCCGCGCGGACATGTACCTGCCTGAGCGGGAGCTGATTGAGCGCTGGGAGCCGATGAACCGTCTTTACCTTGTCGTGGAGTGAACCGTGCGCGTTGCCGTGTTGCTGGTGTTTTTGCTCGCTCTGGCCGGTTGCGCCATGCCCAGGGTCGTCGTGCTGTCCGACCCGCTGGACGCCCGCGAGCACAACGATCTCGGCGTCTCCTATGAAACGTCCGGAGAGCCGGACCTGGCCCTCAAGGCCTATGAAACAGCCGCGGACAAGGACCCTTCCTGGGATCAGCCGCTCATCAACCTGGGCAACGCCCATGCGGCCAAAGGCGATTGGACGCAGGCCGCGAGCGGCTACCGGCAGGCCCTGAGGCGCAATCCCGAAAACCCCGAGGCCATGAACAATCTGGCCTATGCGCTCGTGAACCTGGATGAGCCGGACGAGGCCCTGGAATGGTCCTCAAAGGCCGTGCAGACCGAGCCTGGCAACCCCTTGTTCCGGGCGACCCTGGCCCAGGCCTTGGCGCGGAACGGCGAGAGGGAGAGGGCGCTCGCGCTTCTGGCCGAGACCTTGCGAACCCTTAACGCCCATGATCCCCTGCATGAAAGGATAAGCGCCCTGCGTGAGCGGATAGCGACCGACGCTTTCTGAAAAAAATGCGGGGCCCTTTGTGAAGCAAGGGCCCGCATCGACGTGGCGTTGGTGGCGTCCGCGCCCAGGATGTTTAGAATGCGTAACGCAGACCGAGCAGTATTTCCGTGGCCGATATCTCCCCCGTCGCGGACCCCTTGTCGGTGATCGTCGTGGCGGTGTTCTTCCATTTGGCCTTGCCCATGTCGATGTGGCGGGCCAGGATGTCCACTGTCAGATTGTCGCTGATGTCATACCCCAGCCCAGCCCCGATGTTCCAGGCGAACTCCGTGCGCGTGACGGTTGATCCCTCGTAATCGCCGACCATTCCCAGCCCTTTGACGGAATTGTCGGTCTGGTGGATGGCCATGCCGATGCCGCCCATGACGAATGGCGTAAAGGCGGTCGTGTTTCTGAAGTCGTAAAAAAGGTTGGCCAGCACGGTGTGCGTGGTCAGGTCATGCTCCACATCGAAAAGCCCGTTGGTGGTGGGCTTTTTGTCGTGCTCGAAATTGGTCCTGTACATGTATTCAAGCTCAACGCGAAACGGCGGTTCCAGCTCGTAACCCAACGCCCCGCCGAAGGTGAAGACGGTGTTGTCCTGGCTTTTGTCGTACTGGTGCGTCTGATCGCCGGCCAAGTCGCTTTGCCAATTGCCGTCGGAAAAATGCATGAAGGATGCGCCTGCTTTTGCCGCGACATAGAATCCCGAGGTGTCGCAAAAAGCATTTGTTGAAAGCAACATGATTGCTGTAAAAAGGCATGAAATGCATTTTTTCATCTAGGCAACTCCTGTATGGATAAAAGTATTGTGAAAAAAATTCGCAATGATAATTTTATATATCCTAAATCCGTGAAAAAGTTGCATTGAATATACAGTTTTGAAACATTTTGAACTTGAAATAAATCAATGATATCGGTATATTGAACTTGCTTTTCCTGAATGATTTTTAGCACCCATTGGG
>JBFWJY010000011.1:0-107264 GCA_050252955.1 Desulfomicrobium sp.
CGCACCCAATGGGTGCTAAAAATCATTCAGGAAAAGCAAGTTCAATATACCGATATCATTGATTTATTTCAAGTTCAAAATGTTTCAAAACTGTATATTCAATGCAACTTTTTCACGGATTTAGGATGCTTTTCTTGACCAACCTTGGCTTGGTTACGGCTTCGGAGTGGGCAGCCGTCATGTATTTTCACAAGACATATCAGGATTCAATGTATTTATTTCAAGTATTCATAATAGCTATATTGAAGTTGCATTGTCAGTAGGAATAATTGGTTTTATTTTTTTTATGTTTGCTTTTATCTCTTCTTTAAAAATAATTTTTAGATCATATTTTAACGGAACTAATATTGAAGTTGTTTCAGTATTAATTACAATTTTAGTCATCACACCAATGACAAGTGGACTTACAGCTTCCTGGGGAATCACGAGTGCAGTTTTTTTGATTGGAATTGCTATACTTACAAACGCACAAAGAAAAATTAATTACTGCAAATCTTATATAAAAATATTTTAATATAATTATTTATACAAAATAATATGATATAATAATTTCAAATCGACATAAATATGAATTCAACTTGATGATAAAAAAATCTTCTTAATTAATACTCCTACAAAATTCATAAAATCTGGTTTAAAAACATTGGCGCTGTTTGAGACTCAACTTCTTGGTATTAACGGCAGCTTGAGACTTATGGCTAGATGAAAATCCTCGTCCTCCATACCCATTATCAGCAACCGGGTGGTGAAGACCAAGTCTTTGCCGCTGAGGTGGCTTATCTTCGAGAACAAGGTCATGAGACCAATACGCTGACCTTTTATAACAGTGACATGCAGGTCATGAGAAATTGGCGTCAAGTCGGGACCACTCTTTGGAATCAAGCGGCCTACCGCCTGACACGAGCGACAATCCGGAAACACCGTCCTCGCATTGTACACATGCACAACACTTTCCCCGCCGCTTCCCCAGGTGTTCTTTTCGCCGCCAAAGCCGAAGGCGTGCCTGTGGTAATGTCACTGCATAACTATCGCCTTCTATGCGTGAATGGCCTTTTCTACCGGGATGGCCGACCTTGCGAAATGTGTATGGGAAGCCTTCCTTGGCGTGGTGCGGCACACGGATGCTACCGGAATCGAGCCGCAAGCAAGGTTGTGGCGGGGATGCTTGCCTTGCATCGGAGCCTGGGTACTTGGAATCGCGTTGATGCCTATATCGCTCTGTCCGAATTTTCGCGGAAAAAGTTCATTGAGGGCGGCCTTCCTGACGAAAAAATTGTTCTCAAACCGAATTTTATAATAAACAGTGCATTAAGCGAGTCGAGCGAAACATCGAATCAAGAATTACTTAACTCCTTTTTTCCATCACGAAACACATTTTACTCCCTCTTCGTTGGCAGGCTGTCTCCAGAAAAAGGTATTCAAACCCTGTTACGATCTTTTCTGTTGTTACCAAACAACAAACTCATACTTGTCGGAGACGGCCCCCTCCTGGGTGAAGCTCGAAATTTCGCGCAACAAAACAACATGAAGAATATTTCTATTCTAGGCAGACAATCACGGGCCGATGTATTGCGGCTTGTGAACAGAGCAACGTTTCTGGTGTGTCCGTCAGAGTGGTATGAACATTTTCCCATGACTATAGTCGAGGCCTTCGCCAGCGGGCTGCCCGTCATTGCCTCCCGTCTTGGAGCCATGGCCGAGATCGTCGAGGATGGCCGCACCGGCCTTCACTTCCGCCCTGGCGACGCGCAGGATTTGGCGAATAAAGTGGCCTGGGCCCGGGCGCATCCCGAGGAAATGGCCGAGATGGGCAAAAAAGCCAGGCGCGAGTACGAAACCAAGTACACCGCGCAAAGAAATTATCAGATGCTCATGGAAATATATGACAAGGCCATGGCACATCATCGCAAGGCCAACGTTTGAAGATGACGCCTTCCACCATCCTCGGCACCACCATCCACCCCACCACCTGTCACGACGCCACCGCCGCAATCCTTGCCTGGGCCGGGCGGACTGAGAGCCGGACCGTTTGTCTGGCCAATGTGCATGTGGTCATGGAGGGTTGCGATGACCACGCCTATCAGGCTGCGGTCAATGGGGCGGACTTGGTCGCGCCGGACGGCATGCCGCTGGTGTGGATTTTAAGGCGGCTGGGGCATTATCTCAAGGACAGGGTCTACGGCCCGACCCTGATGCTGCGGGTGCTGGAGGCAGCCGCCGGGCAGGGGATCCCGGTGGGTTATTACGGCGCGTCCCCTGACGTGCTGGACGCGTTGATCGCGAATATGCGACAAAAATTCCCCGGCCTCTGTGTCGCCTATTCCTGTAGCCCGCCCTTTCGGGAACAGACTGTGGATGAAGACAATGCCGTGGTCCGGGACATCAACTCCTCCGGAACTCGCATTCTCTTTGTGGGCCTGGGCTGCCCGAAGCAGGAACGGTGGATGCACGAACACAGGGGGCGGGTGCGGACCGTAATGCTTGGGGTCGGCGCGGCCTTTGATTTCCATGCAGGGGCGATTCCGCAGGCTCCGTCATGGATGCAGAGCCGGGGATTGGAATGGCTGTTCCGCCTGTGCGTGGAACCGCGTCGGCTCTGGAAGCGCTACCTTCTTCACAATCCACGCTTCGTGATCTTGAGCATTCTTGAACTGCTTGGACTCGGGAAACAGGACAGGGTCTGACTGATTTCGCGCCGAATCTTCAGTCCTCGGCGCACCACGCGAAAGCGCCCCTAGCCGGGCGGCCAGAGGCGCATTGCTTTCGGAAGAAGAAATCCGCTACACCTTGCGCCGGTCGACCACCCTGCCGCCGTCTTCACGGGTGATGGTCCTCGGTTCCACCAGGCGGACCTCGAAGACCACGCCCAGTTCCGCTTGCAGGCGGATGCGGACGTTCTCCAGAATGCGCTGGGACTTCTTGATGGAGTCGGTACAGAAGGATTCGGGGGCTTCGAGCATGATGGTGGCCAGATCCATGTGCCCGACCCGGTCCAGCACGATCTGGTAATGAGGATTGGTCAGCCCCGTGCCGGAGATGACCGCCTCGATCTGGGCCGGAAAGACGTTCACCCCGTGGATGATGAGCATGTCGTCGCTGCGTCCGGGAATGCGGGTCATGCGCTTTAGGGTCCGGCCGCAGGCGCAGGGGGCGTCGATGATGGTGGTCAGGTCTCCGGTGCGGAACCGGATCAGGGGGAAGGCTTCCTTGGTCAGCGTGGTCAGGACCAGCTCGCCCTTGGCTCCGGCCGGCAGCACCTCGCCGGACTGCGGGTCCACGATCTCGGCCAGGAAATGATCCTCGTTGATGTGCAGCCCGGCCCGCTCCAGACACTCCCCGGCCACGCCGGTGATTTCGCTCAATCCGTAATTGTCCGTGGCCAGTATGCCGAGCCGTTCCTCAATCTCGTGGCGCGTGTCCTCGGTCCAGGGTTCTGAGCCGAACAGGCCGAAGCGCAGGCACAGCGCCGTCTTGTTGATATTCAATTCATCAAGGGTGTCGGCCAGGTGCAAGGCGTAGCTCGGAGTGCAGACCAGGGCCGTGGTTCGGTAGTCCTGCATGATGGAAATCTGGCGGCGGGCATCGCCGCCGGAGCTGGGGATGACCGACGCGCCGATGAGTTCCGCGCCGGAATGCACGCCGAAAGCGCCGGTGAACAGGCCGTAGTTGAAGGCGATCTGCACGGCGTCGTCCTTGGTCACCCCGCCCGCCGTCAGAATGCGGGCCGCCAGCTCGGACCAGCGGCGCACGTCGCCGGAAGTGTAGCCGACCACAGTGGGCTTGCCGGTGGTGCCGGTGGAAGCCTGCATGCGCACGACGTCGCGCAGGGGCACGGCGAAAAGCCCGTAGGGATAGTGCTGCCGCAGGTCATCCTTGGTGGTGAACGGCAGGCGCTTCACGTCCTCCAAGGACTGCACGTCATAGGGGTCGATGCCCAGCTCCGCGAAACGCTTGCGATACAGCGGCACGTTGCGGGCCACGCGGTTCAGGGTGGCCTGCAGACGCTCCAGCTGCAAAAGCTCAAGCTCGCCACGCTCCATGCATTCATATTCGCTCTGCCAGTACATCTTGCCTCCCCCTATTCTTCCAGTTCCCGACCAAGATAGGCTCGTCGCACATCACGATTGGCCAGCAGTTCATCCGCCGTGCCCTGGAGAATGACCCGCCCGTTCTCCAGCACATAGCCCCGGTCGGCGATCTTGAGCGCGCTCCTCGCGTTCTGCTCCACCAGCAGCACTGTCAGACCGAGGCGGTCGCGCAGTTCCACGATATGCCGGAAAATATCCTTGACCACCAGCGGAGCCAGCCCCATGCCCGGCTCGTCCAGAAGCAGCAGCCGGGGTCTGGCCATAAGCGCCCGCCCGATGGCCAGCATCTGCTGCTCCCCGCCGGACAGGGTCCCGGCGGCCTGGGCGCGGCGCTGCCGCAGCACGGGGAACATGCTGAACATGGTCTCCAGGTCCTGGGCGATGCCTGCCCGGTGCCGAAACCGTGACCGGGTGTAGGCCCCAAGGCGCAGGTTGTCCTCCACGGAAAGGGGGCTGAAAACAAGCCGCCCCTCGGGCACGTGCGAGATGCCGGCGCGCACGATCTGTTCCGGACTGCGCCGCGCCAGATCGTCGTCGCCGAACACGATGCTGCCCTGTCCGGGCCGGATCAGCCCGGAGATGGTGCAGAGCATGGTCGTCTTGCCCGCGCCGTTGCCGCCGATGAGAGCCACGATCTCGCCCTGGCGCACGTGCAGGGTGGCGCGGCGCACGGCGTGGATGCGACCGTAGAAGACGTCCATGTTCTTGAGTGAAAGAAGCGTGGGCTGCATGATCAGTCCTCGTCCCCGCCCAGGTACGCGGCGATGACCTTGGGGTCCTTCTGGACCTGCGCCGGGGTGCCGCGGCTGATGGTCTGCCCGAAGCACAGCACCAGGATGGCGTCGCTGACGCGCATGACCAGTTCCATGTCGTGTTCGACCAGGATGACGGACAGGTTGTAGGTGTCTCGGATGCGCAGGATCAGGTCGGCCAGAAGCTGGGTTTCGGCGATGTTGAGTCCTGCCGCCGGTTCGTCCAGCAGCAGGAGCTTGGGCTTGGCCGCCAGGGCCCGCGCCAGTTCAAGCAGGCGCTGCTTGCCGAAGGGCAGGTCTTTGGCTGTGGCGGAAGCCAGATCCGACATGCCGACGAATTCGAGGGAGGCCAGGGCTTCGGCCCTGACGGTCTCCTCCAGCCTCCTCGATTTGGACGTGCGCAGCAGGCTGTGCCAGGCGGGCACGGACAAACGGCCATGGCAGCCCATGGCCACGTTCTCAAGCACCGTCATGTTGGAAAAAATCTCCAGATTCTGAAAGGTGCGCACCATCCCGCCCCAGGCCCTCTTGTGCGCCGGAAGAGTGGTGATGTCGCGTCCCTCGAAGGTCAGGGCGCCGTGGCTCGGCGTGACCATGCCCGAGATGACGTTCAGGAGCGTTGTCTTGCCCGCCCCGTTGGGACCGATGATGGCCGTGATATCTCCCCGCAATGCCTCGAAATGGATGTCGGCCAGGGCCTGCACCCCGCCGAAGCGCACGGCGATCCTGCTGCACCCCAGAATCGTCCTATCCATGGGAAACCCCCGAAAACCGGGCCTTGCCCCAGTCCAGGAGCCTGCGCCACCCTCCGGCCATGCCGTCCGGCAGAAACATCATGCACAGCAACAGAATGGCTCCGAAGAGCAGGACTTCGATATTCTCGAAGGCGCGCAGAAATTCCGGCAGCACGGTGACGAAAAAGGCTCCGACAATGGCTCCCGGCACGCTGACCATTCCGCCCAGCACCACCATGACGATAAGCTCCACCGAGAACATGAAGCCGAAGGACGAGGGCGCGATGAAAGTCAGGTAATGGGCATAAAGGACTCCGGCGAAGCCCGAAAAGGCCGCGGACAACACAAAAACCAGAAGCTTGTAAGCGGCGATGTCCACGCCCATGGCCTCGGCCGCCCGTTCGGAGGTATGCAGGGCCCGGAGCGCCCGGCCGACGCGGCTGTGCAGCAGGTTGAAGGACAGCCAGACGAAAAGGCACAGGATCAGGGCCACGAGGCGGAAAAGCGTCACGTCCTTGCGCAGCTCCCAGCCGAAGAGGGTCAAACGCGGGATGCCCACAAAGCCGGATGGACCACCGGTGATGTCCACGGTTTCGGTGAAGAGAATGGACAGGATGATGCCGAATCCCAGCGTGGCCATGGCCAGGTAATGCCCTTTGAGCTTGAGCGAAGGCAGTCCGACCAGAACGGCGACGACCACGGTCAGGCCCACTCCCGCGAGCATGGACAAACCGACCGAAAGCCCCACCGTCGCGCTCAGGTACGATGTCGTGTACGCGCCGAGGCCGTAGAACCCGGCATGCCCCAGGGATATCTGTCCGGCATGTCCGACCAGCAGGCACAGCCCCACCGCGTTCATGGCATGCAGGCAGCCCAGGATGAGGATGGTCAGGTAGTAGTTGTTCGGGAGCAGCGTCGGGGCCAGCATGAGTATCCCGAAAAAGGCCGCCAGCCAGATCATGTCCTTGCGATATGACACTTCACACCCTTTTGGAGTCTTTGAGGCCGAACAGCCCGGAGGGTTTGACGAAAAGCAGGATCAAGAGAATGACGAAAGCCAGGGCGTCCTTGTAGGCCGAGGAGACGAACCCCGCGCCGAGGGATTCCAGCACGCCCAGGATCACGCCTCCGGCCGCCGCTCCGAACGGGTTGCCGAGCCCGCCCAGGATGCAGGCCGCGAAACCCTTGAGTCCGAGCATGATGCCGACATCGTAGGAGGTCATGGTGATGGGGGCCAGGATCACCCCGCCCACCGCTCCGACCAGGGCGGAGATCATGAAGGAAAAAAGGACCATGCGCTGCACGCCGATGCCGACCAGGGAAGCGGCCTTGGGATCGTAGGAGCAGGCCAGCATGGCCTTGCCGTGGATGGTGCCGGAGAAAAACAGCTTCAAGGCCCCGAGCAGAAAGAGGCTGATGGCCAAAACCCAGATGGCCTGCGGCATGATGGCCGCGCCCAGGAACATGATCGGCTGGTTTCCGGAAAACGGTTCCAGCACATGGGTGTCCTTGCCCCAGAGCAGCATGGCCAGACCCCGGATGAGGATGGATACGCCGATGGTGATGATGACCAGGTTGATAGCCGGACAGTCCCGCACCGGACGGATGGCCAGGCGTTCGACCAGGGCGCCGGCCATGGTCGCGCCGAGAACGGCCAGAACGACGGCGGCGGGTTCGCCCAGGCCCAGGGCGTGCATGAAGTAGACGCTCATCATCCCGCCAAGCATGACGAATTCACCCTGGGCGAAATTGATGACGCCCGTGGTGTTGAAGATGATGGTGAAGCCCAGGGCCGTGAGCCCGTAGGTGCTGCCCAGCGTCAGCCCCGTGATCAGATATTGCAACAGACTGGATGGATCCATTTTCTCACATGAAAAAAGCCGGCGGACGTGCGTCCCACCGGCCTTTTGATCATTTATGCGTTTTAGTTCGCTACCTTCCAGCCGCCGTT
Organism: Desulfomicrobium sp.; assembly: GCA_050252955.1. GTDB lineage: Bacteria > Desulfobacterota > Desulfovibrionia > Desulfovibrionales > Desulfomicrobiaceae > Desulfomicrobium. Next base: position 7,526 of record JBFWJY010000011.1, read on the forward strand.
TTCGATGGTGACCATGATGAAGGCGGACTCGTCGAGGCCGTTGTGATTCTCGGGAGAATAGGTGTAGACGCCCGAGGTGCCCGCGAAGCCTGAGATCTTTTCCAGATTGTCCCGGATATCGGCGGACGTGGCGGAACCGCCCATGCTGATCGCCTCCATGACCAATGCGAAGGCGTCATGCGCATAACCGCCGAAAGATGAAATCTGCGGCCCGAAGGCCTTGGTGTACGCGGCCACATACGCTTCAAGCACGGGCTTTTGGGGATGGTCCGCCGGAACCTGGTCCACGGCCACCAACCGCCCCGCGGGCAGCACCAGCCCCTCGGCGGCGTCTCCGGCCAGTTCGATGAACTTGTTGGAGGCCACGCCATGGCTCATGTAGAGCGGCGTGGACAGACCGAGCTGCGCCCGGTTGCGGGCGACCACGGCCGGGCCGGGATTGGTGCCCCAGCAGATGACGGCGTCGGCTCCGGCGCCTTTGATCTTGGTCAGTTGCGCGCTCATGTCCGTGTCCTTGGGACCGTAGACCTCGTCGGCGACAAGGGTGAACCCCTGAGCTGGCGCGAGTTCCTTGAGCACGCCGCGCCCGGCCTGCCCGTATCCGTCGGACACGGTCAGGATGGCCAGTTTCGCGTAGCCCTTGGCCTTGGCGTCCTGAAGGATGCTGGTCACGGCATGGCGGTCCAGCTGCGGGGTGTTGAAGACCCAGGGATCGACGGGGCGCACGATCTTCTCCGCGGCGGCGCAGGACACAAGCGGCACCTCGGCGGAGGAGAAAAATTTGGAGATGGCCAGCGTGTTGCCGGAGATGCTGGGCCCGATGACCACGGCCACCCCGTCCTGATCGAGGAGTTTCTTGGCGGCCATGACGCATTTGTTCACGTCGGATTCATCATCGTAGACGATGACCTCGACCTGCCGCCCGTTCACCCCGCCCGCCGCGTTGATCTGGTCCTGAAGCATGAGCAGCGTGTTCTTTTCGGGTTCGCCCAGAAAAGACGCCGGGCCGGTCACGGAAAGAATGGCGCCGATCTTGACGGCGTCGGCCCCGAAGGCCGGGACGCAAGCCAACAGGTACACGGCAAGGGCAACGACACATTTCGCCGCTTTCATGAGGACCTCCGGGAAAAAGATGAAAAGGCAAACAATGGGTGATTGAACGATAATCGATAACGTGAACGTCCGACCGTGTCAATCGCCGGGCCCCATGGGCCGCGCAGGCCCCGGGTCCTTTCCGGCGTCAGTTATCCCCAGGAAATGCAAAAGCCCGTCATGCAGCATCATGACGGGCTTTCGTGACGGAATTGAAGCGTAGAGTGGCTAGATTTTGTTCGAAGCCACGGTGAGCCTGGAAATCTTTCTGGCTGCGGTACGCCAGTGAACAATCTTCTTGCTCGCGGCCTTGTCCAGAATGGAGGTGACGTTCTTGAGGGCGGCGGTGACGGCATCGTTGTCCTTGGACTCGATGGCGGCATGCAGTGCCTTCGTGGCGTTCTTCACCCGAGTTTTCATCATTCTGTTGCGCTCGCGGGCCTTCAGGCTCTGGCGGTGTCTCTTCAGGGCAGACTTGTGATTGGCCAAGATATAACTCCTTCTCAAATTAAACGCGTGTTTCTGTCAGCATCGAAATGCCTCTGCAATCCGGCGTCATTAGCCGAAGCTTTCAGAACATGTCAAGCCCCTGCCGCCCTAGACCTGGAATTTTCCGAAATCCGCGACACGGCCCAGGGTGGTGACCAGCCGGTACAGAAGGTTCAGGCGATTGGCGCGCAACGCATGGTCGTCGCACATGACCATGACCCCGTCGAAGAAGCCGTCAACGGCCGGACGCAGTATTCTCAGGCGCGACAGCATTCGGGGGTAGTCGGCGGCGGCAGCAAGCTCGGCCCAGACAGGCTCGATCTCCGTCAATGTGGTCCAGAACGATTTTTCCGCGTCGATTTGCAAAAGCTCTTCGCGCACCGTTCCGGACAGATCCTGATCGGACTGCTTGCGGATGATGTTGGCCGCGCGCTTGAAGGTCAGAACCGAGGCCTCGAAGTCGGCCTCGCGGCTGAACTCCGCCAGGGCGCGCACACGCAGCCAGGTGTCGTGAATGTCCGCGAAGCCGGGGGCCATGGCGGCCTCGATGACCAGGGTTTCGATGCCCTGCCCGTTCCAGTAGGCGCGCAGGCGCTGGCCGAAGAAATCCATGAGCTTTTCCAGGGTCTCGTCCTGGCCGAACTTCCAGTTCACCCCGGCATAGCCTTTCTGGGCCTCGCGCAGCAGGACCGCGACATCGACCTTGAGCCCCAGCTCGAGAATGATCCGGCAAGCGCCAAGCGCGTTGCGGCGCAAGGCGTAGGGATCGGCCGCGCCGGTGGGCACCATGCCGAGGCCGAAGCAGCCCGCCAGATTGTCCAGCTTGTCGGCCAGGGACAGGATGGCTCCGGCCATGCTCGACGGCAGGGGCGAATCCTGACCGGCGGGCAGGTACTGGTCATAGAGAGCCTGGGCCACGGTCTGGTTCTCGCCCTTCAAGCGGGCGTAGATGCCTCCCATCTTGCCTTGCAGGTCGTCGAACTCGTAGACCATCTCCGAGACCAGGTCGGCCTTGGAGAGGCGCCCGGCGCGGGCCATGGATTCGCTCAGCTCCGGCGCGACATGGGAGGCGATGAAGGCGGCCAGCTTTTCGAGCCTGCGCGTCTTGTCGCCCATGGTGCCCAGCGGACCGATGAAAATGACATGGTCGAGCTTGTCCAGCCAATGATCGAAGGTCGCGGCGCGGTCGGCCTCCCAGAAGAATCGGGCGTCCTCCAGGCGGGCGCGCAGCACCCGCTCCCAGCCTTTGCGCACCAGGGCCGGCTCGCGGGACTCGATGTTGGCCGCGGTCAGGAAGTACGGCAGCAGCTTTCCGTCCTTGCCGCGCAGGCCGAAGCTCTTCTGATGCGTCTCCATGCTGGTCAAGAGCACTTCGGCGGGAAGCTCCAGAAATTTCTCATGAAATCCGCCAAGCATGGCGCGGGGGGTTTCGACCAGATTGGCGACCTGGTCAAGCAGGGACTCCGACCACTCCACCCTGCCGCCCACCTCGGCGGCCAGTCGGTCGCCATCCTGGCGGATGGTTTGCTTGCGGCCCGCGGCATCGAGAATGACCTTGCCCTCTTCGGCGAGAACGGCCGCGTAGCGGTCGGCATGGGGCACGACGAACGGTCCGGGGCCCATGACCCGGTGCCCCCGGGTCAGATTCGAAGACGCGAGCCCGGCGAAGACAAAAGGCACGACCTCCTCGTCAAGCATGGCCAGAATCCAGCGCACGGGACGCCCGAACGTGCATTCCTTGCCCATCCACTGCATCTTCTTGGGGAATGTCAGGCTCGGCAAAATGACGGCGGCGGTCTCGGCCAGGATCTCGACGGCCTTGCGCCCACCCACGGTTTTCTTCAGGGCCAGGTACTCGCCCTTGTCCGTTTTCTCGACGTGAATCTGATCGAAATCCACGTTCTGGGACTTGGCGAAGCCCAGGCCCGCCTTGGTCGGCTTGCCGTCCGCGTCGAAGGCGATGCGCGCCGGAGGTCCGGACACGACGATCTCCTCGGTCTTCTGCACGTCCGCCAGGCCGGTGATGTCCACCACCAGGCGCCGGGGGGTGGACGCCGTGGTCACGCGATCGAACGCAAGCCCCGCCTCGACGAGCAGGGCCGTGAAACGCTCCGCCAGTTCCCGGTCCAGAAGCGGCAGGAAGCGCGCCGGCATCTCCTCCACGCCGATTTCAAGAACAAAATGCCTCATAAAAACTCCCTATCTCAAACCCACTGCGGGGGACTGTTAGGATTTCAGGAGCGGATGCCCCATGGCCTCGCGCTGCTCCACGTAAAGTCTGGCCACATTGGAGGCCAGGGCCCGCACCCGCGCGATGTACTTGGCTCGCTCGGTGATCGAAATCGCGCCGCGCGCATCCAGCAGGTTGAAGGTGTGGGAGCATTTCAGACAGAAATCATAGGCGGGCCAGGGCAGTCCGGCTTCACACAGCTTGGCGCTCTCGGCCTCGCAGGAGTTGAAGAAGTCCAGGAGCATGTCCTGGTTGGAATGATCGAAATTGTACTTGGAGTGCTCCACTTCGGCCTGATGGTAGACCTGCCCGTAGGTGACGTGATCGTTCCAGGCCAGGTCGTAGACCGACTCCTTCTCCTGGAGATACATGCACAGCCGCTCCACGCCGTAGGTGATCTCGCAGCTGATGGGTTCCAGATTGATGCCCCCGACCTGCTGGAAATAGGTGAACTGGGTCACTTCCATGCCGTTGAGCCACACTTCCCAGCCCAGGCCCCAGGCGCCCAGCGTCGGGCTCTCCCAGTCGTCCTCCACGAATCGAATGTCGTGGACATGCTTGTCGATGCCCAGAACTCCCAGGCTGTCCAGGTACAGCTCCAGGACGTTGGCCGGGGAAGGCTTCAGGATGACCTGAAACTGGAAATAATGCTGCAGGCGGTTGGGGTTTTCGCCGTAGCGTCCGTCCGTGGGCCTGCGGGTGGATTCGGGATAGGCCACCCGCCACGGCTCGGGGCCCAGAACCCGCAAAAAGGTGGACGGGTTGAACGTACCCGCACCGACTTCCATGTCATATGGGAACTGCAGCACACAGCCTTGATCGGCCCAGAATCGCTGCAGATTGGTAATGACATCCTGAAAATTCATGCACAGCTCCTTAACAGGCCGTTGAAAAAAGGCGATCTGCTGCGTCAGCGGAAAAAGCCAGACCGCTTATGTATGCGCAATGCACTGCGCGTCCTGGCTTTTACCGCTTCCTTGCATCTCACCATTTTTGAACGGCCTTCCAATTTTTGATTTTTCAACAGGCAGTCAAGGAATCATTTCTGCCTAGGTCCGCACAAAGCGGTTGCCTTCGCAGGTCAGGCCAAGATGACATTGAACAAAGGCGTCCACCAGATGGACGCATTCCTCCCGCACCCTGGCCGAAGGCACCCAGTCCGCCCATTCCTTGGGACTGGAATGGGCCAGACGGAAAAGCAGGCTCAGGGTTTCGCGGGAAGTGGAAATTTTGGCGCCGCTGCCTGACGGGCAGCGCAGACAGTAAAGCCCGCCCTCCTGCACGGCGAAAACCGCGCGATGATGAGCGTCCAGAGGTCCGCCGCACTGCCTGCAATGCCGCAGATCCGGCTGATAGCCCTGCGAAAACGCCATCTTGGCGCGGAAAAGGAGCGGAATGAACCATGATCCGGGCCGTTCCCCGTCCAGGGCCTCCAGCGTTTCCAGCAGCAGGTCGTGGGCGGGGGCGTAACCGTCGGGAGTCAGGGGCAGGGATTCAAAAAAGCGGACGCAGTTGCTGACCATGCCAAGCTTCTTGAGATCGCTCTTCAGTCCCCCGAAACCGTTGATCAGGGTCCCCTCCTGGAGGCACAGATATTCCTGGCGGCCCTGGCTGACCCGAAAATGGACCAGGCTCAGCTGGTCCAGACAGCCGCAAAAGCGCTTGCGGCTGCGGCGCCCGCCAAAGGCGAAAGCGGTCAGCAGGCCGTGCGTGGGAGAAAAAAAACGGACCCAGCAGTCCGCTTCTCGAAAAGTGCCCACTCGCAGCACCAGAACCTTTTCGGAAAATTCCATGTGCCTTTCCCGGACCGGCGTCGGCCTACTCCACGACCAGGGTCTTGACCTCGCCGAGGGCGCCTTCAAAAGGATAGGGCCGCCCGTCGAGCTCAAGCGTGACCCCGCCGGCATTGCCGAACTTGATGCTCAGGGACGAGTCGAAGGTGATGGTGGTCGATTCGCCCTTGCGCAAAAAGTAGTCCAGCACCTTGTCATCGGGCCTGGCTTGCAGCCAGCTGGCCGAATGCGCGGAGATGCGCATGCTGCGCGCGCCCGCCGCAACCGGGGCATCGGACCGGGTCGGCGCGGTTTCGGCCACCGTTTCGGCGGCCCGCTCCTGTTCGACGGGTGGATCCTGCTCGACGCCCTGCGCCGCCACGGCGGGCTGTTCGGCCTGCGCGGCGCTGTCCGCCGACGCGTCGACGGGCGGAGCGCCCAGGGTAGCATTGGCCGTGTCATCGGACGAGGCGTTGAGGGCGGCCTCCGCGTCGGGCGCGGCCGCCACTTCCTGCATCTGCGTCATCGGCGCGGGCAGGGATTCGGATGATTGCGTTTCCGTCGGCGCAACGGGGGGAGCGGTTTCCTCCACCGGAATGGATTCCGGGACGGTCCGGGAAACGTACTGTTCGTAGGCGTACCAGCCCAGGGCTCCGAGCAGTGCAATGCCCAGAATCGCGGCAATGCGCACCGCGTTCAGCAGGCTACCCGAATCGTGCGTTTTGACCCGGATCTGGGGCGCATGCGCTTCGGGCTGGTCGGAATCCTTGGGGACAGGGTACTCGCGGCTGAAATGGGCGCACAACTCCTGCGCATCCAGGCCCAGCAGCAGAGCGTAGCTGCGCACAAATCCCCTGGCGTAAACCGGATGCGGAAATCTGGAGCTGTTGCCTTCCTCCAGGGCGACAATCACCGACGTGGCGATCTTTGTTTTCTCCTCGACCGCCTCGATCGTCAGGCCTTTGCTTTCCCGGCCTTCCCGCAACGCTGTTCCGATCTCAATCAAATCCATAAACTGGAAACTCCATGCATGGTTTGTCGAAACCCAGAATTAAAGCTTGTTCTGAATGATGGCCTTGCCGCGCAAACCGGTCATGTATTCCTTGAAACGTTCTTCGAGCTTGGGACGCAGGATGGCTTCGCGCACTTCTTCCGTCACAGCGGCCTCCTCCTGCCGCGCTCCGTCCCGGCGCTCCAGCAGCTTCAAAATCACCCATTTGTCCTGGACGAGAAAGGGCTTGCTGGTGTCACCCACGTTCAAACCCCGCAGGCCGTCGCGCCACGGTTCGGCCAATTCCCGCCAACGAACGTCGCTCATCACGCCATTGTCGGCCTTGGGGCCGATGGAAAAACGCTGCACGGCCTCGTCAAAACCGATCTCCCCATCCTGCAGGGAAGCAAAGAGGGTGTTCGCGCGGTCCTCGTCCACAAGGGCGAGTATCTGGACCGCGACGATGCGTTCCGTGGTCAGCTCGGAGCGATTTTTCTCCATGTAGGCGTCGATCTCTTCCTGAGTGACCACTACCTTGCGCCGCACCATGTAGCCAAGCATCTTGTGCTTGACGATGTCCTCGCGGCTGCGCTCCTTGAACTGCTCGACGGTCATGCCCTGAAGACGCAGAGAGCGCTCGAAGTCCTCGTCGCTCAGACGGCGGCGGGCCTTGAACTGCCGGATCTCGTTCTCCACCTCGGAATCGGTGACCTCAATCTGGAGGCGCGCCGCCTCCTGGCGCAGGACAATGTCGTCGATCATGCCGTCGAGGACCTGGGGAGCGAGCTTTTCCGCCGTGGCCGGGTCCGGCGTCTGCCCCGTGATCAGACGGATCTGCCGTTGCAGATCCTGAAAGGTGATGATCTCGCCATTGACCACGGCCACAATGCGGTCAACCACCTGCGCGGCATGGGCGGAGGTCAGAAAGGCAAGAAAAAGGATAAACGTCAATACAGCGTGAACACTGTTTTTTTTCATAAAAGATGGTCTCATTTCATTATTGTGAGGATCATCGGGAAGCCGTTTTCACGGAACCACGTTTCCATCCGGCGACTCCGGCAGACCCGGTGAACGTCTGGAGGTTTGCGACGACATGAGCAATGCGCACAACGTACTACCCTTCAGTGCTGGTCGAGTCCAGTTCAAACTTCGGCGGGCACCGAACGGTCCTCCGACAGGGTTATCCTGTCCTTGAGCGCCAGCAGCATATCCTTCAGAGCATGCATGGCCAGAGTCGGCGAAGCGCTTTCCGGAAGACGCAGCTCCAGCTTGGCGGGCGGCAGAATCCGGGTTGTGGCCGCGTTCTCGCCGACCCAGCCCATGAGTTTTGCCAGGTCCACGTTGTGCCTGGTTTCGTCCCAGTGGATGAGCGCCCTGTCCTCGAACAGGTCCACCCGCACCGCGCCCAGCCTGCGCGCGTCGATCTTGATCATGAGCACGGCCACAAAGGTCTTCAAGGTCTCGGGCAGGGAGCCGAAGCGGTCGCGCATGTCGTCCACGATCTCGACGATGGCCCCCTCGTCGTGACACGATGACAGGGCCTTGTAATAATGCAGCCGCTCCTTGCCGTCGGCCACGTACTCCTCGGGAATGAGGGCCTGGAAGCCGAGGTTGAGCTCGGGCTCGATCTGCGTTTCGACCTTGCCGCCGCGAAGTCTGGTCACCTCTTCCTCAAGCATCTCCAGAAAGAGGTCGAGGCCGACCTTGCCGATGGTCCCGGACTGGGCCTCGCCGAGGATGTTGCCGGCCCCGCGCAGGCGCAGATCCTCCATGGCCACCTTGAAGCCCGCGCCGAGATAATCCATGTCGAGGATGATTTTGAGGCGCTTGCGCGATGTTTCCTGCAGACGGTCCAGGTCGGGAATGATGAAATAGGCATAGGCCTGCTCGCTGGAGCGCCCCACCCTGCCGCGCAACTGGTAGAGCTGACCCAGTCCGAAGAGCTGGGCCTGGTCGACGATGAGGGTGTTGGCGCGGGGAAAATCCAGACCCGACTCGACGATGGCCGTGCAGACCAGCACGTCCAGTTCGCCGTGCCAGAATTTGTGCATGGTCTCTTCCAGATCCTGGGCCTTCATCTGGCCATGCCCCATGCCGACACGGGCGCCGGGCACCAGGGAGGACACGAATTCCGCCACCCGCTCCAGGCCCTGCACCCGGTTGTAGACCCAGAAGACCTGGCCGCCCCGGGCCAGTTCACGCTCCAGGATGGCCCTGAGCTGGGCCGGATCGCGCTCGAGCAGCGATGTCTCCACGGGCTTGCGGTCGCGCGGAGGCGTTTCGATGACGCTAAGGCCCCGGATGCCCGACAGCGAAAGCTGCAAGGTGCGCGGAATGGGCGTGGCGGTCAGGGTCAGGACGTCGATGGTGGAGCGCATCTTTTTCAGGCGCTCCTTGTGCTTGACGCCGAAACGCTGCTCCTCGTCCAGGATCAGAAGCGCCAGGTTCGCGAATTCCACGTCCTTGGAGAGCATGCGGTGGGTGCCGATGAGGACGTCCACCTGGCCGCGCCTGGTGGCTTCGAGAGTCCGCTTCTGCCCCGCGGCGGGCACGAATCGGCTGAGCAGGCCGACGGTGATGGAGAACGGTTCCATGCGCTGGCGGAAAGTCTGGTAATGCTGTTCGGCCAGAACCGTGGTCGGACACAGGAGAGCCACCTGCTTGCCGTCCATGACCGCGCGAAAGGCCGCGCGCAGGGCCACCTCGGTCTTACCGAAGCCCACGTCGCCGCAGACCAGCCGATCCATGGGTTCGGGCTTTTCCATGTCGGCCAGGACATCGGCGATGGCCTTTTCCTGGTCGCGGGTCTCCTCGAAACCGAAACTGGCCTCGAATTCCCAGTACAGCTCTGAAATGGGGTTGTACTGAAAACCCTTGGCTATCTTGCGGAAGGCGTACATCTCGACCAGATCGCGAGCGATCTTGGCGATGGACTGGCGCGTGCGCTCGCGGGCCTTGGTCCAGGCCGAGCCGCCCAGGCGGTCCAGGGCCGGAGCCGCGCCGTCGGGCCCCTTGTAGCGCTGCACCTGGCCAAGGCGGTCCACGGGCAGGTAGAGCCGGTCCTCGCCGTCATACTGGAGCAGGAGATAATCGTTGGCCACGTCCCCGAACTTGATGCGGTGCAGCCCCCCGAAACGGCACAGCCCGTAATCGCGGTGCACCAGAAGATCCCCGCTCTCCAGCTCGTCAAAGGCGTCGAGCCCCTTGAACGCCTTGCCCGCGCTGCGCTGCGCCTTGGGCGCGCCGGGCTGGAGCACGGATTCGGGCAGGATCTGCATCTCGGCCCAGGGCAGCCGCATGCCGTGACCCAAGGACCCGACCAGCGCGTAGATGCCCTTGCCCTTGGGCTCGTACTCGGTCTTGAGCACGTGGTCGTCCTGGGCCGCGAGTTGCAGGAACTTCTTACGCGACTGTTCGGTATGAAAGCAGAAAACGGTCTGGGCGTAGGTTTTGCGCCAGACGTCAAGCTCCTGCATCAGCGCCCGCCAGGGACGGCTGCGGCTTTCGGGGGTCCAGAACAGGTCCTCGAAGGAATTCACGCCCTCTTCGGGCAGATCGATCCCCTCCTCGCGCACGCCCATGACCAGGCTCTCGCAAAGGATCTGCCGGTTGTCCTCCCAGATCCTGCGCACATCGCCGGGAGTCTGGATCAGGCCGTGACGGGGCCACTGCCGTTCGTCGTCGCGAAAATAGTTCTGCCAGGCCCAGCTCGTCTCATCGAGCTTGGTGCGCAGATCCTGGGCCTCGGCCATGATGAAGACGCTCCCCTCCGGCAGCCAGGCCTCCAGTCCCACGGTCCGGGGATAGTACACGCTCGGCGGAAGATGGGGGTGGACCCGGAGCAGCTCCTTTTCCAGCTCGGCGCGCGCGGGCTTTGAAATCTCGCCCAGGCGCAGCCAGCCGTCGTACATGGCCCTGGCCTCCTCCCGGTAGGTGTCGGCGCCGATGCAGCCCGTCACGGGCAGGATGGTCACGGCCTTGAGATCGGCGCGGGATCGCTGGGACATGGGCTCGAAAAGCCTGATGCGCTCCAGGACGTCTCCGAAAAACTCCAGGCGCAGGGGATGTTCGTACCCCGGACAGTATATGTCCATGATGTCGCCGCGCAGGGAGGTCTCGCCCACGGCGGTGACCATGGAGACCCGCGAATACCCCCAGTTGACCAGGGTTTCGAGAAGATCGTCCTGGGACATCTCCTCGCCTTCGCTCAGATCCAGGTGCTCTCGCTGCAGAAGCTCCGGATGCGGCCACTTCTGGATGAGGTTTTCAAGGGGCAGCAGCACGCCCCGCCCGCGCTTCTTCCGGGCCAGGGCGTAAAGGGCCCGCCAGCGCTCCGGCCAGGGTGAACGGCGCGGGTCCTCCACTGAATAATGGGGAAACCGCAGCCACTTTCGATCCCAGAAGGCATGATTCCTTTCCTCGGACGAAAAGAGACGCGCCAGGGAATCGTAAAGGGGCAGATCCGCACTCGGCGGCAGCACGAGCACGACGTTGCGGCCCTGTTCGAGCAGGGCCTGGGCCAGATACATCTGCGACGCCGGGCCGCTTTTGAAGATTCGGGTTTGTCGTTCCGATCCGCTTACGAGCTTTTGCAGGGCTTGGGAAATGATCACGTGACGACCGGTCTGAGGTTGGAGGAAACGGGGAAAAGCCGCCCCCGGCCTGGAGGCGGCTACCTTGCATATGCGAAAACGGGCAAGGCCCGCTTGCGAACAATCATTCTACGTTGCCCAAAAAGGAGGCAAGGTCAAGCGGTGGCGCTCAGAAGCGTGGCGCGGCGGTTGTTCCGACCAGGAGCCGCCGAAACTCCTTCGCCGGCCTCGTAGAGTTGAATCGCCCCCCCTGCCGGACAGACACCGATTTACAGGTGGCCCGCGACGATTCAACAAACGATGCCTGGCTCAGTCAGACAGTCGTCGCCCCCTTGCCGGAACAACCGCCGCGCCACGCGCTCATTTCATATTTCCTTCGGTGGAGGAGCGCCCCGAAAGCGACCACGGCCAGGGCCGGACATTTTGGTGGACAGGGCTGTGGCGGATGCGTAATGGACTAGGCGTACGTAACCGGTTCAACCTCTCCCAAGGAGCAGTTCATGGCACGATTCCTTCCCAACGAGGATCCCTTCACCCTGGAAGACCAGCTCAAGATCCTCGGCAACGACGAGTTGCTCGATTTCTGGGAAGAAAGCCAAATGCTCGACCGCTACCTGGAGCCCGCCGAGCACGAGGAAGCGCCGTCGCTGCACTACGAGAACGCCATCCTGAACGAACTCAGGCTGCGCTACTCCCAGGGCCAGATCTAAAATTCTTCGCCGCACACGCAAAAAGCTCCCTTTCGGGAGCTTTTTTTTGATCACTTGCACCGCAGTGTTTCTTCCGGATCGACTTCTGAGCGAAGCCTGACCTTTTCATTCAAGAAAATCCGCCTTCGCCCTTCCGCTTCGCTTGGCACAAAGGTCGCCCTCCATTCGAACGTCCCGCCATCTTGCCGCAGGCAAGCGTGCGCTTGGAACTGTTACATCCCTTTCGCACATTTTTTGATCATCACGCACGTCAATCCGCTTCCGAAAACGCTGTCATACAAAAATACGCACTCGCGTACTATTTTTCAGTAATTACCGCGAAGCAACTCTAACATAATAGAGTATTTTTAGTCTTACAGTGATTCTTTCTTGTTTTTCCCGAAAATATTCGGCAACGAATTGTGTAAAATTATGTTGCAGGCGCAGCACATCATTCATGGTTCATCCCCACTGTCGGGGAAGAGCCCGGTCATTGCGCTTGCCCGAAAACAAACCAAAGGGGCAGAAGATGGGCAGAAAGGTCTTTGACTCCTCGAAGCTGGAGCGGATTCTCCACCTCTACATGGCCATCAAGGCGACGCCCGGCAAATCGCCGGGCGAGCTTCGACGGGAACTCGGCGTCGGGACATCGGCCTACGGCAGGTACTGCATGCTGCTCAAGGGGCTTGGGGTGGATTTCCGCTTTGACCGCAAGGCCCGCAGGCACGTCATCGAGAAGGACCCCTTCCTGACCGCGCCGGATCTGACCCTGGACGAGCGCCTGGCCATCATCCTGGCCGTAGGTCGGTTGGGCGGGTTACAGGAGTCTTTTTTGGCCTCGCGGGCGAGAGATGCGGCAACCAAGCTCCTGGCCGTGAACGAGACCCCGGTCGCCGCCGCCTGCTCGGCCCTGTTGAGCGGCCCGGAAATGCCGGCGCACGTGGGAGGCCGGGGTCATGTCGTGGACATCCTGTTCCGGGCGGTCACCGAGCGCCGACGGGTCGAGGTTTCCTATGCCAAGCCCCACGCCGAACCCGAGGAGTTCGAGGTCGATCCGTACCAGCTCTACGTCCTGGACGGAGCTCTTTACCTGGACGGCTACCACTGGGGGCGCAAGGCGGTGCGCTGCTTCAAGGCGTGCCGCATCAAGAAGGCAAGACTCACGGGCATCACGTTCACCAACAACCGCGCCTACGCCTACGACGAGCGCCGCCTGAGCTCGTTCCGCGTCTTCGCCACCGACCGCGAACCCGAGACGGTGCGGATATGGTTCTCACGTTTCGCGGCCCCGTACATCCGCGAGGAGTACCACAACCCCAGCCAGCTCCTTACGGACAACCCCGACGGCTCTCTGATCTACGAAGTGCGGGCCACGGAACCTAGGGAAGTGCTGTGGTGGGCCATGCGCTGGGGAGCTGATTTCGAGGTGCTGGAGCCGGAGTGGCTGAGGGCGGAGGTGATGGAGAAGGTGCGGAGGATGATGGGGAGGTATTGGATGAGGGGGGAGGCCGGACAAAAATGAAAAACGACATCGTTGCTTCTGATCTGAAGACTATTTTGCACTCCAAGCGAGCCAACATCTACTATCTTGAGCATTGCCGTGTGCTGGTTCACGGCGGCCGGGTGGAGTATGTCACCGATGCCGGGAAGAAATCCCTTTACTGGAACATTCCCATCGCTAACACAACCACCATGCTGTTAGGTACGGGAACGTCCATTACACAAGCAGCCATGCGCGAACTAGGCAAGGCTGGAGTCATGGTCGGCTTTTGCGGCGGCGGTGGAACCCCTCTGTTTAGCGCAAATGACCAAGATGTTGCAGTCTCCTGGTTATGTCCACAAAGCGAATATCGACCGACACAGTACATGCAAGCCTGGGTTCTGTTCTGGTTCAATGACACTGCCCGCCTCGACGCTGCCAAGGCATTTCAATACGCACGCCTACGATGTATAGAGCGTTCTTGGACAAAACCAAAAACGTTTGGAGATGCAGAATTCAGTGTTGACGTCGAACGTCTGCGTGCTCTTTTGGAATCTTCGCATGAAGCCATGCAACAGGCTATGGACCCGATGCTGTTATTGACTGAGGAAGCTCGCATGTCCAAGGAATTGTTCAAATTGGCGGCACGGGGCGTTGGCTATGGGCAATTTACGCGGGCGAAGCGAGGAAACGGAACAGATCCCGCCAACAGGTTGCTCGATCATGGCAATTACCTGGCTTACGGGCTGGGAGCCACGGCGACCTGGGTGTTGGGTATTCCGCACGGTTTGGCCGTCATGCACGGCAAGACAAGGCGGGGTGGATTGGTGTTTGACGTCGCCGATTTGGTCAAGGATGCCATGGTCCTGCCGCAGGCATTTATTTCGGCAATGCGCGGCGACGACGAGCAGACCTTTCGACAGTCCTGCATCGACGTGTTCACTCGTTGCGAGGCCCTCGACTTCATGATTGAGACAGTCAAAGATGTAGCCTTGAACATGGCGAAGGCGATCGAATGAACATTTTGCTCATTTCAGAGTGTTCCGGCAACGCCATCAAGGAAACTCAGCGTATTCTGGATCAATTTTCAGAACGACGAGGGGCGCGGACGTGGCAAACAGCAATTACACTGGCCGGGTTGGACACCTTGCGTCGCCTGCTGCGCAAAACAGCACGCAAGAATACGGCTGTCGCCTGCTACTGGATTCGAGGTATGGACCACAGCGAATTGCTATGGATTGTCGGTGTTGCGGGCCGCTTCAACGCCCAAGGGGCTGTGCCGACAAATGAAACAACCAGAAACGTTCTTCGCGCCAGGGATGAAAACGACTGGCATACTCTGCGGGAAATCCATCTGCTGACTACGTTGGCCGCCCTATGGCACGACATGGGTAAAGGCTGCGTCAAGTTTCAGCAGCGCTTGTGGCAGACAAATATTCTTGAGCGCAACCTGTTGCGCCATGAGTGGATATCTTTGCGAATTTTTCAGTCCTTTGTAGGTCAGGACGACGACGCGACATGGCTGACAAGATTGACACGGCAGGAGATTTCCTCTGCTGACTGCCTAAAACTCCTGCAGACCGACGGTTGCGGTGCGAGTTCGCCGGAACCATTCCGATCCTTGCCGCCCCTGGCTCAGGCCGTGGGCTGGTTGATTGTGACTCACCATCGGCTTCCAATCAGGCCCATGGGAGACTGTGACGGTTTGCAGGCGTCTATGTTGGAGAACATCCCTCACGCCGTGACCGCCGGATGGAATGAACGTTTCGACGCCTCCGATCCGGACAAACTCAAGGCGTACTGGCAATTCAAGCATGGCCTGCCAGTCGATCTGCCTGCATGGCGGGAACGCGCCGCCAAATACTCCCGCAGGCTTCTTGATCTTCAATCGGGCAAGCTCTCTCAAAGCCTGGAAAATCCCTATATGATGCACTTGGCCCGCTTGGCGCTGACGTTGGCCGACCATGAATTTTCCAGCTTGGATTTCTCCAAAGAACGTGAACTGGCTCCGAAAGCCGATCAACTCTTCGCAAATACAGTCAACAATCATCCCAATCAGTATCTTGATGAACACCTCCTTGGCGTGGAAAGGCTCTGCGGCGAAATTGTCCACGCTCTGCCCAAGTTGGCCGAGGAGCTACCGCGTCTGGGACGTCACAAGGGTTTGCGGCAACGGAGTGCTCTTGAGCGCTTTCGCTGGCAGGATAAAGCCGCTGAACTGGCCGAAAGCATCCGCATTCGCACGGCTGCTCAAGGGGCATTTATCGTCAACATGGCATCCACGGGTTGCGGCAAGACATTGGGCAACGCGCGTATTTTTTATGCTCTGGCCGATCCGGCCAAAGGCATGCGTTGCGCCTTTGCTTTGGGCTTGCGTACCCTGACCTTGCAAACCGGGCGCGAGTACCGCGAGCGTCTGCACCTGAGCGAAGAAGAGGTGGCCATCAGGGTTGGCGGCGCGGCCAGCCGGGAACTGTTCGATCATTACGCCGAGGAAGTCGGTGGAGCGGAATCCGCTCAAAGCCTGTTTCCCGATGAGGGGCATGTGCTGTTTGAAGGCAACTCGGACGCCCATCCCGTGCTGCGGAGAATCCTGAACGATTCCCATGCAAGGGCGCTGCTGGCCGCGCCGCTCTTGACCTGCACCATCGATCATCTGGTTCCGGCCACGGAAAGCGTGCGAGGCGGCCACCAAATCGTGCCCATGCTTCGTCTTTTGAGCAGTGATCTCGTTCTGGATGAACTGGACGACTACGACATCGACGATCTGCCCGCCGTCGCCCGGCTCACTCATTGGGCCGGCATGCTCGGGTCCAGAGTTCTCATTTCTTCGGCGACGCTGCCGCCATCTCTGGTTCAGGGCATGTTCGAGGCGTACCGTGAAGGCCGTCGCATTTTTCAGCGCAATCGCGGGCAGCGACCCCAAGAGGATGCTGACGTATGCTGCGTATGGGTGGATGAATTCCATGCCACGGCACAAGACTGCGCGGATGTCGCCACCTTCATGCAGGTCCATGGCGATTTTGTTCGCAAACGCTCCGACCTGATCGACAAGGCTCCAGCGTTGCGCCGCGCCGCCTTGTTGCCGGTGTCCATTGCATCCTGCAAATCGCACGAGATCCGCGCGGCTTACGCCCGAATTATTCTGGATGGCGCTCTGCATCTGCACGAGCGGCACCACACGACAGATCCCGTCAGCAATACCCGTGTCAGTTTCGGCCTGGCACGCATGGCCAATATCGGCCCCCTGCGTGACGTGGCCCAAGCCTTGTACGGGCTTTTCCTCCCCGCGCATATCCGTATGCATTTGTGCGTGTACCATTCGCGCTACCCGCTGCTGATGCGCTCTGCCATCGAGCATCGCCTGGACACTGTGTTTAACCGCAAGCAGCCGCTGGCCGTTTTCGACCTGCCGGAGATTCGCCGACTATTGGATGCGGAGCCGCACTTGGAGCATATCTTTATGGTGCTAGGCTCGCCCGTGACCGAGGTGGGCCGGGATCACGATTACGATTGGGCCGTGGTCGAGCCGTCCTCCATGCGTTCGCTCATTCAGCTTGCCGGACGTATCCGCCGTCATCGCCCTACTGCTTGTGATTCGCCCAACATCCTCATTCTGACCCGCAACGTCAAAAGCCTGGAACGCCCCGGCAACCCCGCTTTTCAAAAACCTGGTTTCGAGACGTCTTCTGAAGAATTCAAACTCCGCAGCCATTGCCTGGAGCAGTTGCTGCGACCGGAGCAGTATGAAGTCATCACCTCCCTCCCCCGCATCCATCCGGTCGAAACCTTGAATCAGACTAATAATCTAGCCGACTTGGAACACGCGCGTCTTTCAAGTCTTATGCAGGGAGGTGCCGTGCAGGAACTGAGTGCGCGTGAACTGCGGGCCGGAGTTAAACCCGTTACATCCATTGGTGCCTATAGCTGGTGGCGGCAGCCATCGTGCATGTTGTCTGGTATATTGCAAAAAGAGCAACAATTTCGAAAGCAGACTCGGCCGGAAGTTGAATTGACGCTAATGCCAGACGAAGACGTTGAAAGGTGGATTTTGCAGGAAATCCGCATTGAGCGAGGCCGACAATCGTGCATTTCTTTAGAAAAAAGGCTTACTCGAATTGACCTGAACTGTTCAGGACCGATTCTGCCGTGGGGAGATGTTGAGTATTTGGAGGTACTGACGGGGTTGGCGGAGCAGATGGGGATGACCTTGGAGACGTGCGCCAAAAAATTTGGGACAGTGACTTTGCCGACGAATCCGGAAAAGGGTTGTCCCATCTATTGGTCCTTTCACCCGGCACTGGGGTTTGGAATCAAGGAATAATACATTGAAATTTTGAGGATTGGCCAATATGCATATTTGGTATTACTGCCGGAAAGGCAGCTCAGAAAATAGACTGGAAAATGCTCAGTTTCGTACTTACTGCCGAACAGGCAGTTCCTGAATTGCGTATTGAACCATAGACTGGAAAATGTTAAGTTAATAAAGCAAACGAAAAAAAAACAGCGAATTCAATTATATCAACCAGTTAGGAGGCTACATGAATCAATCCGATCTAGAAATGTCGAACGGCCTGCACAAAATCATGGTTGATTTTCTCATTGCCCGTCGAGACGCCAAGCTGGAAAAACTCAAACCGGATGATCCAAAACGCGAGGAGCTACATACACAGTATGAACTCCAAACATGGCTGGCTGATGCCGCGCGGCGAGCCAGTCAGATCCAAGGCGCTACGCACACACTGAAAGCCATTCACCCAGACGCAAGAGGGGCAAATTTGTATTGTGCACCCAGTACATTGCCGGATTGCCGTCTTGTCGGCTCCCATCTTTTGGGAAATAAGTTTTGCACTGATGTGATCGGCAATGCAGCAGCTCTTGATGTGAATAAATTCCTGACCCAGGTGTACCAAGACAAAACCCTCTTAGCCTGGATGCTGGATAACGAGGAGGTCGTGATCGCCGCGTTTCAAGTTGAGGATGCGGACATCGCCCGGCAATGGGTGCGTGCCTTCCTTGGTTTGATTCGCAGTCCAGATAAATATTCCTCTCATTCTCTGGCAAAACAGCTTTACTGGATGGTCGGAGATGACCCTGGCGACGATGCACAGTTCCATCTGCTGGCACCACTTTACGCAAGCTCTCTTGCGCACAGCGTTTATACGCCCGTACAGGAGCATCGCTTTGGTGACGAGACAAAGGCTGCGCGTGAAGCCAAGAAACAAAATGCGTTTTGTGAACATGCTCTGCATGAATATCCAAATATTGCCGTACAGAAAATGGGCGGCAGCAAACCACAGAATATCAGCCAACTCAACAGCGAGCGCAAAGGCGTCAGTTACTTGCTATCTTCATGCCCTCCTCATTGGCGCTCTTTACCGACAAAGCCACCTTACGGCGTGTCGTCTTTGTTTGAGCGTTTTGGTCGTCAGAAAGACATAAAAGTTATCACGCGAGAATTGCGCGGATTTCTCGAATCCAACCCGGAATCCAATCGGTCTACACGCGATCATCGCGACGACATGATTGATCGTATTCTCATAAAATTATTACAGCATATTGAAAAAATTCGCGCCTTGCCTCCCGGCTGGAGCGCAGACACCCGTTGTCGTTTGGTGGAAGCAGAACAATGCTGGCTCGATCCGAAACGAGCTACGCTAGACGCGGAATTCGCCGCTACCTGGTTGCGACTGGACTGGCCGGAAGAGATCAAAAGTCGTTTTGGAAATTGGCTGAACGCGATGCTCAGCGGGAAACTGCCTCTTGGTGACAACGAGCATGCGTATTGGGCGGATTTTTTTGATGATGAAGAGTGGCGGCGTCAGGTCAAATCCGATCGACGTGATTTAGAAGAGGGGGGCGCATATGTCTAAGTTCCCAAAAATCGGAGGTTTGCTCATCCTGCCACGGCTGCGGGTCCAAAACGCCAACGCCATCTCCGCGCCCATGATCTGGGGGTTCCCGTCCATGACCGCTTTTCTTGGGCTGATGTGGGCCCTGGAGCGCGCTATGGATGGCAAATACCCGTTGCTTCTGAACGCCGTTGGCGTTGTGTGTCATGCATTCGAGCCGCAGGTCAGTAAAGGCGGGTTCACCAAATCTTTCTGTCTGACGCGTAATCCCGTGGGCAAGGATGGTGGGTCGGCGTCCATCACCGAGGAAGGGCGCGTGCACCTTGAGGTGACACTAGTCTTCGGCGTGGGAGGAGACCTATTAGCTGCTCCACCTGAAGATAAGGATTCAGCATTACAACATATCGCCGACCTGCTCTCACAAATGCGCATTGCTGGCGGGTCGCTGTTGCCCGGTTCTTTTTCCCGTCGACCGGAATTGATCGCCCTGGCCGATGATGCCGAAAAACGGTTGGGACAATTCCGCAAAATCCGCCGCACCTTGTTGCCCGGCTTTTGTCTGGTGGAGCGCAATGACTTGCTGGAAAAGCGTCATCAACAGCTACTTGTCGCAGATTCAGGAGCGACGCGTCTGGACGCCTGGCTCGATCTCTCTCGGATCAACTGGAGCGCGTCGATTACGCATAGCGACGATGGCGCGGAAACCGTGACGTGGCGACATGACCGCGACAACGGCTGGATTGTGCCCATTCCTCTTGGATATGCGGCTCTGACGGATGTGCAGAAACCTGGAACCGTCATGAATGCCAGAGACAAAACCACGCCCTTCAGATTTGTGGAAAGTGTCTACGGCATCGGTCAATGGATCGCCCCGCATCGCCTGAACAACATGCGTCAGATGCTTTGGTATGCGTCCTCGGACGTCGAAAACGGTTTATACCGCTGCTGCAACGATTACGTGAAAAACATGTAACTTCATCCACCACAAGGAGATTGCATCATGAGTTCCACTCTTAGAACCGCCTCTGTTCTAGCCTTTGAACGTAAGCTTGATCCATCTGATGCTTTGCTGTTTTCCGGTAACTGGGACATGCGCGATAAGGAACAGGGTTGGCAATCCATCGTCATTCGCGAAAAATCCGTGCGCGGCACCATTTCAAACCGCTTGAAGACCAAGGATCAAGATCCGGCAAAACTCGATGCGGCCATCGAGAATCCCAACTTGCAGACAGTGGACGTTGCTACGCTTGCTGCAGACAACGACACATTGAAAGTCCGTTTCTCCTTGCGTGTGCTGTCCGGTACCGGCTACCCCTCAGCCTGTAACGAGCCGGAATACCGGAAAAAAATTATCTCCACGGTGAGCGTGTACGTGGAAGAATACGGGTTTGAGGAATTGGGGCGACGATACGCATTCAATCTGGCCAATGGCCGTTTTTTGTGGCGCAACCGGATCGGAGCGGAACAGGTCGCGGTGCGCGTTCAACGTCTGGAAAACGGGTTGCCAAGTACAACATGGAATCTGGATGCGCTGGCCCTGCCCTTGCGCTCTTTCGATGCCCTGGAATCGGAAAAGCAATCTGTCGAGGAACTGGGTGCGCTCATCGCTCAAGGGTTACGCGGGGAGACACATGTGTTGCTTCAGGTCACAGCTTTTGTGCGCATGGGGAACGGGCAAGAAATTTTTCCGTCGCAGGAACTCATTCTGGACAGAGGGCGCGGGGACAAGAAAAGCAAGACCTTATATTCTGTGAATGATATCGCGGGCATCCATTCGCAGAAAATTGGCAACGCTATACGCTCCATCGACACTTGGTATCCCGGTGCAAGCGAACTCGGTCCCATTGCCGTGGAACCTTATGGTTCCGTTACCACCCTAGGCAAAGCATACCGTCAGCCCAAGGAAAAAATGGATTTTTATACGCTGCTCGATAACTGGATGCTCAAAGACAAAGTCCCTGCCTTGGAACAACAGCATTTTGTCATGGCCGTTCTGGTTCGGGGCGGTGTTTTCGGCGACAAGGACAAGGATTGAGTCATGAATAGGTACATTGAATTTCGCTTGTTACCGGACCCTGAGACCGCAGTAACCCAAATCATGAATGTACTATACGGAAAACTCCATCTGGCTTTAGCAGAGTTGGGAACTGGAGATGTGGGAGTCAGCTTTCCGGACATAGAGAGTACACGCAATCTTGGGATGCGTTTACGACTGCACGGGACTGCTGACGCGCTTGGCCGTCTGATGCGAATCAATTGGACTTCGGGAATGAAGGATTATGTGACACAATCACCGGTGACGCCAGTGCCTGCCGATGCCACTTTCCGTAGTTTGTATCGTGTTCAAGCCAAGAGTAACCCGGAACGACTGCGGCGCAGACTGATGAAACGTCATGGCGTGGATGCTGAAACGGCTGCCGCCCAGATCCCTGACAGCGCGGTAGAAATGCTGACGCTACCATACTTGCAGATCAAGAGCTTGAGTTCAGGAGAGCCATTTCGTTTGTTCGTCCAAATCGGCCCAGTGGAACAGGAAGCGCAAAGCGGCGTCTTTAACGCTTATGGCTTGAGCCGGGAAGCTACTGTTCCATGGTTTTGACCCTTTTTTTGGTCTAACATTTAAACTCTGTGATCTTAGGTAGATAGGTGAGGCTGTAAAAAATAGAACCTGAAAGAGATAAAGGGGGATTATCTATAAATTATAGATGGTTCGAGGAAATATCCTCTAGTTCACTGCCGCACAGGCAGCTCAGAAATCCACATGGGCGTCGTATCGTCAACGCTCCACGTTCACTGCCGCACAGGCAGCTCAGAAAATACCGGCACGGCTGCGTCTGCCGGGGCGCACGTTCACTGCCGCACAGGCAGCTCAGAAATTTCAGCCAGGTACGGCGGTTCGACGCTCGACGTTCACTGCCGCACAGGCAGCTCAGAAAAACTCGATGCCGCCCGAGATAACTGCCGCAGTGTTCACTGCCGCACAGGCAGCTCAGAAAATCGGTCAAAACGCCGGGAGCGCGATCAGATGGTTCACTGCCGCACAGGCAGCTCAGAAATCCACGGACAGCGGATTTTTGCGCTGCTTGCGGTTCACTGCCGCACAGGCAGCTCAGAAAACAACGGGCGGCTTACCCCTCTCGATATCCTCGTTCACTGCCGCACAGGCAGCTCAGAAATGATCGGTGCCGTTGGCTGCCACGCATTCGTCGTTCACTGCCGCACAGGCAGCTCAGAAATTTGTTCAGCTATTAGTTCAGCATTTGGTGGTGTTCACTGCCGCACAGGCAGCTCAGAAATTCGCACCACCAGCCTCCACGGCCGAATCAGCGTTCACTGCCGCACAGGCAGCTCAGAAAACGCCGACACAGGCGTGACAACGATATTGCCGGTTCACTGCCGCACAGGCAGCTCAGAAATGGTGGTATTGTGACGTCTTGTGCGGGCCAGCGTTCACTGCCGCACAGGCAGCTCAGAAAAAGCAGATCAGCCGCATCCTGGCCGTGCAACAGTTCACTGCCGCACAGGCAGCTCAGAAAACGCGCTGCTCGCCCATGAGCTCCAGATATTTGTTCACTGCCGCACAGGCAGCTCAGAAAACCACACCAGCGGGGCCAAGCGGTACGCCAGCGTTCACTGCCGCACAGGCAGCTCAGAAAGCGCCCCGACAACAGCCCCGGAGCCGTCAATCGTTCACTGCCGCACAGGCAGCTCAGAAATGCGTCATCGTGCGGGGCCGAACGGACAGGACGTTCACTGCCGCACAGGCAGCTCAGAAAATATGGACGAGGAATCTGTTGATAGTGGCTTTGTTCACTGCCGCACAGGCAGCTCAGAAAGCCAAGCTCTCCGCCAAACGCCTCCAGGCCTGGTTCACTGCCGCACAGGCAGCTCAGAAAATATCCAAGCCCGCCAAGAAGGGCACGCCTGAGTTCACTGCCGCACAGGCAGCTCAGAAATGAGGAACTATCTGATTTGGTAAACGAAAAGAGTTCACTGCCGCACAGGCAGCTCAGAAAATCTGGCCCACGGCGTAGGGGTTGGATGTTGAGTTCACTGCCGCACAGGCAGCTCAGAAATGTGCGTGATCTCGTGACCGCACTTGGGGCAGAGTTCACTGCCGCACAGGCAGCTCAGAAACGCTGCAAGGCGTAGCAGACGACACCGCCCCGGTTCACTGCCGCACAGGCAGCTCAGAAATTCGTTCGGAGCATACACGTTGAGATACATATGTTCACTGCCGCACAGGCAGCTCAGAAAATGTGTAAATGGACCTCGTTGCATCAACAAAAGTTCACTGCCGCACAGGCAGCTCAGAAATACCCATGAGGCTATTGTCCCGTACCCGCTCCGTTCACTGCCGCACAGGCAGCTCAGAAAGCCCGGAATGGCCACGGACACCATCTGGCCCAGTTCACTGCCGCACAGGCAGCTCAGAAAACAGATAAGGTAGTCAACTATCCCGCTGACACGTTCACTGCCGCACAGGCAGCTCAGAAAACTTGTGCCGGACAGTGCCAGCCTCAGCTTGGGTTCACTGCCGCACAGGCAGCTCAGAAAAGATGATGAGCAAGGGCACGGTCCAGGCTGAAGTTCACTGCCGCACAGGCAGCTCAGAAAAAAAAGGGACCATGCACGGCCCTTATGCGGTGGTTCACTGCCGCACAGGCAGCTCAGAAATGACAGGAGCACGGTATTGAGATTGATCGTCTGTTCACTGCCGCACAGGCAGCTCAGAAAATTGCCTCCCGCCCTTGGACAGCAGGGAAGTTGTTCACTGCCGCACAGGCAGCTCAGAAAGTATCTGTGCCAGCCTGTACCTCCGCATCCGTGGTTCACTGCCGCACAGGCAGCTCAGAAAAGCGGCTATAGCTGCAAGCGTCTTTGCGTTTTCGTTCACTGCCGCACAGGCAGCTCAGAAAATGCACAAGCAATGCACAACCATGCACAAAAAGTTCACTGCCGCACAGGCAGCTCAGAAATCATCATCCGGAGCAGTGGCGCTTGTGTTGAGGTTCACTGCCGCACAGGCAGCTCAGAAAATTCTGAAAACAACCGACAACCAGCAGGAGATGTTCACTGCCGCACAGGCAGCTCAGAAATCGAAGCGTGGGGCCTGGTTGAAGGGCAGCCTGTTCACTGCCGCACAGGCAGCTCAGAAATACGCCATCCCACGGTGCAGATGCAATTCCAGCGTTCACTGCCGCACAGGCAGCTCAGAAATAAACCTATGCACAACCCGCCAAAAGTCAAGCGTTCACTGCCGCACAGGCAGCTCAGAAAAGTCGGCGGCGGAATATCTCGGCGTGAGCAGGGTTCACTGCCGCACAGGCAGCTCAGAAATGCCGTTGAGTCCCGACGTATCTCCGACAAGAGTTCACTGCCGCACAGGCAGCTCAGAAATTGGAATCTGCATCACCATCGCGCCGCTCATCGTTCACTGCCGCACAGGCAGCTCAGAAATAAAGCCAAAATCCCGCTATTGCCATCATTGCGTTCACTGCCGCACAGGCAGCTCAGAAAATCCGCCGCGAAGCCCAGGAACTGGCCGCGCGGTTCACTGCCGCACAGGCAGCTCAGAAATACCAGAAACGAGCCCGGCATGACCGCCGCTTGTTCACTGCCGCACAGGCAGCTCAGAAAAGCAGCGTCACAGCGCGGACGAGTCAGGCCTCGTTCACTGCCGCACAGGCAGCTCAGAAATGCAGGTACTCGTACTGGGTCATCTGCCAGGGGTTCACTGCCGCACAGGCAGCTCAGAAAATCCCGGCGGCGATGCCGCATGCGATCCAAAAGTTCACTGCCGCACAGGCAGCTCAGAAATAGTTTTCCCGGCGCACCCCGCGCCACAACACGTTCACTGCCGCACAGGCAGCTCAGAAAAAACGGGACAACGGAGATCACCGCGACATGGTGTTCACTGCCGCACAGGCAGCTCAGAAAAACTCAACACATACCCGCAAGGAGTGCGGTCAGTTCACTGCCGCACAGGCAGCTCAGAAATTGGCGCGTTCGTCAGGGTCGGCTTTGAGCCAGTTCACTGCCCCACAGGCAGCTCAGAAAATTATCAACCATGCGCTGGCGGTCCATGTAGGGTTCACTGCCGCACAGGCAGCTCAGAAAATACGAAACGCTGGATCTTTTTCCGGCCAACGGTTCACTGCCGCACAGGCAGCTCAGAAAACCGACCTGGCAGGGCCGCAAAACGACCCGCCGTTCACTGCCGCACAGGCAGCTCAGAAAACCGACCTGGCAGGGCCGCAAAACGACCCGCCGTTCACTGCCGCACAGGCAGCTCAGAAAGAAATGCCCGGTCTGCCCAACGCGATCAGCTTGTTCACTGCCGCACAGGCAGCTCAGAAAATCGAGAAATCGCCGCCGGAGGAAGTGACGCTGTTCACTGCCGCACAGGCAGCTCAGAAAGCCACGGACACGGCCACGCTGCGCAGACCGGCGTTCACTGCCGCACAGGCAGCTCAGAAATGCACGTCGGACGCGGCCTTCATCGCGGCTAGGTTCACTGCCGCACAGGCAGCTCAGAAAATGTCGGCAGGCACTGCTTCTGCAATCGGGTCGTTCACTGCCGCACAGGCAGCTCAGAAATCCGTGCCCACCGGGGCGATGTTATCGACTCCGTTCACTGCCGCACAGGCAGCTCAGAAATTGAGGTCTGCGCCGGCGCGAATGGCTTCCGTGTTCACTGCCGCACAGGCAGCTCAGAAAACATGTAATCCGCACTGTCGCCGTATGCGATTGTTCACTGCCGCACAGGCAGCTCAGAAAAGCTCCCATGCTCCCCGCCGCAACACTCCCAAGTTCACTGCCGCACAGGCAGCTCAGAAATGGATGGCCCGCTCACGGTGGCGCATGACCGTGTTCACTGCCGCACAGGCAGCTCAGAAATGCACCATCAAATCCTTCGCCGCCTCAGCAATGTTCACTGCCGCACAGGCAGCTCAGAAATTCCCCCACCAGCGCGTCCACGGCGGCGCGGGGTTCACTGCCGCACAGGCAGCTCAGAAAATGATACAATTCACCGTGCGCGTTCTGAAAGTGTTCACTGCCGCACAGGCAGCTCAGAAAATGACTCAACGTCCGCAAGAAAATGATCGTTCGTTCACTGCCGCACAGGCAGCTCAGAAAAGTCCCAATGCAACGTCGCAGCGCGGTCCCTGGTTCACTGCCGCACAGGCAGCTCAGAAAAGCAAAATTGGTTCGGCTCGTGCTTGAACAGAGTTCACTGCCGCACAGGCAGCTCAGAAATGTTCGATTCGCAGTTATCCATCGAAATCGAGGTTCACTGCCGCACAGGCAGCTCAGAAACAATCAATCATTGCATCCTTGACGGCCTGGTAGTTCACTGCCGCACAGGCAGCTCAGAAAAACCTTTCCCGCCTGTTCGTTGATAGCGCAGCGTTCACTGCCGCACAGGCAGCTCAGAAATTCGCCAGATTGCTACGGAGTTTGAGCATACAGTTCACTGCCGCACAGGCAGCTCAGAAATTCAGCAATGTGTTGGTGCAACAAGGCATCAAGTTCACTGCCGCACAGGCAGCTCAGAAAGTCCTGAACGTGGCCAGCAAGGTCGCGCCCATGTTCACTGCCGCACAGGCAGCTCAGAAATCGCCGCACTCTGCATATCCAGTCCAGTGATCTGTTCACTGCCGCACAGGCAGCTCAGAAAAAAAGTGTGGGCATGAATGGAGAGAGAAATGAGTTCACTGCCGCACAGGCAGCTCAGAAAAACACGGTGCAATCAATGGAAAATATCGTCACGTTCACTGCCGCACAGGCAGCTCAGAAAATGGTCACATACACGCCCAGGCCCGTGGCCGGGTTCACTGCCGCACAGGCAGCTCAGAAATGCGCTGTGCCCTGCCCCTGAACGGCCAGAACGTTCACTGCCGCACAGGCAGCTCAGAAACATTCAAGTTGCTGCAAGGTCTTCCCGAGCCCGTGGTGTTTCGCCGTAGTTCCCGTTCACTGCCGCACAGGCAGCTCAGAAATGCGGCGTCAGGCCGAGGCGGTATTCGTGAGAGTTCACTGCCGCACAGGCAGCTCAGAAAATCTCTTGATAGGATTGCGCGGCAAAATCGAGAGATTTCCGTGGCCCCAACACCCCGGCCTCATTGAAGTTCCTGGAAAGCATCATAGTCGGACATCGTTGTGCGGATTTCAAGGGCTCCAACGCTGAATCAATTATTGGCCAATCCCACGCTTCCCAACGTGCAGAACATTCACGCTTACAGCGGCCACAACCAAACCAGAAGCGGAAGCCCCAAGGCGACGACCAGGCAGTCCATGGGCAGGCCCATGCGCCAGTAGTCGCCGAAACGGAATCCGCCGGGGCCCAGGATCAGGGTGTTGTTCTGGTGACCGATGGGGGTCAGGAAGGCACAGGAGGCGCCGATGGCCACGGCCATCAAAAAAGTGTCCGGATTGACTCCGAGCTGCATCGCCGCGCCCAGCCCGATGGGAGCCATCACCGCCGCCGTCGCGGCATTGTTCATGAGATCTGTCAAAGCCATGGTCGTGAGCATGACCACGGCAAGCCCGACAAGAGCGTTGCCCCGGGCCACGCTGTCCAGCAGCAGGCGCGCGATCAGATCCGCAGCCCCCGTATTCTGCATGGCCCCGGCAACCGGCAGCAACGCGCCCAGCAACACGATCACCGGCCAGTCCACCGCCTCGTAGACCGAACGCAGGGGCAGGGCGCGCAGCGCCATGGACGCAAGCACCCCTGCGGCGAACGACACTTCGGCGGAAAGCAGCCCCAGGGCGGCCAGGCTCACCGAAATAAGCATGATCCCCGTTGCCAGGAGCGCCTTGCGCTTGTCGGGAATGCGCAGATCCCTCCGCGCCAGGGGCACGCAGCCTGAATTGCCAGCGAACCCGCTCAGGCTGTCAAGCCGCCCCTGCATAAGGAGCACGTCGCCCGGCTTGATCCGCAGAGAGCGCAATCGGGCCATGGTGCACTCGCCCTGCCGGGCGATGGCGAGCAGGTTTATGCCGAACCTGGTTCGCAGCAAAAGGTCGCTGGCCGAACTTCCGACAATGCTGGATTCCGGCAGCACCGCCATCTCCATAAGCGAGGTCTCATCCTCGCCCGGCGAAGCCTTGAGATCCTGGTTGGCCGCAGCGGAATCCACCCGGTCTTCGCGGTGGCCCCCGGCAAGGTCGGCAACATCCCCTCCAGGCCCCTTGGATTCCAAGTCCTCGGCATGATCTTCATCGTGAGGCTTGGCGTCGTCAGCCCCGTGCGCATCGCTCCCCTTGTCCTCCTCCAGCCTGAGATCAAGCCGCGAAAGCACTTCGTTCAGCGCCTCCACGTCAGCCTCCAGAACCAAAATGTCTCCGGCATGGACTATCTTGCCGGGCCGGGGAGAGCGGACATGGATGTCGTTGCGCACGAGATCGAGCATCTGCGCATCGAGCTCCTGCAGAACGGACTTGATGTCCCGCACCCGCTTGCCTTCCGTGGCGCTGCCCTCCGGCACGCGGACCTCGGTGACATAGGCGCTCATCTCAAAGCCCGCCGCTCCCGCCTGTCTGCGCGCGGGGACAAGGCGCCAGCCGACGATCACGATAAAGACGATTCCCGCCACAGTCAGCGGCAGCCCGACCATGGAAAAGTCGAACATGCCGAAAGCGCCCATGCCCGGCTGCTTCGCGCGAAAGCCCGCGATGATCAGGTTGGGCGGGGTCCCGATCAGGGTCGTGGTGCCGCCCAGGATCGATCCGAAGGCAAGGGGCATCAAGACTTTCCCCGGAGGCAGGTCCAAACGTCCGGCAACCTGAATCGCGACCGGCATCAGCAAAGCCAGCGCGCCGACATTGTTCATGAAACCGGAAAGCGCGGCGGCCAGGGCGACCAGGGCCGCGATGCTGACCGTCGGACCGGCGCTGGCCGGCAGCACTGTCCTGGTCAGCACGTCGACCGCGCCGGAGGATTGCAGGCCGCGGCTGAGCACCAGCAC
The DNA here is from genome assembly GCA_050252955.1 of Desulfomicrobium sp. Lineage (GTDB taxonomy): Bacteria > Desulfobacterota > Desulfovibrionia > Desulfovibrionales > Desulfomicrobiaceae > Desulfomicrobium. The sequence goes on from JBFWJY010000011.1 coordinate 36,687, forward strand.
GCAGGCCACCGTGACCACGGCGGGATGGCCGAATCCGGCAAAGGCCTCCCGCGGCTCGACCAGGCCGCAAAGCACGCAAGCCACCAGGGCCCCCATCGCAACCATGTCATGCCGCCATCTGCCCCATAAAAACATGCCGATGGCGGCGGCGAGAACCGCCATGATGAGCGTCTGATCGTAAGTCATACTCATTTCCCCCGGGATACTTAGTTCATATCCCGAAAATCGGCATCCGAACAGGGGAAAAAAACACGGGTGGGTCGCACCTGGTCCGAAAACGACAAACCCCCGCCGCGGATAGCGACGAGGGTTTGTCATTGTCTCGGCCGGTACCGGGACCGGCGTGTCATCTGGAGCGGGAAACGAGATTTGAACTCGCGACTTCAACCTTGGCAAGGTTGCACTCTACCACTGAGTTACTCCCGCAGGACTTTGGAGGCGGCATCCAGATTTGAACTGGAGAATGGAGGTTTTGCAGACCTCTGCCTTACCACTTGGCTATGCCGCCGTTTTCTCGTGGAGCGGGAAACGGGACTCGAACCCGCAACCCTCAGCTTGGAAGGCTGATGCTCTAGCCATTGAGCTACTCCCGCCCGCGAGGATCAAGCAGCTACTTCAAGGGCCATGGGCCGTCAAGGAAAAAGAAGGGCTTAGCTGATTGCCCAAAAACACCAGCCAGGCTGTTCCGCAATGTTGGGATGCGGGGGGCAAGGAAAGTCCAGGCCCGAAGCGCACGCGTACCCGCAAGGGTATTCTTCACTACGCGGGGGGCTGGATTTTCCGCAATGACAAAGCAGGCCGCCGTTGCGGGTCAGCCTGCTACCCCAGGCCCTGGCCCGGCTCCATGATGCGGCCGGTGAGCGAGGTTTCATACCCGCCAAGGCGCTCGATGCGCTCCTTGAAGGAGGCCGAGCGGATCAGATCCAGAGCCGCCTCAGTCTTCCAGTCCGCCAGTTCGGGCAGAAAGGCCAGATCGTAGCGCTCCCGGGCCAGGGGCACGAAATCAAGCCCCAGTGCGTTCGCGGCGGCGAAAATGCCCAGACCGCAGGAGGCCGTTCCGGTCAGCACGTTGACGGCCACGGCCATGTGCGTGAACTCCTCCTTCTCGTACCCATTCACCTGGGCCGGTTCGATCCCGGCCTGGCGCAGATGGTGGTCGAGCAGGATGCGCGTGCCGGCCCCGCGCTGGCGGTTGATGAAGCGCACCTCGGGCCGCACGAGATCCCCCACGCCGCCGATGCCCAGCGGATTGCCCTTGGCCACGATCAGGCCCTGGTGCCGGATGGCCAGGTTGACGCAGGCCACGTCAAGACCGGGCAGGTATTTGCGGAAAAAGGGGAAATTGAAATCGCCGCCGTCCTCATCGAAGAGATGGGTCCCGGCCATGAGCGCGGAGCGGTTCTTGAGCGCCGTGAGTCCGCCCATGGAACCGACGTGGCTTGAGGCGACGCGCACTGGCCGGGCCAGGCCCATGAGCTCGTTGCCGAGCACATCGAGGATGTTGTCATGGCTGCCGACCACGACCAGGGTCTGGTCCAGCTCCGCTACCGGAACAAGCAGCTCCGCCCGCACTTTCGAGGCGGCTTCCGCGCCCTCACTCTCGGACGGGATGCGGGTCACGCCCTGGGCGCGGATGAGGGTGGTCAGCATGCCCGCGCCGCGCCCCAGGGGGGTGGCCACGAACTTGTCCCCGACCCGTCCGATGGCCAGGCGGACCAACTCTTCGGTGCCGAGCTTGGAAGGCACCTTGCGCGCCAGCTCCACTTCCACCGCCTGCCGCACCGGCGGCGTCTTGCGCGACAGCCAGGACAGAAGCGGGATGAGCAATTCCTCGAAACAGACCACCGCCGAAACCGGGTATCCCGGCGCGCCGACAATGAGCTTGCCATCGATGACGCCCAGGATGGAAGGCTTGCCGGGCATGAGGTCGATGCCGTGCACCAGCACCCGCCCCAGCCTCTCGATGATGGAGCGCGAAAAGTCCTTGGAACCCGCCGAGGAGCCCGCGCCGATGACCACCACATGATGGGGGCCGCCGACGGCCTCGCGCACTGCGGCGGTCAGGGCCTCCTCGTTGTCCGGAACGGGATCGACCCTGGTGAACAGGCAGCCCTGGGCCGCGGCCAGACCGGCGAAGACCTGGGAGTTGCTCTCGATGACCTGTCCCGGTCTGGGGCTTGGCCGCAGGGTGAAGTCGAGCACCTCGTCTCCGGTGGGGATGAAGGCCATGCGCAGCTGTTCCCGCACCGGCACCTCCCAGATGCCCGCGCTCAAGAGCCCGCCAACGTCGTAGGGGGAAAGCAGCCGGTTCTGGGGCAGGAGGAGTTCCGTGGCCACGATGTCCTCGCCTATGCGGCGCACGTGCTGCATGGGGAAGACCGGGGTTTCGATCTCGATGGCGTCGTCGTCCTCGCGCACGACCTTCTCGATCATGAGCACCCCGTCCATGCCCTCGGGCAAGGGGTGTCCGGTGTTCACGGCCCGGCACTGACTGCCCTTGGCCAGGCGCACGGGCCGCCCCTCGCGGGCCTGAAAGGTGGATTCGGCCTTCAGCGCGTACCCGTCCATGGCCGCGCTGTGAAAGGTCGGGGAAGAGCACACCGCGTACACCGGCTGCGCCGTTACCCGACCGCAGGCCAGATGCGCGGGGACCAGCTCCGCGCCGACCAGGCTGTCGCGGTCCAGGGCATCCATGGCCAGGCGCAGGGCCTCGGGCACGGGCAGGGTTTTGAGATAGACATTTCTTTTTTCCATGAATTTTTCCTGACTAGAGTATCCAGACATCCACGTCCTGCCCCGCCCCCATGCCTTCCAGGGATGCCGGAAGGCAGACCAGGCCGTCGGCGTCGAGCATGGTGCGCAGCAATCCCGACTTGCCGAGCCGAGGCATGGCCACAAGCTTTCCGTCGTGTTCTTCCAGCCGCACCCGCACGTAGTCCTCGCGCCCGGGCTTGGAAGACAGGTTGGCCCCGAGCCGGGCCGGGCGCATGATGCGGCGGGAGGGATCAAAGGCCCCCGCGTCGCCACCGAGATGTTCCAGAAGGGGCTGGCCGAAGACCAGCATGACGATCTGGGCGGAAGTGACCTGGCCGGGAAGCCCCAGCACGGGCTTGCCACCGACGCGGGCCAGGATGGTCGGCTTGCCCGGGCTGATGGACACGCCGTGGGCCAGAATTTCACTGTCCGCGAAGGACTCCAGCACCTCGATGGTCAGATCGCGCGTGCCGATGGAGCTGCCGCCGGAGATGAAAACCACGTCGTTCTCCTCCAGGCTGCCCGTCAGAGCGGCTTCGAGCGCTTCGCGCCGATCGGGCACCAGGCCGAGGGAATGGGCCAGCGCTCCGGACTGCCGGGCCATGCAGGCCAGGGTGTGGGAATTGACGTCCCTGATCTGTCCGGGCCGTGGCGTGCTCTGCACGGGAACCAGCTCATCGCCCGTAGAAATGATGCCGCAACGGGGGCGGCGATGGACCTTGGCCGAGAGGCGGCCGATGGCGGCCATGAGCCCAACGTCCTGAGGCCGCAGACGTAGTCCGGCGGGCAGGGCCACCTGCCCTTTTCCCACGTCCTCTCCACGCAGCATGACATTTTCGCCCGGAGTGACGGTTTTGCGCACCTCCACGGTCGTGTCCCCGAGCATCTGCGTGTGCTCGACCATGAGCACGGCGTCCGCGCCGGGGGGCAGGCTGCCGCCGGTGGCGATGCCCATGCACTCGCCGGAGCGCAGCGGGCGGCTGACCACCTCGTCGATGGCCGCGCTGCGCACGAGTTCGACATAGGCGGGATTGCCCTCGCTCGCGCCGAACGTGTCGGCCGCGCGCAGGGCGTAGCCGTCCATGCAGGAGCGGTCGAGGGCCGGAATGTCGTCGCCGGAAAGGATATCGTCGGTCAGGATGCGCCCCAGGCATTCCTCCAGGGGCAGCGTCGTGGCTCCCACGGGCTCGAAATCCCGCAGCAATTCGCAGAACCGGGTCGGCGTGATGACCCGGAAAAAACCGTGATCCATGCCTACTCCACCTTCAAGGAAGAAAGTTTGCTTTCCGGATAGGCATCGGCGTAGTATTGCACGTCGTGACCAAAAATGTCCTGGGCCTTGCTCATGGCGTAGGTCTCGATGTCGCTTTGCAGCTGCTTGAACTGCCGGGCCAGTTGCCTTCCCACGGGAGTGAGCTCATAGCGCTGCCCCTTGCCCTTGATTTTCTGCACCAAAGGTTTGCCGATGCTTTCCTCCGCGGCTTTGAGCTTGCCCCAGGCTGCGCGGTAGGACATCTTCATTTCCGTGGCGGCCTGTCTGAGCGATCCGTGCTCCTCGATTTTTTCGAGCAGCAGGGCCCGGCCTATGCCCAGAAAAATTTTCTCGTTCCGCTCGAACCAGACATGCAGACGCAAGGTCAACGTGCCGTCAATTTTGGATTCCGTCATGGCCCCCCCTCCCTTGAGCAAGGATGAAGTAGTGAAAATTCAGAGACATAATCTGTTAAATCAAAGCCAGATACAAAACAAGCATTGTGATGTGTGAAAAGACACGTTACGAACGGACCCGGCCCGGATTCACACCTCGCCCTTCACCAACGGAGAATGCCCATGATCGAAGCGAAGAATGCCCAGGAATTGCTTGCCAAAAAAATCGACGACTGCCGTAAACGCGGTTTTTTGCCCACGGAACTCATCGGCCTGGTCGAAAAAATCTACTCCCGCCAGCTCGAAGCCCGAGACCAGGCCAAGGTGCCGGCTGCCGCATCGCAGCAGATCGCCGATTCGCTCCAGCACGGCCAGGGCGCGCCCCTGCTCGAAAGAGCCCGCTTCCCCTTCGACCGGGAACAGAGCGCCGCGCTTTTCGCCGAATTCCTGGAACTGGCGGCGGCGTCCAACCCGGCCCTGGGTGAGGCCACAGCGGCCCTGTCCAAAGCCCTTGAAGACAAATCCCTGGACCTGGACAAGGCCATGCAGGCGCACCTGGACGGCGACGAAGCCTTCTTCTCCACCTGGGCCAAGACCACGCCGTCGGCCCCGCGCGCCCTGCCCATGCTCGTGCAGGCGGCCATGACCCCGTCCCTGGAACGCGCGGCCATGGAGCTTGAATCGCGGACCGACCTTTCCCAATCCTGGGATCACGGTCATTGCCCCCTGTGCGGGAGCATGCCCATCATGTCCGAGCTGCGGGAAAAAGAGGGGTTCCGCTACAACATCTGCGGCTTCTGCCACGCGGAATACCATGTCACCAGACTTCAGTGCCCGTTCTGCCTGGAGAAGAGCATGGATAAGCTGGAATACTACGAGGCGGAAGAAGAGCCAGGGGTGCGCATCAACGCCTGCAAGACCTGCAAGCTCTACATCAAGACCACGGACTTCCGTAACCTGGACCGCCGCAGCCTTCCCCTCCTGGACGACCTGGAATCCTTGAGCCTCGACGTGGCTGCCCGGGAAAAAAAATACAAGCGCCCCACCCTCTCGGCCTGGGGATTTTAGGCGCACCGACGGCACAGTACATCGCCGACCGGCGCCCAGCCCCAGCGTTTCGGATCGATGCGGACCGGGGGCGGCAACTGTCTGACTGAACCAGGCATCGTTTGTTTTCCCGTCGCCTCCCACCCGGAGCGCTTTATTTGGTTCGGTAGCAACGACGGGAAAACAGTACGAGGCCGCTGAAGGAGTTTTGCCGGCACCGGGCCGCATCGATCCGGAACGCGGCGGCGCTGACGCAGCCTTTTTTTCTTACCGCCACTCAAGGGGAAATCATGATCGGATTGGTGCTTGCCGGGGGAAAATCTTCCCGACTCGGACAGGACAAGACCCGTGTCGTGCACGAAGGGCAGACCCTGCTCGCGCGCACGGCCGCGCTGCTAGAGCGCCACGTTGACCAGGTCTACGTCTCCAGCCGCCAGGACATGGACACGGGCGGCCCCTGGCCCGTCATTCTCGACGAGACGGAGCGCATCGGCCCCGCCGGCGGCATCATCACGGCCCTGCGCAAACTGGGCGGTCCCGTTTTCGTCCTGGCCTGCGACCTGCCCTTCATGGAGGACGAGATCGTCGAAAGGCTCCTGGCCGCGCGGGAATCGCGGCCCCGCCGGTGCGTGCTGACGGCCTGGCAGCTCAAGGATTCGGGATTCATCGAAAACCTGGTGGCGATCTACGAGCAGGAATCCCTGCCGTTGCTGGAGGAGGGAGTGGGCCGCGGGCTCTTCAAGCTCAGCCGCCTCATACCGGCCGAACTGCGGCATACCGTGACGTACACGGAGGAAGAGCGGCGCGTCTTTTTCAACGTCAACCACCCCGCCGATCTTGAGCAGCTGCGCCGTCGGTGAGGACTATTTTCCACGCACGAAGAGCAGCTTTCCGACGCCCGGCACATCAAGCCGGACATTGCCGCCCTCGACCGCCCCTTCGACAACGGCCCCGTCCCGGGTGTGCACGTTGAGCATGCCCGGACGCACGGTCCACGAAAAAGGCAGCACCTCGCCCTCTATTTCCCATTTTCCGCTGCCGTCCTCTCCAAGGACCATGACCACTTCCATGGGACCGGCAGGTCCCGCGTGCGAAGCCGCGTAGCGCCCGGCAAGATCGGTCCGGCTCGAGCAGGCCAGACAGACGAGAAGCACAAGACACGCGAATATCTTCTTCACAACCCAAGCTCCTCCGGTTTGAGCATGAACAGGCGGTCCAGGTGCACCAGCCGGTCATGGAAATACACGTGCGCGGCCATGGCCAGCCAGACCAGATCCCGGAGCACGGTCCACCAGGATATGGCCTCGCCCACGCTCTGGAAACAGCCGCAGCCGATGGGCGTATCCTGGATCATGGCCACCGTGACCGCCGCCGTGAACATGACCAGCATGGCTCCGATCAGCACGCTGGCGGCCCGCACCCGCACCCCGGCCAACAGAAAGAGTCCGCTGACCAGTTCGAGCCAGGGCATGAACACTGCCAGCGGGTTTATCAGCCAATGGGGCACGATGAGATAGCCCGCGATATTGTCCGCAAATTCGGCGGGAAAGTTGATCTTGTGCAGGCTGGCGTAGATGAACACCCCGGCCAGATAAAGGCGCAGCAGCAAAGACAGGACCGGATGCTTCAGGATGTCGCGGAACTTCATCGCGCACCTCCATCCAGGGCCAGGGGCGGGACGTCCTTGACGATATAGACCCGCTCATGGTCCCGGCCCAGAAATTTCGCGGCCACGATCTGGTCGTAGCGCCGACTCACGCTGCGCCCGAAAACCACGATGGGCCGTTCGGGATCCTCGGCGCTCATTTGCATCATGTAGACCAGGTCGAAGAGCTGGGCGGGAACATTGACGGCCCGCGCGGCATGTTCGCGTTCGTAGAATTCGCGCGGGCGGGCATCGACAAGCAGGGCGTCTTCGGTATCGAGGAGGCTCAACGCCTGCTCCAGGGTGACGAAGGGAATTTCCGGCCCCGGCGGCTCGACCAGGACTATCCCGCGCGGGTTCTGCTCGTTGAAGGCCAGGGCCAAGCCCAGACTCAGGACGATGATGAGCAGGAAATCGACCAGGCGCACGCGAACCAGGCTTTCCGCCTTGCTGTGCACGATGCCCGCGATGCGCCGCCCCGCCGCTTCGAGCATGCTGATGCGGTCCCGGGCGCGGGTCAGATCGTCTATGGTGCGGCGCAACTCCTCGTTTTGCCGTGCCAGGTCATTGTTCAAGGACAGGATGGTGGCAAAGGAATCGGCGTTTTTGAGATGCAGGACGCCCTGGGAAACAAAGGCCTGCAAGAGTTCGTCCTCGGCGGGGAGCGACGCGCCCAGGCTCTCGCCCAACAGCAGCACACCGTACATGTTCTCGCGCAGCATGAAGAGGTAGCCCTTGTCGGGCCTGAACCCCAGTTCGATGCCCTCAAGACCCCGCAAATCGTCGATGGGTTCGGTCTGCAGCGGTTGCAGGCGCTTTTCCCGGACACCGGCCAGGCATTGAAAAAAAAATCGCTCCGTCTCCTGCTGCGAAAATTCGATTTTTGCGTCCAAACCCTTGGAGCTCTCGAAAATGCCTCCCGAGGCCCGGTCCTGCAGAAGCAAAAGCCCCCTGGGGCGGGCGAAATGACCGAGCAGGGTCAGCAGGAACGTATCCATGACCTCGGGCAAATCAACGCGCAGGATTTCCCGGGAAAGATCGCCCAGGGCGCTCAGGTGGTAAATCTGGCGGTCCAGGGTGTCGTTTCGCTTGCTCAGCTCGGCGTTGAGCAGTTCGACGCGGGTGGCGTAGAGGGAAAAACGCAGGCTGGTCTGAAAAAGAGTGCCAAGGCCGGCCACAAGCCTCCTGTCGTTCTCGTCGTAAGGCTGTCCGGTCAGGCTCTGTTCCAGACCAAGCACTCCGTCCTGTCCGTCATCGAGGGGACAGACCAACAGCAGCTCGCATTTTCCGGGACAAAGGTCGCCTTGCAGCGAGGGCACGAAGAAGGAGGACTTGCGCTCCTCGCCCAGCGCGTCGAGATGCTCGCGCAGCACCCGGGCATATTCGGGGGTCAGGCTTTTAGAAAGGCTGGAGCGGGTCATGAGCTGGAACCCGTCACGGCCCAGGATGGCCGCGAAGCCGCCCCGAGCGCCTATGCCGCCCTGGGCCGAAAGCAAAAACGCTTCGAGGATTTTGTGGGGATACCGCGCACCGCTCAGTTCCGCAGCCGTGTCGAACAGGATCTGGAACTGATACCTGGCGCGGTCGGCGTCGCTGGCGTTTTGAGGCGTCATTCCGGGCTTCGCCTCAGTCGAGCAGCGTCTTGATGTGCTGGTAGAGCGCATCGACATCGTCCACGACGCCCAAGTGGTTGTAAACCACGCTCCCGTTCGGACGGCAGACGATGGTGTAGGGAGTCAGCGGCTCGCCCAGAGCCTTGTGCAGCGCATATTCGGGATCGCTCAGAACCGGAAAAAGATACTGTCCGGTGCCCAGGAGCATTTTGACCTCGGCGTCGGTCCCGCCGGCCGCCAGTCCGAACATGGCCACCCGCCCTTTGAGCTTGCCCCGGTTCAGCCTGTTGAACAACGTCTTGAACCCCGGAGACTGCTTCACGCATTGCGGACAATACACGCCGATGACCTCGATAAAAACCAGATCGGCCTTGAGGTCGGCAAAGGTGAAGGTCGATTTTCCGGCGACCCCGAGCATTTCCTGGCCGGCAGGATCGGCGGGAACGGGGAAAACAAGCTCCGGCATGGTCTCGCCCGTGACGGGCGGCGCCGCCTGGACGGTCCCGGCGGCCAACAAGACAAGAATAAGCGCCGTTCGAATCGCAACAGTCATGAAAGCTCCTTGGCCCCGGGCCGGAAAAAAAACTATGCGCAGGCCTGATCCAGGCTGTCGAAGATCTGGATCATGCGGGTCAGGCCCACGATGCCGAAAACCTTGCGAAAATTCTCGGAAAGGCCGGCCATGACGATTTCCATGCCGTCCTTTTCACTCTCCAGTACCAGCTGCGTCAAAATGGCGATCCCGGCCCCGTTGACGGAGGTGTTGGGATCGAAGTGCAGCACGATGCGCCGCACCTCGGCCGCCTGCGCCTTGGCGTAGGCCTCCCGCAGATACGGCTCGCTGTGCGAGCTGACGCTGCCCTGGATCTCGATGACCAACGCCCGGCCCTGGCTCCGCACGCTGACCTCGTTCTGTCTGCTCTTGGCCAGCTTGAGCCGCTCCCGGGCGCGTGAGAGTCCCTGTTCGAGGCTCTGACGCTGGATGGGCTTGTTGATGAAGTCGGCCGCGTCCAGATTGAGGGCCTGGATGGCCAGATCCATGTCCCCGTGTCCGGTGATGACGATGACCTCCGTGGCCGGCGAACGTTTCTTGATCTGTTGCAGGACCTCGATTCCGTCCATGCCGGGCATCTTGATGTCGGTCAGGACGATGTCGGGTTTTTCCCTGTCGAAAACTTCAAGCCCCTCTTCTCCGGATTCCGCGGTAAGGATGTCGAATCCGTACACATCCAGAAAAAGCCGGAACATTTTGAGCGTTGCCTTCTCGTCATCGATGACCAGGATTTTTTCTTGCGTCATTGAGATATCTCGCTGGGTTGGGCCGGGTTTTGATCGACCCGGCTGGCGTGGTGTTCGATGGTCGGGTGACTTTCAGCTGTCGGAAAACTCAGAATGAATGTTGTCCCCTGACCCGGTTGGCTGTCAATAGTAATGGTTCCGCCATAATCGCGCACGATGCCGTAGGTGATGGCCAGGCCGAGCCCCATGCCCTTGCCGGTCTGCTTGGTGGTGAAGAAGGGCTCGAAGATCTTGTTGCGGACCGAATCGGCAATACCGGGGCCGTTGTCCGCAAAGGACGCAAAAACGCGACCGTCCCTGGCGTAGGTGCGCACCAGAATGTCGCCCCACATGCCGGGCTCGGTTTCCATCTTCTCCTGGATGGCGTCGCGGGCGTTGTTGAGCAGGTTGAAGAAGACCTGCTGCAAGCGGTTGTTGTGCCCCTTGATGAACGGCAGCCCCTCGCCCAGTTCGAGCCGGATGGTGATGCGCTGGATGGAGAACTGGCGGCCGATGATGGACAGAACCCCGCGGATGGGCTCGTTCATGTCCACCCGCTCCATGACCAGGCCGGACTTCTTGCCGAAGGCGCGCAGGTTGTTGATGATGTCCGTGGCCCGGTCCACCTGCTGGCTGATCTCCGTGGCCATGTCCCGGATCTGGGTTTCGGTCACCTGCCGGTTCTGCTCGATGAGAAGATTCAGATACTCGCTGCCCATCTTGATGGCGTTCAGGGGCTGGTTGATCTCGTGGGCGATGCCCGCGCTCATCTCGCCCAGGGTCTTCATCTTGGCCGCCTGCACGAGCTGCGCGTCCTTCTCCATCATCTCGGTGATGTCGGTCACGGCCACGATCATGGCGTGGGTGCCCCCGTAGCTGATGGGACAGGCGTGCATGTTGACGTAAAAGGGGCGCTCGCCCTTTTTGTAGTGCAGCACCTTCGGATAGTACACGCAGCCGCTGTTGGTGATGGCTTCGTTCAGGGAAGTCAGGCATTCCCGGACCTGGTCGTGGCCCAGGACCATGAAGGACAGGCCCAGCAATTCGCCCTTGGAATACTCGTACAGCTCCTCGGCCCGGGGGTTCGCGTCAAGGATCAGGTCCGTGTTGCAATCCACGACAAAGATGGGGTCGGGGCCGGAATCGAAAAGGGAGCGATACTTCATCTCCGATTCCTGCAGACGTTTGCGGTACAGCCTGATGGACCAGACCATGCTCATGAACGAGTCGGCGAGCTGGATCACCTCGTCACCTTCGCGCTTGCGATAAAAGAGGCAGGTGGCGCAGACCTGGCCGGTCTTGCCTTCGGCCTTGCGGGATTTGCGGCCCTGCTCGTCGAAATGCCAGCAGGGCATGTTGGTGTCCTTGTAGGCAGGACAGTTGGTCACGGCCCAGTCGAGACCCTCGCCCAGATCGAGATGGACATCGAAGTTGCCTCGGCTCAACTCGTCGGAAATGGCGGTCAGCCGGGCGATGGGACTGGTGATGTAACGCGAGATGCGGTGGCTGACGTAGAAAATGATGATGATGACCGCCGAGATGAAGCCCAGAAACATGAATCTCAGCTTGGACACGAGCTTGTCGATGTGCTCCTTGCTCAGCCCCACATGCACCGTGCCGATGTGATACAGACCCTCGTTCATGGAGACCGCGATGTCGTAGGATGTCTGATCGCCCACCCCGACCAGACGCACGCTGTGCATGTTCCCCTCGAGCACCGGATTGGCCGTGCTCAGGGGAGCGGGAAAAGGCACAGTGAAGGTGTGGGAAAGAACCTGTTCGCTGCGGTCGAGCACAAAGATGTAGTTGATCATGTGCTGGCGTTCCCGCAAACGCGCCTCCTCGAAGAGCAGGCTCAAAAGTTCCGAATAGTTCTTGTCGAGCACGAACCCGCCCCCGCGTTCGGCGATGGAGTGGGCCACGGCCACCCCGCGCAGCTCCAGCTCCTTGGTCAGTCCCGAGATGAGAATCCAGCGGGCCAGGAGGGCGATGGTCACGCTGATGATCAGGATGACGGCCAGGATGGAGACGAAGATCTTGTTCTTGAGCGAGATGCGAGCGTAGGGTTTCATTGCCGCCCCTCCCGCGCCAGTTGCGCCCAGTCGTCAAGCAGCACGAAACGGCCCTCCTGCAAGCGGGTGAAATAGACCTTGTCCATGCCCTGATGGTCCTGCGGGCCGAAGGTGAGTTTCACATCCCCGCCCAGGGAAAAATCCGTCATGGAGATGATGGCGTCCAGAAACGACTTGCGGGTCAGATTGCGTCCCGCCCTCCGAAGCGCCTCGACGAGAACCTTGGCGTTTATGTAGCCCTCGAAGCCGACGAAGTTGGGTTCTTCGCCAGGATAGTATTTTTCCAGCAGGCGGGTGAATTCCTCGGCGCTCTCGGCCACCGTGCCGTCCCGTCCGATGGGCGGAGGCACGACCTGTGACATGATCACGTCCATGCTGTTTGTTTCCGATTGCAAGAGGTTGCGCGACAACTCCTTGGCGCCGACGAAAGAAACCATGTAAAAAATGGGAGAATAGTCTTTCTCAAGGGACTTGCGGATGAAATTCGCGCACGGGTCCGAGGTGCCGATCATGACCACGGCCTCGGCCCCCGACTCGCGGATGCGCTCCAATCCCTCGGTTATGTCATGCGTGCCGCGCACGTAGCTTCCTCTGGCCACGGGTTCCAGGCCGAAACGTTTCAGTGCCAGTTCGGTGCCGGTCAACCCGTCGAAGCCGTAAGCGTCATATTGGTAGAAGACCGCGATGCGGGTCAGCTTGAGATCCTGCACCAGATGCTCCACCACGGCGCTCGTCTCCTGATAGTAGGAGGCCCGGACATTGATCAGGTACGGCATGAAGGGCTCGCGCAGGGCGTTGGCGCCCGTGAACATGCCCAGGAGAGGCACCTGCGCCTCTTCCACCAGGGGCAGTATTTTGACCGCGGTCGGAGTGCCGACATAGCAAAAGAGGCCGAAGACCTGGTCCTCGATCAGAAAGCGCTGGGTGTTGTCCAGGCACTTGGGAGGGTCGTAGGAATCGTCGCGGGTGATGACCCTCACGGTGCGGCCATGCACCCCGCCCTGCTCGTTGACATGGCGCAGATAGCTCATGGCTCCGCGCAGCGTCTCCTGACCGAGGTAACCGGCATGGCCCTGCAAGGCCAGCGAAGAGCCGAAAGTGACCTCGGTGTCGGTCACTCCGAGTCCGACGGGAGCCAGAGGTATCTGAACCTCGGCGTCCTGGCAGGACGCCAGGCCAAACACGTAAACCACCAGAAGAAGAATCCGCAAGCCTGCACGCACATCAGCCTCCTTGATAACCGTTCATGCCCATGCGCTCAGTAGCTAAAAAAACATTCGTTCGCTACTTCAAACTCCAAGGCTTGCTCTTGAAAGGCAAGGACAGTATCCTGTGCAAAAATCTGAGTTTGAACCCCAAGGCGTAAAGGTATTATGTCTTTTCTGACAGAATATAACCCAGACATACCTTGCTTAAATGAGATCTCACAAAAAATGCAGACAAAAGCTATTACTCACATTTTTGCACAGGACATTTAATATATGAATTTTCAAGAGTTTGAAAAAATTATTAAAAATGAAAATTCAGCGAAAAAATTCTTGCTGCAATTTTGCTGGAAAAACCATCAACGTTTTTGCCCCAAGTGCCGTAGCCGGAAACTCTACTCCCTGCGGGGAGGAAAACGCCGCTGCTCCCGCTGCTCGTACACCTTCCACGACTTCAGCCTGCGCTACATCAACAACGGCAATCTTTCCGCCAGGCAATGGCTGCGCCTCATAAAACTCTTCGAACTCGAAGTGCCCACGGGCCGCATGGCGGAACAGATGGGCATCACCTACAACACGGCCTACAAGGCCGTGACCACCCTGCGCATGGCGATCCTGGCCCATTCCCTGGACGCCCGCCTGATCATGCGCTCCATCGAAGGTCTCGATTTCTCCAGATCCGGCAAATTCCACCTGGACATGAGCACCAGAACGGGCGGGCGCATGCCGGTGTTCGGCATCGTGGAGCGCGGTCCGCAGGTCTTTGCCGACCTCATTCCCGAACTGGACGCGGACAGCATCATCCATTTCAAGATGAACTTTCACCTGAAGACCGCAAGCCTGGGCAAAATCATCTACACCGACCGTTTCAAGCAGTACGCGGCCCTGCTGGTCGGGGGCAGCCAGCTATCCTCGACCTACAACATCCGCCACAACGACAAGGGCCTCTACATAGACTCGTCCAAAGGTTTCTGGTCCTTTTCCAAAGACTGGTTCAGGCGTCTCAAGGGCATCTCCCCCCGGAACTTCCCCCTCTACATCAAGGAACTCGAATTCCGTTACAACCATAAAAACGAAGACATCTTTCCCATCCTGGCCCAGTACCTCTGCGCCACGGTGCCAGACTTTGAGGATTAACGAAGTTCTTGCGGAAGCTTCTTTTTTTCCTGCATAGACCGGATCATGAAAAAATCGGAAGACGTATTGAAATCCACCACGCCACACGCGCAGAAAAAACAGACCTGCCGGACAGAGTGCATGCTGCCCTTCTTCGGCCTTGGTTTTGATCTGCGCCCGGTAGTGGCCAGACGCATCCGTCTGCGCGTGGTTGAAAGCGGGGAATCCAGGCGAATAGAGCCGCCTCGCCATGAGTACGCGCTTCCTGCGGGCCGATGGTTGCAGTTGCGCCTTGGCCGGGAAATTCGTGGTAGGTAAACACCAGAAACATTGTCAGGAGGATCTGCATGAAACTGGGAAGAAGAGAATTCGTCAAACTCACGGCCGCTGCGACAGCGGTCACGGCCTTCGGGGGTCTGGGGTTTGACCTGGCCCCGACCAAGGCCCATGCTCAACTGCTGAGCTTGCGCAAAGGCAAGGAAACCACTTCGGTCTGCTGCTACTGTTCGGTCGGCTGCGGACTCATTGTCACCACCGACGAGAAAACGGGACGCGCCATCAACATCGAAGGCGATCCGGACCATCCCATCAATGAAGGCGCCCTGTGCGCCAAAGGCTCGGCCATCTACCAGCTGTCCGAAAATCCCCAGCGCATCACCAAGGTGCAATACCGCGCGCCCGGAAGCGACAAGTGGGAAGAAAAGAGCTGGGATTGGGCCATCACGGAGATCGCCAAGCGCGTCAAGAAAGTCCGTGACGAGTCCTTCACCGTCAAGAACGCCAAAGGCGAACTCGTCAACCGCACCGAAGGCCTGGCCTCCGTCGGCTCGGCCGCCATGGACAACGAGGAATGCTGGATCTACCAGGCCTTCCTGCGCAGTCTGGGGCTGACATACATAGAGCACCAAGCACGTATTTGACACAGCGCAACTGTTGCGGCTCTGGCAGAGTCGTTCGGACGCGGCGCGATGACCAACCACTGGATCGACTTCAAGAACAGTGATTGCATTTTAGTAATGGGCAGCAACGCTGCTGAAAACCACCCCATCTGCTGGAAATGGGTCACCAGGGCGCAGGAAGCAGGCGCGACGGTCATTCACGTCGACCCTCGCTACACCCGCACCTCCTCCAAGGCGGACATGTACGTCCCCCTGCGGTCCGGCTCCGATATCGGTGTCCTGGGCGGCATGATCAAGTACATCCTGGACAATGACCTGATCCAGAAGGAATACGTTCTCCACTATACCAACGCATCTTTTCTCGTTTCCAAGGATTTCAGCTTCAAGGACGGCCTGTTCTCCGGCTTCGACGAGGCTGGACGCAAGTACGACAAGAAGTCCTGGGACTTTGAAATGGACGAGAACGGCGTGCCCAAGCGGGACATGACCCTGAAAGACCCCCGCTGCGTGTACCAGATCCTGAAAAAGCACTACGAGCGTTACGACTCCAAGAAAGTCTCCTCCATCTCCGGCGCCCCGGAAGACAAGCTGCTGGCCTTCTACAAGGCGTACACGGCCACGGGCAAACCGGACAAATCCGGCACGATCCTGTACGCCATGGGCTGGACCCAGCACACCGTCGGCGTGCAGAACATCCGCGCCATGAGCATCATCCAGCTGCTGCTGGGCAACATGGGTGTGGCCGGCGGCGGCGTGAACGCCCTGCGCGGCGAATCCAACGTCCAGGGCTCCACGGACCAGGCCCTGCTCTTCCACATCATCCCCGGCTACATGGCCACTCCGCGCGCCAACTGGGCGACCCTGGAAGATTACAACAAGGCCAACACCCCTGCCAGCAAGGACCCCAAGAGCGTCAACTGGTGGCAGCACAAGCCCAAGTACATGGCCAGCCTGCTCAAGTCCTTCTACAAGGAGGCCGACCTGTCCACCGCCTACGACTGGATGCCCAAGCTCGACGCCGGGCAGAACGCCTCCTGGCTGGTGCTCTTCGACAAGATGCTCAAAGGGCAGTTCAAGGGCTTCTTCGCCTGGGGCATGAACCCGGCCGCCAGTGGCGCGGACTCCAACAAGACCCGCGAAGCCCTGTCCAAGCTGGACTGGATGGTCAACGTCAACATCTTCGAGAACGAAACCGGCTCCTTCTGGAAGGGTCCGGGCGTTGATCCCAAGAAGATCAAGACCGAAGTCTTCTTCCTGCCCTGCGCCGTCTCGGTGGAAAAGGAAGGCTCCATCTCCAACTCCGGTCGCTGGATGCAGTGGCGCTACGCCGGTCCCAAGCCCATGGGCGAGTCCAAGCCCGACGGCGACATCATCTATGAACTGGCGCTCAAGATCCGCGAACTCTACAAGAAGGAAAAGGGCGCGTTCCCCGATCCGGTCCTCGGCCTCAACGTCGACGACTGGGGCGACGGCCACGTCTTC
The DNA here is from genome assembly GCA_050252955.1 of Desulfomicrobium sp. Taxonomy (GTDB): domain Bacteria; phylum Desulfobacterota; class Desulfovibrionia; order Desulfovibrionales; family Desulfomicrobiaceae; genus Desulfomicrobium. The sequence goes on from JBFWJY010000011.1 coordinate 53,445, forward strand.
GATCCGCACAAGACGGCCAAGCTCATCAACGGCTACTTCCTGAAAGACACGACCATCAAGGGCGCGGACGGCAAGGAAACCGTGTACAAGGCCGGCAGCCAGGTCCCGAGCTTCGTCATGCTCCAGGCCGACGGCTCGACCTGCTCGGGCAACTGGATCTACACAGCCTCCTACACCGACAAGGGCAACATGGCCGAGCGCCGCGACAAGACCCAGACCCCGGAACAGGCCAAAATCGGCCTCTTCCCCGGATGGACCTGGTCCTGGCCGGTCAACCGCCGCATCATCTACAACCGGGCTTCCGTCGACCTGGACGGCAAACCCTGGGCACCGCAGAAGCCTGTCCTGGCATGGGACGGCGCGAACAAGAAGTGGCTCATCGACGTGGTCGATGGCGGCGGAGACGCAGGCGCCAAGCATCCCTTCATCATGCAGAAGCATGGCGTGGGACAGATCTACGGCCCGGGCCTGAACGACGGCCCCTTGCCCGAGTACTACGAGCCCCTGGAATGCCCGGTCACCGAGCATCCCTTCTCCACGCAGCTCAACAGCCCCACGGCCCTCATGTTCGCCGAGGACGCCCACAAGCGCACCACCTGCGATCCGCGTTTCCCGTTCGTGTGCACCTCGTACCGGGTCACCGAGCACTGGCAGACAGGCGTACTGACCCGCTGGCTGCCCTGGCTGACGGAAGCGCAGCCGCAGATGTTCTGCGAGATGAGCGAGGAACTGGCGGAGCTCAAAGGGATCAAGAACGGCGAAAAGGTCATCCTGGAGAATCCGCGCGGACAGCTCTGGGCCATCGCCATCGTCACCAAGCGCTTGAAGCCTTTTGACGTCATGGGCAACCCTGTCCATGTCGTGGGTATCCCCTGGCACTACGGCTGGGTCTGGCCCAAGGACGGCGGGGATGCGGCCAACCTGCTGACTCCCGCTGTCGGTGATCCGAACACCGGCATCCCGGAAACCAAGGCCTTCATGGTCAACGTGAAGAAAGCGTAAGGAGCCAATATGTCAGGAAAATCATTCTTCGTCGATCTGACCAAGTGTACGGCCTGCCGAGGCTGCCAGATCGCCTGCAAACAGTGGAACAAGCTCCCGGCCGAGCAGACCAAGAACCATGGCTCCCACCAGAACCCCATGGATGTTTCGGCCATCACCTATAAGACCGTGCACATGAAGGAAGTCGCCGACGACCAGGGTTTCATGGCCGCCTGGCTCTTCTTTCCGGAACAGTGCCGGCATTGCACCGAACCGCCCTGCAAGATGACCGCCGACGCCTATGACGACACGGCCATTCTGCAGGACGAGGTCACCGGCGCCATCACCTTCACTGAAAAAACCAAGGATTTGCCTGATTTCGATGAAATCCGCGAAGCCTGCCCCTACAACATTCCGCGTCAGGATCCGGCCACCAAGGTCATGACCAAGTGCACCATGTGCCTTGACCGGGTGCAGAACGGCCTCAAACCCGCCTGCGTGCAGGCCTGCCCGACCGGAACAATGAACTTCGGAGATCGGGACGAGATGCTGGCCCTGGCTGAAAAACGCCTGGCCGAGGTGCAGAAGAAATTCCCTGACGCGGTGTTGGGCGACGCCGATTCGACCAGGGTCATCTACCTCTACCAGATGGCGCCGCAGAAGTTTCACGACTATGCGGTGGCCGCGGCCACCACGCCTGGGCTCATGAACCGCAAGGCCATGTTCGCCAAGCTCTTCGGCTCGACTTCCAGAAGCAAGGCCTAATCCAGAAGGCCCTCCTCCATCGGCCGGCCGGGAAGACGGCTTCCCGGCCTCTCTAAAAACAAGACCCGCGCTCCGGACATCTCGGACGCGGGTCTTTTTCCTGCCTTGCCGTGGAAGCGGGGTGTGGGGGGGGGTCCCGGCCTGGGGCCGACGACTGTCTGACTGAGCCAGGCATCGTTTGTTGAATCGTCGCGGGCCGTCTGAAAATCGGTGCGTGTCCGGCAGGGGCGACGATTGAACACTACGAGGCCGGCGAAGGAGTTTCGGCGGTCCCAGGCCGGGACACCCTCCACTCCCCGCACTCGTTACATGTTTCAGGGGACCGCGGACTCAGAGCGGATACGGCGTCAGACTGCGCACCCCTTTTTCGGTCACCAGCACGGTCTGCTCGAACTGGGCAGACAGGGAGCCGTCGGCCGTAACCACGGTCCATTCGTCTTCGAGCCGCCGGATGGCCAGGCCGCCCTGGTTGATCATGGGCTCGATGGTGAAGACCATGCCCGGCACGAGCACGATGCCAAGGCCGGGACGCCCGGTGTGGTTGACCTGGGGCTGCTCGTGGAAAGCGTGGCCGACCCCGTGGCCGACCAGTTCACGCACCACGGAATACCCGGCTCCCTCCGCATGGCTCTGGACGGCATAGCCCACGTCGCCAAGGGTAGCCCCCGGACGCACGGCCGCGATGCCACGGGCCAGGCACTGCGCCGTCACGTCCACCAGCCTTCTGGCCTCGGGCGAGACCTGGCCGACGAAAAACGTGCGGTTGGCATCGGCGAACCAGCCGTCCTTGATGCTGGTCACGTCGACATTAACGATGTCGCCCTCGCGCAGTTCACGTGGGCCGGGGATACCGTGGCAGATCTCGTCGTTGACGGACACGCAGGTGCTCTTGGGGAACCCTCGGTAGCCCAGGGGGGCGGGCACGGCCCCATGTTCCAGAGTGAAGTCATGGACCAGGGTGTTCAGGGCATCGGTCGTAACCCCCGCAGCGATATGGGAGCCGATCATGTCCAGGGTACGCACCACAAGGTCACCGGCTTTGGCGATGCCGTCGACGGCGGCCTTGTCCTTGAGTTTGATGCGGTATCGTTTCCAGTATTCCTGCGCCACGGACCCGCTCAGGGTTCGGCGGTTCAATCGAAGTTTTGCATTGCGAAAAAGCATGTCGTGACCTTTGTTTGCTGTTTTTTCCTTTCACTTGTCCCAGAACGCACCGCTCTGTCCAGTGCGCGCAAGCGTTGCCTTCCAGAGTTCTTTGAGCCATGATCGCCAAAAAACAAGGAGGCTTTCATGCCAGTAATCAAGATCTCAGGGATGTCGTGCTCCCACTGCACCGGTTCCGTGACCAAACTCTTGCAGGCCACGCCCGGCATCTCCAACGTCTCCGTGACCCTCACCCCCGGCCAGGCCAGCTTCGACGCCACGCCCGAGGTCGAACTCGATCAGGTCAAAGAGGCGATCCGCAAAATCGGCTTCGACCCGCAGGACTAATGCATGTCCTCAATCCTGCGCAAACTGATCCTGCTCGTCCTGGGCATCCCTTTCGTCATCCTCGGCACCCGCTTTCTGCTCGATGCCGGGCAAAGCCTGTGGACCCATCTCGCCGCCGAGTCCTGGAGACCGCACAACGCCGAGGTCGTGTCCGTGGAACAGTTCACGAGCGCGGACCAGGCCATGGGCAATCAGACCGTGGTCCGCTACCGCTACGAATTCGGCGGCCAAGCCCATGACGGACAGTTCTCGTGCATCGGCGACGAATGCCCGGCGGACCTTCGTCCGACCCTGCTCGCCGCGCAGGAGGAAAACCGCCCGGTGGCGGCCCTGGTCAATCCGGACAAGCCCGCGCAATCCCTGCTCTACCGCCGCCTCTACATGCCCCTCTTTCTGCTCAAGGCCGGAGCCGGTCTGTTCTGCTTCCTGACAGGATGCGTGGCCGTCATCTTCGGCGTCTACCTCCTGACCGGGCCCGGCGCGACACGGGGGGGCAAATGATCCATGTCGTCGCCCATGTAACCCTCAGACCCGGCACCGCTCCCGTCTTCCTGCGGGAATTCCGCGATCTGGCCGTCCTGGTCCGTCAGGAACCGGGTTGCGTCGATTATTTCCCGGCCCGGGACGTGGACATGGGACTGCATTTCCAGCCCCTGAACCCGGACCGGGTCACGGTGCTGGAAAAATGGACCAGCCGCAAGGCGCTGGAAAGCCACCTGCGCTCCGGCCACATGCGGGGATTCGAGGACAGGATCAAGGATATCGTGCTCGACATGAAGCTGACCATTGTCGAAGAAGTTTAGGGGGATGAAATTTCAGGTCCTCAATTTGAGATTTGCCTTTCCTCGTCACCCACTCAGCACCTCAAAGTTCGCTGTCGTCATGGTCTTGAGAACTGTCGGCTGTCTGACTGAGCCAGGCATCGTTTGTTGAATCGTTGCCTGACGGATCATCCGGATTTTCCGCCCGGCACGCAACGATTCAACTCTACGAAGCCGGAGAAGGAGTTCCGACAGGTCTCAAGACCATGACGACAGCGGGCCGTTTGTCGCAAAACGCAAATAAAGAAGCCTCCGCCAAAATCATTCCGGCGGAGGCTTCTTTTTCGTGAGCAGAACAATGCGGCTTCAGACTCCCGACTTCTCCCGCGCCAGCTTGAGCAGGGCGTTGACCACGCTGGCCGCCAGGCTTGAGCCACCCTTGCGGCCGGCGATGGTGATGTAGGGGATGGCGTCCTGGGCCAGAAGCAGTTCCTTGGACTCCGCCGCGTTGACGAAGCCGACGGGCATGCCGACGATGAGTTTGGGCGGCCTCGCCCCGCGCTCCATCCAGTCCAGGAGGCGATAGAGGGCGGTCGGCGCGTTGCCGATGACGAAAATGTCCGCGCCGCCGTGGGCCATGACCTCGTCCACCGCTGCCCAGGCCCGCGTCACCCCTTCACTTTTGGCCCTTTTGGCCACAGCCGCGTCGTCGATGAGACAACGCACCGTGCAACCCAAAGGTTCGAGCCGCCGCACCGGGATGCCGGACAGGGCCATGCGCGTATCGGTCACGATGTCGGCCCCGGACGCAAGCGCGTCCTTTCCGGCCTCGATGGCGCGGGGGTGAAAACGGATGGAGGACAGCAGGTCGAAATCGGCGGTGGTGTGGATCATGCGCCGGGCCACAACCCACTCCTCCCCGGCAAATGGGCGGGGCTCCGGAACCTCCGCGTCGATGATGGCCAGGGAGCGGGATTCGATCTCCAGGGGCGGAACGTTGACGTACATGAACGTATCCTTGTGAAGGCGCGCCGGACATGATGCAAGGTTTCGCGGCGCTGAATCAAAACCTTATTTGGGCGTGGCGTCGAAAAGGGTGATGGTGAAAAGGCTTTGCTGTTCGAAAAACTCCTGCTCGATGCGACCGATCAGGGGTTCTTCGACATCGAGCACGATACGCGCCCGCTTGAACGGTTTGTCCTCGTGCCCGACCCGAATCCGCTTCACCAGGCGGCCCTCGCTGGCGATATCCCGGGGCAGCCCGGGCTCCGGCAAGGCGCCGTCGAAATCACACACCAGACGCACCGGGAGCGCTGTCTTCAGGGTGAACACATCGGGAAGAACGGGGCCGTCCAGATAGATGCGCACCCGCTCCGAGGAGGCCAGGGACTCGAATTCGACGCGCACGATGCGCTGCTCCTCAAAAGCGAGACAGGTCTTGCCCTCGCCGCCGGCGAGCACGGGCACGGAGACCGTCGCGCCCGGCAAGAGAAGCGCGGAATGGAAAATACCCGGATTGAGCTTGGCGAAAGCCTCGCGAATCGTGGCGTATTCTGCCATGGAGGTCGCACAGTTATTCTTGAGCAACAACTGCCGGATGCTCTCCCCTTCGACGACCTTGTGGCTGCGCGTCGATTGCTCGGCGGCGAAAACATGCCCCAAAGGCCAGGATACGAAGAAAACCCAGAGTGACAGCAAGGAAAGGATACGCATTGATATTTTCATGACCTGCAAACATCCATCTTTTAAAACGTCCGCGTCTGACAACGCAGACATTACCCAAGAAAGAAGAAAAAGAAAATCAATTCCATGCCATTAATTTCACCTTTCCGCCCGCTCCGCGTTCTCTGGCCCGGCCTTCCGGCGCCCCGCGCGGCCGGGGACGGCGATACGGGTCCGCTTGGACACGCAGGCGAATTCTGCTAGCTTGGCTCACCGCGCCTTTGCTCGGTCTCAAATCCGGCAAAGAGACGCCAGGCGCCGTCGAACCACCCCGAAGGAAACACAGCATTCATGAACACCCGCAAACACGACGCCAAAAGCGACCTGGAGATGCAGCTGAAGGAATGCAGGCTGGAGCTGGAAAGGCTCCGCGCCATCCATGACCGCCAGGTCCGTCCCCCGGAGCGCGCCTCCGAGGACGCGGCCAGCCTGCCCCAGCTGGTCGCGGAACTGGACCGGGCCAAGCGGCTGGCCGAGTCCGCAAGCCGGATGAAATCGCAGTTCCTGGCCAACTTCAGTCATGAGATCCGCACCCCCATGAACGCCATCATCGGCATGACGGACGTGGTGCTGGGCACGAAGGTCACGCCGGAGCAGCACCGCGCCCTGACCATCGTCAAGAATGCCTCGGAATCCCTACTCAATCTCATCAACGGGGTTCTCGACCTCTCCAAGATCGAGGCCGGACAGTTCGCCCTGGAAATCCGGCCTTTCGACCTGCGCGCCGAAGTCGAACGGACCGTCAGCACCCTCGGGCTCACGGCCGCCGAAAAAGGCCTGGAGCTGATCTGCCACCTGCCTCCGGACATGCCCCGGCAAATGCGGGGCGATCCCATCCGCCTGCGCCAGGTGCTCATGAACCTGCTCGGCAACGCCCTCAAATTCACCCCGTCGGGCCATGTCCGCTGCTCCTGCCGGGTGGAACCGACGGGCGATGACGAGTGCGTGGTTCATTTTCAGATCGAGGACACCGGCATCGGCATTCCGCCGGACAAGATCGGGACCATCTTCGAGGATTTCACCCAGGTCGACAGCTCCTCCACCCGCGTTTACGGCGGAACGGGACTCGGCCTGTCCATTTCGCGCAAGCTAGTGCGGCTCATGGGCGGCGACATTTCGGTGCGCAGCAGTCCCGGACAGGGCAGCGCCTTTGAGTTCCACGCACGCATGGGCCGGGTTTCAGAACCCGACACGGCCCATGCCGGGGTCTTCGATCACGCGGCCACGGTACTGGTCGTGGCCAACAACCCGCTGATCCGGAACCATGTCGGGGAACTGCTCTCTTTCTGGGGCCTCGACGTCGAGGACGCGGACTGCATGGAATGCATGGGGCGCGACGGACAAAACGTCGATCTCGCGATCATCGACACCGACTTCGGCGACTTTGCCTGCATGGAGCTCATGCTTTCCGGCGGAACCCTGCATGAGGTCCCAAGCATCGTGCTGACCCAGCTTGGCGACAAGTCGATCACTCCCGGCGCGGGGAGGGTAAAGGCCGTGCTGACCAAGCCGCTGCTCCAGGACGAATTGCTGCGCGCCCTGGCCAGGGTTTTCGGCCTGCGCCTGCATCTGCCGGACAATCAACCCACGGAGCGGAATCTGCCCCGGCTGCGCCCGCTTGAAATCCTGCTGGTCGACGACGTGGCCACCAACCGGGAGCTGGCCGGACTGCTGCTCGGCAAGATGGGGCACAGGGTCCACGAAGCCAGCGACGGCCTGGACGTGCTGACCATGGTCAGCAGGCGCGTCTATGATCTGATCCTCATGGACTTGCAGATGCCGGTCATGGACGGATTCACCGCCACAGGCGTCATCCGCGCCTGCGAACAGGGTTTGGCCGCGCCCACGGACATGGACGACAGTTTTCTGGTGCGGGCCGTGCGGGAGAAAATCCAGGGCACGCGCACGCCCATCGTGGCCATGACCGCCCACGCCCTGCTCGAAGACAAGGAACGCTGCCTGGACATCGGCATGGACGGCTATCTGACCAAACCCCTGCGCCTGGATGACGTGCACGCGATCTTGAGCCTCTTCAGCGAACCCATCGACTTTGCCGGGCCGGAAACGGACGATGCGCCCGAACCCTCCCCCCCCCTCCCGGCACATCCCGCCCCGCTCCCGTCATCCGCGGCGACCGGCGGTTACGTCGAACGCATGCTGGCCGCGCTGAGCGCCCAGTACGAACTCGACCGGGAAGAGGCCATGCCGCTCATCCACAGCCTGGCCGAAACCCTGATCGCCCACGAGCGGGGACTCACGGATTGCCTGGACCCCACCGAGGCGGAAAAGCTCATGCACCATGCCCACGGCATAAAAGGCGTGCTCTTGAACATGGGCTTGACCGATGAAGGCCTCACGGCCAAGAACGTGGAGGAATCGGCCCGCGCGGGCGCGAGCCCCGAAAGCCTGCGCCAGGAGGCCGAGAGCCTGCTGCTGACAACGCGGGACATTCTCGAAGAACTGCATATCGCCCTTGGCGGCGAACACACTTGAAGGAGACAGCATGAACACCCTGACCTGGCACGGCCACTCGGCCTTCGCCATCACGACCAATGGAAAGACCATCCTCGTCGACCCCTGGTTCGACGGCAACCCCTCGGCCAAGGCCGCGGCGGAGAACATCGATGCCGACCTGGTCCTCGTGACCCACGACCACGGCGACCATGTGGGCCAGGCCCTCGACATCTGCAAGCGCACCGGCGCGAGCCTGGGCTGCATCGTGGAACTGGCCGCCAAGCTCAAGGCCCAGGGGCTTCCCGACAGCCAGGTCTTGAACGGCATCGGCTTCAACATCGGCGGCACGGTGACCCACCAGGGCGTCAGCGTGACCATGACCCAGGCCCACCACTCCTGCGAGTCTGGCGTGCCCGTGGGCTTCATCATCCGCCTGGAGGACGGCTACACGGTCTACCACGCCGGGGACACGGGGATTTTCTCGTCCATGGCCCTGTGGGGCAAACTCTACAAGATCGACCTGGCCCTTCTGCCCATCGGCGGCGTGTTCACCATGGACCCGGCCCAGGCCGCCCTGGCGGCCATGATGCTGCGGTGCAAGAAGGTCCTGCCCATGCACTGGGGCACGTTCCCGGTCCTGGAACAGAACGTGGACGCTTTCAGAAAGGAATTGGACAAGCTCGGCCTGGCCGAGTCTCTCATGCGCGCCGAGGTCAACGTGCCGGTCGGCCTGGTGGGCTGACTGATTGTAAATTCAAAATTCACAGGCCGTTCAAAAATGGTGAGATGCAAGGAAGCGAAAAAATCCAGGACGCGCAGTCATGCGCAGATAAACGGTCTGGATTTTTTCGCTGACGCAGCAGATTGCCATTTTGGGGCGGCCTGCTGAGCGGCAAGCGGATCCTTCCGCAAGCACCCATGAACTTACGGCCCGATCGGACGACCGACCGGGCCGCTGTGTTTCAAAGAGTTGGAGGCGTGATCTCGCCGCTCTCGACCATGCGTTCGATCTGGTCCACGTCCTTGTCGCCGCGACCGGACAGGTTGACGATGATGATCGCCTCCGGAGAGAGGCTGGGCGCGATACGCAGGGCATGCGCCAGGGCGTGGGATGATTCCAGGGCCGGGATGATGCCTTCGGTGCGCGAAAGCAGGAAGAAGGCGTCCAGGGCTTCCTTGTCGCTGGCGTGCACATATTCGGCGCGGCCCATGTCCTTCAGATGGGCGTGCTCGGGGCCGACGCTGGGATAATCGAGCCCGGCGGAGATGGAGTAGACCTCGGCGGGCTCGCCCTTGCCGTCCTTGAGCATGTAGGAATTGAACCCGTGCATGACGCCCGGTTCGCCCAAACAGAGGGTGGCCGCATGCTGTCCATAGCCCAGTCCCCGACCGGCGGGCTCCACGCCGACAAGCCGCACCTCCTTGTGGGGGATGAACGCGGAAAAGAGCCCCAGGGCGTTGGAACCGCCGCCCACGCAGGCGACGCAGTAGTCGGGCAGCCGCCCTTCGGCTTCCAGGATCTGGGCCTTGGCCTCGCGGCCGACGATGGACTGGAACTCGCGGACCATGAGCGGATACGGGTGCGGGCCCACCGCCGAGCCAAGCAGGTAGAAGGTATTCCCGGCATCCTGGACCCAGGCCATGAGCGCCTCGTCCACTGCCTCCTTCAGGGTCTTCTGGCCGCTCTCGGCAGGCACGACCCTGGCCCCCATCATCTGCATGCGGAAGACGTTGAGCTTCTGGCGCTCCACGTCCACCGCGCCCATGTGGATGGTGCACTCCATGCCCATGAGCGCGGCGGTGGCCGCCGTGGCCACGCCGTGCTGCCCGGCGCCGGTCTCGGCGATGATCTTCTTCTTGCCCATGCGCCTGGCCAGCAGGATCTGGCCGATGGTGTTGTTGACCTTGTGCGCGCCGAGGTGGTTCAGGTCCTCGCGTTTGAGGTAGATCTTGGCCCCGCCGCAACGTTTGGTCAGGTTGGCGCAGAAGTAGAGCGGATTGGGGCGGCCGGTGAATTGCTTCTGGTAGTATTCGTATTCCTTGATGAAGTCGGGATCATTGCGGTAGCGCTCAAAGGCCTCGGCCAGTTCGTTCAGGATGTCCTTGATCGGCTCGGGGACGAATTGTCCACCGTAGGTGCCAAAAAAACCGTCGGCTGTGGGCATGGTCATGAAGGCTCTCCTTGGGATTCGGATAAAAAAAACCGCGGTCAGTATGCACTGCCGCGGTTGGTACTTCGTTCATCTTTTGACGGATTTCAGGCCAAGACGCATCCCACGGCATGTTTTTCATGTCGCCACCAAAGAAGGGAGATGCTGCTGGCCGTGGTATTCATGGAAAAAATTCCTGCCCATGCACGGGGCGTTTGTCAAGCCATAATCGATCGGATAAGGAGGTGCGTCACGATCACCAAAGGAGTGAAAACATGATCACCAAAAACGACGACGCCTCCTGGCACGAGCTTATCCCGGGCATCAGCGTCAGCACCCTGGTTCATGGGGACAAGACCCTCATGGCCCGTTTCGAGCTCAAAGAGCATTCGTATCTTCCCATCCACTCCCACATGCACGAACAGACCGGCTATCTGATCTCGGGGCGCATGACCATGACCATCGGCAATCAGGAACACCATTTCGGCCCCGGCGACAGCTGGTGCATCGCTCCAGGCGTGGAGCACGGCGCGGTGATTCACGAAACCTGCCTGGCCATCGAGGTGTTCTCCCCGGTGCGCGAGGACTACAAGCCCTATCTGCCGGCGGGTGAAAGCCATTCATGAGCAGCGCATCCTTTTCACGCACCTTCACGGTGGAAGAAGCCGCTGCCGCCTGCGACACTCTGGCGAAGCTGACCGGACTGCCAAAAGCCCGCATCAAGGACTGCATGACCAAGGGCGGCGTGTGGTGGTCCCGTCCGGGGCGCTCCACATCCCGGCTGCGGCGGGCCTCAGCGGAAGTGGGGCCCGGTGAGCGTCTGGAGATCAACTACGACCCGGCCCTGCTGGCCCTGATTCCGGCCCAGCCGGAACTCATTGCCAAGACCAGGCACTATTCCGTCTGGAACAAGCCCGCCGGAGTCCTGTCCCAGGGCACCCGCTTCGCCGACCACTGCACCCTGCCCCGCCTGGCCCAGGCCAAACTCGGCTCCAGAAACGAGCTGCACCCGGTCCACCGGCTGGACCGCGAAGCGCGCGGAATCATGCTCCTGGCCCACGACGGCAAGGCGGCCGCCAAGCTCGGGGAGCTGTTTCGCCAGGGCAAGGTCGTGAAAGAGTACGCGGCCATCGTGCGCGGCATTCCGGACTGGATGGACATCGAGGCAACCGATCCCCTGGACGGCAAAGAGGCGTGTTCGCGCTTTCATGTCGTCCAAAGCGACCCCGCCTCGGACATGACCCTGCTGCTGGCCCGCATCGACACCGGGCGCAAACATCAGATCCGCCGTCACCTCAACGGCCTGGGACATCCCGTCGTGGGCGACCCGCGCTACGGTCGAGGTACCAGGCGGGTGCAGGAACTACAGCTCGTAGCCAGAAGCCTGGCCTTCATCTGCCCGTTCACGAACGCACCCAGGCAATGGGCCGTGCCGGACCTACCATTTCCCCTGACGTTTTCCGACTGAGCCAGATCGCGTTTGCTGAATCCTTGTCTGATGCGTCGAGGTCCTGATTTCAGGTTTTCCAAACCGCGTGCTCGGCACCTCAAGGTCCGTTGTCGTCATGGTCTTGAGGTGCGTCGGCTGTCTGACTGAGCCAGGCATCGTTTGTTGAATCGTTGCCCCATGTCCGGTCCGGATATTCCGCACTGCACGCAACGATTCAACTCTACGAGGCCGGCGAAGGAGTTCCGACGGGCCTCAAGACCATGACGACAACGGACCGCTGAACGCAATAAAATTACTGCACAATAAACGTCATCTCCTTATTCAAGGAAATGACGTTTATTTTTGTATTGAAAAAATACAAAATTTAAAAAGAAGTATACACTGTCGGCAGCCCTGCATCGACCCATTCGTCAAATCCGCCATCCAAAATATACATGTCTGAAAATCTCAGCTTCTCCATGGCCCTCAAAGCAAGCGGACTTTGCCTGCCCTTCTGACAATAAAGAAGTATTTTTGAATCTCTATCCAATTGAGAAATGATTCTTTTAAATTTCGTGTCGTAATAATGGATCAGCTTTGCGCCTTCGATGTGCCCATCATCGAATTCATTTTTCGACCGTAGATCAATAATGATGAATTGTGGATTATCCTTGTTCGCTTCGATCAGTTTTTGCGCTTCGAGCGGAGGCAGCAAATGCTCGCTCGCGAAAGCAATGCCCGACGCAAAGAACAACATCCCGAAAAAAAGCACAAGAAACGCATACCTACCTGAATTTCCCATAATCTATCCGTTTGCTAAAGCGAAATTGGGCGTATCTATCTGAAATCCGACACAACCATTATCTATGTTTTTTTGAGCTTTCGCGCAACCAGCCGTGTGGGCGATCGAGACGAACTGCCCGATCCGCGAACCATTCTTGACGGCTCTGGCTTCTAACAGACCGAAAGCGCAGAGTTTGTGCCACATTTCGAGCCAGCATTGCCAATTTTTCTCCTGTGCGCTATGTCGAAAGTAAACCAAGAAATTCACGTTGCGCCGCAATGCTCAGCCCCAATGCCCATTATTTTCGAATTTTCTTGTTTCGACCAGGGTCACGGCGAACCCTAAACCTGTTTCTCAACTTTTTTCATGGAGGTCAGCATGACACGACAACTGTCTTTCAAGGCGCAGCAGCGCGAGGTGGAACCGCATTACCGCAGCCAGATCGACGCAGCCGAATCCACGGAAGACGTGAAAAAGTTCTACGAACGCACGATCTGCGACTTCTTGAACAGAGCCATCGGCGACCAGACAGAAGTGCAACCCGGAGACGTGGTCCTCGATCCGGATGGCAAGCAAGGGTATACGGTCACGAAAAGGCTGCGCGACGACGAAACGTTCAACCGCATGCACGCCCAATCCGATCTGCCCGACATCATGCTGCTTTTGACCGAAAGAGCGCTGAACAGACACAAATACCTCGTCACCAAGCAGCCGGACAAGACGGAAAAGAAAATATTCCCGGTGCCCGGCCCCCGCAGAAACTAGGGAGCGGGCATGTCCGGCGAGCCCACGACGCCGACGCGGGCGCGTTCAAAACGTCGCGACCAAGCTGGTGCTCACCCGGATTCGCAGGCCCGGTTTATCCGGGCCTGTTCGCATTTCCTGGCCGGACGCGGTCCAGCCTGCTGATTTTCCGGACAATCGCTTCAAAGCGGTTCATTGACAACAGGCGTTGCCAAAGCCCCTTGAGAGCGTTATATTTCAAGGTAAACATCGCCAGCTCACCCAGACTCACGGCCCGAAACCCGCTGAAATTGCATTCTACCCCCTTGATTCCGACGATGTTTGATTTTGTCCCGCATGGAAATCAAAAACCCGTAATAAGGAGGAAGGCAGCATGAAAATCCTGGCAGCGCTCGACCAGTCGAACTACGCGACTCTGGTACTCAAAAAAGCTGTGGAAATTGCGGAAAAGGAGGGGGCGGAACTGACCGCCCTGACCATCTCCAACGCGCCGTTCACCAATTTGTATCTGGGAGAACTCTCGGGGCAATTTTTGGATAAAATCCGCAAAAGCCTTGAGGAATCCGTGCAGCGGATCAAGGAGCAGGCCAAGGCGGCCAAGGCGGCGGTCAATGTCGTGGTCCAGGAAAGCCCTTCTCCCGCGGACGCCATCGTCGAATACGCGGAGAAGAACGGCATCGACCTCATCGTCATCGGCAACAAGGGCGCGGGAGCGGTGGAACGCTTCCTCATCGGCAGCGTTTCAAGCAAGGTTGTGTCGCATGCCCCGTGCTCGGTCATGGTGGTCAAGAAGTAGCCATGGATGGCGAATAACGCCCCTGAACGCAAGAAGCCCGATCAGAGTCGGGCTTCTTGCGTTTATCGCGGTATGACGCGCGGAAAGGATCAGCGCAGCATCGTGCGCAGCGCCTGCAAAATACCGTCGCGATTGAGACCTATCCTGGCCCGAAGCTCCTTCTGGCTGCCGTGTTCGATGAAACGGTCCGGAACGCCCAGCCGCTTCACGCGCAGGCTGGAAAGCGCGTCGTGGTCGGCCAGAAGCTCAAGCACGGCGGAACCAAAGCCCCCGGGCAGGGCGTTTTCCTCGACCAGAAGCATGAAGGGCTGCGACTTGGCCAGGGCCAGGAGCTGTTCCTCGGCCAGGGGCTTGACGAAGCGGGCGTTGAACACGGCCACTTCCCTGCCTGTCTCCTCGCACAGCATCCGCGCCGCCTCCAGGGCGGGGTTGACCCGGCTGCCCAGCGCCACGATGACTCCGTCCGAGCCCTCGCGCAGCAGCTCGCCCCGACCAATGGGGAGGATTTCCGGCGTCTCGACCAGGGCCGCGCCCTCGCCCACTCCGCGCGGATAACGCAAGGCCACCGGGCCTGCGTAAGCCAGGGCCGTGGCCAGCATGTGCTGCAGCTCGGGTTCGTTGCGCGGGGCCATGACCACCAGTCCAGGGATATGGCGCAAAAAGGACAGGTCGTACACGCCGTGATGCGTGGCCCCGTCCTCGCCGACCAGGCCGCCCCGGTCCAGACAGAAGGTCACGTTCAGGTTCTGCAGGCAGACATCGTGCACGATCTGGTCGTAGGAACGCTGCATGAAAGTCGAATAGATGGCCACCACGGGCTTCATGCCCTGCGAGGCGAGCCCGGCGGCAAAAGTCACGGCGTGCTGCTCGCAGATGCCGACATCGAAAAAGCGTTCCGGAAACCTGTCCGCGAAGCAGCTCACCCCGGTGCCCTCGGGCATAGCGGCGGTGATGGCCACGACGCGCTCGTCCTTTTCGGCCAGCTTGCAAAGCGTGGAACCGAAAACCTCGGTATAGCTGGGCAGCGGACAGCCCGCGAACTTTCTGGCCGCCCCGGTCTCGGGTTCGAAGCAGCCAACCCCGTGAAAAAAGGTCGGATTGGTTTCAGCCGGCGCGTAGCCCTTTCCCTTCTTGGTCAGGACATGGACCAGGATGGGGCCTTCGAGTTCACGGGTCTGCTGGAAGACGTTGGTCAGCATGCGCATGTCGTGCCCCTGCAAAGGGCCGATGTAGGTAAAGCGGAAGGCCTCGAAAAGCATGCCGGGGGTGAAGAAACTTTTGAGGGAGTCCTCGCTGCGGCGGGCGTATTCGGCCAGATCGTCGCCGATCTTGGGGATCTGGCGCATGATGTTCTCGGCTTCCTTCTTGAAGCGCTGCACCCAGCGTTTGGACAGCTTGCGGCTCAAGAACGACGACAACGCCCCGACGTTGCGCGAGATGGACATCTCGTTGTCGTTTAGCACCACGACCATGTTCTTGCCCAGCCCTCCGGCCTGGTTGAGTCCCTCGTAGGCCAGCCCGGCGGTCATGGAGCCGTCGCCGATGACGGCCACGACCTTGTGATCCTGATGGGCCAGGTCGCGGGCGGCGGCCATGCCCAAGGCGGCGGAGATGGAAGTCGAGGAATGGCCGACGCCGAAATGATCGAAGGGGCTCTCGCAGATGCGGGGAAAGCCGCTGATCCCGTCCAGCTGGCGCAGGGTGTGGAAGCGTCCGAGCCTGCCGGTCAAAAGCTTGTAGGCATAGGCCTGGTGCCCCACGTCCCAGACGATGCGGTCGCGGGCGGGATTGAAGACGCGCAGCAGGGCCATGGTCAGCTCCACCACTCCCAGGGAAGGGGCCAGATGCCCGCCCGTGGTGGACACGGTCTGAATGATCATGCGGCGAATCTCTTCGCCAAGCCTGGTCAGTTCCTTTTCATCCATGGCCTGCACGTCGCCGGGATTCTTGATGGCGGCCAGGATGGGAAAAAGTTCCTGCAGGGTTTGCTCAGTCATTGATGCTCCTAATGCGTTCTATCCAAAATATAGAGGGCCACGGCCCGCAGAAAATCGGCGCGAGGGTGGGAAAATCCTTCCAGGGCGGCCAGGGCCTGGTCCACGCTCTGCCTGGCCAGAACCCGACTCTGATCAATGCCCAGCAGAGCCGGGTAGGTCGATTTGCCCTGGGCCACGTCACTGCCCACAGGTTTGCCGAGCGCGGCCTCGTCCCCGATCACGTCCAGAATGTCGTCCGTGACCTGAAAGGCCAGACCGATAGCCCGCCCGTATTCCGAGGCCTTGGCCTGCTGTAAGTCGCCTCCACCGCCGAGAATGCAGCCCGTGACACAGGATGTCTCGATCAGCGCCCCGGTCTTCTTGGCATGCATCTCGCGCAGCTGCGACAGGCTTGCGGACTTCCCGGTCAGGCCCATGTCCAAAACCTGGCCGCCGACCATGCCACGCGGACCGGCAGCAGTCGAGAGGTGAAAAACGGCCTTGAGGATCCTCTCCGGCCGCAGTTCAAGGGACGAGGCCAGAGTGAAGGCCTCGGTCAAAAGGCCATCCCCGGCCAGGATGGCCGTGGCCTCGTCGAACTGTTTGTGGTTGGAGGGCTTGCCCCGGCGCAGGTCGTCGTCGTCCATGGCCGGCAGGTCGTCGTGGATGAGGGAATAGGTGTGGATGCATTCGATGGCGCAGGCGAAGTCAAGCACCTTGGCGGCTTCCCCGCCAACCAGTTCGGCCCAGGCCAGGCAGAGCACCGGGCGCAATCGCTTGCCCCCGGCCATGAGGGAGTATTCCATGGAGGCGACCAGGGGTGCGGGGCTGAGTCCATCGCCAAAAATCGTGGCCAGGCGGGATTCGATGAGCGCGCCAAGGGCTTTAAGCTCGCCCTTCATTTCCTGTGGATTCATGCCTCGTCTCCGGATGCTGCTTCGGACTGCGCCGAAGATTCCTGTCCGGCGCTCTCGACGATGACGCGAGCCTGTTCCAGTTCCGCCGCGCATTCCTTGGAAAGGCGGACCCCCTCCTGAAAAAGCTTCACGCCCTGCTCCAGGGGAAGATCCCCGCCTTCAAGCAGAGCCGTTATCTCCTTGACCCGTTCCAGCCGTTTCTCGAAAGTCTGTTGTATTTTCGCCATGTCGCGCCTTGTCTATTGGCTTATGTTCGCAAAAAAAAGTGCCGACGGGTCCATCGCCAGATCGAGCACGTAAAGGCCCAAGTGCAGATGCGGCCCCGTGACCCGTCCGGTCTGGCCCGCCAGACCGATGATCTCTCCGGCCTCGACCATGGCCCCCTGGCGCACTTTTATCTCATCGAGATGCATGTAGACCGTGAACACGCCCAGGCCGTGATCAAGAAAAACTGAACGCCCGCCGTAATAATGATCCGCCGCCAGCACGATCTGCCCCGGCGCGGCGGCCCGTACGGGATCGCCCAACGCGGCCCGCAGATCAAGCCCACGGTGAGGGTTGCGCTCCAGATCGTTGAAAAAACGCTTCAAACCGTATGCGCTGCTGACGTCGCCCGGAACAGGCCGCATGAACGGCAGAACCAGATGATTGTCGGGGGAGACAGTGTTTAGGACAGCGCGCACCTCGGCGTTTTCGCGGGCGATGCGGTCCTGCACCGCCGCTGGCGGACTGGCCATTTCCGTGGGCACGGTCAGGCGCTGTTCGGGAAAGTCACGGTCCTCGACCAGAATGGAGGTCTGTACGGCCAAGGGCCTGAGGCCAAGCTTGAGGATGCGCAGGGTCTCGGTGCCGGGCCTGGATTTGAGCACGTCCGTGCCGAGCAGGAATTCAACAGCCGTCTTTCCGGCTCCAGGCACATCGAGCTTCTTCCCGGCCCACTCCACGCGCAGCTTGTCCAAGGGCTCGTCGGACTCGACCCGGACCACGAAGGGCAGGCCGATGCCGATGACTTCAGGGCATTCCAGGCGCAGCTGGGCGGCTTGCACGCCCGAAACGGGCATGGCCGCGAGAATCAGGGTCACAAGCACGAAAAATAGAACTCGCCCAAACATCATGGCAACACCTCCGCTGAAAATTCCCCGTCCGCGACCCGCACCCGGATCTCGTCCCCCGCCGCCACATCGGCCCGCGAACGCACGAACCCGGTCGCGCCCCTGACCAGCGCGTACCCACGCGCCAAAGGGGCCGCTGGGTCCAGGGCCGCAAGGCGGCCTTCGACCCCGCGCAGGCTCTCCAGACGGCCGCGCACAAAGCGGCTGCCGGCCTGTTCCAGGGCCCCTTCGGCCCTGTTCAGTTCCGAACGCAGCGACAGCATCGCGGCCGGACCAAAAGATCGATGCATCCGATCCTCCAGTCGCGCCAGAGCAGTGGAACGGCTTTCCACCTGCGAACGAATGGCCTGATGCAGGCGATCCGTCAAACGCTCCAGCTCAAAGCCGCCGCGCTCGATGCGTCGGGCCGGAGAATGCCAGGCAAGCCCCTGCGTCTGGCGCTGCAAGTCCCGCTCGCGCAGGTCCAGCAAACGGTCCATGCCGCGCGTCAGGGCCAGAAAAATCTCGTCGGTCTGCTGGCGCAGCACGCCGCGCTCGGTCCACAAAATCTGCGCCGCATGGGATGGCGTGGCCGCGCGAAGGTCCGCCACCAGATCGGCGATGGTCGTGTCCACCTCGTGCCCCACGCCGCAAACGATCGGCAGCCGGGAACGGAAAATGGCCTCGGCCACGGGCTCGGTGTTGAAGGCCCACAGGTCTTCAAGGGACCCGCCGCCGCGAATGAGCGCAATGACCTCGGCCCATCCGTCCCGGTCGGCCCGGTCCATTGCGGCGGCAATCTGGGCCGGAGCGCTCTCGCCCTGCACCAGGCTCGGATAGACCCGAATGGTGGCCCCATAACCCCGGTCACCCGCGATGCGCAGAAAATCCTGCAAGGCCGCGCCCTGCGGGGCGGTTACCACGGCCACCCGGCGCGGATTGCGCGGCAGGACCATCTTGCGGTCCGGATCGAAATACCCCTTGGCGGCAAGCTTGGCCTTCATAGCCTCGAACGCCACGGCCAACTCGCCCAGCCCCTGGCCCTGCACCAGCTCCGCCACCAATTGATAGGCCCCGCGCGGCGGATACACGTTCATGCGCCCGGCCACGAGCACTTCCTGCCCATCACAAAGGTGAAACGGCTCCCCGCTCTCCACCTCGCCGGTGACAGGATTGACCCGCTCGGCACCATCCACGGAACCCTTGGGCTGAGCCCCCTTGAACCAAACCACGCTCAAGGTGGCGTCATCGTCCTTGAGGGAAAAATACACATGCCCGGACGGAGGCTTGGACAGATTTGAAACCTGCCCACGCACCCAGACGAATGGGAATTCGCTTTCGAGGACATCCTTGATGGCCTGGGTCAGGGTTCGGACGGAGAAAATGTGCATGGTAATTAAAAATTCATTAAATCAATTTTCAAAGGGGAAAACCCCCTCCCCCTTCGGGTACTCCCCCTTGGCAGGGGGAGATTCAGATTGATTCTACTGTAAAAATTATGCCAGCCCCCACTGCTTCATCACTTCCTTCCTCCATTCCAGAACCGCATTCTGCCAATCCGCCACAGGCAGTTCCCTCTTCTCTCCGCTCTTCCTGTTCTTGACCTCAAGCACTCCCTTCTCCAACCCCTTGCCGCCGATGACGATCTGCATGGGGGAGCCCAGCAGGTCGGCTTCGTTGAACTTTACGCCGGGACGCTCGTCGCGGTCGTCGAACAGGGTGTCGATGCCCTGGGATTCCAGCCAGTCGTGGATTTCGCGGCACTGGGTCATGACCTTTTCGTCCTTGGTGGACATGGCCAGGAGCGTGATTTCGAAGGGGGCGATGGACGGGGGGAAGATCATGCCGTTCGCGTCGTTGTTCTGCTCGATGCAGGCCGCGACCACGCGGCTGACGCCGATGCCGTAGCAGCCCATGATGATGACCTGTTCCTTGCCGTTCTCGTCCAGGAAGGTCGCGTTCATGGACTTGGAGTACTTGGTGCCGAGCTTGAAGACATGGCCGACCTCGATGCCCTTGGGCATGGTCAGGGAACCGCCGCAGGCCGGGCAGGGGTCGTCCAGGGTGATGGAGCGCAGGTCCGCGTAGCCCGTGGGGGCGGCGTCCGTGGACAGGGTGATGTCCCGGCGCGGGTCGACGTGGACGAGGTGCGCGTCGGCGGCGTTGGCTCCGCAGACAAAGTCCGTGCCCGCCGCGATCTCGTGATCGGCGTAGATGGCGTCGACCTTGAGTCCCACCGGTCCGGCAAAGCCCACGGGCGCGCCGGTCCAGGCCACGACCTGCTCCGGGGTGGCCAGCTCGACGCTGGTCGCACCGAGGAGGTTTTTCAGCTTCACGTCGTTGACTTCACGGTCGCCGCGCAGGAGCACGGCCACGGATTTGCCGTCCACGTCGAAGAGCAGGGTCTTCATGACTTGTGTCGTGGCCACGGCCAGGAATCCGGCCACGTCTTCCACCGTGTGCTTGCCCGGAGTGGCCACCTGCTCGAATGCGGCGCATGTCGTCGCGCACATGGGCTGCGGCTTTGTTTCCGCCTTTTCCAGGTTGGCGGCGTAGGAACAGGACGTGCATACGGCCAGGGTGTCCTCGCCGGTGTCGGCCAGGACCATGAACTCATGGGAAAAACTGCCGCCGATGGCTCCCGAGTCCGCGCTGACCGCGCGAAATTCCAGGCCCAGACGGGTGAAGACGCGGGTGTAGGCGTCGTACATGGCCTGGTAGCTCGCGTTCACGCCCTCGTCGTCCTTGTCGAAGGAATAGGCGTCCTTCATGATGAACTCGCGGCCACGCATGAGGCCGAAGCGGGGCCGGATCTCGTCCCGGAACTTGGTCTGGATCTGGTACAGGTTGATGGGCAGCTGGCGGTAGGACCGGACCTCGCCACGGATCAGGTCGGTGATGACCTCCTCGTGCGTGGGTCCGAGGCAGTAGTCGCGGCCGTTGCGGTCCTTGAGGCGCAGAAGCTCCTTGCCGTAGAATTCCCAGCGCCCGCTCTCCTGCCACAGGTCGGCCGGCTGCACCATGGGCATGGAGATCTCCTGGGCCCCGGCCCGGTTCATCTCCTCGCGCACGATGTTCGCGACCTTGTTGATGGCTTTGAGGCCCAGCGGCATGTAGGTGTAGATGCCGCTGGTCAGCTTGCGGATCATGCCCGCGCGCAGCAGCAGCTTGTGGCTGATGACCTCGGCCTCGGCCGGGGTTTCCTTCAGGGTGGGCACGTAGAATTTGCTGAACAGCATGAAATGTCTCCTCGATGGAATATAGGTAAATTAATTATTGATCTTCTTAAGAAGGGTGATGTGGTCAAACCACACCAGCCCCAATATGACGTCACTGCAAAAAAGTTGTCATCCCCTTGTAGAAGGGGATCCATGCCTTTTTAACTCTCTGAAAAGAGTGAATTCACCCTGACGGGCACAAGCCCGCCTTCGCGGGAATGACTCTCAGGCTCTTACGCGAGTTTTTTACAGAGGCATCTGGACGAAAAGGAGCATGGCAATTGTGCCCCAGCCTGAATCACATCTGGCACTCACCGCTCCTACCCCGCCGCCTGCTCCGCCAGTCTCTCCGCCAGTTCCAGCAGACCGGTGCCACGCGCAAGGCCGTCCGTGAAGCGCCAGGGAATGCCGGAGAATCCCGTCTGCGCCCCGACCAGGGCGCCCGTCAGGATGGCGCGGGCCTGGTTCTGTCCGCCGCCGTTCACGGCATGGAGCACGGCGGATTCAAAATCGTCACGAAAGCGCGCCGCCAGATAGTAGGCCGCCGGGAGCTGATGGTAGATGGCGCAGGGCATGCCGTAGACCAGGGAAACCTTCCAGGCCGGTTCGATGCGCACGTCCGGGTCCGCGGCCGTGGCGGCCATGTAGGCCGGGGACAGCAGCGCGTCCGGAGACGCGAAGCGCCCGGCACGGGGCGGATCGGGGTCACCCGGCCTTGGAGGCATCAGGTTCTCGCGGGTCACGGCGTGGAACGGCAGCTCCCCGGTCTTGACCAGCTTCATGAGCCGGTCCGAAATCTTCGCATCCAGCGGATGCCCCTGCACCAGTTGCCCGAGCACGGCGCAGTAGGCCACGGTCAGAGACAGGGCGAGGTCGTCGGCCTGGGTCAGGGCGGCGTTTGCGGCCACGGCCGTGGCCAGCTGCGCGGGATCAAGGGCGTAGCGCACGGCGATGGCCAGGGTGCGCTCGATGGCCTCGGTGGTGTCGGCGTGCCCCGCGGTCTGCCCCCACGGCAGCTTTTGTTTGACGCGCCGCCGCCAGGCTTCGCGGATGGACTGGCTGGTGTAGCTCCCCGGGCCGCTTACGGGCGTCCCGTCGAGCAGGGGAAACAGCTCGTTGTCCATGCGCTCGCAGAAATCCTCGGCATCATAGCCGCCGCGCTCCACCAGAGAGGCCAGCGTCAATTCGAGGATGAACCCCGCCTGGGACTGCTGTCCGGCGCGCAAGCCGTCATGATAGCGTCCGGGCCTCGGGTCGGTGTAGCCGGTGATCCAGTCGCCGTAGTCGCGGCGCAACTCGTCCAGATCGTAGTACCAATGAGGGCCAAGGGCCAGGGCGTCTCCGATGAAGGCACCCATGATGGCCCCGACGGCGCGGTCCTGAAAATCCTTAGACATGTCTCACCCCCGTGCGGCAGGCATTCCCATCAATCGGCATCGGCAGGCGCCCTTTCATGCCCCGCCCCGCCGCTCCTCCAGAAATTTCTCCAGCTCTTCCATGAAGGCGGGCAAGAGCTCCGAGCGGCCCTTGACCTTGCGCACGACCTCGCCCTTGCGAAAGATGAGGCCCGACTCGCGGCCGCCGGCCACGCCGATGTCCGCTTCCCGCGCCTCGCCCGGCCCGTTGACCACGCAGCCCATGACCGCGACGGTGAAGACCTCTTCCACTCCGCGCAGCCTGTTCTCCACGGCGCCAGCCAGTTCGATGAGTCCGATTTCGGTGCGACCGCAGGTCGGGCAGGACACGATCTCCGGGCCTCTGGAACGCAGACCAAGGGCGCGAAGGATTTCCCAGGCCACGAGCATTTCTTCCACGGGGTCGGCGGTGAGCGAAACCCTGAGCGTGTCGCCGATGCCTTCGGCCAGCAGGATGCCAAGGCCCACGGACGACTTGACCGCCCCGCGCATGGCCGTTCCGGCCTCGGTCACGCCGATGTGCAGCGGGTAATCGACGGTCTTCGCCATGAGGCGGTAGGCCGCGATGGTGCCCAGAACGCTTGAGGACTTGAGCGAAATCTTGGTGTCGTAAAAGCCGCGTTCTTCCAGCAGGCGCACGTGTGCTAGCGCGCTCTCGACCATGGCCGCAGGGGTCGGTCCGCCGTGTTTTTTGAGCAGTTCCTTGTCCACGGAGCCGCTGTTCACGCCGATGCGGATGGGCACGCCCGCCGCGCGGGCCGCGTCCACCACGCGATCGACCTTGTCCGGGCCGCCGATGTTGCCGGGATTGATGCGCAGGCCCTTCACCCCCGCCTCCACGGCCTGCACGGCCAGGCGGGAATCGAAGTGAATGTCGGCGATGAGCGGTACGGGCGTGGCGGCGCAGATGGTTTTGAGAGCCATGGCCGCTTCCAGATCGAGCACGGCCAGGCGCACGATCTCGCAGCCGGCCCCGGCCAGGGCCTTGATCTGGGACAGGGTCGCGTCCACGTCGCGAGTGTCCGTGTTGGTCATGGACTGCACGCGCACCGGGTTGTCCCCGCCAATGCCCACCCCGCCCACGAAGAGGCTGCGGGTCCTTAGGCGCGGAAAAAATACGGATGGGTCGTTTTGCGTCATGGCGGGGGAGCGTAATGAATTTGGCCCTCAAAGCCAAGGACGGGAAATCCGAAAATTACCCCCCGCTGTCAGCTAGGCGACAGACAAAAAATCATGCTATGGGCTAGGACATTCCTGTCGGGCCGCCACACGGCGGCAATACAGCTCCCATCACCCCAGGACCTGGCGCAAGCCATAAAACGAGAAGGAGGGCACGCATGGCCAAAGAAAGGGAAATTTCGGATCTGAGCCCCTGGGAAGACGCCCAGAAAATGATCGCCAAGGCTGGACGGGAGGGAGTCAGCCTCGTCTGGGACCGGCTCAAGGACCAGACGCCGCACTGCACCTTCTGCGAACAGGGCCTGACCTGCAGCAAATGCGTCATGGGCCCCTGCCGCATCAACCCCAAGGGACCGAAGAAAATGCGCGGCGTGTGCGGAGCCGACGCCGACCTGACCGTGGCCCGCAACTTCGGCCGCTTTGTGGCCGCCGGAGCGGCCGCGCATTCGGACCATGGCCGGGACCTGCTTGAAACCCTGGCCGCCATCGGCGACGGCAAAACCACGGACTACGGCATCCGCGACGATGCCAAGCTTGAGCGCATCTGCAAGGAACTGGGCTTGGACGTCGAAGGACTGTCGGTACGGGAACGGGCCAAGGCCCTGGCAAACCTCTTCTTCGAGGACTACGGCTGCCGCTCCCACAACGTGGCCTTCAGCAGCCGCGCCCCCCAGAAGCGAAAAGACGTCTGGGAGCGTTTCGGCTGTACCCCGCGCGGCATCGACCGCGACTGCGTGGAGATGCTCCACCGCACGCACATGGGCGTGGACTGCGACCCGGTCTCCATCTGCCTGCACGCCAGCCGCGTGGCCCTGGCCGATGGCTGGGGCGGATCCATGATCGCGACAGAGGTCTCGGACATCATCTTCGGCACGCCAAAACCCGTCCAATCCACCGTCAACCTGGGCGTGTTGCGCGAGGACCAGGTCAACATCCTGGTCCACGGGCATAGCCCCATCGTTTCGGAAATGATCCTGGCCGCAACCCGCGAACCCGCTATCCTGGCCAAGGCCAAGGAGGCCGGGGCCATGGGCATCAACATCGCGGGCCTGTGCTGCACGGGCAACGAGCTGCTCATGCGCCAGGGCGTGCCCATGGCCGGCAACCACCTCATGACCGAGCTGGCCATCGTCACCGGCGCGGTGGAGATGGTCATCGTGGATTACCAATGCATCATGCCGAGCCTCGTGAGCGTGGCCGGATGCTACCACACCAGGTTCGTCTCCACCTCGGACAAGGCCAAGTTCCCCGGCGGCATCCACATGGAATTCAACTACAAAAACGCCCGCGAAAAGGCCCGCGAAGCCGTGCTCATGGCCATCGAAGCCTACTCCCGCCGCGACCCGGACAAGGTCGAGATCCCGTCCAAATCCATGTCCATCACCTCGGGCTTCTCCAACGAGGCCATCCTCGGCGCCCTGGGCGGAACCCCCGCCCCCTTGATCCAGGCCCTGCAGGCCGGAAAGGTGCGCGGCGTGGTCGGCATCGTGGGCTGCAACAACCCCAAGCTCAAGCACGACCATGTGCATGTGAACCTGGCCCAGGAACTCATAAAACGAGACATCCTGGTGCTGGCCACGGGTTGCGCCACCGTGGCCATGGGCAAGGCCGGACTCTTGGAGGCCGACGCGGCCTCGCGGGCAGGGTCCGGTCTGGCTGAAATCTGCCAGGCTCTGGGCATCCCGCCGGTGCTGCATGTGGGCAGCTGCGTGGACAACTCACGCATCCTGCACATCTGCGCCGTGCTGGCCAACCATGCGGGCCTCGATATCAGCGACCTGCCCGTGGCGGCCAGCGCGCCCGAATGGTACTCCGAAAAGGCGGCGGCCATCGGCCTCTACGCCGTGGCCAGCGGGGTCTACACCCACCTGGGGCTCCCGCCGCACATCCTGGGCAGTTCCATGATCACGACCCTGGCGCTGAAAGGTCTCGATGACGTCTTCGGGGCATGCTTTGCGGTGGAACCCGGCCCATTGCAGGCGGCGGAACTGATCGACACCCGCATCACGGCCAAACGAGCGGCCCTGGGCTGGCCTGCGTAGTCCGCGAATCGGAATGAACGAAACAGGGGGGAGTTTCCCCCCTTTGCAAGGAGAATCGCATGAAGATCGCATTCGCGGGCAAGGGCGGGGTGGGCAAGACCACCTTATGCGCCTGGCTGGGGGACTATCTGGCCAGGCGGGGGCACGACGTGCTGCTGGTGGACGCGGACACGGCGCTCAGCCTCGGCCAGGCCTGCGGGCTTGAACCCGAGGATCTGCCCGTGCCCTTGAGCGCACGCGAGGATCTGGTCCGGGAGCGCATCGGCAGCGGTTACCTGCGCCTCAACCCCGACGTGTCCGACCTGCCGGGCGAACTCAGCGTGGACCTGCCCGTCACCGCCGCCGGGAGCATCCGCCCGGGCCGCAAGCGGCTTTTGACCATGGGCTCCATCACCGGGGCCGGAGACGGCTGCGCCTGCGCGGCCAACGCCCTGCTCAAATCCGTGCTGGCCCATCTGGTGTTGCGGGAGGAAAACTACGTGCTGGTGGATCTGGAGGCCGGAGTGGAACATCTGGGACGCGGCACCGTGGCCGGGGTGGACGCGTTGGTGGTGGTCAGCGAACCGAGCCGCCGGTCGCTTGAGACAGCGGCCAGGGTGGGCACGCTGGCCGGGGAGTTGGGACTGACGCGGCAGGTTCTGGCGGTCAATCGCGGCATGGGCGAACCCGAACTTCCGGAAATGACTGGGCTGCCGGAAAGCGTAGTGCACCTGCCGATCCTGCCGAGCCTGGTCGAACGGCAACTGGCCCTGGC
Source organism: Desulfomicrobium sp. (assembly GCA_050252955.1). Lineage (GTDB taxonomy): Bacteria > Desulfobacterota > Desulfovibrionia > Desulfovibrionales > Desulfomicrobiaceae > Desulfomicrobium. Next base: position 80,114 of record JBFWJY010000011.1, read on the forward strand.
CAGCGTCCTGGATCTGGCCGACGGCCACCTTGTCGATGACGCCTGCGCCCGTCTGCTCGCCTCAATGGGCGGACCTAAAAATATCCCAGGCTCCTGAGCTGTCCCATGCACTCCTCCTTGGCCGCGTCCCGGCCCGACCGCTCGCCATGGCCCGAACGGGCGGTGCAGGGCATGCAGCCAAGCGACCGATAACCCTGGTCGTAAAGCGCGCACCAGGGGATGGACTCGCGCACCATGAAGGTCCAGATATCGAGTTCCGTCCACTCCAGAATGGGCAGTGCCCGGACGTGGTCGCCGTGATCCTCCAGCCAGGGGCGATCCGCCCGGTCCGGATTCTCGTCGGCGCGCACGCCGGTCAAGAGGGCCGGAATGGACAGGCGGGCAATGGCCTCATTCAGAGGCCGGATCTTCAAATCGCCGCAGCAGGTCACCGGATCAACAGCCAGAGGGTAGCGGGACAGATCGACGCCTGGCCGGACAATGTGCAGTTCCAGATCCCACTCGCGGGCCACCCGGTCACGAAAGGCGAGCACCTCGGGAAACTTGCAGCCCGTGTCCAGATTCAGGGCCCGCACGGGAGCGGCAATCCTCCTGGCCGCAAGCAGTTCCCGCCACAGGGACAGCACCACCGTGGAGTCCTTGCCGCCGGTCCAGCCCACGGCCGCGCCGGGGCCAAAACGCTTCAGCACCTCGACCATCCGCGTCCTGGCCAGAATGATTTTCTCAGAAAGGATCATGTCTCAACTCCGACGCCGGCTGAATTTGCGTGAAGAAATCGGCATTACTTCTGCTCCGCGTGTCTGAAGGGAAGGTCGATGCGAAAACGCGTACCCCTCCCCGGAGCGGATTCCACATCCATGCTGCCGCCATGACTCTTGGTGACGATGAAATAGGACACCGAGAGCCCCAGCCCCGTGCCCTGCCCCGGAGGTTTGGTGGTGAAGAAAGGCTCGAAGATGCGGCGGCTGATTTCCGGCTCCATGCCGGGTCCGTTGTCCTGGATCTCGATCCTGGCCATGTCCCCGGCCCGCCGCGCCCTCACGGCTATGCGCGGGTTCTCGACCGGCGGCGTGGCCTCGGCCATGGCCTGAGCAGCGTTGCGGAGAATGTTCAGAAAGACCTGCTCGATCTCCGTCTCCGTGCAGGCGAGCTTGGGCAAACCATCTTCGATTTCGACACTCATCTCTATCCGCTTGAAATCATAAAATTTTTTAAGATCGTAGTCATTGCGGGCCAAGGCCAGGGCATGATCGACAAGGGTCCGCAGATCGCATTGCGAGCGCCCGGACTCCGCCAAGCGGCTGAAATCCAGCATGCGCCGGATGATACCCGCCGCCCTGGTGGCCGCCTCCTGAATGTCGGCAATGAATACGTCGAGCTTGCGCACGCGCATGTACCTGGCCATGAGTTCCATATCCAGGCCGATGTCCCGGGCCGCGTCGATGTTTCTGGCGAAGTCCGCACGCGAACGCTGCAAAAGATTGTGGGAAGCCTGCAAGATGATGCCCAGGGGGTTGTTGATCTCATGGGCGATTCCGGCGGCCATGCCGCCCACCGAACGCATCTTTTCGCTCTGGATCATGACATCCTGCAACTTCTTCATCTGCGTGATGTCGCGCAGCACGGCCAGCAGGTGCGCCGCGCCGTCGATCTCCAGAGGCTGACACGTCATGCTGCAAACGGCCACGGACCCGTCCTTGCGCAACGCCTCGAATTCGAAATCGCGTAGGCCCCCGTCGCGGTTCAAACGGCCGTATATTTCCTCGCGCTCGGCAGGATTACGGTAGATCCCAAGTTCGGTCAGCTTCCTGCCCAAGACTTCATCCCGACCGTGGCCGGAAATCGTCACAAAGGAATCGTTGACGTCCACCAGCCTCCCGCTGTCCACATTGAGCAGCACGATGGCATCGGGCGAGAGCCGGAAAAGCTGGAAAAACTTCTCTTCCGACTGGCGAAGCCGCTCCTCGGCCAGACGCCGCTGGGTAATGTCGGTATGCGTTCCACTCATCAAAAGCGGGTTGCCTTCGGCATCGCGCTCGATGACGTCTCCGCGTCCCAAGATCCATTTCCATTCACCGCTCCGGGCGCGCATGCGGAATTCCTTTTGATAGGTTTTTGACCCGTTGGAGCGCACGACATCCTGCACGCATTGGTAGGTTTCGGAAAAATCATCGGGATGACAGAGGTCCTTCCACGTCTGGAAGGCCATGGGCATCTCCTGATCCTTGTAGCCGAGCATTTCATACCAGCGCGGACTGAAGTAGGCCTGTTCCGTTTGAAACGACCATTCCCAAATCCCATCGGAACTGGCCGCGATGGCTCGGGAAAGCCGGCTTTCGCTCCTGGCCAGGGCTTGATGCGCCTCATCGAGGTCGCGGTATGAACGGTCCAGGCGGGAGAGCAACTCCTGAAAAGCCTGGCTCAGGGCGTCGATTTCGTGGTCCGCCTTGGCCGTGGCGGGATTGAAGGCCAGGGTGGTCGTGTCCATGGTGCGCATGGATTCGCCCAGTTCACGCAAAGGGTTGACCACGGACTTGCGCAGACGCCGGCGCAAAAGAACCTGCGTGCAAAGCAGGGCCAGGATGAGATTGGCGATCATGAAGGCGAAAAAACTGAGCGCCTGCTTGCGCAGCAGGGACAGGTCGTAGCTGATGCGAATCCACCCGATGGTATCCCCTGCCGCGATGATCGGACGGCTGAAACGCAAAACGGAAAAGTTGTGCTCGAAGGCGTAGCCTGAATCGAGGTCCAAACGTCCGACTTCGAGGGCGTTCAGCGTTTCCGCCTCCGCGCCGTTCGCCGCCGCCGCCAGAGGCAGCCCCTTGGCATGATACAGCTCGACGCGCAGGACATCGGCCACCATGCTGATCTCGGCCAGACGCATGTCCAGGGCCACGATGCGCCGTTCGAAAAGCTCGTTGGCCAGGCTGTCATGCTCCCTGGAGACCAGCGTGTCGAGAATGCGGCACACGATCCGGATATTGTCGTCCTTCCAGCGCACCTGCATGAAGCCGCCGATCGTCAGGAACAAAACGCCTATCACCGCGAAGGTGACCAGGACGTCCCGGTTCATGCGCTGGGAAATGCTCTTGTTCATAAACCGGGGTCCACCATTTTCACAAATTCGATCTTGTCTGGGGTGATGCGCAGGACGACCAGGGCCTTGCTCGGGTCGCGGGAATTCTCGAAAGAAATGAAGCCTGTCGCCCCCGGATACTTCACGGTGGCGGCCAAGGCGTCGCGAATGGCGGCAGGATCGGCGCTGTCCGCCCGTCGGATGGCGTCGGCGATCAGCCCCAGGGCGTCGTAGGCATTGGCGTTTCCGGCATCGATCATGGTCAGCGCGCGGGGGCCGAATTCATCGAAAAGAAGCTTGACGAACTTGCGGCTGGCTTCGGAGTCGAACTCGTGATGCCAATGGGAGACATAGTAGTTTTCGCCCTTGGCGGGATCGAGGTATGGGTAGTGTTCCAAGGCGGTCCATCCGTCCCCGCCGAGAAAGGGCATCCTCAGCCCGGCGCCGCGCGTCTGCTTGAGCAACAGGCCGGAATCGCGGGTATATCCGGCCACAAAAACCAGATCAGGGGACGCTTCGGCGATGACTCGCACCTGCTCCTCGAAATTCATGGCGTTTTGCAGATAGCGCGTCCGCGCCGCCACGCTTCCGCCCAGCGCGGCAAAGCCCTGGCTGAAAGCGTCGCTCAGGCCCTCGCTGTACACATCCCCGGCAATTGTCACCACCACGGCCCGCCTGGCCCGCAGGTCCTCATAAGCGAACCGGGCCAGAGCCCTTGCCTGCGACGCATCGGTATAGCAGGCCCGAAAAATGTAGTCGCCGATGCCGGTGACCTCCGCCGCAGTGGTGGTCGGCCCGATCATGGGAATCCCCGCCTGCTGCAGCACCGGTCCCATGGCCATGGCCTGGGAACTCCAGGACGGGCCGACAACTGCCGCGACCCCGGCCCTGACCGCGTCCAGGGCGGCCTGCCGCGCCCCCAGAACCGTGCTGCCAGTGTCGAACTCCACCACTTCCAGTGGCCGCCCGATAACCCCGCCCCGGGCATTGACCGCTTTGGCCGCGAGGGCGACCACGCGGTAATTGGGGGAATTTTCCTCGGCTCCGGGCCCGGTCTTGGCGAAAACGCTGGCGATGCGGATCGGCTCCACGGCCTGCGCAGGGCAGGCTGCGGCCAGCCACGCCAACAGCGCCACGACGGCTGCGGCGCAGCGCCACGAGAGGGCGCATCCGCGCATGAAGAAGCGAGATGCCGACAGAAAGGTCACCATGGTCATCCTCCCGCTGTTAGAAACCACCCTCGACGGGCTTTCTTTCCGAAAACGAGGAAAGGATGCCAGTCTGTTGTACGAGGCAGTACTGTAAGTTCAAAGTAAAGCACAATACCCGGCCCATGGCGCATCCGGGAACGCCGTTTGCCGCTTCCCGTTGACAGCGCGAGGCAAGCGTTGCAATTATTTGGTAATTGGACCCAATTCCCTTTCACCCGGCAAAACGCGCCAAACGCTCAGGCAAACATGATGAACCAGCCCGCCCCTCTTTCACCCGGCCAGCAGTCCAGAGGTTTGCGCCACAAGGTCGCCCTTCTGCTCCTGGCCATATCCACGGCGGTGCTGCTGCTTTCTCTTGCGATCGGACAGCGCATCATGCACGACCTGACCACGGACTTGAGCCGCAGATTGGCCGTGGCCGAAGCGCAGCTGACCCGTGAGAAAATCCAGGCCCTGGTCGGCCGCGAACTGGCCATCGCCCAGCGTTTCGCCGGTCTCAGCGCCCTGACCGACTGGCTCCTGGACGAACAGAAGCCTGCGGCGAGGACGCGCTTTCTGGCCGAGGCGGCAGGCTTCCGCCAAGCCTTCGCCGACCAGTCCTACTTTGTCATCCACCACCGAACCTTGGCCTATTATTACGCTGACCCCAAAAGTCCCAGCGCCAGGTACCGGTATTCATTGGGCCCGACCACTCCGGACGACAGATGGTATTTTTCGACCATGGACGCGCCGGTTCCCTATACCCTCAACGTCAACCCCGACGCCACCCTGAAAGTGACCAACCTGTGGATCAACGTGCAGATCCGCAACGCGGCGGGCATGCCCCTGGGCCTGGTCGGAACAGGCATGCAGTTGGACAGGTTTTTGAAAACCATGCTCGCGCGTCGCTCCGAAGGGGCCATGAGCCTGATCGTCGACGCCCAGGGACGAATCGTCGCCCATCCCGACCCGAGCAAGATCGAGTACGGGGCCATGGGCAAACAGGCCACTTCCCGCACCGTGTTTGCAGAATTGGTCAACGACCGCGAGACTCTTGCCCGCAGCCTGAGCCAAGCCCAGCGCAGAGGATCGGAAGTGCTTCCATTGCTGGTCGATACGGAGCAGGGTCCGCGCATGATGGCCCTGGCGCATCTCCCGGAACTGGGCTGGACCGTGGTCAGCAGCGTCAATCCGGGCGCCGAGGGCATCTTGTCCTCGAACATCGTCCATCTGGCTCTTGCCGGCGGCGCGGTCATCCTGTTCCTGGTCATCCTGGCCCTGACCTTGGGATTCGACCGGCTCGTCCTGCATCCGTTGATGGTTCTGACCGACTCGGCGCGCAGAATCGCCAAAGGCCAATACGAGACCCGCCTGCAATCAAACCGCGATGACGAGATCGGAGCCCTGTCCCGGGCCTTCGACTCCATGGCCTCCCAGGTCCAGGCCCACACCAGGGAACTGGAACAGCGCGTGACCGAACGCACCGCCCAGTTGCAGGCGACTCATGCGCAGCTGACCGAGACGCACCGGCAACTAACCGAGAGCATCCGCTACGCGAGTCTCATCCAGCGGGTCATCCTCCCGGACCGACAGCTCAGCGAACGGCTGCGCGGGCAGTATTTCGTGGTCTGGCATCCACGCGACGTGGTCGGCGGCGACTTCTACCTGTATCGGGAACGCCCCGAGGGCTGCCTGTTCGGCGTCATCGACTGCGCCGGTCATGGGGTCCCGGGGGCATTCATGACCATGATCGCCCACGCGGCCCTGGAACGCGCCACCCTGGAGCAGGACTGGCGTAATCCGGCCGCGCTGCTGGAAAGCGCGGACAAGGCCGTGCGCGCCATGATGCCGGACACGAAGCGATTGGAGCGACTGGCCACGTCCATGGACATCGGGCTGTGCTATGTCGAAAGGGAAACTCGCAAGGTCCATTTCGCGGGAGCACATATCGATCTCTTCACGGCCCGCAATGGTGAAGTGCGGCACCTCAAGGGAGACCGGGGCGGAGTCAACGACCGCAAATCGCGCAACTTCACCTGCCGGACCCTGGACCTCGAGCCGGGAACGGTTTTTTATCTTGTCACCGACGGAATTTTGGATCAATCCGGCGGCGAGCGAGGCCTGCCTTTCGGACGCACCGGATTCGAGAAGTGGCTGCGGACCCATTCCGGGCTTGCCCTTGAAACGCAGGAAAAATCCCTGGCCGTCGCCCTGGAAGGCTACAGGGGCTCCTATGCGCAACGCGACGACATCACCATACTCGCTTTTCGTTTCGACTCCCTTCCACCTGCCGCCCTTTGAGGAGATTGCTTCATGAGCACCCCCGACCTTTACGACCTGCGGGAAATCTTCGACCGCCAGAAAATCATGGTCTGTTTCAATGGGCCCATCAACGCCGCCCTGATCGAGGAAATCGGCCGTGCCCTGCGCGACTATCTGAATCACCAGCAGGAAGCGCCCAGCGCAGTCGCCGACATTTTTTCCGTCTATATCGAAATGACCCAGAACATCCGCCGCTACGCGGACCTGCACCCCGAACTGCCGGGCGCAGCCAGCGCGGCCATCGTGGTGTCCCGTGAGGATGAACACTACGTGATCAGCGCGGGCAATGTCGTCTCCCATATCGATGGCATCACGCTAAAGGAACGCGTGGACGCGCTGGCGGACCTGGATCGCCCTGCGCTCAAGGCGCTCTTCAAAGCCCAGTTGCGCCAGCCCCGCGAGGATCTGAACGGCAGCGCGGGTCTGGGACTCATCGACATGGCCCGGAAGGCAACTCGCCCCGTGAGCGCCGCAGTGCGTGAAATCGACGCCGAAAGAAGTTTCCTGAGCCTGCGCGTCGTGTTATAAAAGTTCAAAATACCGTACGGGACACATATGAACATTCTTGAAATCACCCAGACTCCCAGCACTCCGGAAGTCCGCGCCGACAGCGGGCAAGGGCGTGTTTTCATGGCAGGAGACTCCTATCCGGAGAACCCCTTCGAATTCTTCCAACCCATCATCGACTGGATCGACACGTTCCTTGACAAGGACGACAGACCTTTGAATTTCGATCTGGAACTGGTATACTTGAACACGAGCAGCATCAGGGCCATGATGGACATCTTCGACCGCCTGGAGGAATCCCACCAGGCCGGGCGGCCAGTCAGCGTCCATTGGAGCTACGATCCTGAAAACGAACGCGTCGGCGAATTGGCCGAGGAGTTCAAAGAAGACTGCACTTTTCCCTTCACCATCGCCCCAAAGGCATGACCATGCAGCAACCGATGTCCGAGGATCGCCTCGAAGAGCGGATCAAGGCCATTCTCTCCCAGGAAACGCCTCCCGATGGATGGAAAGAGGCGCTACGCGAGCTTTTTCAGCGCTACGCGGATCAGCAGCGCCTTCTGGACCGGCTGACACACATCGCCGACCGCTTTCAGGCCGCCGAGCGTGAACGCAGCCAATCCTACCTGAGCCGCTACGAACGGAAAATGCGACAGCTGGAAAAGATCGTGCGCATCAGCGACCAGTACCAGACCATGCTGCATCAGCTCAAAGAACGCCTGAAGCACGCCTCCGACTACGACTCCCTGACCGGCCTGCCCAACAGGCGCCACATGACCGCGCGCCTGGAGGAAGCGGCTTCCCAGGCCATCCGGGACCCCGCCAGCAAATTCGTCGTCATGATCGCGGACATCGATCATTTCAAAGCCGTCAACGACACCTTCGGACACGCCGCGGGCGATGGCCTGCTCCAGTCCGTCGCCCGCGCCCTGGAACTTTCCCTGCGAGAATACGACCTCTGCGCGCGCTGGGGCGGCGAGGAATTTTTGTTTCTCTATCCGTCCTGCGACGAAACCAGCGCTCCGGTCGTGGCCAAACGACTGCGCCAAAACGTGAGCGCCGCCCAAACCGATGGCGGTGTCGTAACGCCGACGATCAGCATCGGCTACACCCTGCACCGCCCCGGCGAAAGCATTGACGCGACGCTGCTGCGCGCTGACGAGGCGCTCTACAAGGCCAAGGCCGCGGGACGCGATTGCGCTGTCGGCATGTGATTCACGACTTCCACGCCCCGTCTTGACACCTCACCCCGCTTGCCCTAGCCCTTGATGAGTTTTTGCAGGGGTGGCGAGGAGCCTGAGATGATACCCGTTGAACCTGATCTGGATCATGCCAGCGAAGGGAATTGCAAGACTGGCCGCAATCGCCGGCAAACTTCCTCGCCTCCGCTGCCTCCACAATTCTTCGTGCGAGGTGCCCCATGTCCGATCTGTCCCAAAAGGCAGCCGAAAATCTGCGTGCCGTCAGACTTTCCAAACCCCTGATCCACAACATCACCAATTTCGTGGTCATGAACTACACCGCCAACGCGCTCCTGGCCTGCGGCGCGTCCCCGGTCATGGCCCACGCCGAGAACGAAGTCGAAGAAATGGTCGCCTACGCAGGATCGCTGGTGCTCAACATCGGCACCCTGACCGACGCCTGGGTCGCGGCCATGCTCAAGGCCGGACGCAGGGCCTCGGCGCTGGGCAAACCCATCATCCTCGACCCTGTAGGCTCCGGAGCGACGGGACTGCGCACCGAAACCGCCAAATCCATCCTGGCCTGGACAAAGGTCAGCGTGGTGCGCGGCAACGCCTCGGAAATCCTGTCCCTGGCCGGGCAGGGCTCCGCGACCAAGGGCGTGGACGCCACCGACTCCATCGAGGACGCGGCCAAAACGGCCGGAGTCCTGGCCCGCGAACTGCGCACGACCCTGGCCATCACCGGCCCCACGGATCTGGTCACCGACGGGCGGCGCACCCTGGTCATCGAAGGCGGGCACAGGCTCATGCCCTACGTCACGGGCACGGGCTGCTCGGCCACGGCCCTGGTCGGGGCCTTCCACGCCGTGGATCCCGATCCCGTCTCAGCCGCGGCCACGGCCCTGGCCTTCTTTGGACTGGCCGGAGAACGCGCCGGAGCCAAAGCCGACGGTCCCGGCACCTTCCAGATTCATCTCCTGGACGCCCTCTACAATCTCTCCCCCGAAGAACTGGCCCAAGGCTGCCGCATCCGCGAGGAACATCATGCCTGATCTGTCCCTGTACCTTGTCACTGACCGGGGCCTGTCCCTGGGCCGATCCACCGTGGACATCGTTCGCGCCGCCGTGGCCGGAGGCGTGACCTGCGTGCAGCTGCGGGAAAAAGAATGCCCGACGCGCCAGTTCGTGGCCGAGGCGCGGGCCGTGCGGGAAGTGCTGGCCGGGACCGGCATCCCGCTCATCATCAACGACCGCATCGACGTGGCCCTGGCCGTGGGTGCGGACGGCGTGCACCTGGGCCAGACCGACATGCGCATCGCCGACGCCCGCCGTGTCGTCGGAAGCTCCATGTTCATCGGCATCTCCGCCGAGTGCGTGCAAGACGCCGTACGCGCCGAGGCCGAAGGGGCCGACTATGTCGGAATCAGTCCCGTCTTTTCCACCCCGACCAAGACCGACACGGCCCCGGCCTTGGGCCTGGACGGCGTCGCGGCCATCCGCGCGGCAGTCTCCCTGCCGCTCGTCGGCATAGGCGGCGTCAAGCCCGAAAACGCGGCCGAGATCCTCCGCTCCGGTTGCGACGGAATCGCCGTGGTCTCGGCCATCGTCTCGGCCCCGGACCCTCGGCAAGCAGCCGCAGAACTCAAAGCCATCATTCGCCAAGCCAAGGAGCAGCCATGAACCAGCGCACATATCACCGGGTACTGACCATTGCCGGGTCCGACTCCGGCGGCGGGGCCGGCATCCAGGCCGACCTCAAGACCATCGCGGCCCACGGCTGCTACGGGGCGAGCGTCATCACCGCCCTGACCGCCCAGAACACCTTAGGCGTGACGGGCATCCACGCCGTGCCCGTGGATTTCGTGGCCGCGCAGATGGATGCGGTGCTGGGCGACATCGGGGCCGACGCGGTCAAGATCGGCATGCTCTTTTCCCCGGAGCTGATCCGCACCGTGGCGCAGGGCCTGATCCGGCACGGGGTCGAGACCGTTGTCCTCGACCCGGTCATGGTCGCCCAGAGCGGAGACAAGCTTTTGCAGGACGAGGCCATCGACGCGCTGAAAAGCGAGCTCATCCCCCTGGCCACGCTCATCACGCCCAACCTGCCCGAAGCTTCGGTGCTGCTCAACCGGGAGATCGCCACCCAGGAGGCGGCCCTAAAGGCGCTGACGGAGCTTGCGGCCATGGGCTGCGCAAATGTGCTGGTCAAGGGCGGCCATCTGGAATCGGGCGACAGCGACGACACCCTCTACCTCGGCCCCGAAGGCCGCGTCGTGACCCTGCCTGGCGTGCGCATCCAGACCCGCAACAACCACGGCACGGGCTGCACCCTGTCCTCGGCCATCGCCTCGAACCTGGCCAGGGGCGAGGATGTGGAGACGGCAGTACGCCACGCCAAGGAGTACATAAGCGGGGCCATCCGCGCCGGAGCCACTTACGACATCGGCCAGGGCCATGGACCGGTGCATCACTTCTATCGGTTCTTCGAGTAGCCGTGCGCGCGTCCAAGAACATACAGGCCTCTCCGGACATCGTCCTTGAGGCGCTGTGCCTGGATTTCGCCGGCCAACCACTGTTCGAGGACTTGTCCCTGACCCTGAAGGGCGGACAAACCACCTGCGTCCTGGGTCCGAGCGGATGCGGCAAATCGACCCTGCTCAAGCTCATGTCCGGATCGCCGAACCTTGATTTCACGGGACGGATTCGTTTCGAGCCCTCAACAAATAGCGCCGCCCATGTGGCCTGGATGAGTCAGAACGACCTGCTCCTGCCCTGGCTCACGCTGCTCGACAATGTCCTGCTCGGAGCGCGGCTGCGGGGAGAGCTTTCGCACGAAAAACAGGCCAAGGCCCTGACCCTGATCCGGGAGGCGGGCCTGTCCGGCTACGAGGACAAACTGCCCACGGCACTGTCCGGGGGCATGCGCCAGCGCGGGGCCCTTTTGCGCACGCTCATGGAGGAGAGGCCCGTCATCCTCATGGACGAGCCCTTCTCCGCCCTCGACGCCCTGACCCGCGTGCGCCTGCAGAACCTGTCCGCCCGCCTGACCGTGGGCGCGACCGTGGTGCTGGTCACCCATGACCCCATGGAGGCGCTGCGCCTTGGGCACAGCATCGTCGTGCTCGGCGGCTCCCCCGTGCGGGTGCTCGAAACCATCGAACCCGCCGGCCCGCCTCCGCGCGAAGCAGGCGACCCGGAAGTGACCGCCCTGTATGCGGGATTGCTCAAACGGCTCATGAACGGAGAAGCCGCATGAACATCCTGCGCCCCCTGATCCTGACGGCAGGCTTCCTCGTCCTGTGGCAGCTTTTGGTCACCCTGACCGGAGCCCCGCCCTACATCCTGCCCGGTCCGCTTCCCGTCGGCCACGCACTGATCGACAAGTTTCCGCTGCTCCTGTCCCATCTGGGCACGACTCTCACGGAAATCCTGCTGGGCCTGGCCCTGGGCACGATCCTCGGCACAAGCGCGGCCCTGGCCATGATCCTCTCGCCCCTACTCAAACGCTGGATGCTGCCCATTCTGGTGGTCAGCCAGGCCATCCCGGTCTTCGCCCTGGCCCCGATCCTGGTCCTGTGGCTGGGCTACGGCATGGCGTCCAAGGTGGGCATGGCGGTGCTGATCATCTTTTTTCCGGTGGCGTCGTCCTTCTATTCGGGCATGCAACGCACCGAACCCGATCTGCTGGAACTGGCCCGCATCATGGGTGCCGGGCCCCTGGCCGTGCTGCGGACCATCATCATCCCCTCGGCCCTGCCCGCCTTCGCCTCGGGCCTGCGCGTGGCCACGGCCGTGGCGCCCATCGGGGCGGTGGTCGGGGAATGGGTCGGGTCGAGCGCGGGGCTTGGCTTCTACATGCTGCACGCCAACGCCCGCATGCAGATCGACGTGATGTTCGCGGCCCTGACCGTCCTGGCGGTCACGTCGCTTACCCTCTATTTCCTGATCGACCGCCTGCTGGACAGGCTGGTTTACTGGCAGCCGAGGCAGGGTATACAATGACATTGCCTTGCCGCACGATCTTCGGTCTGTCCGATTTTCTTCAGCATGTTCAGCTCCCCGGTCCCAGCGATCCGGTTCGATCCGGGCCGGGGGCGGCAACTGTCTGACTGAGCCAGGCATCGTTTGTTTTCCCGTCGCCTCCCGCCCGAAGCGCTCCTTGTTGTTCGGCAGCAGCAACGGGAAAACAGTACGAGGCCCGCGAAGGAGTTTTGGCGGCCCCGGCCCGGATCGAACCGGATCGCGGCCGCACTGCGCAAACCATTTCCCGATGCGACCTACAGGGATAAAAAACTCTGGATTCCCGCCTTCGCGGGAATGACAACGAGATGAATTGAAAATGTTGCACAAGGAACAGACAGGCAAATGCTTCGCGATGCCCCTCTCGAATCGCCGCCCCAGCGTTCCGGTTCGACCCGGGCCGGGGGCGGCAACTGTCTGACTGAGCCAGGCATCGTTTGTTTTCCCGTCGCCTCCCGCCCGAAGCGCTCCTTGTTGTTCGGCAGCAGCGACGGGAAAACAGTACGAGGCCCGCGAAGGAGTTTTGACGGCCCCGGCCCGGATCGAACCGGATCGCGGCCGCACTGCCACAAACCATTTCCCATTCTTCAAACCACGGCGCACCGCGCCCAACCCAAGGATACTCCAATGAAAAAATTCGCCCTCATCCTGGCAACCCTCCTGCTCTTTGCCAACTCGGCCCAAGCCCAGCCCCAAAAGCTGACCGTGCTCCTGGACTGGTTCGTCAATCCCGACCATGCCCCCCTCTTCGTGGCCCTGGAAAAAGGCTTCTTCAAAGCGCACGGCCTGGACGTGGAGCTCATCGCCCCTTCCAATCCCAACGATCCGCCCAAGCTTGTCGCCGCGGGCAAGGCCGACATCGCCGTGTCCTACCAGCATCAGCATCAGATGCAGGTCAGCGAGGGCTTGCCCCTGACCCGCATCGCCACCCTCGTGGCCACGCCGCTCAATTCTCTGGTCGTGCTCAAAGACGGCCCGATCAAATCCATGGCGGACCTGAAGGGCAAAACCGTAGGCTATTCCGTGGGCGGTTTCGAGACCGCGCTTCTTAAAGTGATGCTTGAAAAAGAAGGCTTGACCCTGGATGACGTAAAACTGGTCAACGTCAACTTCTCCCTCTCGCCTTCCCTGTTCACGGGCCAGACCGACGCGGTCATCGGCGCGTTCCGCAACTTCGAGCTGAACCAGATGGACATCGAGGGTCGTCCCGGCCGGGCCTTTTTCGTGGAGGAATACGGCGTGCCCGCCTACGACGAACTGATCCTGGTGGCAGCCTCCAACGCGCTTACCGACCCGAAACTGCGCGCCTTTGTCGATGCGCTTGAGGAAGGTGTGCAGTACCTGATCAACCATCCTGACGAGAGCTGGAAGCTCTTCATTTCCGGTGACCGCGCCAGCCTCGACGACGAACTGAACCGCCGCGCCTGGAGAGACACTCTGCCCCGCTTCGCCCTGCGCCCAGGAGCCCTGGACAACAAACGCTACACCCGGTTCGCTGAATTTCTGCTGAAGGAAAAGATCGTGACCACCGTGCCCGAGATTGAGAAATGGGCGATGGAGCTGCGCTGAGCTGCCCCCCAAAAAAGAAGCCTGGCGGCTGCAATCATGCAGCCGCCAGGCTTCTTTTATCTGCGTAACAAAAGGCTGCTAAAAAGAACCCTAAAACTCGCGTTCCCGCGAAAAGAAAACCCCGCCCAGCATCACCACGCCAAAGATGGCCAGATACGCCACAACGGCCATGCCGTGCGAAAAGCAGGCTGCGAACATCATGAACAGGCTGCCGAATATGGCCAAGGAGGGCATGATGAAGCGCTTGAAAGCCGGAAAGGCGGATTCCTTCTTCATGAAGACCACAAAAATCGGGATATACAGGGCATAAATAGTCACGATGGGCAGCTCTGAAGGATCGAAGCAGAAAAAGCCGAACCACGGTTTGGTCAGATTCGCCCCGTAAAAATACACCAGCCAGAACGCGGACAGCAGGAGGCCCAGAACGGCGGAGTTCGTGGGCATGTTGGTCGCGTTGTCGATCTGTTTGAACATGAACGGGTTGGGTCCCTGGTTTCTGGCGGAGATGGAATAGATGCCGCGCGTGCATCCGAGCATCAGTCCGTTAAGCGTGCCCAGGCAGGAGATGATGACAAAAACGAAGATGAGCGTTCCGCCCAGGCTCGAAAACACGGTCTCGAAAGCCATCTTCGCCCCTTCCTGGCCGCCTTCCATCAGGGTCTGATTGGTGACCGCGCCCGCCAGCCCGACGTAATACAATATATAGACGACCATGACCGTGAAGGTGCCCGCCATGAGCGCCAAGGGAAGATTTCTCTTGGAGTCCTTGAGTTCGGCGTTGATGCTGGTGGCGATGATCCACCCCTCGTAAGCGAAAGACGTGGCCACCACGGCGGTGAACACGGCAATGAGCGGATCTACTTCAGTGACGGAAGTGGTGAAGTTCTGCACGATCATGCCGTTGTTCAACCCGAACACCGTGCCGACCACCGCCATGAGCAAGAGCGGAATGAGTTTGACCACGGTCGTCGTGACCTGGAATTTCCCGGCCAGCACTGGCGAGAGAGCGTTCAAGGCATAGCTCGCCACCAGGAAGAAGCCGGAGATGACCATGCACTCGCCGCCGGTGATGTCCCATCCGAACAACACTGCCGTGTAACGGGCCGAGACCCAGGCCAGAACCGAGGTCAGGGTCGGATAGTAGATGAGCGCCATGAACCAGCCGACATAATAGCCGTATTTCTTGCCCATGGCGGCCTCGGCGTAGTCGACGATGCCGTTCACGCGCTCGTATTTCGTTGCCATGAGCGAAAAAGTGTAGGCGCAGGAGATCATGATGAACCCGCCTATGATCCAGGCGAGAATCCCCAGCGGCAGATTGCCGCCGGTGGCGGTGAGAATTTTTTCCGCCTTGAAGAAAACGCCGCTGCCGATGACGATGCCCACGACCATGGCGATGGCGGTGAAAAGACCATATCTTTTGTTCAGCTCCGAACCCATTTCCCCATTCTCCTTATCGCTTCAGAATCAACGTTGCGTAAAAAATAATATATTATCTAAAATATTTCGAGCAATCCCACGCAATGAAGCCGCCAAAACATTGCCGCCGCGCCCATGATCCTGCTTGAAGTCCGCAGTATGAAGTCTCGCACCGTGAAGAAACGCGACTCAAAATCCTGTCATCACTTCATCAGAAAAAAGATGCAGAGAGGCCCTACTCGATGCGGACGACATTGTAAACGAAGATGACGCCAACAAAACATATGATACCTGCGATGTTGACTTTCTCAGCAGCTCCCATAGTTGCCGCAAAATTTGAACATCGAAGGCGCGAAAAGTCCGCGAGCGCATTCGCGGGAAGGAAACTTCGGATCGCGCAAGACCATATGCGCCGACGACCGACAGAATCCGGGACATGTCCGTCCTGTTGGCACATCTGAAAAAAGCGAATATGGAGGTTTGACAATCGCAAAGACTTTCAAGAAGTTGCCACCGACGCAGTCGCAAGGCGCGACACAGGAAAACACTATCGCCAACTCCCCACCTCCGGAGCGTCTGATGCCTGAAAACAGAAAATACACCAGAACCGCGAGCCTCCAGCGTTGCGCCGTCGTATCCCCGACCCTGGGCATTTCCTGCCCGGCCAGGATCATCAACCAGAGCCCGGACGGACTTCTGCTGGAGCTGGATTGCGAGATCGCCGTCAGCGAAGTTCCCGTGAACATCCACCTCGCCGACGAGATCAGGGGAACCATAGACTACGAAAGCGGCACGTTCCTGACGGGCTTCATCCGCTGGTGCAAAAAGGACACGGACGGCTGGTCGGGCTTTTATCAGGCGGGAGTCCAACTGGTGACCATGGCGCCGCGCAAAGACTGGAGATGACCGGCGGCCCCGGGGCGTTTCCGGGGCAGTCGTTTCCTTGCGGCGGGCATCCCTCGACGGATGGACCATTCCGGCCCGCGCCGTTTTCCGCTTTCCCTGCTTCCCGGTGACTTTCCACGCTTTTTGGGACCACACCCACCCATCGCGAACACGAACTTCTGAGCCCTGCATGCTGCGCACCCTGCCACAATGGATCGAACGCAATTTTCTGACCCTGGCCGTGGGATTTTCTCTGCTGGGCCTCTTCCATCCCCCTCTTTTCGCCTGGATCAAGCCGCACATCGCCTTGGGCCTTGGGATCATCATGTTCGGCATGGGGCTGACCCTGGACTTCGGAGATTTCGCGCGCGTGGGCCGAGAGTGGCGGACGGCGGGACTCGGCGTGGGCTTGCAGTATCTGATCATGCCGCTCATCGCCTGGATCCTCTGTCTGGCGCTGCGCCTGCCGCCCGAGGCGGCCGTGGGCGTCATTCTGGTCGGCTGCTGCCCGTCGGGCACGGCCTCCAATGTCATCGCCTATTTCGCGCGGGCCGACGTACCCTTGTCCGTGGTCATGACCCTTCTCTCCACCTTGATCGCGCCGCTGGCCACACCGGCCCTGGTGGAACTGCTGGCCGGGGAACGGGTGGCCGTGGATTTCTGGGCCATGGTCCGGTCCGTGTTCTGGATCGTGGTCTTTCCGCTGCTTGACGGCCTTATTCTGCGCCATCTGCTGCGCGAGCGACTGAAGCCGCTGATCAGGATCTTCCCGTCCATATCGGTGGTCACCATCTCCGCCGTCATCGCCTGCGTGGTGGCCCTCAATCAAAAGACGATTCTGGAATTTCCGGCGCTGATCATGCTCGCGGTCATGCTGCACAACGCCATGGGCTACATGTGCGGATTCTGGGGAGCACGCATCCTGGGAGGAGGGACCGTCACGGCCCGCACGATTTCCATTGAAGTGGGGATGCAGAATTCAGGATTGGCCGTGGCCCTGGCCGGAACATTTTTCGGTCCGACGGCTGCCCTGGCGGGAGCGATTTTCAGCCTGTGGCAAAATTTGACCGGAGTCGCCCTGGCCCGGATTTGGAGCCGGGACACGAGTGAATATTCGGAAGAAGAGAGCTTGGTGAAGTGAAAAGTCAGCCATGATGCCAACGCACACAGTCGCGAGGTACCAAAATCATTCCCGCGAACGTGCGCCCAGCATGGGTAGACGGAAATCCAGCCCCAGCATTTTCATGTGGGGCAACTCGATCCCGCTCTTCAAGGGGATGACAACGAATTTGCGGCACCCCCGCAATTTCGCGATTGCATGCCCAGGGCGGCAGTCTTTGCCGGGTTAGACCCGGATCGAAGTGACGCCCTTGGCTCCGGCCCGCAGGCGGGACAGGATGTCGAGCACGCGGCCATCCTGGGCGGCGGACTGGGTATCGCCCTCTTTTTGATGTTTGGCCAAACGGGCTTGAAACTCCGCCATCCAGTCCACGCGGCCCGAACCGTCCGTCGCGGTCAAAAGATTCGAGGAACCCGCGAAGCTTGGATCGAAACTCATTGTGGCGTGGTCTCGCAGGCTGATGAGTCCGTTATCGTAGAGCATCGACGAGACCTTGGCCAGATCATCCTTGGTCATGGCACTCAAATCCACTTCCTTGCCGATCCGATGCCACAAGGATTCCTGGGGCGCCGCCGCGACCATGGCGGAACCGGTGGATTCCGCCGAGGGACGCTTCATTGCGTCGGCCAGGGAACCGATGATGGAAAATGCCGTCTTGGCGATGCCGAGAGCGGCCAGGGGCGCGATGCTCATGGAATACCTCCGGGAAAAAACTTCCTGCTGCGTATCCATGTTGCAGAGACTGTTCCGGTCGAAGGGACAGCCGGGCCGCGATCCCAAAATTTCCCAAAAAACGATCCACGGAGTTTTTCTTGCCTATCCGCCGAGCCCGGAGTAGGCGTGCCCCTCACCCTTTTATCCCCCAAGCACCATGACGATACCAGCCCCCATAAAAATACGCGCCCTGCTCATTCTGGCACTGCTCGCGGCCTTTCCGCCCCTGTCCACGGACATGTACCTGCCCGCTCTGCCCGCCATGACCGCGAACTGGCAGACCACGGAAGCGGTCATCAACCTGACTCTGGTCGGTTTTTTCATCAGCTTCAGCCTGGCCCTGCTCTTCTACGGGCCGCTTTCGGACCGATATGGCCGCAAGCCCGTTCTCCTGGGCGGCATTTCCCTTTACATCCTGGCCTGTCTGGTCTGCGCCCTGGCGGAAAGCCCTGTGGCGCTCATTGTCGGACGCGTCCTGCAAGGCATGGGAGCGGCCTCTGCCGCGACGCTGTCCCTGGCCATGACCAAGGACTATTTCGTGGGGGCGGAGCGGGAACGGGCCCTGGCGCACATGGCCGTCATCGTGTCCCTGGCTCCCATGCTCGCGCCGGTGCTCGGCGGCCTCATGCTCACCTTCGCCCACTGGTCCGCCATCTTTTACGCCCAGATGCTCCTTGGCACCCTGGCCATCTGCGGGGTCTGGAGGCTCAAGGAACCCGCCCCGGCCACGGTGCGCACCCTCGGCCAGGTCATGGGCAGCTATGTGAGGCTGATGTGCAATCCGCGCTTCATGACCCTGTGCACGCTCATCGCGCTGGGCATGACCCCGCTTTTCTGCTTCATCGGCGGGTCGTCCTTCATCTTCGTGACCTATTTCGGATTGAGCGAACAGGAGTACAGCTACTTCTTCGCCTTCAATTCCGCCGCGCTGATGCTCGGGTTCTGGATCTGCGGCCGGTTGCTCAAACGCATGCCCGGCTTTCGCATCATCATCATCGGCTATGCCGGGATTCTCGTTTTCGCCACGGTCCTGGCCCTGTGCTCCGGACTTGGCCCCTGGGGCATGGCCCTGCCCATGGCTGCCATGACCATGAGCCTGGGGCTGACCCGCCCCCCGAGCAGCAATTTCCTGCTCGAACAGGTCAAGAACGACGCGGGTTCGGCGGCCTCGCTGATCATGTTCACCTATTTCGTGGGCGGCGCCACGGCCATGTGGTTCATCGCCCTGCCCTGGGACAACAAGATCCTGACCATGGCGCTGGTGGGCGTGATCACAAGTTCGCTGGTGCTGCTGCTGTTGCCGAGATTGAGCCAAACGAAGGCGTAGAGGCCGGGCCGGACGACCCGGTTCACGATGAACGCAAAGGCATGTGATTGCGGCGAATCGCCGCGCACCACATGCCTTTTTCTTTGCATCCGACACCGGATCGACCCGTGATTTCACGCCGTTCCGCCGCAAGCCGCTCCAGCTTCCGATCTGACAAGCCCAAAACGCAAAAAAGGGGTTGCGGAAATACTTTCCGCAACCCCAAGGGTGCGCTGGTGGGCCAACAAGGAATCGAACCTTGAACCTGCTGATTAAGAGTCAGATGCTCTACCAATTGAGCTATTGGCCCATGCGTGCTGTTCGGAATATGCAAAGCATGTCAAGGCATTAGCCTTCAAAACATGTTTCGCGCCGACAACGAAGAGGCTTCTACGGTTTTCCCTCCAGGCAGTCAAGGGGAAAATTTATAAATGGTGATCAATGAATGATGTTTGGTGAAGAAAAGGCCCGTACATATCCACAACTATCTATAATAAAAAACTATTGAAAACTCGCAAGAGTCCAACACCCGAAGATTCCCAGCCATTCACTCTTCACCAATAACCGATCACGCCCGTCAGAGCAGGTATTTCACACCCTCGCAGCCCGACAAGGCCCGGCTCAGGCCGTCGAGCTGCTCCCGACTTTCGATGCGCATGCGCACGGTGTAGGTCACATACGACCCATTGCGGGAAACGTTGCTGGCTTGCGGCGTCTCGGCGAAGCCGTGGGCGTTTATCGCCTGGCAAATGGCCGCGAAGGTTTCGTCTGTCCGCATGGCGATTATTTTGTATTCCCAGTGCAGGGGAAATTCGAGTTCCGGCTTGTTCATCGGTGCTCCTTGTTGACGGATGCGTTCGGGGCGGCTAGTCCAAGGACCAGCGTCCGTAGCGGACTTCATGACCCAGGCTTTTTCGGACAGTCAATACCAAATTTCCACATGGCGAGGTGCGGATGGAATCCATCCGGGAAATATATCGAATTGGCTCAGGTCCCTCCAGCAGCCATACCATGGGCCCCAAGCTCGCAGCCGAGCGGTTCCGCGCCCGCGCCCATGGAGCGGTCGCGTACCAGGTGGTTCTCTACGAAAGCCTGGCCGCCACCGGCAAGGGACACCTCACCGACAAGGCCATCCGGGAAGCCCTGGCTCCCTTCCCCGTCGAAATCGTCTGGGCCCAGGACCGGCAACGGCCCGAACATCCCAACGCCATGGACTTTACGGCCCTGGACGAAAACGGGCAGGTACTCGACAGCTGGACCGTGTTCAGCGTTGGCGGAGGCGCCCTGCGCGACAGAGGCTCAACCTTCGCCACGCCCCACGTCTACCCGTTGCAGAGCCTGACCGAAATCATGGAGCTTTGCGCCGAGGAAGGAATCACCTACTGGGAATTCGTGTCCCGCCATGAAAACGAGGACATATGGCTGTTTCTGGAAGGAATCTGGACCGCCATGCAGGATTGCATGGAACGCGGTCTGAACACTGAAGGAGTGTTGCCGGGCGGCCTGGGCCTGGCCCGCAAGGCCAGTTCCTACCACCAGAAAACGCTGCTCGGCGGCCCCGAGATGCGCCGCACCGGCCTGCTGGCCGCCTACGCCCTGGCCGTATCCGAGGAAAACGCCTCCGGCGGGACCGTGGTCACGGCCCCAACCTGCGGGGCCAGCGGCGTCCTGCCCTCGGTGCTGCGCTACCTGCAGGAAACCATGACCCTGCGTGCGCGGTCCATCCTGCAAGCTCTGGCCACGGCCGGTCTGATCGGCGTGATCATCAAACACAACGCCTCCATCTCCGGGGCCGAGGTTGGCTGCCAGGGCGAGGTCGGCTCGGCCTGCGCCATGGCCGCGGCGGCCGCCGCCCAACTCATGGGAGGCACCATTCGCCAGATCGAATACGCCGCCGAGATGGGGCTTGAACATCATCTGGGCCTGACCTGCGATCCCGTGGGCGGGCTGGTGCAGATACCCTGCATCGAGCGCAACGCCATGGCCGCTTCCAAGGCGGTCGGCATCGCGCACATGGCGCTTTTATCCGACGGCTCCCACCGCATCCCCTTTGACGAAGTGGTGCGAGTCATGAAAGAGACAGGACACGACCTGCCAAGCCTCTACCGGGAAACCTCCCATGGGGGATTGGCCAAGGCATACGGCGAACGCAAGGAAAAACGAGGATCCGCATGAAGAGAGATGAAGACGATTTCGAAGAGCTGCCTGCCGCCAGGGAAGCAGATGAGCCGACCACCCGTGGCAAGGAGCTGAAACTCTTCACCATGTGTCTGAAGAAATTCATCAAGAAAATTTTCCAGCACATGGTCGCGACCCGCTTCGCCTCCTGGAGGGAGCTGGCCATCCACGATCAGGATGGTCTGGCCTACCCCATCTACAACTACGTGCTCGACGCCGCCGACCCCCGCTTGCGCCAGACGTACGCCGGATACGGCCTGGAGATCGACGGCGGCACGCTGCTGGCCGATCTGTCCGTTTCCGCCATCCTGGAAGAGGAAGGCTCCATCGGTCTGGAATTCTACCTGTACGAGACCACGTCCATCGTGCCCTATGTATGCGAGGATTTCGAAGCGGTGGAAAACGAACGGCCGGATATGGCACATTTCCGCAAAATCAATCACGCGGACTTCGAGGCGCTTTATGATGAACTCAAGAAAAGCGGCATCTTCGAGGACATCTACTACGAGCTCAACAAGTCCATCCTGCTCATCGAGCTTTCCGAACGAGAAGCCCTGGCCCAAATGAAAAAGGACAGCCTGCGCATCATCTCCGGAATCTTCGCCCGGGCCAAGTCCATCTCCAACCTGAATACCATCACCAACACCGACATCAAGGAATTCAAGCTGGACTTCGAGATCGAAGGACGCAAATTCTCCCTGGTGATCCTCAATGGTCATGACGCCGACAACCTGCCCGTCTACTCGTCGGTGCTGACCATGCCCGAGTACAAATCCGTGGCCCAATACGTGGATCTGGACACGCTCTACGAAAAACTCCTCAAAGTGCTCCGCGCCAAGAACATCGTCGATCCAGAAGCCATTCTGCTCGAAGCGCTGAGACCCCACGACCGGGCCTCGCAAATCACGACGGCGGGAACCCTCGCTCAATGAGCTGATTCCCGCCCGGCGCGGCGCATCCTTGACCCTCATCGTCAAACCACTATATATTTCGATGACGTTTCGTTCTTAACGCATGGAACAAAGACTCACATTTTTTTAATCGCAACACAGGAGCCTCCTATGCGCATCAGCAAAAAAACGCTCACCATCCTTCTTGTTCTTGTCGCAAGCGCCGGTCTGCTCACCTCCTGCGTTTCCAGCCGGTCGGCCCAGGTGTACAGTCGCGACCAGGCCATGCAGGAAATGCGGGTCAATTACGGAACAGTGCAATCAGTCCGGGCCGTGCAGATTGAAGGCACGCAGAGCGGCGTCGGCGCAGTGGGCGGCGGCGTGACCGGCGGCGTGCTCGGCAGCATGGTCGGAGGCGGTCGCGGCCAGGTGCTTGGCGCGGTGGTCGGAGCGCTGGGCGGCGCGGCTGCCGGAGCCATGCTTGAGGAAGGCGTGACCAAGAAAAACGCCCTCGAGATCACGGTGGAACTGGACACGGGCGAAATTCTGAGCGTGGTTCAGGAAGCAGACATGGAATTCTATGCCGGAGAGAGAGTGCGCGTACTGCGCGCCAACGACGGCTCGTCACGAGTGCAAAAATAGCTTTTGCCCGCAATATATCAGGAGATGAAGATGGAGCTCTCGCTCGTACCCATCAAAAACCCACACGCTCTCAATCTGATCCTGGGCATGTCCCACTTCATCAAGACCGTGGAGGACGTGCATGAGGCCATGGTCAACACCGTGCCCGGGGCCAAGTTCGGACTGGCCTTCTGCGAAGCCTCGGACGTTTGTCTGATCCGCACCTCGGGAACGGATCCCGAACTGGTGGAACTGGCCAAGGAAAATGCCCTGGCCCTTTCCGCCGGTCACAGCTTCATTCTGTTCATGCGCGACATGTTCCCGGTCAACGTGGTCAACACCATCCAAAACGTACCCGAAGTGGTCCGGCTTTTCTGCGCCACGGCCAACCCCGTGCAGGTCATCTTGGCCCAGACGGATCAAGGGCGGGGCATTCTTGGGGTGGTCGACGGATTCGCGTCCAAGGGCGTCGAGACCGAAGCGGACAAGGAAAAGCGCACCAAATTCCTGCGCATGATCGGTTACAAGTTCTGACATGACGGCTTCGCGGCCGAAACGCCCTGCAACCATCCTGGTGGTGGACGATGACCCCTTCATCCGCGCCACCACCGCCGCGAGCCTGCGCAGCCGGGGGTTCACCATCCTGCAGGCCGGCAACGGACAGGAGGGCCTGGACATGTTCCAGGCCCATGATCCCGATCTGCTCATCGTCGACCTGAAAATGCCCGTCATGAACGGACTGGAGCTTTTGTCCCGGCTGTCCGGGGTCACGCCGCCCCCCCCCGTGCTGGTGGTCTCCGGCGAAGGCGGTCTGGACGAAGCCGTGGAGGCCCTGCGACTGGGCGCCTGGGACTATCTGGTCAAACCCATCGTTTCGCCCACGGTGCTGCTCCACGCCGTGGACAAAGCCCTGGAAAGGGCCGCCCTGATCCGCGAGAACGAGGATTACAAACTCAACCTCGAACGCCAGGTCCGGGAGCGCACCCTGGAGCTCGAGAAGGCCAACCGGGAACTCGAACACCAGTTCCTCAAGCAGCAGAAGCTTGGCATCATCGGCACCCTGGCCGGCGGCATGGCCCACGACTTCAACAACATCCTCTCCTCCATCGTATTCTCCACGGAGCTCATCCGCGGAACCATCACAGGCGGCCAGCCCCCCGACCAGGAAGACATGGAGCGCATCCTGCGCGTCTGCCAGCGCGGCACCTCGCTCATCCGCAGCGTGCTGCACTTCACCGGCAAGATGCACGAGGAATTCACGCATTTCTCCGTGCGCGACACCATGCTCGAAACCCTGGACATCATCCGGGGCACCACCGCTTCGCGCATCGCGATCACGACCCGGGTGGATCACGACCTGGGCACCCTCTTCGGCGACCCGGTCCATCTGCAGCAGATTCTCATGAATCTGACCAACAACGCCATCCACGCCCTGACGGACACGGAAGATCCGCGCATCGAGATCACCGCCACGGCCTACTCCGAGCAGCAGCCTGAGCTCATGATCACCGACCCCGAAAGCGTGCTCGCGGTCATAAGCGTCAGCGACAACGGACCGGGCGTGGCCGAAGAGGATCTCCCCAGATTGTGCGAGCCCTTCTTCACCACCAAGCCCCGGGACGAAGGAACGGGCCTAGGGCTGTTCGTCACCCAGAAAATCGTCAAGACGCTGCGCGGCAAGCTGCTCTTCGAGCGCAACCACGATGGCGGAACCACGGCCCGCGTCTGCCTTCCCGTCAGCCGAGGCCAAATCCCGAATTGCGACGAATGCCTCTCCATTCCCGATATTCGCGGCAAGGCCGAACGCATCCTGGTCATCGAATCCCATCCCGATGTTCGTGCCGCCATCAGCTCCTGCCTCACCAAACTTGGCTACCGGGTCCGGCAGGCCGAAAGCCTGGCGCGCGGGTGCGACATGGCGCAGAAGGATTCGTTCGACCTGATCCTGGCCGATGACGGTCCGGCCAGCGGTCTCGACGAACTCTGCGCGACGGTGCGACGGGTCAATCCGGCCATCCGCGTCATGCTGGCCACGGCCTCGCCCCTGAAGAACATAGCCTGCTCGCACCACACGGTTTGCCGGATCATCCCCAAGCCGCTGGACATGGTGTCCCTCGGCCAGGCTTTGCGCCAATGCCTGGCCGGATGTCACTGCAAAATTTGAAAATCGCATTGCCTCATGCTTCATCCGGCCTTATCTGACCAGCCACAAGCAAAGGAGAATCATCATGGAAAGCGTTGACATCCTCATCATAGGCCAAGGACCGGCAGGCCTCTCGTCTGCCATCTACACGGCGCGGGCGGGCATGCGCACCCTGATACTCGGCTGCGCGCCCAAGGTGGCCGGCGATTACGAAATCGACAATTATTTCGGATTCACGGAGACCATAACCGGCAAGGATTTGATTGAACGCGGCAAAGCGCAGGCAGCGAAATTCGGAGCGGACATCCGCTGCGACAGGGTTCTGGCCATCCACCAAAGCGAAACGGGCAGCTTCGTGGCCAAGACCGAGGACAAGGAGATCGAGGCCGCTTCCGTCATCCTGGCCACCGGGGTGTCGCGCATCAGACCCGGCATCTCCAACCTGGGCGACTACGAGGGCAAGGGCGTGTCCTACTGCGTGAGCTGCGACGGATTCTTCATGCGCGGCAAGCCCGTCGTGGTGGTCGGTGAAGGAAATTTCGCCGCCAACCAGGCCCTTGAGCTCCTACAGTACACTCCAAACGTGAAAATCTGCTCCCAGGGCAAGGAACTGTCCATCAGCGAAGAATTCCTCTATCGTCTGGAAGAAAACAATATCAGCGTCCTGAACGGAAAAATCACCACCCTGGCCGGAGAAAACGGATTGGAAAAGGTCGCATTTGAATCCGGCGAGATCATTGACGCCCAGGGGCTTTTCATAGCCATGGGCCAGGCCTCGTCCAGCGACTTCGCCTACAGTCTGGGTCTCATGCGCAACGGCCAGTTCATCGAGACAGACCGCGAACAACGCACCAACGTACAGGGTGTTTTAGCGGCCGGCGATTGCGTCGGGCGCTTCATGCAGATCAGCGTGGCCGTGGGCGAAGGCGCCCTGGCCGGACGCGCGGCCATAAGCCACGTCAAGGAGCGCCGTCGTGCCCTTCTTGACAAAGAAGCGAACTAGGACTTAACAACCGTTGCTCCTCACGAGAGGGCCAATAGCTCAGTTGGTAGAGCCCCCGGCTCATAACCGGATGGTCCCAGGTTCGACCCCTGGTTGGCCCACCATTCACACAAAAAAGCCCGCGAAATGCGGGCTTTTTTGCGTCAATCATAAATAATTTTAGGCTGTTATATTCATTATCCTTCAGCGTCTTTCATTTCGCCGCTAAGCCTGTAAACTCATTTTGGGGGGTACACAAGTTTTACTGAGCAAGGCCTGAACGGCTTGCAGAAAAAAGGCGCCTTGATTCTTGAATCGTTCTTGAAGAGACCCAAGCGTCGATAACAGGAGACCCTCATGGACATCGATTATCACGAACTGGCGCGCGAAGGCCGTCTGGCCCACGACTTCGACCAATGACTGAAAAACCCTGACGGCTGGAGCGTGGCTCACGAGGCAGCCAGAACCGGGCACCTGCATCCTGGCTTCACCCGCTGGGAAATCCGCGACACGGACGGCTGGACCGTGGCCCACGAAGCGGCCATGCACGGTGCCCTCCCCTCTGATTTCAACAGATGGGATCTGGCGGATTTCGACGGCTACACCGTGGCCCACACCGCCGCCGAGCACGGACACCTCCCGCCCGACTTCCCACACATGGACTGGGGCGACGTGGACGGACTGACCGTGGGCGAGGTTTACACAAAAAAGATGAATGTCCCCCGACGGGGTCAGACCAGGCGCAAAAACCAAAACCCATGCGCACGAAGGCCTATAACTTTTCCACGATGAGGTCCCCAATAAACCCAATTGATCCTGAGGAGATAGCTACGGTCAGGCGGATACTGTAGAAGTGGCTCAGTTTGTTTGAACAGATTCGCCTGATTTTTAAGTGGAGTCTCCGCCTTTCTTACATCGCCAATTTTACCTGAGGCATCCGATCGGCATAAGCCTCGTCAGGCGTTTTTCTGCCTAACCGCGAATGTGGACGCTCCTTGTTGTACCAATCCATATATTCCATGATT
>JBFWJY010000012.1:0-106083 GCA_050252955.1 Desulfomicrobium sp.
GGTCAGGGGTGATTTCGCGCCCACGGAGATGCGTCCGGAGTTGGCCGCGTTGGTCGGAGCCAGCACGCCGGCGGCAAAAACGAGCTTGTTTTCGGCGGAAAGCGGATGACAGTTGGCCGGGACTTCCCTGTTGACCACTCTGGAGGTCAGGGCGCGACCGCCGAGACCGGCCAGATCGCCGAGCTCTTCGAAGGTGAAGCTCTTGGTCCTGGTATTGATGCGTAGAATTTTCATGAATGCTCCTTGGTCGGCAAATCAGGTAAGGTGTGCGGCAGGCAGAGGATCGTGCCTGCCAAGACATAAAACAAAAAAAAGAGCAGGGATGGGAGGAATGCCAACCCCCAACCCTGCCCCCAGTTACTGGCATCTTACAATTACGGCAGTCTCATGTTTCGGGTCCGGACCACGACGATCCGGCCGGTTAACGCATCCCGCGCCTCAAATCAGCGGGGCCGCGCACCATGTCTCGTCGAATCTGACCGTTTCCAGAAAATCCTCGTCGCGAACAGTGGCGCCGACTTCATCCCGTTCCAGGCCGACTTTCCAATCGACCTCTTCCAGGGAAAGCAGCGAAGCATCGTCGAACCACATGCGAACCTCCGTTTTCCGGCATGAGCGGGCGCGCCGGAGGTACCGGCGCGCGCTGATTGATTACAGAGCGGCCTCGTAAATGGCGGCCACGTCGGCGTCCTTCAGGCAACGCGGGTTGGTGAAACCGCAAGCGTCCTTCTGGGCGTTGCCGGTCATGATGGCGATGTCTTCCTTCTTGACGTTCTTGCCATAGCGCTTGCCCAGTTCGATCAGGCCGGAAGGAATGCCGACATCGGTGGACAGCTGCTTGATGGCGTCGAGGGCCTTTTCGGCGGCGGCGCGGATGGACAGGCCTTCAACATTCTCGCCCAGGAACTTGGCCATGTCGACAAAGCGTTCGAGCTTGGCGTTCATGTTGGCGCGTTCGACGTGGGGCAGCAGGATGGCGTTGCATTCGCCGTGCGGCAGGTCGTAGAAGCCGCCCAACTGGTGAGCCATGGCGTGAACGTGACCCAGGCTTGCGTTGTTGAAAGCCATGCCGGCCAGGTACTGGGCGAAGCACATGCCTTCACGGGCTTCGATGTCCTTGCCGTTGGCGACCGCTTTGCGCAGATATTTGGCGATCAGTTCGATGGCCTTCTGGGCGCAGGCGTCGGTCATGGGGGTGGCGATGGTGGAGACATAGGCTTCCACGGCGTGGGTCAGGGCGTCCATGCCGGTGGCGGCGGTCAGCGCCGGGGGCATGCCGACCATCAGCATCGGGTCGTCAATGGCGATGCCGGGAGTGACGCGCCAATCGACGATGGCCATCTTCACCTTGCGGGAAGTGTCGGTGATGATGCAAAAGCGGGTCATTTCAGAGGCGGTGCCGGCGGTGGTGTTCACGGCCAGGTACGGGGGCATGGGTTTGGTGGATTTGTCCACGCCTTCGAAGTCGTGAATCTTGCCGCCGTTGGCGACCACAAGGCCGATGCCCTTGCCGCAGTCATGGGAGGAGCCGCCGCCCAGAGAAATCAGGGAGTCGCACTTGGCCTTCTTGTAAACATCCACGCCGGCGTGGACATTGTTGTCCGTGGGGTTCGGAATGGTTTCATCGTATACTTCATACTTCATTCCGGCGGCATCGAGCAGGTCGGTGATCTGCTTGGTCAGGCCGCAACCTGTGATACCCTTGTCGGTGACGACCAGAGGCTTGCTGCCGCCCAGCGCCCGGATCTTCTCGGGAATCTGCTTGGAAGCGCCAATACCGATCAGAGTAACGCTGGGAATGAAGAATCCATACACCATTTCTTGAACAGCCATGATTGCACCTCGCTAAAGATTGTTTGAACCAAAAAAGAATCCACTCTAGTAACTCTCGTGATTCGTCTTTAGGCAAGAATGGGGCCAGAGCTCTCGAAAAGACCAAAAAATCCTTATTTCCAGCGCAATACCCTGAATTCAATACTCATAAACAAAGCCAAACTCCGCCGCAGGCTACGCCGCGCGCCGTACCCGGACCAAACCATCCAACGTCTGTATCACTTTGAGCCTGGCCTTTGCAGCCATATTGAGTCAAAATGACTCATTGTGCTTCCGAACCCCGAAAAAATGGCGCTTTACCAGCCGTTCGCATGTCGGATAGCATACGCGAAATTGCATATTACTTCCTTTTATTTTCAGCAGGTTGAAGCTTCTGTTTGAAAAATCGGCAAGCGCCGGGCAGCCGCAAGCGCGCGGTCGTGTTCTTGCACGGCAACAAGCACGGACACAAAGATTCAACCCCACGACATGAAGGCAACCGAGTTGCGAGGAAACGAAATGGACATCAGAAAATTCTCTCTGCCGGAAATCATTTTCGGCCATGGCAGCATGGACTACACCGGTTCATACGCGCTTCAGCTCGGAGCCAAAAAAGTCTTCGTCGTCAGCGACCCGGGTCTCGAACGCAGCGGCTGGGTCGCCAAGCTCATCGATGTCCTCGAAGCATCGGCCCTGAAATGGGTCTACTACTCCAATGTCAGCTCCAACCCGCGTGATCACGAAGTGCACACCGGCGCGGCGCTCTACAAGGCCGAGGGAGCGGATGTGGTCATCGGGCTCGGAGGAGGTAGCCCGCTGGACATGGCCAAGGGCGTGGCCACGGTGGCCAGCAACGGCGGAATCATCCAGGATTACGAAGGCGCGAACCTGATCATAAGACCCCTGCCGCCCATGATCTTCCTGCCTTCCACGGCCGGAAGCGGTTCGGACATTTCCCAGTTCGCCATCATCACCGACGTCGCGCGCAAGGTGAAAATGTCGCTCATCAGCCGCTCGCTGACGCCCAATGTGTCCATCATCGACCCGGACATGCTCTCCACCGCCGGCGACGACCTCATCGTCACCTCG
Organism: Desulfomicrobium sp.; assembly: GCA_050252955.1. Lineage (GTDB taxonomy): Bacteria > Desulfobacterota > Desulfovibrionia > Desulfovibrionales > Desulfomicrobiaceae > Desulfomicrobium. The sequence goes on from JBFWJY010000012.1 coordinate 2,902, forward strand.
GCCGTGGACGCCCTGTCCCATGCTGTGGAATCCTACGTTTCCCTCATCGCCCACACCCTGACCGAAACCCAGGCCTTGAAGGCCATGCATCTCATCCTGCACAACTTGAAACCCGCCCTCGCGACCCGCGACCCCCTGGCCATGGAAAACCTGTCCATGGCCGCCGTGGCCGCGGGCATGAGCTTCAGCAACGCCAGCCTGGGCGCCTGCCACGCCATCGCCCATTCCCTGGGCGGTTTTTTCGACACCACCCACGGCATGGTCCACCCGGTGCTGCTTCCGGCGGTCATGAGCTACAACCTCCCGGTCTGCGAGACGAAAATGGCCACCATCGGTGAAATCGTCCTCGGCAAGCGTCTGTCGTCCTCCCTGCAGACGGCCAGAGGGGGCATCGAACGATTGAAAGAGGTTTTCCTGGAATTGAACGCTCCGGTGCATTTTCGCGAGATCGTGGATGACCGGACCGCCTTCCCCCAGATCTGCGAGATGGCCACCAAGGACGCCTGCCTGCTGACCAACCCGCGCCCGGCCACGGCCGAAGAATTGCTGGCCATCTGCGAGGAGGTCTGGTGATGGGAAAAACCACGCTCAGCGACATCGTCGGCCCGGAGTACACCAAGCTCGGCTTTTTCCGCGAAGTGCAGGAAAAGATGGCCGAACTTGAAACCTACAACGCCGAACTCGAACGCAGAAAGCAGGAAATCCAGGACATCCTGAACGGAATCATGGATCTCCTGGCCGTGGTCTCCCCGGATTACCGCATCGTTTACGTCAACAAGGTCTTCCACGACTATTTCGACATCCCGCGTCCCGAAGGGCTCTTCTGCTACCAGGTCTTCAGGGGCGCCAGCGAGCCCTGCCAGGCCTGCCCCCTGCGCACGGCTCTGCAGACGGGCAAGCCCGACCGCACGGCCTACCTCGATCCCCGCTCGGAAAGAAACCTGCGCTTCGAGGTGGTGGCCTCCCCCATGTTCGACGACAAGGGGCAGGTCCGCACGGTCCTCGTCTCCAAGCGCGACGTGACCATGGAAAAAGAGTACCAGGCCAAATACTACCAGGCCGAGAAAATGGCCACCATCGGCCTCCTGGCAGCCGGAGTGGCCCACGAGATCAACAACCCCCTGGCTGCCATCAGCGGATTCTCCGAAGCCCTCAAGCGTCGCATCCCGGCCCTGGCCACCCTGTTGACCGAGGACACGACCTTGCTCGAAGATTTCACCGACTACACCACCACCATCCTGGAAGAGTGCAACCGCTGCCGCGACATCGTCGGCAACCTGCTCTCCTTCAGCAGCCAAAAAACCTGCAAGTTCAACACAATAAACCTCAATATGCTGGTCGCCGACTCCGTCAAGATCCTGCACCATCAGATCAAGCTGCGCCCGGGCATCAATCTGGTTCTGGACCTGCACCCCGAAGCCGTCACCATCCAGGGGGCCCAGGGGGAACTCAAGCAGGTTCTTCTCAATCTGGTTCTCAACGCCATGGACGCCATCGATTCCGAGGGAACCATCACGATCCGCACCGGCCTCGGCAGGCCGGGGCACGCCACCCTGACCGTCGAGGACACGGGGCAGGGCATCTCTCCCGACAAACTGGGCAAACTCTTCATTCCCTTCTTCACGACCAAGAGCCAGGGGCACAGCATCGGCATCGGCCTGTCCATCTGCTACAACATCATACAGCAGCACAAAGGGGAGATCCACGTCTGCAGCGAACCCGGCAAGGGTTCCGTTTTCCGTGTCATGCTCCCGACCGGATTTTCAGCAAACCACAAGGAACCGCATTCATGAGCATCTTCAATTCCATTGAGATCCTCGTCGTCGACGACGAGTCGAACATACGCAAGCTTTTCTCCCGGGAACTGGCCTCGCCTGGCCGCACCATCCACACCGTGGGCAGCGCGGCGGAAGCCTTCGAGCACCTGCACAAGCACTATTACGACATCATCATTCTCGACATCCGCCTTCCCGACGCCAACGGGCTGGAGCTGATGACCAAGCTGCTGGAAACGGTGCCCAACGTGGCCATCATTCTCATCACCGGCTACGCCGATGTGGACAACGCCGTGGAAGCCATGAAGAACGGCGCCTACGACTACATCACCAAGCCATTCTCCCTGGAACGCATGGAGCAGGTCATCGAGAAGGCCTACCAGCGGGTGCGGCTGCAGCGGGAGAACGAACTCCTGCGTCACAATTCGGAACACAAGTCCATGCCCAAGTTCATCGGCCACTCCAAGTCCGTGCAGCAGGTCCGCTACCTGATCGAAAAGGCGGCCCCCACCGACGTCCCGGTCCTTTTGACCGGAGAGAGCGGGACGGGCAAAAACGTGGCCGCGGCCGCCCTGCACGCCAAGAGCAAGCGCGCCGGGCAGCCGCTGATCATCAAGAACTGCGGCACCTTCGACAAGGAGCTCCTGCGCAGCGAGCTTTTCGGCTACTGCAAGGGCGCCTTCACCGGGGCGGAGCGCAGCCACGACGGCCTTTTGTCACTGGCCCACAAGGCCACCCTCTTTTTCGACGAAGTGGGCGAACTGACCTTGGAGTTGCAGGGAGCGCTCCTGCGCGTGCTCGAAACCCAGCACTTCAGGCGCGTCGGCGACAAGGAGGAGCGCTGCGTGGACGTGCGTTTCGTTTTCGCGACCAACAAGGACCTGGCCAAGGAGGTGGAGGAAGGCCGTTTCCATGACGCCTTTTTCCACCGTATCAACGTCTTCAGCATCGAGCTGCCCCCCCTGCGCGAACGGCGCGAGGACATTCCGGCCCTGGTCGAATACTTCCTGATGTCCCTGGCCAAGGACGGCCAGGAGTACAAGATCTCGCCCCGGGCCATGCAGCAGCTCATGGACAACCCATGGCCGGGCAATGTGCGCGAACTGAAAAACATCATCGAGAGGGGAATGATCCTGGCCGAAAACAACATCATCAACGTCCAGGCCCTGCCCTTCTGCCAGAAGAGCTGCCAGAACCCACGCGAAAAGGGATTCTCCACACTCGAAGAGCTGGAGCGTTCGCACATCAGCATGGTCATGCATGCCGTGCAGGGCAACAAGTCCCGCGCAGCCCAGGTGCTGGGCATCGGGCGCAAGACATTGTACCGCAAACTGGAAGAGTACAGGCTGACCGAGGCGGGGTTGCAGGACGCAGGCTTTCTGAGCAAATAAGGCCGCGTCATTCCGACCCACCCCTGCCGCAACAAAACCCGCTGACCGGAAACCACGGCCAGGCGGCCCGGCAAAGGCGCGGCGCAGTTGTGTTTTTTTCCGCTATCCCCTAGCCTGGGGCGAACCCGAAATTTCGCCGCGCCGTGGTCATGACCGTGGCCACCGCGCGGCGGCAACCACAAGGATTCGCCAATGCCGACGGTCTTCTTTTTTTGCGACGACGAGGGACGCGTCGTCGAAGCGCGCGCCGGAGAGTTCGAGGAATGGAACCTTTCCCCCGGCACCTTCCTGGGCAACGCCCTGAACCTTGATTGCCCAGGCGGTGAGCCCCTGCCGCAACGCTTCCCCCCTCAAACCGACCATGCGCTGACCGGGCCGGGGGGACAGTCCATGAGCCTGCGAATCGTGCCCTTGCCCAGACGCCTCGCCCCTGGCGGTGGCTTTCTGGCCACCTTGGAATTCGCCGCGCAGCTGGGCATCCTCACCGCGCCGACCACCTCCGACGATCCCGAGCCTTCGGCCGCCAACCTGGATTACGCCGTCTTCAATGCCGTCTTCAACGACGCTCGCGACGCCATTCTGCTCACTGACGACCAGTTCCGCGTCCTGGCGGCCAACCGCAAGGCTCACGCCCTGTACGCAGCGGCGGACGAGCCCCTGGCGGGGACGTCCTTGCGCCGCGTGCTGCGCGCCGCCGACGAGGCCCGCGTCCTGGCCTCGGCCAGATCCCTGAAAAACGGCGCGTCCTGGCGCGGCCGGCTCGCGACGCTGGGGCCGGACGGGCAGGAAACCCCGGTCAAACTCAAGGCCCGCTGCCTGAGCGTGGGAAAAGTGCGCCTGTTCCAGTTCATGATGCGCGACCTGCGCGGACGCATCGCCCTGGAACGCGACCTGGCCCAAAGCCGACTGGCGGTCGCGGACATGAACACGGCCCTGAAGCAGGTCCTGCGCAACGTCGAGGAAGAGCGCCAGGAACTCAAGGACGAACTGGTGCAGCAGGTGCGCGAAGAGGTCCTGCCCACGGTGGAGCGCATCGCCATGGAAGACTCGCCATTGGTGCGCCAGGCCTACAGAACCGCCCTGGAGGAGAAAATCGCGGACATGGGCGTGACCACGCCGGAATCGGCAAGCCTTTTCGCCAGGCTCACCCCCCGCGAAATGGACATCTGCCGTCTCATCCAGCAAAGCTGGCAGGGCCGGGCCATCGCCGAGGAACTCGGCATTTCCTTCGAGACGCTCCAGACGCACCGTAAAAACATCCGCCGCAAGCTCGGGCTCAAGGGCGGCCCGATCTCCCTTTCCGCCTTCGTGCAACAGCACCCTCCGTTCTAGCTTGTCGGGTATGCAGGCATACCCGATACATCCCCGCTCCATCCCCTTGATCTCTCGCGTTTTTCCCCTAGTCTACCCAATGCTGCAAAAAGGCGCGCATGCGCACGCTCCATCACCTTGAAGCCAAGGAGACTTAATGGCGAAAATATACGTTGAAGGTTTGTACAAGATTTTCGGTCCCAACCCGAAGAAAGCATTGCAGATGCTGTCCCAGGGCAGGACCAAGGACGACATCATGGCCTCCATCCGGCACGGAGTGGGCGTCAACAACGCCACGTTCGAAGTGCATGAAGGAGAGATCGTGGTTGTCATGGGCCTGTCCGGCAGCGGCAAGTCAACGCTGGTGCGCTGCCTGAACCGCCTGATCACCCCCACCGCGGGCAAGATCCTCATCGACGGTCGCGACGTCCTGACCATGGGCGACGACGAGCTGCGGCAGCTGCGACAGCGCAAGATGGGCATGGTTTTCCAAAATTTCGCGCTTTTTCCGCATCGCACCGTGCTCGAAAATGCGGCTCTGGGTCTTGAAATCCAGGGCATGGACAAGGAGCAGCGGCTCAAACTGGCCGACGAGGCCCTTTCCCTGGTCGGACTTGACGGCTGGGGCGCGTCGTACCCGCGCCAGCTGTCCGGCGGCATGCAGCAGCGCGTCGGCCTGGCCCGCGCCCTGGCGCTCTCCCCGGACATCCTGCTCATGGACGAGGCGTTCAGCGCCCTCGATCCCCTGATCCGACGCGACATGCAGGACGAGCTCATCAACCTGCAGGAGCGGATGCAAAAGACCATCGTCTTCATCTCCCACGACCTGGACGAAGCCCTGAAGCTCGGCGACCGCATCATTTTGATGAAGGACGGCGCCATCGTACAGATCGGCACGCCGGAAGAGATTCTGACCCACCCGGCCGACGAGTATGTCGCGCGCTTTGTCGAGGATGTGGACATCACCAAGGTCCTGACCGCCGAATCCGTCATGAAGCACAGCGAAGCCGTGGCCTATCTGCGCACCGACGGCCCGCGCGCGGCCCTGCGCAAGATGCGCAAGCACAACATCGCCCACCTGTTCGTGGTCGACCACACGCACCGGCTGGTGGGCATCGTGTCCGCCGATTCCGCGGCCATCCTGGCCCAGCGCGGGGAAGGGAGCCTGACCGAGGCCATCTGCACGGACATCAAGACCGTGTTTCCAGAGACGCCGGCCCAGGATCTTTTCGGAATCATGGCCGATCTGCCCTATCCGTTGGCCGTGGTCGATGAGGCAAACAAATTCAAGGGAGTCATTGTGCGCGGTACTCTGGTCGCGGCCCTGGCTGAAAGAGGAGGCGCCGCATGAACGAGTACAAACTGCCGGTAGGCGAAGTCATAGAATCGGGCATCGACTTTCTGGTCGAGCACTTGTCCTTCATCACCAAAGCCAGCGCCGAAGTGGTGGAAATAGTCCTCGGGGCCATGGAAAGCGGTCTGCTGCTCATCCCCATCCCGGTCTTTATCGTGCTCGTGGGCATCGGCGTATGGTTGCCGACCAAGGACCGCAAACTGACCGTGGGCAGCGCCCTGGGTCTGGCGCTGATCTGGAACATGGGCTTGTGGACGGCCACCGTCAGCACCATCGCCCTGGTGCTGGTCTCGACCCTGTGCGCCATCGCCTTGGGCGTGCCCCTGGGCATCCTTTCGGCCATCAGCGTGCGGATGTACCGCGTGGTCATGCCCGTGCTCGACGTGATGCAGACCATGCCCGCCTTTGTCTACCTGATCCCTGCCATCCCCTTTTTCGGCCTGGGAAAGACAGCTGCCATTTTTTCCACGGTCATCTTTTCCATGCCACCGGCGATCCGCTTCACATGCCTGGGCATCCGCCAGATTCCGGCGGAGCTTGTGGAATGCTCCACCGCCTTCGGCGCGACGCGCATGCAACGTCTGTACAAACTGGATCTGCCCCTGGCCGCGCCGACCATCATGGCCGGCATCAACCAGACGGTCATGCTGGCCCTGTCCATGGTCGTCATCGCGTCCATGATCGGCGCCAAGGGCCTGGGCGGCGAGGTTTGGAAGGCCATTCAGCGATTGCAGATGGGCCGGGGCTTCGAAGCGGGCATCGCCATCGTCATCGTGGCCATGATCCTGGACCGGGTGCTGCAGAAGCTGGGCACCCGCAAAGACAAATAAAACAACAAGGAGTATCGCATGAAAAAAATTCTGCTCGCCCTGATCTGCCTGATGTTCGTGGCCGCCCCGGCCATGGCCGCCAAAGGAAAAGTCCGCATCGCCTATGTGGAATGGGACTGCGCCACGGCCAGCACCATGACCGCCAAGGCCGCCCTGGAGGAGATGGGCTATGAGGTCGAAACCCTGCCCGTCGCCGCGGCCGCCATGTGGCAGGCCCTGGGCACGGGCGACGTGGACGCCATGGTCACGGCATGGCTGCCGGTGACCCACGCCGACTACTACGAGAAGGTCAAGGACAAGGTCGAGAAGGTCTCGGTGGTTTCCGGTGGAGCCAAGCTCGGCTGGGCCGTGCCCTCCTACGTGACCATAAACTCCATCGAGGAGCTCAACGCCAACGCCGACAAGTTCGGCGGTAAGGTCATCGGCATCGACCCGGGCGCGGGTCTCATGAAACTGTCCGAGCAGGCCATGGCCGACTACGGCTTGAACAAGCTCGAACTCATGGAAGGCTCCGGCGCGACCATGACCGCGGCCCTGGACAACGCCATCAAGAACAACGAGTGGGTGGTCGTCACGGCCTGGTCCCCGCACTGGATGTTCGGCAAGTGGGACCTCAAATACCTGGAAGACCCCAAGGGCGTTCTGGGCGGCGAAGAGATGATCGAGGGCATCGTGCGCAAAGGCCTTAAAAAGGACATGCCCGAGGTTCACGCCTTCTTCTCCAACTTCAAGTGGGATTCCCCCGCGCAACTCCAGATGGTCATGGCCTGGAACCAGGAAGGTGGCTCCCCCGAGGAGAACGCCAAGCGTTTCCTGAAGGAATATCCGGACACCGTGAAAGGCTGGATGGGCAAATAAATCCTGCCCGAGACATGATCGGAAACGGCGCGGGCCAGGGAACGACTCCCGGCCCGCGCCGTTTTGTTTTCACTCCCGCTCCCGCGATCGGGCCCGGAAAAAGCTGACGCCCCCCGTCGACAGCAACACCACAATCACTATCAAGCAACATCTCGACAAGACGCCATTTTCACTCTTTGTTGACAGTAATCACGATAAAAATGTAACGAAGAAAATTGCATCACTTTTTTATCGTTCCATTTCGCGTCGTCTCATGGTGCCAAAATCTCTCAACCATCGTGGCGACAAAACTGAATCTTTTCGTCGACCGTAAGCGATAAATCCCAAAAGACCGGCAGTTTTTAACGCAACCCTGGACTGTAAACGACCCAACACCCTTGAAGTTCACGACTTACCCCAACATCGCCGGAAGATAGAATCATGACAAACCCAGGACAAAACGCTTCCCTGCCGACGGTTGAACCCGCCCCCGGCGAAGCGACGACAATCCTTTTCGGGGAAATGCTGGCGGACGTCTTTCCGGATCGCACAGTGACCGGCGGAGCGCCGTTCAATGTCGCCCGGCACCTGGCCGCTTTCGGACAAAAGCCGCTCCTGATCTCCCGTGTGGGCGACGACGCCCTGGGGGCGAGGATGCTTGGCGACATGAAGGACTGGGGCATGAACACGGACGCGGTCCAGATCGACCCGAACCGCCCCACCGGGCGCGTGCGGGTGCATATCGAAGCAGCCGGGCATCGCTTCGAAATCCTGCCTCGGCAGGCCTACGACTTCATTGATCCGCACAGCGCGGGAGCAGCGCTGGAAGACTCGCATCCCGGGCTCATCTATTTCGGGACACTGAGCCAGCGCCACCCCGTCTCCCGGCAGGCGCTGGCCGCCGTGCTGCGCCGGTGCGCCGCCCCGCGCTTTCTGGACATCAACCTGCGCGAACCCTGGTATGACGAGGACACCGCGCGTTTTTCCCTCCGGCAAGCCGACATCGTGAAGCTCAACGACGAGGAGCTTCGCACCCTGTCCGCCATGTTCGGAGCACAGGGAACCGACGAAGAGGAACGGGCGCTGGCATTGAAGCGCATGTTCGACATCGACCGCCTGATCGTGACATCGGGCAGCGCGGGCGCCTGGCAGCTTGACGGGCACGACGACGCTTCCAGGGCGTCCTCCGGCAAGACGCCGGACATCGTGGACACGGTGGGCGCGGGAGACGCGTTTGCCGCCGTGTGCATTCTCGGGATATTCCTGGGATGGCCGCCGACCGCCGCCCTTGAGCGCGCGGACGCCTTTGCCGCCGCCATCTGCGAGATCCGGGGGGCGGTTCCTGACAACCGGGAATTCTATCAGCCGTTTCTCAAGGAGTGGACATTGTGAAAACACGCAAGCGCCCCGTCAAAAAACCGCTGTTCATCGTTCTGCTGAGCATCCACGGCCTGGTCCGGGGACACGACATGGAGCTTGGCCGCGACGCGGACACCGGCGGGCAGGTCAAGTACGTCGTCGAACTGACCCGCGCCCTGGGCGAGCACCCGGACGTGGAAAAAGCAGTTCTGCTGACGCGCAGGGTCGTCGACGATGCCGTCAGTCCCGATTACGCGCGGACGCTTGAGCCGCTGTCGGAAAAAGCGAGCATCGTGCGCATCGAATGCGGCGAGGAAAAATACCTGCGCAAGGAGCTTTTGTGGGATTGCCTGGACAATTTTTCCGACAACGTGTTCGCCTTCCTCAAAAGCCAAAAGCGAATCCCGGACATTTTGCACAGCCATTACGCCGACGCGGGCTATGTCGGGGCCCGGCTTTCGCACCAGCTCGGCATCCCCCTGGTGCACACAGGCCACTCCCTGGGCCGCAGCAAGCGGCTGCGCCTGCTGGCCAGCGGCATCTCGCGCGGACAGATCGAGGACACATACAACATGTCGAGGCGCATCGAAGCGGAAGAAACAACTCTTGGCGCGGCCGAGCGCATCATCACCAGCACCGGGCAGGAGATCGAAGAACAGTACGGACTTTACGATTTCTACCAGCCCGAACGCATGCGCGTCATTGCGCCGGGCACGGACCTGGGTCATTTCTACCCACCCCGGAAGAGTGAAAAAACAAGCCCCATCGCCCGCGAGCTGAAGCGTTTCCTGAACCGGCCAGCAAAGCCCATGGTGCTTGCGCTCTCCCGACCGGACCCGAAGAAAAACATCGTGACCCTCATTGACGCCTACGGAGAGTCTCCGGAACTGCGGGACGCCGCCAATCTGGTCGTCGTGGCCGGGAACCGCCACGACATCCAGGACATGGACGAGGGCGCGCGGGGCGTCCTGAACGACATCCTGCTCGCCGTCGATCGCCACGATCTCTACGGCAAGGCCGCCTATCCCAAGCACCACGGACCGGAGGAAGTGGGCACCCTTTTTCGCCTTGCCGCCGCATCAGGCGGAGTCTTCGTCAATCCCGCGCTGACCGAACCCTTCGGCCTGACCCTGCTCGAAGCCGCGGCCTGCGGGCTGCCCATCGTGGCCACGGAGGACGGGGGGCCCATCGACATCATCAGGAATTGCCGCAACGGACACCTCGTGGATCCCCTGGACAAGGAGGTCATGGCGGAAACGATCCTGCGGACCCTGGTCGACAGGAAAGCATGGCGCGGCTTCGTCAGAAATGGGCTGACCGGCGTGCGCCGCCATTATTCGTGGCAGGCGCACGTGGAAAAATACCTGGACGTTGTCCGCCCCCTGGCTGAAAAAACCGAACCACTGGTGCGCATGGCCCCTATCCGGCGCAGGGGCATTTCCCGCAAGCAGGCCCTCTTCGCGGAGCTGGATTTGAGCCTGATAGGGGATGAGCTTTCCCTCTCGAAGCTCGTGGCGACCCTCCAGACGCATCGCAAGACGCTCCTGTTCGGCATCGCCACCGGGCGCCGCCTCGACAACGCCCTGGCCACGTTGCGCAAGCACAAGATCCCTCAGCCCGACGTGCTGATCTCCGGTCAGGGCACGGAAATACACTACGCCCCGAACCTCACCCAGGACACGATCTGGGAGCGCCACATCAACCACCTCTGGGCCCCCCGGGCTGTGCGCGAGACCCTGCGCGAAATCCCGGGCCTGTCTTTACAGCCCAAGAAACATCAGAGTCCGTTCAAGATCAGCTACTACATCGACACCAGCGTGATCAGCGGGCAGCAGGTCCGTCAACTGCTTCAGCACAACGAACAGGCCGTGAACGTGCTCGTCTCCTTTGGCCAGTACCTCGACGTGCTGCCGCTTCGGGCATCCAAGGGGCTGGCCCTGCGCTGGTGTTCCGAACAGCTGGATTTCCCGCTCCAAAACACCCTGGTGGCCGGAGTCACCGGAGCCGATGCCGACATGCTGCGCGGCAACACCCTGGGCACGGTGGTGGACAACCGCCACACCTCCGAACTCTCGGACCTGGCCAACATCGACGGCATTTATTTTTCCGAAGCGTCTTGCGCGGCGGGCATTCTCGACGCCATGGCCCATTATGATTTCCCTTCCCGGGAGGGCGACACGCCATGAAACGGTTTCTGCTCTGCACCGACCTCGACCGGACGCTGGTCCCCAACGGCCCAGCCCCCCCGTGCCCCGCCGCCGACAGGCTTTTCAGAAAGCTGACAGACCGCCGGGAACTTTTCCTGGCCTACGTGACAGGCCGCCACCGAGCATTGATCGAGGACGCCATCGCCGAATTCGGGCTCCCCGACCCCGACTTCGCCATCGCCGACGTCGGGGCGAGCATCTACGAAGTTTCCGCGCAAGGCTGGCGCCCCTGGAGGGCGTGGCAGGAATACATCGCTTCGGATTGGCGCGGCCTGAATTCCGAAAGGCTCCGGGACATGCTGCTGGATTTTCCGGAACTGCGACTCCAGGAACGGGAAAAGCAGGCTCCCTTCAAACTCAGCTACTATGCCGCCGCGGACGCGGACTCCCGTGCCCTGGCCGCTCGGATAAAGGCGGTCCTGCTTCGCGAAGGCATCCACGCCAACCTGATCTGGAGCATCGACGAACTGGCGGGCACGGGCCTGCTCGATGTGCTCCCGCAAAACGCGGGCAAGCTCCAAGCCATCCGGTTCCTGATGGAACGGCACGGATTTTCGTTGCGGAACACGGTCTTCGCGGGCGACAGCGGCAACGATCTGGATGTCCTGCTGAGCGACATCCCGTCGGTGCTGGTGGCCAATGCCGACCCGCAAATAAAGTCCCGGGCGGCAAAAACCAAACCCGAAGCGCTGCACATCGCCACGGGAGGATACCTTGGCATGAACGGAAACTACAGCGCCGGCATTCTGGAAGGAGTGACGCATTTCTGGCCCGAGGCCGATGCGTGGCTGCGCGAATTTGAGCAAAAAGGATAAAACTGATGTATGAACAAGCTTCCCATGCCCTGCTGAACGAAATCCTGGCGGGCCTGAGACCCGAAATCGGCAAGTTCCGACTGCGCCATTTCTATACCCGTCTCGGCGCCAACTTCTATGCCATCTATTCCCTCTTCAAACTGCTCTACGGGGACCGGCCCGATTTCAAGCAGCAGATGGTGCGGCTGGTTGAAACCCTGGCCCTGCGCTACATGGAGCGAACTCCCGCCTTGCGCAAATCGGATTTGGCGCGTGAAGTGAACTACAACTGGTTTCTCAGCCAGAAATGGGTGGCCATGACCCTGTACTGCGATCGCTTCGCGGACAACCTGCAGGGCCTGCGCGAAAAACTCCCCTACTTCCAGGAACTGGGCGTCAACATGCTGCACGTCATGCCCATCCTCGACTGCCCGCAGGAAAACAACGACGGCGGCTATGCGGTGCGGGACTTCCGCAAGATCGACGCCAGATACGGCACCCTCAAGGACGTCGAAGAGCTGGCGGCCACGCTCAAGAGCCGCGAAATCCTCCTGGTCCTCGACGTCGTGGTCAACCACACCTCCGACGAGCACGAATGGGCAACGCGGGCGCGGCAGGGCGAAAAGAAGTATCAAGACTACTACTACGTCTTCGACAACCGCGAAACACCCGACGCCTACGAGGAGGGCATGCCCGAAATCTTCCCGGTCACAGCCCCCGGCAACTTCACCTGGGACGAGGCCATGGGCAAATGGGTCATGACGGTTTTCAACAATTATCAGTGGGACTTGAACTACCGCAACCCGGCGGTGCTGATTGAAATGCTCGACATCATCCTCTTCTGGGCCAACAAGGGCGCGGACATCCTGCGCCTCGACGCCGTGGCCTTCCTGTGGAAGAAGATCGGCAGCACCTGCCAGAACGAACGCGAAGCCCATCTGCTGCTGCGGCTCATGAAGGACTGCTGCCAGGTGACCGCGCCAGGCGTGCTGTTCATCGCGGAGGCCATTGTCGCCCCGGGCGAGATCGCCAAATACTTCGGCGAGGACGCCATCTACTCCAAGGAGTGCGAGATCGCGTACAATGCCTCGCTCATGGCCCTGCTCTGGGACGCCGTGGCCACCAAGAACGCCAACCTGCTCAATCTGGGCATCAAAAACCTGCCGGAAAAACTGGAACGCGCGACCTGGCTCAACTACGTGCGCTGCCACGACGACATCGGTCTTGGCTTCGACGACCACGACGTGGAGCTGGCCGGATACGACCCGACCCTGCACCGGAGCTTTCTGGTCGATTATTTCACGGGCCGCTTTCCGGCGTCGCCAGCCAGGGGCATGCCGTTTGGAACGAACGTGAAGACCGGCGACGCCCGCATCTCCGGTTCGCTGGCATCGCTGGTCGGCCTGGAATCGGCCCTGGAGGACGGGGACGAGGACGCCATAAACGCCGCCATCAAAACCATCACGCTTCTGCACGGCGTCATCCTCTCCTTTGGCGGCCTGCCGCTCATGTATTACGGGGACGCCATAGGCACGCTGAACAACCTGGAGTTTCTCTCCGATCCGGCCACCCAGCATGACTCGCGCTGGGTGCACCGTTCGCGCTTCGATTGGGACAAAGCGGAAAAGCGCCATCACAGCGGCACAGTGGAACAGCGCATATTCTCCGCGCTGAAGAGAATGATCGCCCTGCGCAAGGAGCTTCCGGCCTTCGCGGACTTCGACAACCGCCACCTGCTGCTGGTCGAGAACCCGAACCTGCTGGTCTTCTACCGCGTGGATCCGGAAAACTGCCGCAGCCGGGTGCTCGTGATCAGCAATTTCAACGCCGAACCGCAGCATCTGCCCATCGACACACTGACGCCGCACGGGTTCTTTACATACGAAAGCATGTCGGACCTGTGTTCCGGCGAACGCGTGCCGGTGGAGGACGGACAGATATCCATTCCGGCCCTGTCCTTCTACTGGCTCAAGGATTGAGGGATGGGCGGCCACCTGAAAGGACGTTCAGAACACGCCTTTTGACGTCTTCGACATCTCCCGCCGCGTACGACCGTCCAGGCACGCTCCGTCCCCAGACCACTCCCGGCCAGTAGGGGTCCGTCTTCCAACGGCCGATGACGTGAAAATGGAACTGCGGCACCATGTTGCCGATGGCGGCGATGTTGACCTTGTCGCAGCCGTCGTCGCGTTTGAGCATGGCACCCAGCATCGTCGACGCGGCCAGAAGCTGATCGCGCAAGGGCGCGGGCAATTCATGCCATTCGGTGACGTCTGTCTCGGGAACGAGGATAAGCCAGCGCACATGGGCGTCCCTGTGCAGCAGGAGCCGAAGCTCCCGCCATGTTCCCAGCACGTGGCAGTCCGCGGCAAGAGTGGGGTGCAAGGTGTTCATGTCCGCACGCTACGGCAGGGCGCATGGCGCGGCAAGAGTCCGCCCGCGCTTAAATCGCTCGGCCCCGGCGCCCGCCAGGGCGAAGCGGGTGCACAGCTGCTGCTTGGCGGCCAGAATGCGATCATGGGATGCTTCGATCCGCTCGGGCGAAAGCCTCCCGTCCTCCACGGCCTTGACCAGAATATCAATGGCCTTGGGCACGATCTCTGGGTCGTAATCCAGGTTGTTGCCGAAAACCAGCACATCCACCCCGGCTTCCACAGCCAGAAGAAGCGCCTCGGCCTGGCCATAATGGTCGGCGATGGCGCGCATCTGCATGTCGTCGGAGACAATCACGCCATCAAACCCCAGACGCTGCCGCAAAAGCCCCGTCAGCACGGCTCTGGACAAGGTGCTTGGGTAGGCATCGTCAAGCTGGCGCAGGAAAAGGTGCCCGGTCATGATCAGCGGACTGGCCTTCAACGGTATCAGCATCTCGTAAGGGCGCAACTCAGCCGGAGTCCAGGTCGCGCTGATGTCGGTCAGTCCGCGATGCGAATCCACCGAGGCGCTGCCATGCCCGGGAAAATGCTTGAGACAGGGCAGCACGCCCTGCGCCAGCAGTCCACGGCAGAACGCGTCGGCGTGGAGCGCGACGAGATCCGGATCGGCGGAGAAACTGCGTTCCAGGGCGCCGATGGCCGGACTTTGCGGATTCACGTCCACATCCGCCACGGGCGCGAAATTGAGATTCACGCCAAGATCCGCCAGCAGCTTTCCGGTCCGCTCGCCCTCAAGCCGGGTCTGGTCGAAACTGCCCTGCCCCATGGCCTTGGCCGAGGGAGCGGGCGCGAAACCCCGCTCCTCCCGGAAGCGGCGCACCCGTCCGCCTTCCTGATCCACGGCGACAAAGAGCGGGACTCGGGCGGCGGCCTGCAGGCTCGCGGTCAGGGCCCGGACCTGCTCCGGGCTCTGGATGTTGCGCTCGGCGCTTTGCAACTGCACATCGCGGTCAAAGAGGATCACGCCCCCGAGGTTGTACTCCCGTATGTCGCGCAGGATCGGGGAGTCCCTGTCAACCTCGGTTCCGCGAAAACCGACCAGAAGCATCTGGCCGATCATGTCGCGGATAGGCGTCTGCTCCGATGCGAGCAACGGGCCGGGCAGTATGGCTAACAGCATCATGCAGGCGACACCCCGACAAAAAGGTCCAACTGACGTCATGTTTTTCCCCTCGTGCTGGAAGCCGGAAGAATGCCCCGACAGGGAGCCTCCCGGCTGCGTTGCCTCTTTCATTACCGGGGAAAGCACAGATCCGGCAAGTAGAGGAAGATCCGCGAAATTGCTGTGCAGGCCAGGCGGAAGGCCTCCTGCCGATCCATCCTGTCTTGTCCATGCATTTCGACGGCCCCTTTCCGCCTGTCGCTTTTCATTTTTATCAACTCTCTTGCCATGAGCGTCATGAAAATCCCCGTCGAACACCTTCACGACAGCATCGGCGCGACACCGGAAGACAGCCCAGCCTTTCCTTTTTTATGGACAAAATTGGTCCGATTGGGCATCAGCCGTATGACACAAAGCCCGGCCTTCCGGGCGGGTCGAAGATTCCACGCGCCGCGACTGCCGGTTCCCGCCGGCACGCATGGTGCTTCAACGTGTCCGGCTCATTTCCATCCAACCATGAAACACGAGGACATCATGAAACGCATCCTGTTCCCGGCCGTGCTCGGCCTGGCCCTCTTCCTGGGCACCGCCGCCATGGCTGAAAAAATCAAGGTCGCGGGCATCTACACCCAGCCCATCCAGCAGAAATGGGACGCCACCCTGCACAAGGCCCTCCTGAAGGCCCAGGAAGCCGGCGAGATAGAGTACCTCTGGAGCGAAAAGGTCTCCAACACCGACTATATCCGCGTCCTGCGCGAATACTCCGAAGCCGGCGTTCAGCTCATCGTGGGCGAGGCCTTCGGCATCTCCCGCGACGTGCGCAAGGTGGCCAAGGACTATCCGAACGTGGCCTACCTCATGGGCGACACCTTCGGCCCCGACGGGGGCAACCTCTCCGTCTTCGACAACTACATCCACGAGCCCTGCTACCTGATGGGCATGGTCGCCGGGGCCATGACCAAGACGAACAAGATCGGCATGGTCGGCGGCTACCCCATCGGTGAAGTCAACCGCCTCTTCAACGCCTTCATGGCCGGCGCCACGGCCGTCAATCCGACCGTGCAGTTCAAGGTCTCCTTCATCGGCTCCTGGTATGATCCGCCGAAAGCCAAGGAATTCGCCTACGCCCAGGTCGAAGCCGGCGTGGACGTGCTCTATGCCGAGCGCTCCGGCGTGGTCGATGCGGCCCGTGAAAAAGGCATCATCGCCTTTGGCAACGTCAACGACATGAACAAGGAAGAGAACGGCCAGGACGTGGTCGTGGCCTCGGCCCTGTGGCACATGGAAGCGGCCCTGAACCACGCCATCGAGCGGGTCAAGGCCGGCACCTTCGCCGCCGAGGACTACCGCGAATGGACCATGATGGCCAAAGGCGGCGCGTCCCTGTCCCCCTTCTACGAGTTCGAGGACAAGATCCCCGCCGACGTCAAGGCCAAGGTCACAGAAACCGAAGCCGCCATCAAGGCCGGAACCCTGGTCATCGAGATCAACGACGACGAGCCCAAATCCACATTCTGATCCCAAAGGGGGCCGAGACAATCCGGCCCCCTTTTTTCGGTTCAACATGTCCATCACACCTTTGCTGCGACTTTCCGGCATAACCAAAACTTTCGGACTGCTGAAAGCCAACGACGACATCTCCCTGACCCTGGCCGAAGGCGAGATGCTGGCCCTTTTGGGCGAAAACGGCGCGGGCAAGACCACGCTCATGTCCATCCTCTTTGGCCATTACGTGGCCGACGGCGGCAGCGTCGAAGTCCTGGGACGCGCCCTGCCTCCGGGTTCTCCCCGGGCCGCGCTTGCGGCCGGGATAGGCATGGTCCACCAGCACTTCACCCTGGCCGACAACATGACCGTGCTCGAGAACATCATGCTCGGCACCGAGCCGCTGTGGGCATTTCGCCGGGGCTCGGCCCGCGCCCGGGCCAAGCTCGGCTCCCTCATGGACCGCTTCCGGCTGCGCGTGGACCCCGACGCAAAGGTGCGCGCGCTGTCCGTGGGCGAGCGCCAGCGCGTCGAAATCCTGAAAGTCCTGTACCGCGACGCCCGCATCCTCATCCTCGACGAACCCACGGCCGTGCTCACGCCCCAGGAAAGCGACCACCTCTTCGCCACCCTGCGCGTTCTGGTGGACCAGGGCGTGGCCGTGATCTTCATCACCCACAAGCTGCGCGAGGTCATGGCCGCCAGCGACCGCTGCGTGGTGCTGCGCCACGGTCGGGTAGTGCTTGAGACCGCCACAAAAAAGACCTCGGCCGAGGAACTGGCCAGGGCCATGGTCGGCGCAAACATCCCACAGGCCACGCGCGTCACGCTCGCGCCCGGCGAGGAAGTCCTCTTTATGGATCGCGTCTGCGCCGACGCCCCGGATCGCGGACCGGGTCTGCGTGAACTGCGCCTGTCCGTGCGCGCTCACGAAATCCTCGGCATCGCGGGCGTCTCCGGCAACGGACAGGCGTTGCTCGCGGACCTGCTGTCCGGCCTTGTCGCCCCGAATGGCGGCAACGTCGTCCTGCGCAATCAGGCCGTGAGCCGCCTCACCCCGGCGGCCATGATCCGCGCAGGCGTTGGCCGCGTGCCCGACGACCGTACCGGCACCGGGCTGGTGGCGGACATGACGGTCATGGAGAACCTGTCCACGGAGATCTACCGCCTGCCCGGCTTTTCCCGGCGCGGCATGCTCAATTTCAAGGCCCTGGCCTCCCGAGCCGCGCAGCTCATGGACGTCTTCGACATCCGCTGCGCCGGGCCGGACGCGCCGGTGCGCAAGCTTTCGGGCGGGAACATGCAGAAGCTCATTCTGGCCCGCGTCCTGTCCCAGGGCCCGCACCTGATCCTGGCCAACCAGCCGACCTGGGGCCTCGACGTCGGGGCCACGGCCGCCGTGCACCAGCACCTCCTGGACGCGGCCCGGCGTGGGGCCGGGGTGGTTCTCATCTCCGAGGACCTGGACGAGCTCTTCCAACTCTCGGACCGCATCCAGGTCATGTACCAGGGGCGTCTGTCCGAGCCCGAGGACACGGCCACCGTGGACCGGGCCAGGCTCGGCCTGATGATGAGCGGTCAGACTTTCGACCAGCGGGGTGCCGCATGAGACTCGAACCCCGCGAATCCGTAGCCTTCGGCTGGCAGGTCGGCGCGCCGCTCCTGGCCGTCGTCGCCGCTATGGCGATCTGCTCCGGGCTCATCCTCTGGGCCGGGGCCTCGCCGCTTTCCGCCTGGGCGCTGCTCCTCAAAGGAGCCCTGGGCTCGACCTTCGCCCTGACCGAGACCCTGACCCGCGCCACCCCGCTCATCTTCACAGGGCTGGCCGCGGCCGTGGCCTTCCGGGCCAAGCTCTGGAACATCGGCGGCGAAGGCCAATTCTACGTCGGAGCCTGCATGGCCACCTGGCTCGGCACGGGCATGATCACCCTGCCAGCATGGCTGATGATCCCCGTTCTCTTCCTTTCCGGGGCGCTCGCCGGCGGACTCTTCCTGCTGGTTCCGACCTGGCTCAAAACACATCTCAAGGCCGACGAGGTGGTCACCACCCTGCTCCTCAACTTCGTGGTCCTGCTGGTCGTCAACTGGCTGGTCTTCGGCCCCTGGAAAGACCCCATGGCCATGGGCTGGCCCCAGGCCGCGCCCGTCGTCGACAGTGCCATGCTGCCCGTGCTCGTGCCCAAGTCGAGCCTGCACCTGGGCTTCGTCCTGGCCCTGGCCTGCGCCATCCTCGTATGGTGGATGATGCGCTTCACGGTCTGGGGCTTCGAGATCCGCGCCGTCGGCGCAAGCCTCAAGGCCAGCACCTTCGCCGGCATGCCCGTCCAGGCCACCATCGTCCGCACCGCGCTCATAAGCGGGGGGATGGCGGCCATGGCCGGGGTCAGCGAACTGTGCGGCGTCAAAGGCTACCTGACCCTCGATCTGTCCCCCGGCTTCGGCTATTCCGGCATCGTCGTGGCCATGCTGGCCGCCCTGCATCCCCTCGGCGTGGTCCTCTCCGCCACGTTCATCGCGATCATCTACATCGGAGCCGATTCCATGAGCCGGGCCATCAACATCTCCAATTACATCGCGGACGTAACCACGGCCGTAAGCCTTTTGATGGTCCTCCTGGCCATGTTCCTGACCCGCTACCGCATCCGCTGGAAATAACATGGATATCCTCTCTCTTTTTCTCGAAACCGGATTCTGGCTGGCCACCGTGCGCATGGCCACCCCACTCATCTTCGGCACCATGGGCGAACTGATCTGCGAACGGGCCGGGGTCCTGAACCTCGGCATCGAGGGCATCATGGCCGCCGGCTGCATGTCCGGCTGGACCTGGGTCTACCTCGGCGGCACCCTCTGGGGCGGCGTGTTCTTCGCCGCCTGCGTCGGCGCTGCCCTGGGCCTGCTGCACGCCGTCTTCACCGTGCACCTGGGCCTCTCGCAACACGTCACGGGCCTGGGCATCACCATGCTCGGCGCGAGCCTCAGCTCCTTCGCCTTCCGCATGATCCTGCCGCAGGTCACCACGCCGCCCAAGATCGTCCCCTTCGCGCCGCTGGACATCCCCGTGCTCTCCACCCTGCCCTTCATCGGCCCGGTCCTCTTCAGCCAGACCGCCCTCACGCTCACGGCCTTCATTCTCGTCGCCGTCACCGCCTACGTCCTGCTGCGCACCCCCCTCGGCCTGGCCCTGCGCATGGTCGGCGAAAACCCGCTGGCCGCCGAAGCCCAGGGCCTCTCCGTCCTGGCCTTGCGCACCGGCGCGGTCATGGCCGGCTCCGCCCTCATGGCCGTGGGCGGCGCGTTCCTGACGCTTGCCGCCTTCGACGCCTTCTACATCGGCATGATCAACGGACGCGGCTGGATCTGCATCGCGCTTGTCGTCTTCTCCTCCTGGAAACCCGGCAAGGCGCTCCTCGGCACGCTCCTCTTCGCCGCCTTCGACGCCATTCAGATGCGCGTCCAACAACAATCCATCTCCGTCATCCCATACCAGTTCTACCTCATGCTCCCCTACATCTGCTCCATCCTGGCCCTCATCACCATGTCCAGAAAAGCCGCCTACCCCAAGGCCTTGCTGGTTCCCTTCCGCAAGGGTGAGAGGTAGAGAGGGAAGAAATGCGGGGCGCTGCCCCGCACCCCGCAAGGGGCGCGCCCCTTGACCCGATTATGGGGTGCAGGGGATCATCCCCTGCCCGCCGGAGGCTTTCTTTAATAGGTACTGCGCGGTAGAAGAAGCGGGGCTCCGCCCCACACCCCGCAAGGGACAAGTCCCTTGACCCTGTCAGGGGTGCAGGGGGATTATCCCCCTGCCCGCCGGAGGCACTCTTAATACGAGGTGATTATCATGCTGGATCTACACATCATCAACGCGGCCCTACCTGGGCAGGAGACGCTGACCGAGATCGGGTGCAAGGATGGCCGGATTGTCGCGGTTGAACCGAGTATCAAGGCCGAGGCGGCTCAGGTCATTGACGCCAAGGGGTATCTGGTGACCCCGCCGTTCGTGGACAGCCATTTTCACATGGACGCGACGCTTTCGGCGGGGATGCCGCGGCGCAACGAGAGCGGCACGCTGTTGGAGGGCATCAGAATCTGGGGCGAGCTCAAGCCGGATCTGACGCCGCAGGGGTTGAAGGAGCGGGCGCTGAAGTTGCTGCGTTGGAGCGTGGCCAAGGGCAACCTGGCCATTCGGACGCATGTGGACACGACGGACCCAAGCCTCATGGCCGTGGACGTGCTGCTGGAAGTGCGCGAGGAGATGAAGAATTTCGTGGACATCCAGCTGGTGGCCTTTCCCCAGGACGGGGTGCTGCGCGCGCCGAAGGGGGTGGAGTTGCTGGAGCGGGCCCTGGATAAGGGCGTGGACGTGGTCGGGGGGATTCCGCACTTCGAGCGCACCATGGACCAGGGCCGGGAGTCGGTGCGCGTGCTGTGCGAGATCGCGGCAAGGCGCGGGCTCATGGTCGACATGCACTGCGACGAGTCCGATGACCCGCTTTCAAGACACGTGGAAAGCCTGGCTTACGAGACGCAGCGACTGGGCCTGCATGGCCGGGTCACGGGCTCGCACCTGACCAGCATGCACTCCATGGACAATTACTACGTGTCGAAGCTGTTGCCGCTCATGGCCGAGGCGGGGCTGCACTGCGTGTGCAACCCTCTGGTGAACATGAACCTGCAGGGGCGGCACGACACGTACCCCAAGAGGCGGGGCCTCATGCGCGTGCCGGAGCTGATGGAAATGGGCATCAACGTGGTCTTCGGCCACGACGACGTCATGGACCCCTGGTACCCCATGGGCAGCCACGACATGCTGGAGGTGGCGCACATGGGCGCGCACGCCCTGCACATGACCGGCGTGGTTGGTTTGAAGAAGATGTTCGCGGCCGTGACGGAAAACGGGGCGAAGGTGCTGGGCCTGGAGGGCTACGGCCTGAAGCCGGGCTGCAACGCGGACATGGTCATCCTGCAGGCCGCAAACGAACTCGAAGCCCTGCGCCTGCGCCCGGCGCGGCTGTGGGTCATCCGCCGGGGCAAGGTCGTGAGCCGGACCCCGGAGGTGACGGCGAGCGTGGATTTGGGAAGGGGTGAGGAGTTGGTGGATTTTACCTGAGGCGGCGTTGCCGACCAGCGGCACGGTATGGCTTTATTTGTCCTGCAACCAGTTCGGAACATCGCGCCGTGCATGCAGGATACGCCATACGTCGACATGTGCTTCCCGGACAACGTAAAAGACCAGATACGGGAAGCGCTTCAGCGGCCAGGAACGCAATCCCGGCAGGTTCAGCTCATGAGCGAAGCGAGTCGAACCGCTATCCGGATGCCTGCCGATCTGCGTAAAGGCCCGTTCGAGGGCGTCGATGAAGCCCAGGGCTGCCTCGTCTGCCCCTTCCTCCAGATAATGCCCGATGGCCTCCTCAATGTCCTGATGGGCACGCTCGCGGAGAATGACTGGAAGCGCCATCACACGCGGATTCAACGACGAACTCGGCCGCGCAACGCTTCGAAATACGCGCCATCGACCGGTTCACGCTTCGGGGAGGATGCCCCGGCAAGAAGCAGGGTGCGCAGACGCTGACGGTCCTGATCTTTGCGGATCAATTCCCGTACGTATTCGCTACTCGTGCCGTAACCACGACTCGCAACCTGCTCATCCACAAAACTCTTGAGGGACTCGGGGAGAGAAATGTTCATGGTGCTCATGGATAAAACATAGCGATTTTGGCAAAAATTGGCAAGACCAGATACCAATCTCAGATGTTGTCATCCGCCAATTCCCCGAGCCAATGTCCGCTGATGCGCAAACGCACCACGTGGTGCCCGTGCGCATGCCCCACCATTTCAAAAGAGCGGGCTGACGCATCAAGGCTGCCGTCAATGTCCAGATTTGCCGTCTTGAACATGCCCAGGTCTGGCGGCGCCTGCGGATTCCATTTGCGTATGACCAGATGTCCTCGCATTGCGCCATCCTCCAGGGTCAGGCGCCCCTGCCAGACATAAACCGGCCCGCCGCCGTTCACCAGGCCCCGCCTGACGACCGCCACGCCTTCCTCCGTCTTGTCGTAAGCCTCGAAGCGCAGCCAGTACATCCCATCCTGCATCGCGAACCTTCCTTTATTTTCCCGCACGACGTGTGTGCCGATGGGGCGCCCATTGTGGCTCATGGATGCGGCAAAGGCAAACTGGCTGAAAATTCCCCGTATCCCGAACTTGACACCCGTCATCAACCGTCTCATGCCGTTCCGTCGGCCCTGCCCCACAGTGCGGCGTGCGGCCATCTACCTCAGCAAGAACAAGCCCCTGACGGCGCATCGGGATAGCCTCATGAACTCTCCGCAGAACCGGCCCATGTACCTGTTCCTCATCAGCCTCGCCATATTGAGCGCCCTTGGGTTCCAGGGTTGGCGCACGCTTTTCAACAACTTCGCGGTGGAGGTGGCGCACGTCACGGGCCAGCAGATGGGGATGATCCAGGGGCTGCGCGAGGTGCCGGGATTTCTGGCTCTGCTCGTCATCTACCTTCTGGTCTTCGTACGCGAGCACCGTCTGGCCGTGCTTTCGCTCATGGTCATGGGGCTGGGCGTGATGCTGACGGGCATGATGCCAAGCTACGGCGGCCTTGTCCTGGCCACTCTGGTCATGTCCTTCGGGTTCCACTACTACGAGACACTGAGCCAGTCCCTGACCCTGCAGTACTTCAGCGTCACCCAGAGCCCGGTGGTCATGGGCCGTTTGCGTGCGGCGGGATCCATCGCCAACATCGCCATCGGCCTCGTCTTTCTGGTGGCCGTGAACCATGTCGACTACCAGACCCTGTACGTGTCGCTCGGCATCTTCATCGTGGCCGCGGCCAGCCTCTGCCTGCTGGCCAAACCCGCGCGCAGGGATCTGCCGCTCCAGCGCAAGAACATGGTCCTGCGCCGCCGCTACTGGCTCTTTTACGTGCTGACCTTTTTGTCCGGTTCCCGGCGGCAGATTTTCGTGGCCTTCGCCGTGTTTCTGATGGTTTCGAAATTCGGGTACACGGTCACGGAGATCACGCTGCTGTTCATGCTCAACAACGCCGTGAACTCCGTGCTGAGCCCCATGATCGGCCGGGCCGTGAACCGCTTCGGAGAACGCAAGGTGCTGTCCCTGGAATACGCGGCCCTGTTCTTCGTCTTCCTCGGCTACGCCGTGACCGACAGCAAGCTCCTGGTGGCCGTCCTCTATATTCTGGACCATATTTTCTACAATTTCGCCATGGCCATCCGCTCCTTTTTCCAGAAGATCGCCGACCCGCGCGACATCGCGCCGAGCATGGCCGTGGGTTTCACCATCAACCACATCGCGGCCGTGGTCATCCCCATCGCGGGAGGCCTGCTCTGGATGGTGGACTACCGCATCCCCTTCGTGGGCGGCGCGGTGCTGAGCCTCGTGTCCCTGGCCTTCGTGCAGTGCATCCGCACTGAAAAGACGTGAGCCGTCCGGAAGCGGACCAAGATCGAAGAGGCTGCGTATCCTTTCGCGTTTTTCCGGAGACGCTGCCTCAACCCGCCTGCGGACCGAATGGTCCGACCTTTTCCTCCTGATTTCACCAACCTGGTTGACACCCGCAACGTCTTTCGGCAAAAAGGTCCTACCATTTGCGCCGAAAAAACCTTCTTTTGCCTTTTTTTGCCTCTTTTCGCGCAAAATAACCCCAAATAGGTACTACCAATGACCGCAAATGATCCTCTCTTTTTTCCGGCCAAGGTCGGACGGGCCAGCGAAGATGTCGCCTTGCAGATCGAGGCGGCCATCCTTGCCGGTCGGCTGGCTCCCGAAGAGCGACTGCCCAGCGAACGCGAAATGCAGCAGCAATTCGGCACAGGGCGCGGCGCCATCCGCGAGGCCCTACGCGCCCTGAAACAAAAAGGGCTCCTCGACATTCGCAAGGGCGTCAAAGGAGGCGCCTATGTGTGCAAGGTCGGCATGGTCAGCATCGGGGAATCCCTGGCCCTCTTCCTCAAGCAGCATGATGTCGCGCCCTCGGCCCTCATTGAATTTCGGGAGAGCGTGGACCAGACCCTGGTCGTCCTGGCCATTGCCCGGGGCTCGGCTGAAGCCAAGCGCGCGCTGGTGTCCATGGCCGAAGAGTTTGAAGCCTGCCTGAGGCAGGACGAACACGACACGGACAGGATCGGACATCTGGATCGGGACCTGAACCTGAGCCTGGCCGCAATGGCCGCCAACCCCATTTTCGAATGGATCATGCACGCGCTGCAGCGGGGGTTCAGCTCCCACGACTACACCCTGTACGACACGCCGCGCTACCGGGAACGAACGGCCGCCAACTGGACCGACACGGCCCGGGCCATCGCGGACAACGATCCCCTGCGCGCCCAGAGCCTCATCGGCTACCACTACGCCATGCTGCGCGCCTGCCTGGCCGAATGCCCGGCCACACCCGCATCCCGCGTCTCGCCCGACGATTCGTGAGGGACAAACCTCAAACCATGAAGGATTTTGCATGAAGCATTACGATTACATCATTGTCGGCGGAGGCTCCGCCGGCAGTGTCCTGGCCAACCGCCTGAGCGCCAACCCCAAAACCAGCGTCCTGGTCCTTGAAGCGGGCCTGCCCGATTTCCGCCTCGATTTCCGCATCCACATGCCCGCGGCCCTGACCTATCCCCTGGCCGGCAAGACCTACAACTGGTGGTACGAATCCGAGCCGGAACCGCACATGCACAACCGGCGCATCTACCAGCCGCGCGGCAAGGTGCTGGGCGGATCGAGCTGCATCAACGGCATGATCCACATTCGCGGCAACGCCATGGACTACGAGAAGTGGGCCCGGGAAAAAGGCCTTGAGAACTGGGACTATGCCCACTGCCTGCCCTATTTCAAGCGCTTCGAATACCGCCTCAAGGGCGCTGATGCGTACCAGGGGGCGAACGGCCCGCTCTACCTGACCAGCCCGGAGTGCGACAATCCGCTCTTCGACGCCTTTTTCCAGGCCGTGCAGGAAGCGGGATATCCCCTGACCGACGTCAACGGCTACCAGCAGGAAGGATTCGGCAAATTCGACCGCACCACCTATCGCGGTCGCCGCTGGAACGCGGCCCGAGCCTACGTGCACCCAGTCAAGAACCGCCGCAACCTGACCGTGCGCTGCAAGTCCACGGCCCACCGCATCCTTTTCGCGGACAACCGGGCCATCGGCGTGGAATATGAACGCTTCGGCCGCATGCATCGCGTGAACGGCGGCGAAATCATCTGCTGCGGCGGGGCCATCAATTCCCCGCAACTCCTGCAACTCTCCGGCATCGGCAACGGCGGCGAACTCTCCGCCCTGGGCATCCCCGTGGTCCACGACCTGCCCGGCGTGGGCGAGAACCTGCAGGATCATCTGGAACTCTATGTACAGTACGCCTGCACCAAGCCGGTCAGCATGTACCCGGCCCTCAAATGGTGGAACCAGCCCTGGATCGGCCTGAAATGGCTTTTCGGCCAGACCGGCGAGGCGGCCACCAACCATTTCGAGGCTGGCGGCTTCGTGCGCGGCAATGACCAGGTCGAGTACCCCAACATCCAGTACCATTTCCTGCCCATCGCCATCCGCTACGACGGCTCCGCGCCCAACGAAGGGCACGGCTACCAGGTCCATGTCGGCCCCATGAACACCGACGTGCGCGGCCACGTGAAGCTCAAGAGCGCCGACCCCAAGGAGTATCCGTCCATCCTGTTCAATTATCTGTCCACCGAGCAGGAACGTCGGGAATGGGTGGAGGCCATCCGCCTGACCCGCAAGATCATGACCCAGCCCGCCTTCGACGATCTGCGCGGCCGGGAGCTGGCCCCGGGCGAGGACGTGCGAACCGACGAGGAGATCCTCGATTTCGTGGCCCGGGAAGGCGAGAGCGCCTACCACCCCAGCTGCACCTGCAAGATGGGCTATGACGACATGGCCGTGGTCGACAGCGAACTGCGCGTGCACGGCGTCAAGGGCCTGCGGGTCGTCGACGCCTCGGTCATGCCCTACGTGACCAACGGCAACATCTACGCGCCGGTGATGATGATCGCCGAGAAAGCGGCGGACATGATCCTCGGCAACACGCCGCTGGCTCCCGACACCGCCCCGTTCTACCGCCACGCGGGCAAGGCTTCGGCCAAGGAGAAGAAATGACCGAGAAAACGATGCACGTCGACGGCCGCTGGACCCGCGCACACTCCGCGGCCACGCGGGAGATCACCAATCCCTTCGACCAGAGCGTCATCGCGGTCGTTTCGGAAGGGGACCGCGATGACGCCCGCGAGGCCATAGACGCTGCGCGGCGCGCCTTCGACCAGGGTCCGTGGCCCAAGACCACGGGCCCGGAACGCGGACGGAAACTGCTGCGCCTGGCGGACCTGATCGAACGCGACGCCGAGGAGCTGGCCCGCCTCGAAACCCTGAACACCGGAAAAACCCTGGAGGAGAGCCGCTGGGACATGGCCGACATCGCGGGCATCTTCCGCTACTACGCGGGGCTTGCGGACAAGGACGCGGGCGAGGTCATCGCCGCTCCGGTGCCGAACGCGACGAGCATGGTCGTGCGCGAACCAGTGGGCGTCTGCGGGCAGATCTCGCCTTGGAACTACCCTCTGCTGCAGGCCGCCTGGAAACTGGCTCCGGCCCTGGCCGCCGGTTGCACCGTGGTCATGAAGCCCAGCGAAATCACCCCCCTGACCACCATCAAGGTCACGGAACTGTGCCAGGAAGCGGGTTTCCCCGAGGGCGTGGTCAACCTGGTCCTCGGCCCAGGCGCCACGGTCGGGGCGGAGCTGGCCGAAAATCACGACGTCGACCTCATCTCCTTCACCGGCGGCATCGATACCGGCAAGACCATCATGCGCGCGGCTGCGGGGAACGTGAAGAAGGTGGCTCTGGAGCTGGGCGGCAAGAACCCCAACATCGTCTTCGACGACGCCGATTTCGAGACCGCCCTGGACCATATCTTAAACGGCGTCTTCTTCCATGCCGGGCAGATCTGCTCCGCCGGAGCCCGCGTCCTGCTGCAGGACGGCATCCACGACCGCATGGTCGACGCCCTGGCGGAACGCATGTCCAGAATCCGCATCGGAAACGGGCTCGCAGAGGGCACCCAGATGGGTCCGCTCATCTCGGCCGCGCACCGCGACAAGGTGGAAAGCTACATCCGCATTGCCCGCGAAGAAGGAGCCAGGCTGCTCTTGGGAGGAAAACGCCCGGCGGATCCCGCCCTGGCCGATGGCTTTTTCGTGGAGCCGACCCTGTTCACGGAATGCGCCAGCGACATGCGCATCGTGCAGGAGGAGGTCTTCGGGCCGGTCATCACCATCGAGCGCTTCCACACCGAGGACGAGGCGCTGCTCCGGGCCAACAGCACGGTCTACGGCCTGTCCGCCGGCTTCTGGACCCGCGATCCGGACCGCATCCGCCGCATGGCCGCGGGCCTGCGCTTTGGCACGGTCTGGGTCAACGACTTCAACGTCTATTTCACCCAGGCCCCCTGGGGCGGCTACAAGCAGTCCGGCCTGGGCCGGGAGTTGGGACGGCAGGGCCTGGAAGAGTACACGGAAACCAAACACATTTTCCAGAACCACGCCGCCCGGCCGATCAACTGGTTCGGCGTGTAGCATGCGGGGCCGGGATGTCCCGGCCCCGCGAATCACTGCGCCTTTCATTTCAACAAGGGAGTATCCATGACCATTGCCACACTGAAAAAAACCATTCCCGTCCTTGTCCTGCTGCTGGCCCTCTTCACGGCCCCGGCTCAGGCCAGCCGCGACGACGTGCGCATCACCAGCGTCGGGTGGACCGACGTCACCGTGACCAGCGAACTGGCCGTGGCCATTTTGCAGAGCCTCGGCTATTCCTCCTCCAACATGATGACCTCCCTGCCCATCTGCTACCAGGCGCTGGCCACGAATGAAGCCGACGTGTTCCTGGGCAACTGGATGCCGTCCATGGAGAGCGTGGCGCGGCCCCATTTCGATTCCGGCAACGTCATCCAGCTAGTGCCGAACATGACCGGAGCCAAGTACACCCTGGCCGTGCCGACCTACGCGGCCCAGGGCGGCCTCAAAGATTTCAAGGATATCGCCAAATTCGGCGACAAGCTGGAGTGGAAGATCTACGGCATCGAGGAAGGGAACGACGGCAACGACATCATCGAAGCCATGATCGATCAGGACATGTTCGGGCTGGGCAAGTTCGAGCTGGTCGCCTCCAGCGAGTCCGGCATGCTGGCCCAGGTGCAGTCCTTCATGCGTGAAAAGAAATGGATCGTCTTTTTGGGCTGGTCCCCGCACAGCATGAACGAAAAGATCGACATGACGTACCTGACAGGCAGCACGGACCAGACCTTCGGGCCCAACGACGGCACGGCCACGGTTTACACCAACGTGCGCAAGGGCCTGCCCCAAGACATGCCGAACGTGACCCGCTTTCTCAACAATTACGTCGTGCCCGTGACCATGATGAACTCCATCATGGTCACCATGCATGAAAATCCGGAGATCAAGGCCCGCGACGCGGCCCTTGACTGGGTGGCCGCGCATCCGGACATGGCCGCCACATGGCTTAAGGGCGTGACCACCAAGGACGGCAAGCCCGGCCTGCCCGCCTTCCGTAAGCTGCTTGAATCCCGCAAGTGAACACAATCGGGGCGGGCCGCGCATGCACGGTCCGCCCCGATTGTGTTCATCCCCGCCCCTGGTGGGCGAGCCCTTTGCCCATCAGGAAATTCAACGCATCAAGAGCAGGCTGAGCGCCATGACCGCCATGCCTCCAACCAGGCCGAACAGACTGTCGTGTCCTTCTCCGTAGGCCCGGCTGGTGGGCAGAAGCTCGTCCAGGCTGATGTAGACCATGATCCCGGCAACTCCTCCGAAAAGAACGCCCATGAGCTGCGCAGGCAGCACGCCGCCCGGCCCGCCGGCGAAAAAGAGGATGCCCAGGTAGGCGATGCCCGCTCCGATGGGTTCGGCCAGACCGCTCAAAAAGGAGTAGAAGAACGCCGTTCTGCGCTTCCCTGTGGCGTAATAGATGGGCACCGAAACGCTCACGCCCTCGGGGATGTTGTGCAAAGCGATGGCGATGGCGATGGCGACGCCAAGGCTCGGGTCCTCCAGTGCCGCCAAAAACGTGGCCAACCCCTCGGGAAAGTTGTGAATGCCGATGGCCAAGGCGGTGAAAAGGCCCATGCGCAAGAGCTTTTTCTCATGCCCCGGCGGGGGTGGAGTCTTGGCCGGTCTGCGGCTGTTCTCCCCGACATGCAGCAGGGTGGAAACCTTGCCGTGCAACTTGTCGGCGTCGGTCTCGGAAGGGATTTCATGCGGGTTGGTCTCTTCGGGAATGAAATTATCGATCAGTCCGATGAGCAGCATCCCGCCGAAGAACGAAGCCACGTTGACCCAATGCCCCGCCGGGTCGCCGTAGTGCTTGACCAGGGCCGCCTGACCCTTGAAGAAAATCTCCACAAAGGAGACGTAGAGCATCACTCCCGCCGAAAACCCCGTGGCCACGGACAAAAAGCGGTAACTGGACAGCTTGGCCGTAAAGGCGATGATACTGCCGATCCCTGTGGCCAGGCCAGCGAACGTGGTCAACCCCAGGGCGAACCAGACTTCATTCATGCGCGCATTCCCTCCGCTGCTGCACGTGGACGTCAAGAGCCCGCGGCTTTTTCGACTTCCGCATCCGCTCTGTGCGGTTCACCGAAAACGCCGAGCGCGCGCGCCCTTTTTTCCCATTGCTGCCTGGCCAAAGCCTGCATGTCCGCGACATTGTCCATCTCATCCATGATTTCCATTCCGAAAAGGGTTTCCACCACGTCCTCCAGGGTGACCAGGCCTCTGGTTCCTCCGTATTCGTCCAAAACGATGGCCAGATGCTGACGCTTGTCGAGAAAGAATTCCAAGAGGTCCGAGAGGCTCAGGCTGTCGGGCACAGACAGGATCTGACGCTTGATCGACGCCAGGGTGCCGTCGCAACTTCCCCTGGACATGCAGATCAGCACCTCGTCCTTGAGCACGACGCCCGTGATGTCGTCCAGGTCGGTACCATAGACCGGCAGCCTGGAAAACGGCGTCCCGGTGACCAAGGGCAGGGATTCGGCGATGGTCATGTCTTGTCGAAGGGCCGTCATGACCGTGCGCGGCGTCATCACGGCTGTTATCGCCACTGATCCAAAACGGAAAATATTGCGGATGATCCGTGATTCATGCTCCTCCAGATGGCCCGACCGCTCACCGATTCCGGCCATGGCGATGAATTCTTCACGGCTGAAGACATGTTCCGTCTTCCCGCGCGCGATGATCCGGGTCAGGCCATTGGAGAGCCAGACCAACGGATAGAGAATCTTGATTATCGCGTTGGTGAAATGCGCCGTCGCGCCGGTCAACGCTTGCCAATACATCGCGCCGATGGTCTTGGGCACGATCTCGGACAAAAACAGGATCAAGAGCGTCATCACCGCCGAAAAAAGGCCGATCCAGGCGTTGCCGAACACGACGACCGCCTGCGCGCCGGCCACGATGGCGCCCACGGTGTGGGCGATGGTGTTCAGTGTCAAAATCGCGGACAGCGATTGATCCACCCGCTCCAGGCGCAACCTGGACAAAACGTCGGCACGCGCCGGATTCTTTTCCCGCAGGCTCGCGATGTACGAAGGCGTGATGCTCAAGAGCACCGCTTCGGCCACGGAGCACAGAAATGAGAATCCCAGCGCCACAAAAACGATGGCCAAAAGCAGAAGGAGATCCCCGCTCATGATCCGGACTCCGGCGAAACATCGAGATCGGCACGCAGCCGCGCCGCGCGAAAACGCTCCCGGGGAGAGGCTGGACACCGAAGACAACAAAGCGTGAACAAATCATCCTCCTTCATGCATGGACACTCAACGCCGGGGCAGAAAGATCGCGCGCCCGGCTACCCGATGAAAAGACGCACCCCGCCGAAGCCCGGCCACATCTTTCCAGGACATAGATAGTCCGGGACGCCGGAACGGCACAAGAAGTTTCGGCGCCTTGACATATTTGCCTATACGGATACATTTTTGCCATGGAAAAAATCGCTGAAACGCTCAAGGCCCTGTCCGACCCCACCCGACTGCGCATCGTCAGCCTGCTCCGCCACGGCGAACTCTGCGTGTGCGATCTGATGGAAGCCCTGCAAACCCCGCAATCCAAGGTCTCGCGGCATCTGGCCTTTCTGAGGAACGCCGGATGGGTCAGAGCCCGGCGCAGCGGAAAATGGGTCTACTACCAACTCCTCGATTCCACCCCATCCCTGCAATCCTCGATCATCGAGGCGCTGACACGGCACATAGCGTCGCATCCGGCCTGTCTGGAGGACGAGCAGCGCTATTTCGCGTATCTGGCCGTCAAATCGTCGTCTTCCTGCGACTAGGCTGCCGCATGGCGCCTGTCCACCCCTCGACGGGGCCGACGGATGCGCTGGCAACCGGGACTCGCGGCCGATCGGCCGGGAATCTCCCGAAAAAACGCATGCCCTGGGCTACGCCGGCGCTGTCGGCGCGGCCTCGCTCCGATCAGGATCGCAGGGCAGGGTCAGCACGAAAACCGCGCCCTTTCCGGGGCTGGTTTCCAGCATGATCGAGCCCTTCAGGGTCTGGGTGACCAGATTGTAGACGATGTTCATGCCCAGACCCGTGCCGCCAGAACCGCGAGTGGTGGTGTAGAACGGATCGTAGATCCGCTCTTTCTGTTCCCGGGCCATGCCGACGCCCGTGTCGCGGTACGTCAGCACCACGTTTTCTCCGGCCGGCTCGACCTTGATGGATATCTCGCCGGGCCGCCCGTCCGCGAAACCGTGGAGCAACGAATTCATGATCAGGTTGGTCATGATCTGCATGATGGCGCCAGGGTAGGAATCCAGGATCAGGCCGTCGGGACAGTCCATGCTCACCCGATGCGGGGTGCGCTTGAATTGCGGGCGCAGGCTCAAAAGAATCTGTTCCAGATAGTTCTTCATCCCGAAGACGCGCTTCTCCTCGGAACTCTGATCCGCGGCGACCTTCTTGAAGCTCTGCACCAGTTCCGCGGCCCGCTCCAGATTGGAAAGCACCGAACCGGAGGACTCCTCGGCCAGGCTCAGGTATTTCTCCAGGTCCGAACGCTTCATCTCCCCCTTCTCGTACAGTTCCCGAAGCTGCCGGGTTCTTTCGGCCAGAAAGGAGGCCGCAGTGACGCTGACTCCGATGGGCGTGTTCACCTCGTGCGCCACCCCCGCCACCAGATCGCCCAGCGCCGCCATCTTGGCCGATTGGATCATCTCCTTCTGGGTGCGGTGCAACTTCTCCAGGGACTCTTCCAGGCTTTGCTGGTACTCGCGGTTCTGCCGCTGCAAGCGGGCCCGCTCCAGGCACGTCTGCACCGAGTGCAGCAGGATGTTCATGTCTTGAATGGGCTTGACCAGATAATCCCATGCCCCCCGGCGCAGGGCCTCGACCACGTCGCGGATGTCTCCCGCGCCGGACACGACCATGACCGGCGTTTCCGGGGACAGCTCCTGAATCCTGGCCAGCACCTGCAAGCCGTCCATGCGCGGCATGCGCAGATCCACCAGAATCAGATCCGGATGCTCGGCCGCGAAAACCTCGAGCCCGTGCTCCCCGTCTCCGGCCTGGAGCACGACGTATCCAAAATCCTCCAGGAAATTGGCCAGACTTTCGCGCACCGCCTGGTCGTCGTCGATGGTCAGGACCACGGGGGTCTCGCCCAGGGTCATGACCGACCCTCCGACACCTTCTCGCGGATAAGGGTCTCGAAAACCCCCATGTCCAGGACCGGTTTGAAGAGCACCTCGCGCTCCGTCAGGCCGATGGCCCGAAGCTCCGGGTCCAGCTGAAAATCGGTGGAACCGGTGTGGATCAGGCAACGCGCTGTCGGATGCAGGGCATGGAGGCGTTTGATGAACTCCAGTCCGTCGATGCCGCCCAGGCGTATGTCGACCACCGCCACCTCCACATCGCCAAGCTCGGGCAACGCCAGGGCTTCCTCGGCGCTCTCGGCCGTGAATGTCGCAAATCCGCAATCCATCAGATACTCGGCCAGACTTTCCCGAATGTTGGGCTCGTCATCGAGAACGAGCACCCGCGCCGGGCTGTCCGGCATCGTGTCGCGTGCCATCATAAAACTCCGCCGGCGTTCTGTTCGGCCGGTGTCAGCGGCAGATGAACGATGAAAACAGACCCCTTGCCGGGGGTGGATTCCACATCGATCCTGCCGCCATGATTTTCAACTACCAGGAAATAGGACACCGAAAGGCCAAGCCCGGTGCCTTCGCCCACCCGCTTGGTGGTAAAAAAAGGCTCGAAAATTCTTTTGCGCAATTCCTCGGACATGCCCGGGCCATTGTCCTCGATTTCAACACGCACCTCGTCATCGCCGCGCATGGCGCGCAGGATGAAACGGGCCGGACGGTCCTGTCCAGCCATGGCCTGCGCTCCATTGCGGATCAGATTGAAAAAAACCTGCTGCATCTTGCTTTCCTCGCAGCGTACCGGGGGCAGATCGGCCTCGTATTCCCGCACGATCTCGATCTTTCGAAAATCATACTGCTTTTTCAGGTCATAGTCGTTGGCCGCAAGTTCGAGTGTGCGATCCAGCACGTCGCGGATGTCGACCTCGGTCATGCGCATGGTGTTCTTGCGACTGAACGAAAGCATGTTCTCCACGATCCGCGCTGCCCGCAGGCCCGAATCCATGATCGAATCCATCATGCGCAGGCAGCCGCGCCGTTCGAAATAGGCGTGCACCAGATCCATGTCGGTGCCGAGCTCTTCCGCCAGCTTCCTGTTGGCGGGAAGATCGGGAGAAATCCTGTTTCTGATGACCTGCCCGTTTTGCAGGATTCCGGCCAGGGGATTGTTGATCTCGTGCGCCATGCCCGCGGCCAGGCCGCCGACGGAAACCATCTTCTCGGACTGGATGAGCATCTCCTCAAGGCGCACGCGCTCCGTGGCGTCGTCGATGCGGATGACCGCGCCCCGGGCATCGTTCGTGGTCAGGGGGTAGACCGTCACATCGACATATTCGACCATGTCGTCCGAAGTCCTGGGGACCTTGGAAATCTTGACCGGAAGATCGCGCTCCACGGCGGCGGAGATCTGTTCCATGCTGACCGGAGCCTTTGGGCAGACCTCGGTGAAAAATCGCCCCACGGCCTCTGCCACCGGCACACCCGTCCTTGACGCCGCCTGTCGATTCCACTGCGTCACGCGGCCATCCACGTCAACCGAAACCAGAATCGACGGCATCGAGTCAAGGATGTTGCGGATATAGCTTTCGGCGTCTTTGAGTTTTTTCTCTGCGACCTCCCTTTGCTTGATATCCTTGAGCAGATTTTCGCGCATGTCGTTGAAGGCACGGACCACGATATCGATTTCGTCGGGTTTGGAAGAGGATTTGTCCAGGCGGAGCGGCTCCTGGAGCCTGTCGATGGTCAGGCCGGAGGTGTGGACGGCCATGCGCCGCAAGTGACGGGTGACCAGAAGATAAAAGATGAGGACGATGAGCACCGCCACCAACAGGATCTGCACGCCCTGGGTGATGACGATGACCAGGATCTTGTCCAGCAGCCTGCGTTGCAGGGCGTTTTTGTCTGCGGCCACAACCAGGGTGCCGATATGGTCGATGCGATCGAGAGCCTTGTACTGAAGGGGGTACTTCCGCACGATCAGCGTCTTCTCATCGGCATGCTCGCCGCGAAAGAAGCTGATCCCCTCCGGGGTGATGACCTCGGCGTACATCATGTCGCGCAAGTCCAGCACGCCTTCGAGCTGGTTCAGGATCTGCCCTTCGTCCAAATGCCACAACGCGTTGGTCAGGCTGGTCAGGCGCGATGTGCGGATCTGTTCCAGCTGCGACAGCATGACCTCCCTGTCCTTGCGATAATCTATGGTGAGCTGCACCGCCGTGCCGAACGCGGTGAACAGCGTGCTCCCGAGCAGGATCCACACCAGCAGCTTGCGTCCGAGGCGACCGCTGACGTCGGTTCGAAGAATCCTGGAGGAATTGGCCATCTGCCCACCGCTGAAAATGTGACGCCGCATACGCCAAGCCGAAAAATTCCGGCAATTACTTGGTTACCTTATACACATCGCGACAACTTTGAAAAGAAAAACTCTGCTCCGCCGGGAAAGCCCAGGCCCATTTCAAGGGAAGACAATGGACAAAATGACGATGGCCACCAGGGACGGCAGAAGGCTGGAAAGACGGATCGCCGCGAGCCCCAGAAGATTGATGCCGATGCCCAGGATCAGGGTCCCCCCCGTGGCGGTGAGCTGGGCGATGAGATAGTCTGAGAAATAGGCCTGGAAGGAACCCGCGAAAATGGTCAACAGCCCCTGATACAAAAGAACCGGCAAGGCGGAAAAGAGCACTCCCGAGCCATAGGTCGAGGCCAGGGCGATGGAGGCGAAACCGTCCAGCAGGGCCTTGGTGAAGAGAATGGAGTGATCGCCGCGGATGCCTTCGTCGAAAGAACCGAGAATGGCCATGGCCCCGATGCAATAGATCAGGGAGGCATTGACCATGCCGTCCACGAAGCGGGTGTTGTTCGAACGGATCAGGCCCTTGAGCTTGCCGGCCAAGCCCGCGAAGCGGTCTTCGAGGCGCAAGGCCTCGCCCACGATGCCGCCGATGAGAACGCTCAAAACCACGAGCAGGCCATTCTTTCCCTGCAAGGCCATCTGCATGCCGATGACCAGGACGCAAAGCCCCAGTCCCTGAAAAACGACCTGCCGCATTTTCTCCGGCAACCGACCATGCAGCAGCAAGCCCAGGGCTCCTCCGGCCAGGATGGCCAGGGCGTTGATCACCGAACCGAGTGGGAAGACCATCGGATTGACTCCAGGAAAGATGTTGAAAAAAAACCGCCCCGCTCCACGAATGGAGCATGGGCGGAAAAAGGACCCCGAAAAATGATCTCAGGAGGCTCCAGGTCCGTTCAAGGCGAATCGCTCCAGCTTCTTTCTGTACGCCATCACTCCGCTGGTCAGCCCTCTGGCCATGGCCTGAAGGTATGCGTCGGAGTTCAGCTTGGCGGCTTCGGGCGCATTGGTCAGATATCCCAGCTCCACGAGGATGGACGGCATGCGCGCTCCGGTCAGCACGTAAAAAAACGCGCCCTTGGATCCATGGCTGGAGAGGGAATACTTGGGGCGCACGGTGCGCAGGGTTTCCTGTTCGACCAGAGCCGCCATCTGCCGTGATTCGTTGATCTTGGAATTGAGCATGAGGTCGGAAAGGATGAACTGCATATCGCTGATCTTCTTGGCCGACACACCATTCTCACGCGCGGCCACGCGCACGGCCTGGGCGTCCGTGGCCAGGTTCAGGTAATAGACCTCAAGGCCCCTGACGTTTTTATCCTTGTGGGCGTTGCAGTGAACGGAAATAAACAGATCCGCGTTCTTGCCGTTGGCCATGGCGGTGCGCTCCTCCAGCGGGATGAACGTGTCGCCGGTGCGGGTGTAATGGACCTCAAAGCCCTGCTCCTTGAGCATCCCGCCCAGAATCTTGGCCATGCGCAGATTGATGTTCTTCTCCTGTAGCCGGTTGGCCACCGCGCCGGGATCCTTGCCGCCATGGCCGGCGTCGATCATGATAGTCCGCACCTTGAGCCCCAGCTGCTCGACCAGCGAGCCGGTGTACTTCTTCTGCGTGGTGCTGACC
Organism: Desulfomicrobium sp.; assembly: GCA_050252955.1. Taxonomy (GTDB): domain Bacteria; phylum Desulfobacterota; class Desulfovibrionia; order Desulfovibrionales; family Desulfomicrobiaceae; genus Desulfomicrobium. Next base: position 40,464 of record JBFWJY010000012.1, read on the forward strand.
TTGATCTCCGGGGTCTTGCCTTTGGAGGACGCGGCCTTCTTGGCCGAGGACTGCGCCGGGGCCTTGGGCGGCGCGGCCTTGGCCTGCTTGGCGACGGTTTCTTTTTTCGGCGCGGCGGTCTGCTTGGCTTGCAACTCGGCCAGCGCCGCCTGGACGTGATCCACATCCCCGCCCGGCTGCGCGGCCGCGGCGGAAGGCGACGATGCCGCGCCTGCCGCGGTCTGCCGGGACTGTCCTCCGGTTCCGTAAATATCGATGACCACACGATAGGGATCGGGCAGAGTGAAAACCCGGTAATGATCCATGGTCATCAGATCGAAAGTGACCAGCGCCCCACCGGCAGGATCGGGGCCGACCTGAATCTGGGAAAGAATGCCGTCGTCGATGCGGCGCGCGGGCATGACGTCGCCGGCGATGCCGGCCTGCTGCAGGATGATCTGCAGCTGCTTGTTGCCGTCCGCCGCCTTTTCCACCAGGGCGCGCTCGTAGTGCACGTCCTGGGTCATGTCCATGACCACGCGGGTATAATCGGGACTCGACCAGTGCCGGATGCCGAGCAGGGTCAGCCCGTCCTTGAGCTTTGCCGGCGCGGGCGCGGCCTTTTTCGGAGCAGCGGCGGGCGCAGCCCGAGCGGGCTTTTCCTCCGCAGGCTTCGCCTTCGCCGCGACGGCTTGCGGCTGGTCGCCACCCTTGATGCCGAGCAGCCGTTCCCGGGCCTCGGGCACCTTGTCGCCCTGGGGGTAGGTGTCGATGAGGGTCTTGAAAACCCGTTCGGCTTTCGCGACGTCCTTGAACTGTTCCTGCCAGATGAGCCCCATGCGGAACAGGGCGTCATCAGACCACCCGTACTTTGGATAGGTGGCCAGCATCCGGTCGTAGGCCTCCAGGGCCTTGAGCCGGTCAGCCCGGGAAAAGGAACGCCGCGCCAGCTCCTCGTAGCATCTGCCGAGGAAAAACATGGAGCGCGGCGCGTACTCGCTTTTGGGATCGGCCCCCAACGACCGCAGAAACGGTTTCATGACCGCTTCCCATTCCGCCCGTAGCCCGGCCCTTTTCTCATTGGCCAGCAGGGAATTGAACGCGCTCACGCCGCGCTGATACTCGTTCTTGGCCGAGGCGAAAGCCGTCACGGCAAAACCCAGCACCAGCGCCGATACAAAAACGATTCTCAGCAATGCTCGTACATTCATCCTTATTCCACGGTCATCGAGCGGACAAAAGCGACCGCTCGGGCCGACATGATTATCTGTTTGGACACTTCCGCGACATCTCATCGCATCACGCTGATTTCCGCCCGACGCCATGTGCCTCATGAAACCGGCAATCCCGCTCCCGCGCCGTTGGTTGGCGGCCCGCGGCGCACCTCGAACCCTTGGCTCCGGCTTCATCATCACGACCCGGATGCGGCTTGTCGCCGACGCCGGAAAACCCCGCTTCCGCCGCGCGTTCATGGGGCCGGAAGAAACGCGCCTGCAATGCGGTCGCGCGAAGACTCCGGAACCGGGACAGATGGACAGCTCCCCGCCGTGAAGATGAGGCGGAAAGAGCTCCTTGTCAACAAGCCTCCATCCCAGCCGGTCAAACCTCCCTCCAATGCGCCCCGCCCGACCCCATATTTCGTCGCCATCGATCACGCGAGCTTGCCCCAGAAGGTCTGACCGCGCACAGTCGACATGTCCCGGCCATTGAAATGACGAAGTCTCCCGCAGTCATTCCACGAGGATTGTCGTGAGCGGGTGGTCGCGGCGATGAGCTGGGCTTGGCGGTCCGGGAGGGAGCGGAGAGGGGCGGCACCGGCACGGAGGGAAATTGAGAGGGGTGCCTGTCGCTAAAGTGTGGCAGGCACCCCTTCGGGTTTACTCCACGGTCACGGATTTGGCCAGATTCCGGGGCTGGTCCACGTCCTTGCCGAGGTAGACGGCCATTTCATAGGCGAAAAGCTGCACGGCGGGCAGCACCAGGAAACTTTTCAGCGGTCCCCATGCATCGGGCAGAACCCACGGGTCCTCCACCGCGGGCGCGGCGCCGGGATTGACCAGGGCGATGATGCGCCCGCCCCTGGCCTGCACTTCTTGCAGATTCGAGGCCACCTTTTGCAGCAGTTCGTCGCCCAGGGCCATGGCAAAGGTCGGGAAATGCTGGTCGATGAGCGCGATGGGGCCGTGCTTCATCTCGCCGGCGGCGTAGCCTTCGGCATGGATGTAGGAAATCTCCTTGAGCTTCAGGGCACCTTCAAGGGCCAGGGGAAAATTCTGGCCGCGCCCCAGAAAAAAGAAGCTTCTGGCGTCGGCGTAATCCTGGGTCAGGGCTTTGGCCTTGTCGCGGATGGCGGGCAAGTGCGATTCCAGCAGATCGGGAAGCCCCGGCATATCCCGGAGGCAATTCTCCAGAATGCCGGCGGGCAGCGCGCCCTTGCGCGCCCCCCAGGACAGGGTCATGAGCAGCAGCAGGACCATCTGGCTGCACATGGCCTTGGTCGAGGCCACGCTGATCTCGGGCCCGGCCTGGGTGTACACGACCTGATCCGACTCGCGCGCGATGGATGAACCGACCACGTTGCACAGACCGAGGATGGGCACGCCCGCCTCGCGGGCGATGCGGATGGCGGCCAGGGTGTCGGCGGTCTCGCCGGACTGGCTGATGGTCAGCACCAGATCGCCGGGCAGAAACACGCTGTCGCGGTAACGGAATTCCGAGGCGATCTCGACCTGCACGGGAATGCGGGCCCAGGATTCCAGCAGATACTTGGCCCACAGCCCGGCATGGTACGACGTCCCGCAAGCCACGACCGTCAAACGTTGCGGGATGTCCAGGGCGTCGAGTTCCGGCAGCACGACGCGCCCTTTCTGGATGCGCCCGGTCAGGCAGTCGCGGATGACCTTGGGCTGCTCGAAGATCTCCTTGAGCATGAAATGCTTGAATCCGTCTTTCTGGGCGGCCTGCACGTCCCAGGAGATGTGCTTGACCTCCTTGACCTTGGGCTCCAGGGTCAGGGAGTCGAAGACCTGCCACGACGCGGCGTCGATCTCCACCAGCTCCCCGTTGTCCAGGAACACCACTTCGCGGGTGTAGGGCAGAAAGGCGGGGATGTCGGAAGCCAGGAAATTCTCGCCCGTGCCGATGCCCATCAGAAGCGGGCTGGCCTTGCGGCTGGCCCAGATCTTTCCGGGATGCTCGCGCGAAAGCAGGGCAAAGGCGTAGGCGCCGTCGACCCGGGAAAGCGCCCAGGAAATGCCTCGGCGCACGTCGCCGGTCAGTTCCACGCCCTTGGCGATGACATGCACCAGCACCTCGGTGTCCGTCTCGGACAGAAAGACGTGGCCTTCGGCCACGAGTTCCGCCTTGAGCTCCGCGTAGTTCTCGATGATCCCGTTATGAACCAGGGCGAACTTCCCTTCTCCGTCCATGTGCGGGTGCGCATTGCGTTCCACGGGCAGACCGTGCGTGGCCCAGCGGGTGTGCCCGACGCCGCAGACCGAGGACGCCGTGTCCAGACCCGCTATTTTGCAGTCCAGCGCCCCGAGCTTGCCCTCGGCGCGGATGACCTTGAGCCCCCGGGGCTCCTCGTAGGCCACTCCGGCCGAATCGTAGCCCCGGTATTCCAGACGTCGCAGACCCTCGACAATGGCCGGTATGGCCGGCCGATGCCCCGTGTATCCGATGATTCCGCACATGCTTATTTCTCCAGTTCCAGCCGGGCTTGTTTCCAGAATCCGGGCCAGCCGCGCAGCACCTCGCGCAGGGCCTGGCCGCGATGACTGCGGGCATTCTTGACCTGGGCGTCCATCTGCGCCGCGGTCATGCCCAGTTCCTCATCAAAAAATACGGGATCGTATCCGAACCCCGCTTCGCCCTGCGGAGCATGAGCCACCCGGCCATGCCAGGCCCCATGTCCGACCAGTTCCTGCCCGCCGGGGGTGGCCGCCAGCATGACGCAGGCGAAGTGGCAGCCCCGCCACGGGTCCGCGACTTCCTGCATGGCGTCCAGGAGCTTGGTCACATTCTTCTCGTCCGTGGCTCCCTCGCCGCTGTAGCGGGCGGAGTAGACGCCCGGCGCGCCGTTCAGGGCGTCCACGACCAGGCCCGAGTCGTCGGCCACGGCCACCAGCCCCGTGGCGCGGGCCACGGCCAGGGCCTTGATGCGGGCGTTGTCCTCGAAGGTCGCGCCGGTCTCGGGAATGTCCCCGATCTGTGGAAAATCCTTCAGTCCGAGCACCCGCACATCGGGATAAAGCTCGGCCAGCAGGGCCGAAAGTTCGCGTATCTTACCAGCGTTGCCGGTGGCGAGCACAATGGTGTTCATCTGTATCCGTCACGAAAGGTCATAGATTTCAAAACGAAATTCCGACAGATCCACGTGCAGCATGCGACCGGCCAGACGCAGGGATCCGTCGATGAGATACTGCACGGTCTCCGCCGCCTGCAATGCGGCCGCCAGGGATGCGACAGGAGCCAGACTGCCCAGCGCATGCTCCGCGTCCTTGTCTGAGGGGTCGGTCCACATGCTCGAAATGCCCGTCTGGCCGGGCCGTTCGCTGCCGACCAGGGCCGTCCATCCGGCCACTCCCGCGCTGACCACCGGGATTTTGGCGCGGCTGGCGGCCTGATGCAGGGGCAGACGGGGGGCGATGCCTCCGAGGGCGTCAACGACCACATCCACGCCGGCCAGCGCCTCGTCAAGGTTGTAGGCGTCCAGGAAAAATTCAAGAGGTTCGACGGTCACCAGCGGGCAGGTCCGTCGCGCCCGCCGCGCTCCGGCCAGGGCCTTGTTGCGCCCCAGACCGTCCGCCGTGGCGAGCAACTGGCGATTGAGATTGCTCTCCTCGAACCCGTCCCCGTCGGCGACCATGATCCTGCCCACGCCGAAGCGGGCCAACAATTCCAGGACGTAGCCCCCAAGCCCCCCCGCCCCCGCCAGCAGGACGGTGGAACCCATGAGCCGGTCCTGCTCGGCGACGCGGAGCGTATGCAGGTTCTTCAGAAACGGTCGAGGCACAATCTCCCGGGCCAGGGCCTTGCGCGCCCCCTGCGGAAGAGTCAGGCCGTGATCCCGGCAGAATTGCCGCAGTTCGTCGAGGCCCAGGGTGCGGACCCGACGCGCCGGGTCTTCCGAGGCCAAAACGTCCAACGCGGCGTCAAGATCCTTCATCCGCCACCCACCGCCGGAAAAATGCCCACCTGGTCGCCATCGGCGAGTTCGGTTTCCATGCCGCTGTTCCTGCTGTTCACGAAAATCAGCTTGATGTCGCCCGGCCCGAGCCCGACAAGCGGCAGGAGGGCTTCCACAGTGGCGCCGTCGTGCAGATCGAGAAAGCCGTTCGGCGGTGTATGATCGGCAAGAGTGGCAAAACATTTGACGCGCACGCGCATAATCGTCCCCCTGTCAAACAGCCGAAGTGACGAATCCGGATCCTTTCAAGGGACACATCTATTACGACGCACCCCCCAGGAGTCAACATATTTCGGCCGCCGACACGCTTCAAGAGTCCGCCGGACCCTCACTCCATGGTGATCTCGACCTTCCTCCCGGGCACGTTGCCCTTGAGTTCGGTCAAAAGTCCGCGAATGGTCCCCGTGACCAACCGGTCCAGGAAGGGATTGAGCGCCAGGCGCTGCCCGCCCACGCGCACGCAGAGCTTGCCGTGCATGGCCACGCAGGACTGCGCGTCCGCTTCGCCGGCCACGATCTCCCGTGCCAGAGCCAGGCACGACTCCCGGCCGCAGCCTTCACAATCAAGCCCTGGCAGGGCAAAGGCGCTGTTTTCCGCCAACGTGGCCAGTTCCGTCAGGCTGTCCGCTTTCCGTACTCCGGGAAGCGTCCCCGCTCCCCAGGATGCCAAGGCCAAGCCGTTGTCCAGCATCGACTCGTCCTCGCCGGATCCAAGCACCACGATCCGGGGCAGCCATGTCAGAGATTTGCCGCCTTCGACCAGCACGATCTCCGCATCGAGCAGGGGAAATATGTCCTGCAACGGCCTGGCCGCATTCCAGAGCAGGGTCGTGGTCCCGGGGCCGATGCCGGCCACGCTGACGCACTCCTGCGCGAACCGGGACGTATCCGTCCCCTCCAGGTCCAATCCGTGATGCGTAAACTTGACCGCCGCCACTTTCCGCCCCCTGGCGGTCAATTCCCGGGCTAGTTCGAGCACAAGGGTCGTCTTGCCCGATTTCTTGTAGCCCACCACCGACACAGCCTTGAACATCGTCCCTCCGTCTTTGACAATCAAACGCTCATCAATTAACCAATTCAATTTTCCTCATGCGCATCGCCGCAAGTCCCGCCCCATCGCAAACGGAGCCCGACCCGAAGCGCGCATCCCCATTCCAAATTCGTCAAGGACAGATATTTTCTATGTCTAAAATTCAGAAAATTAAAGGCTTTTCTGACCTCTTCAGCCCGGAGAGCACGGTCCACACCCTGATGGAGAATCTGGCCCGTCAGGTTTTCGGCACATACGGCTGCCAGGAAGTGCGCGTGCCCATCCTGGAGAAGACCGAGCTTTTCGCCCGCTCCATCGGCGAGGAGACCGACGTCGTGCAGAAGGAAATGTACACCTTCGCCGATCGCAAGGGCCGCTCACTGACCATGCGCCCCGAAGCCACCGCCGGAGTGCTGCGCGCCTACATCGAGTCCGGCCAATGCGGGGCTGAGGGCACGACCAAGCTTTTCGCCTGCGGCCCCATGTTCCGCTACGAGCGCCCGCAAAAAGGCAGACTGCGCCAGTTTCACCAGCTCGACGTCGAGGTGCTGGGCACGGACGCGCCCCAGGCCGACGCCGAGGTCGTGCTCATGCTCTGGACCTTTCTGGCCAAGCTGGGCCTCAAGAACCTGTCCCTGGAACTCAATTCCCTGGGCTGCCCCGAGTGCCGCCCGGTCTTTCACCAGCGCCTGCGAGACTTTCTCTCGACCATCGACCATGCCCAGCTCTGCGAGGACTGCCGCCGCCGCGCGGAGACAAACCCCTTGCGCGTGCTGGACTGCAAGGTCCCGGCCTGCAAGGCGCTGGTCGAGAACGCGCCGAGCATCTCCGGGTCCCTCTGCCCGGGTTGCGACGAGCATTTCGCCCAGGTGCGCGACATCCTTGACAGCGCGCAGCTGCCCTACCGGCTGAACGATCGTCTGGTGCGCGGTCTGGACTATTACCAGCGCACGACGTTCGAGGTCGTCTCCGGAGAGATCGGCGCCCAGACCGCCGTGGCCGGCGGCGGCCGCTACGACGGACTCATCAAGCAGCTCGGCGGCCCCGACCTGCCCGGCATCGGATTCGCCTGCGGCATGGAGCGCCTCGCCCTGCTTTACGGCCAGGCCCATATCCCGGCCCCGGACTTCTACCTGGCGGTGCTCGACTCCCGCGCTCTGAATACGGCCCTGCTCCTGGCCCAGCGCATGCGCGAACGGGGCTTTTCCGGCGAGGTGTCCTTCGAGGCCAGAAGTATCAAGGCCCAGATGCGACAGGCCAACAAGCTCGGCGTCAAGACCTGCCTCATCCTTGGGCAGGACGAAATGGAAAAGGGCCAGATCGTGGTCAAGGACATGGCCACGGGCGCACAGAAGAACATCGGTCAGGACGACCTGGAACAGGCCCTGGGCTTTCGCAAGTCGTAAGTCTTTACACCACGAATTCGCAGCTTACCGTACCCAAGCGAGGAACATATATGGATGACAGAAACACGGAACTCGGGATGGACTCCCTCGGCGGATGGCGCAGGACCCACACCTGCGCGGGCCTTGGCCCGGAACAGCTGGGGCAGGAAGCCTGCCTCATGGGCTGGGTGCAGTACCGCCGGGACCACGGCGGGCTCATCTTCATCGATCTGCGTGACCGCCACGGCCTGACCCAGGTCGTCTTTTCCCCCGAGGTCGCGCCCGATGCCCACGCCCGGGCCCACGTGCTGCGCACGGAATTCGTGCTGGCCATCAAGGGCGTGGTGCGCCCGCGCCCAGACGACATGATCAACCCCAAGCTGGCCACGGGCGCCATCGAAGTCTACGTGACCGAGTTCAAGCTGTTGAACACGGCCAAGACCCCGCCCTTTCCCATCGAGGACCGGGTGGACGTGTCCGAGAACCTGCGCCTCAAGTACCGATTCCTGGACCTGCGCCGCAAGGCCATGGCCGACAACCTGATCTTGCGGAGCCGCGTTTCCCAGTCCGTGCGCCGCTACCTGGACGAGATCGGATTCCTGGAGATCGAAACCCCGGTCCTGACCAAGTCCACCCCCGAAGGCGCGCGCGACTTCCTGGTGCCCAGCCGCGTCAACCAGGGCCAGTTCTACGCCCTGCCCCAATCGCCGCAGCTCTTCAAGCAGCTCCTCATGTGCGGCGGGATGGACCGCTATTTTCAGATCGTCAAATGCTTCCGCGACGAGGACCTGCGCGCCGACCGCCAGCCCGAATTCACGCAGATCGATATCGAGATGTCGTTCGTGGATGAGGAGCAGGTCATGGACATGGCCGAGGGCATGATGGCCCGCGTGCTGCGGGAAGCGCTGGGCCAGGAGCTTTCCCTGCCCATTCCGCGCATGAAGTACGAGCAGGCCATGGCCGAATACGGCGTGGACAAGCCCGACGTCCGCTTCGGCCTCAAGCTCGCGGAAGTGACCGACATCGTCCGCGGCTCGGAGTTCAAGCTCTTCGCCACGGCCGCCCTGGTCAAGGCCCTGCCCGTACCCGGCGGCGCGGAACTTTCGCGCAAGGAGATCGACGACTACACCGAATTCGTCAAAATCTATGGCGCCCAGGGTCTGGCCTGGATCAAGATCAAGGAGGACGGCTGGCAGTCCCCCATCGCCAAGTTCCTGAGCGACGACGAACGGGCGGGGCTCACCAAGGCCTTGAACCTGACGCCCGGCGACATCGTCTTTTTCCAGGCCGGAGCGCCGGACATGGTCAACAGCGCCCTCGGCAACCTGCGCCTCAAACTCGGCGAACGGTTCGGCCTGATCCCCGAGAACACCTTCGCGCCCCTGTGGGTCACGGATTTCCCGCTCCTGGAATGGGACCCGGAGGCCAAGCGCTGGGTGGCCATGCATCACCCCTTCACCGCGCCCAAGGACATGGCGGCCCTGGCGTCCGACCCGGGCAAGGCCGTGGCCCGCGCCTATGACCTCGTGCTGAACGGCACCGAGGTCGGCGGCGGCTCCATCCGCATCCACAACCCCGAGACCCAGCAGCAGATGTTCGCCGCGCTGGGCATAGAAGCCGAAGAGGCGCAGGCCAAATTCGGGTTTCTGCTCGACGCCCTGGTCTTCGGCGCGCCGCCCCACGGCGGCATTGCCTTTGGCCTGGACCGTCTTATCATGCTCCTGACCGGAGCCAAATCCATCCGCGACGTCATCGCCTTCCCCAAGACCCAGAAGGCGACCTGCCTCATGACCGAGGCTCCGTCGGCGGTCGAAAACACGCAATTGCGCGACCTGGGCCTGCGCCTTAGGGAAAAGCCCAAAGAGTGAACATCATGTCGAGATCGATCATAACCTACCCCAACCCGGTGCTGGCCAAAAAAGCCGCGCCGGTGACGGAGATCACGGACGAAATACGAGCCCTGGCCGCAGAAATGCTCGAAATCATGTACCAGGACAAAGGCATCGGCCTGGCCGCGCCGCAGGTGGCGGAGAGCATCCGCCTCATCACCGTGGACCTGAGCGGCCCGGACAAGCGCGAAGACCCGCATGTCTTCGTCAATCCCGTCCTGTCGAACCTTGAAGGCGAGGTGGAGTCCGAGGAAGGCTGCCTGTCCGTCATCGGATACCGCACCACGGTGAAACGCGCCGAACGGCTGCGCCTTTCGGCCACAGACCTGGACGGAAACCCCGTGGAAATGGACGCCGACGACCTCATGGCCATCTGCCTGCAGCACGAAGTGGACCACCTTGACGGCGTGCTGTTCATCGACAAGATCAGCAAATTGAAGCGCACCCTGTACGAGAGAAAACTCAAAAAATGGCTGAAAGAGAAAAAAGAAGACTGAAGGTCGTGTTCATGGGTACGCCGGACTTCGCGGCCGTGTCCCTGAAACACCTGCTGGACTGGGGCGGTTGCGATGTCGTGGGCGTCTATTGCCAGCCCGACCGTCCTTGCGGACGCGGACAGGTCTGCACTCCGCCGCCCGTCAAGCTGCTGGCCATGGAGGCGCGGCTGACCGTGTTCCAGCCCCTGAACTTCAAGAATCCCGAGGATGTCGAGCAGCTCCGGGCCCTTGAGCCGGACCTGCTCCTCGTCGCGGCCTACGGACTCATCCTGCCCCAGTCGGTGCTGGACATCCCCGGGCTCGGAGCCATCAACGTCCACGCCTCGCTTTTGCCCGAGTACCGTGGCGCCGCCCCCATTCAACGGGCCATCATGGACGGGCGCCCCGTGACCGGCATCACCATCATGCGCATGGAGGCGGGGCTGGACACCGGCGACATCCTGCTGCAGCGCAGCCGGGCCATCGGCATAAACGACACGGCCCAGTCCCTGCACGACGAACTGGCCGAGATGGGCGGCAAGCTTCTGGTCGACGCCCTGGAGAAAATGGATCAGGGACGCCTCGTGCGCATACCCCAGGACCACGCCCGGGCCACGTACGCCGCGAAGCTTTCCAAGGAAGAGGGGCGCATCGACTGGAACCAGCCCGCCCTGACCGTGCACAACCGCATCCGCGGCCTTTTCCCCTGGCCCGGCTCCTGGTTCGATTGGAGCGGCATGCCCGGCAAGACCCTGCGCCTGACCGTGCATCCCGGCGTGATCGGCGATCCCCTGCCCGCAGGCGCGCAGCCCGGGGAAATCCACGGCGTGGCCGACGACTGCGTGCTCATCGCCTGCGTCGACAGGCTCTACGCGGTGCCGGTCATCAAGCCCGCGGGCAGCAAGCCCCTGCGCGGCCGGGAGTTCTACTGCGGCTACCTGAGCCGCTGTTCCGGCGACCACCTGCTCAAATCCGAAGCATCCTGTCCCGGGGAATAACGCGTCATGGCCAAGCCCAGGAGCAGCTCGGGCAGAAGCCCTCTCGAACAGGAAATCCGGGATTCCTTCAAAACCCGCAAGCGCGTCTTCATCGGGCTCATCACGGGATCGTCGATTTTCCTGTGCATCTTCATCGCCCTGCTGTGGGTCGTCCCCTTCGTCGGGCTGACCACCATCCATCCCCTGGCGCCCTGGGTACTGGGCTTCATCACCGCCGGCCTCATCCTGGCCATCGGCTGGGCGGCCCTGGCCCTGGTCCTGAACATCCTGCTCGGGCGGCCAGTGCTTTTCGCCAAGCGCCTGCGCGGCATCACGGTCAAACTCTTCCTGCCGCTCATGACCCTTCTGGGACGCTTTGTCGGCATCCCCAAACAGACGGTGCGGGCCTCCTTCATCAAGGTCAACAACGAACTGGTCCGAGGCGAGGGGCACCGCTATGCGGCGGACAAGATCCTGCTGCTCATGCCGCACTGCATCCAGAACAGCCGCTGCAAGTTCCGGCTGACCTACGACATCGACAACTGCAAGCGCTGCGGCGAATGCGCCCTGGCCGGCCTCCTGGACCTGCGCGACAAGTACGGCATCAAGCTGGCCGTGGCCACGGGCGGCACCATCGCACGCCGCATCGTGGTCCAGCACAGGCCAAGGCTCATCATCGCCGTGGCCTGCGAACGCGATCTGGCCAGCGGCATCCAGGACACCCATCCCCTGCCCGTTTACGGCATTCTGAATTCCCGGCCCTTCGGCCCCTGCCTGGACACCGACGTGGCCCTGGAGCGGGTCGAGTGGGCCATCCGGGAGTTCTCGGCATGAGCACCCCCTCCGCCCGCCGCCTGGCCCTGGACATCCTGCGCCGCGCCCTGGACAACAAGCAGGACTTGCAGGCCGCCGTGGACGATGTGCTGAGCGTCGCCGCGCCCGGACCGGACAAGGGTCTGGCCACGGAACTGGCCTACGGCTACCTGCGCATGCGCGGCCGCATCGATTTTCTGCTCTCCCAACTGCTCAAGAATCCGGTCCAGACCTCGCCCGTCATGAAGCGGATTCTGGGCGTGGCCATGTACGAGCTTCTTTTTCTGAGCCGCATCCCCGACTACGCCACTCTCGACTGGGCGGTGAGCCTGGTGCGCGACCGCCTGGGCCAGACCATGGGCAAGGTGGCCAACGGCGTGCTGCGCAACCTCTTGCGCCTGGGTCTGGCCGTGCGCTTTCCGGACTATTACCAAACCAAGACCGCCGGACGCGACCAGTTTCTCAGCGCCTGGCATTCCTGCCCGCAGTGGCTGGTCCGCCAGTGGCTGGACGGCTACGGCAAGGAGCGAACCGAGGCTTTTCTCCAGGCGACCCTGATCGCGCCGCCGCAGGGGGTGCGGGTCAACCGCGCCCATCCGCGGGCAGGAGAGGTGCTGGAGGCGCTGAAACCCCTGGCCCAGAGTTCCTCGGACTGGGGGTTCGCCCTGCCGCAGTGGCCGGAATTTCTGACGCGGGCCGTGGCCGAAGGATCGGCGACCCGCCAGAGCCTGGCCGCGCAGAAGATCATGGACGACCTGGGCGCGAACCATTGGCCCGGCCCGGTTCTCGACGCCTGCGCCGGACGCGGCGGCAAAACCTATCTGTTGTCCGAACTGGGCAAGGAGGTGTGGGCCTCGGACGTGAACGTCTTTCGCCTCAGGCAGCTCAAGGCCGAAGGCAGGAGGCTCGGCTTCGACGTGCCCGTCTTCCGGGCCCGTGGCCAGGGCCCCTGGCCCCTGCGCCGGACGCCGCGCACCATTTTCCTCGACGCGCCCTGCTCGGGCCTGGGCGTTCTGTCCCGGAGACCGGACATCAAATGGAAGAGGACCGCCGCCGATTGCGCAGGTCTCGTCACGCTGCAACGGGAAATCCTGGAGGCCTCGGCCGGCCTTCTGCCTTCTGGAGGATGTCTGGCCTACGTGACCTGCACCCTGAATCCGGAAGAAAACGAACGACTGATCGAGGCATTCACCCGCGATCATCCCGAGTTCGCCCGCCTGCGCCAAACCCAGAGCGACCCGGCGGAAGGGCTGGGAGAATTTTTCTACGGCGCCGTGCTGCGCAAAAGCTGAAGCCCCGCCCCTATTTCGGCTCGTACGCACGGAAGCGAGCCTCCACGCGACAAATCACAAGGAATGTGCAGATATGGAAGTCAAGGACAGCAACGGAACGCCGCTCAAGGCCGGGGACTCGGTGCAGGTCATCAAGGACCTGAAGGTGAAGGGATCCTCCGTGACGCTCAAGCGCGGCACGGTCATAAAAAACATCCGCCTCTCGGACAGCGAGGACGTGATCGAATGCAACGCGGACAAGGTCAAAGGGTTGGTGCTCAAGACCTGCTTTCTGAAAAAGGTCTAGCCTCGGCAACGGCAGCGGGACGAAACCGGAACGCCTCCGCCGGAATCGACCCTATTCCTTGACCGCTGCCCGCCGGTGAAATTCCTTGACCAGAACCTTTTCCAGGCATTCCCGGCAAATGTCTGTGTTGTTGCTGTGCTGGAGCTTCATCTCGATGACCGGGTTCATCTTGCCCAGCTGGCCGCCCAGCCGGGTCAGATTGGCCGGATCCTCGATGACCAGGGTGTAGCGCTCCTCGTAGATCCCGTCCTTGAGGCCCTGAATCTCCGTGCCGCAGATATCGCAGAATCGCTTGATCATCCCTTTTTCTCCTTTGGCGTGCTTCGATGGCGGGAGGCGCCATCAAACTTTGAGCGTTCCCCGGTAGTCGTCCCACGACCCGATGCCGAGTGACTCGGCCAGCACGCGCACCTCCTCGACCAGGCGAAAGGCGTTGTCCGGGCGCATGAAGTTGTACGTCCCGATCTGCACCGCGTGCGCCCCCACCAGGATGAACTCCAGCACGTCCTCGGCGCTGGCGATGCCGCCCATGCCGATGACCGGCACGTTCACGGCCTGCGCCACCTGATGCACCATGCGCAGGGCCACGGGCTTGATGGCCGGGCCGGACAGGCCGCCGACCACGTTGGCCAGGCGGCTCTTGCGCGTGCGGATGTCCACGGCCATTCCCGAAAGCGTGTTGATGAGCGAGAGCATGTCCGCCCCGGCGTCCACGGCCGCCCTGGCGATGACGCGCACGTCGGTCACGTTGGGACTGAGCTTGACCATGACCGGCTTGGAACCGGCCCGTTTCTTGACCGCCCCGACGACAGCGGAGGCCATGCGGGGATCCTGGCCGAACTGCACGCCGCCTTCGCGCACGTTGGGGCACGAGATGTTGACCTCCAGGGCCGCGATCTTGTCCTCCACTGAAAAAATGGCCGCCAATTCCCCGAAGTCCTCGGGCGTCTGCGCATACAGATTGGCGATGACCGTCGCATCCGCCGGGATATAGGGCAGCTTCTCTTTCAGAAACTTCTCGACGCCCACATTCTGCAGGCCGATGGCGTTGAGCATGCCGCAAGGGGTTTCGGCGATGCGCGGCATGGGATTGCCTGCGCGCGGAGTCAGGGAGATGCCCTTCAGGCAGATTCCGCCCAACGCGGACAGGTCGCCGTAGCGCATGAATTCCAGGCCGTAGCCGAAGGTACCCGAAGCGGTGATGATCGGATTCTTCAGGGTCAGAGAGCCGAGTTTGACGGTCTGGTCCATGTCTAGTCTCCCAAATCGATTTCGCGCACGTCAAAGACCGGACCGTGCACGCAGCTCTGTACGTAGTCGCCCGCCACAGTCCTGCCCACGCAGCCAAGGCATGCGCCCACGCCGCAGGCCATGCGGTTCTCCAGGGAAACCTGCCCGTCCGTGCCGTGCGACAGGCAGTACCTGCGCACGACCTTGAGCATGGGCTCCGGCCCGCAGGCCAGGACCTGCCCCACCCCGGCCAGGGCCTTGATGCGCTCGGACAGCACGGTCTCGAAGACCGCGATGTCGGCCGCTTTTTTCTGCTGCATGGCCTCGCTTTTAATGCGGGCCGCGATCTCGGCGTACGGGTAGTGTTCAAGGTCCAGGCGATGGCCGAAGAGCATGGACAGATTGTCCGTTTTTTCGCGCCTGGCCAGCATGACGAAAGGAGCGATGCCCACGCCTCCGGCCAGGATCAGGTTGGGCCGGGTCTCGTCGATGCGGAACCAGCGCCCAAGCGGGCCCCAGACCGTGACTTTCTGTCCGGGGACAAGCTCGGCCAGCCTGCGCGTGCCGCGCCCCACGGTCTGGAAAATGATGCGCAGCCCCTGGTCCGACACGTCGCAGACGGAAAAAGGCCGGGGCCAGACCAGCTCCGGGCCCCAGTGCGCGGGCCGCAGCATGACGAACTGTCCGGGTTTGCAGGTCCAGCCCGGCGCGGACAGCACAAGGTCGACCAGGGACGGATCTTTTGCCGGCGTGCAGGAGATGACCTCCAGATCCCGGCATGGTGTTTGACTGTCAATCATATCATATTCCCGGACACGCGTCCTGGCTCATGGGTGGAAGGTGGTGCCCGCCATGCGCGCCAGCTCGGCCTGGCGCTGGGCGGGGGAAAGGCTTGCGCACAAGGTATAGGTCACGCCGTCGTGAACCTCCTTGCGGATGGAAAAATGTTCGTCGGCCAGCCGGGCCAGCTGCGGCCAGTGGGTGATGAGGATGACCTGCTGGCGTTCGGACAGAAGGCGGATGCGTTCGGCCACCTTGATCAGGGTCTGGCCGCCGATGCCCGAATCGACCTCGTCGAAAAGCAGGGCCGGAAGCTGCTCCCGGGTGCGCAGGCTGACCACGGCCAGGAGAAAGCGCGACAGCTCGCCGCCCGAGGCGATGCGGTCCAGAGGCTGGGCGTCGAGGCCGGGGTTGGGCACCCATAAAAACCGGGGCCGAAGCTCGTCAATGCCCTCATGGATGGTCTGGGCGCGAAAATCCACCAGCACCCGCAAGTGTTCGGAAAAACCCAGGTTGACGAGCTCGTTTCTGAGATCGCGGGTCAGGTCGCCGGCAGCGCCCTTCCGCGCTTCGTTGAGCGCGGCGGTCGTCCGGGCCAGGTGCCCCGCGGCCAGGGCCTCGTCCTTTTCCAGGCGCTTGAGGGCGAGCCCGCTTTCATCGAGAAAGGACAGGTTCTCCTCGATCTCCGCGCCGAGAGCCACGATGGAGTCCAGGGATCGCTTCAGCTTGCGCTGCAACTGTTGCAATTCCCACAGGCGCTTTTCCACCTTCTCGACGTCAAAATCCTCTCCGCCGCGGGAACCAAGGGCCCGCAGGTCACGCGCCATGTCGGACAGGCCGTCGCGGAACCGCCCGGTCTCCCTGGCATGCTCGGCAAAGCCCTCGTCCGCACCGCCAAGTCCGGCCAAAGCCCGCTCCAGGACGGTCAGAACGTCCTGCAGACCGTTCTCGCCCAGAAGAAGGCCCATGGCCTCCTCGGCCAGTTCACGCGTCTTCCCGGCCTGCCGGGCCGCATCGCGCTGGCGCAGCAGCTCTTCTTCCTCGCCGGGATGCGGGTCCACCTTGCGGATCTCGGCCAGTTGAAATTCAAGAAACTCCCGCCGCTCCTGCAACCCGGCCATGCGCCGCCGCACCTCGGCCTTGCGCGTCAGGATGTCCTGCAAGGCGTCGCGGGCCTCCCGCTGGGCGGAGAGAATCGCCTGCCCGGGCAGAAACGCATCCAGGATTTCGACATGGTGCTCGGGCGAAAGCAGACGCTGTTGCCCGTGCTGGCTGGTGTGCGTCAGAAGGCGGGGTCGCAGCTCGGCCAGGCGCTCCTGGGAGCCCAGGTCGTCGTTGATGAAGAGGCGGCTGCGGCCGGATTTGGCGGACAGCTCGCGCCGCAGGAAAAATTCCTCGCCATCCAGTCGGAAGACGGCTTCGACCAGGGCCTTTTCACGGCCGGGCCGGACCAGATCGGCGGCGATGCGCTCGCCCAGGATAAAGTCCAGGGCGCGCAGGATGAAGGACTTGCCGGCCCCGGATTCGCCCGTGAGCACGTTCAGCCCTTGGCAGAATTCAAGCTCCACATCGTCGATGAGGGCCAGATTGCGTATGCGCAGTGTTTCGAGCATGTCCGTCTCTTATGGTGCGTGCGTTGCCGAAGCCAGGGCGGACTTCAGCATGTCCGAGATCCTTCCGGACCGGTCATGGGCGGCGAGCCTGCGCCAGAAGCGCCCCTCCAGTCCTTGGCGCAGGGCTTCGTCCCGGGCATGGAGCAGCTCTTCGAGCCCCTGCCGCACGCGGAAGGCGCGGCAATCGGCCGCCCCCAAATCAAGGGTCAGCCGCCAATTCGCGCGCTCGCGCAGGGAAAGATAGGACATGGCCTTGAGCCGCAGGCCGTCCCAGCCGCTGTCGCGCGCCAGAATCCTGGCCATCTCCCGATACACGTCCAGATCGTCAGGGGCGAATTCGCTGGCCTGGACCAGACATTCCAGGCTCGATGCCGGCAGATGCCTTTTGGGATTGAAAACGAACCCCGGTCTGAAAATCCACCCCACGCGTTGTAGCTCCCTGGCCCAGGCAAGGCAAATGGAAAGCGGGGTGTGTCCCGGATCCGGGGCGGCAGGCACGCAGTGACGCCTGTGCCGCAGGAAGAAAAGACGCGACAACCGCGTGTCTCCGAAAGAAAGCGCCCCCATGGCGCCCGCCAGATTGACGCTCAAAAAAGCTGCGTACTGCTCTTTTTCCGCCACCGGCACTGCCAGACGCATGAACTCCTCCCGCCCGCCCCTGGCCCGCAATCGCAGCAGCGCGGCCAAAATCTCGTCGGTCAGGGGCAGCGTTCCAAGCCCCTTGAGCATGGCCTCCCGGTCCAGGGCCAGGCGGCCGGCCTCCCAAAGGTGAAACAGGGTCAGCCACCACGCCGTTTCCGCGTCTGCGCCCAGCGCGGCACCCGTCCCGGTGGACCGGACCGCGTCCAGCAGCGTCTCGGCGCGGTGTTCCGGCAAATGCTCGCGCACGACCCGTTCCTTGGCCCGCAGACCCATGCTGCGCGCCAGAAGGTCGTCGCGCAGCAACCGCCCGATCCAGTGGGCCAGCTCCGCTCCATCCCGGTACACGGCCACTTCCTCGTCGGGAGTGAACAGGTCCCCGAGCCCCGGGACCGCCGGATTGAGCACCGCGCACCCGCAGGACGCGGCCTCGAACAGACGGAAGTTCACCTCGCTGAAAATGGATTCGTTGGGCACGATGCGGCTGTGATCGTAAAAATCGAGCATCGACGCAAAGCCGAGGTCCTCTCGCCGCTCCAGGGGACCCAGTTCTCCGAGCCAATCGAGGAACCAGCCCCGCACAGGGCGCTCCGGCGTGACCCGTCCGACGAAACCCAGGCCCCTGCGCCGCTTGTCCCAGGGAGCGGCAGGACGCGGCGAGCCATACCAGGGCAGCCAGCGCACGGCGGAGATGCCCCGCTCCCGGAACCAGGTTTGCCAATGCTTCTGGGTCGTGCAGAAGAGATCGAAGAGGCGGGCGTAGGAAACATGCCAAAAGCTGTTCAGATGCGTGTCGATGGACCAGAAGACCTTGGGGCAGGACACGGCGGGCAGGTCGGCGATGAGGGTGCGAGGGCCCAGGGATTCCTGCTGGATCAGCAGATCGGGGACAAATTCGCCCAGCAGCGGCGTCAGATGCGCGATGCCCGGTCCGGGGCGCACGTTCAGCACGTCATGTCCCAAGCCGGACAGCGCGTCGCCAAGACTTGAGTGCACGCAGACGATTTTCATGATCCGTTCCGCAACCGCTCCGGCATATGGAAAAGGGAGGCGAAAGCCGGATGTTCCCGCAATGCGGGCCAGTCCGCCGCGGCCATGTTTCGCCCCTGGTCCAGAACGAGCCCGTGGGTCAAAAGATCGTCCATGTGCTCCGGCGAGTGGGTGGCCAGCACCAGGGTCCGCCCTTGGGCGGTCCAGTGCCGCAACAGTTCGGCCATGCGCGCTTGCCAGGATGCGTCGAGGCCGGAAAAAGGCTCGTCAAGGACCAGCAGTTCCGGGGCATGCGCCACGGCCCGGGCCAGCATGACCTGGCGCGCCTGGCCGTAGGACAGGGAACCCAAGGGGCGCGCAAGCCATTCCGCCATGCCCCAGGCCCGGGCCAAATCCTCGACTTGCCGGATCTGTGCGTCTGTCAGACCGCGATGCACGCCCAGGCCGTCGCACAGGCCCGAAAGCAGCACGTCGCGACAGGTTGCCGAGGACTCGATGCGCTCCCCGAGCCAGGGGGCGAGGATTCCGATGCGGCTGCGGACCTGTCTCATGCGCGTGAGCCCCGAAAGCCCGAACCACCGCGTCTCGCCGCCTGGCCAGGGGCGGCGGTACCCGGTGACGAGCTGCAGGAGCGTGGACTTTCCCGAACCGTTATGCCCGAACACGCCCCAGCATTCTCCGGCCCGCACGGTCCAGCTCACCGAATCCACGGCGGCCTGCCCGTCCATGAGCACTGAGCAGGATTCAAGTTCAATCACCGTGTCCGACCGAGCCGCCAGAACCTGTTGGTCCGGCAGCTCCAGTTGACCGGGACGGACCCTGGACGGCCGTTCGACCAAACGGCCATGCTCCAGATATATCCGTCCCCGGACCTCTTCGGGCACAGGCAGCAGGCCATGGCCGCTGACCAGGAGGCGGGTTCGGCCAGCGGCGGCGATGCGGTTCAAGGCTTCGAGCAGGCGCAGCTGGCCCTGTCGGTCCAGGCCCTGGGTCAGTTCGTCGACGGCAAGAAGCAACGGCTCGGCGATAAGGGCGCGAGCCAGGAGGGCCCGTTTGGCCTGTCCCGTGGACACGGCCCGCATGGGGCGGTCCAGCACGAGGCCCAGCCCCATTTCACGGCCCAGGGCTCGGGCCTTGCCGCGTTCGGTCTCGGATGCCTCCTGATAAAGAAAGGGCGTGTTGCGCAGGCCTGCGCAGATGACTTCCCAGACCGGAACGCGCAGATCGTGGCGCTGATACCAATCCGCCATGCCGGGCGTGACCAGGCGCACGTGGGGATGCACAGGGATGGGCGAGAGCGAATCCTCGCCGAAAAGCCTGTACACGCGCTGCCCGCCGCTGCGCTGCGAAGGCCACAATTCGCCGACCAAAAGACGCAGCAAGGTGGTCTTGCCGGCGCCGTTGTCGCCGAGCACCGCGAAATGCCCGGTCCCGGCGACGGTCAGGTTCAGGCCGTGCAGGATGCGGGCGGTGCCGATGTCCACATCGACATGACGAAGATGAATTTCAAGACTGTCCATTCTTCCTCTGGCTGCGGGGGGAATCGCAGGGATTTTCCTTCGAACCGGACCGTCCTAGCGTTGCAGCAGTTCCATGTCGATAGCCAGATCGACGGTTTCACCCATGACCCCCATGCGGGTCCATTTTTCCGAACCCACGTGGAAGTCCAGCCGGTTTATGGAAAAAGCGGCATGCAGCCCGAGCACCCTCGCGCCGGGAAACTCGTCGGTGAAGGGGTGCGGTGCGACGCCAAGCACCCGAACCGGTATGCGCACCTCGGCGGTCACGTCGCGAATGGTCAGGTCGCCGGTGACGACAAGGGTATCCCCGTCTTCCCGCGCCACCTGCCGGGAAGAGAATATCATCCTGGGCGAACGCTCCACATCCAGAAAATCGGGACTGCGCAGATGCCCGTCGCGAGCCGGCACCCCGGTATGTACGCTTGAGCTGTCGATGAGCAGATAAAACTGGCTTTCTTCGGGCCGGGCCGGATCATAGTCCACCTGCCCGGAAAACCGGGTGAACACTCCGGGCACAAAACCCGCGATATGGCGGATGCGAAACCCGATGGTGGAATGCTCCATGTCGATCTCCCACTGTCCCGGAGCAGATCCGGCAGCCGAAAGCGATCCGGGCGCAAAGCCGAAAAACAGCACAAACGCAAATATTTTCAAAGATAAACGCATCAAACAATTCTCCGCTGAGGTTACGACGGACCACCGGCTGCACAGCTTCAGGCGTCCGCCCCGGCCATACGCCCGGGCCCTTTCGCCCACGCGCGGACAAAGGACCCGGAAAACCGGATTCGTCAAGCCCCCCTATCAGGGACGCCCACTCAGCGCCATACTTCGACGTATGACAAATTTTTCTATTGACAGCCAGGATGGTTTATATCAAAAGGCGGCTTCGCGTTGTGGGGCTGTAGCTCAGCTGGGAGAGCGCTTGAATGGCATTCAAGAGGTCCGCGGTTCGATCCCGCGTAGCTCCACCACTTAAATACCTAAAATTCCTATTGAATGCCGAAACGAAAAGCCGTCAGAAATGACGGCTTTTTCGTTTGATGTCCGCTATATGTCCTACGCTTATTCCGAACCGGTAAAGAAGCCGGAAACTCGCGCCCGCGTTTCTCTCTTACGATCATTCGCCGATACTTTCCGCCCTTCCTGCTTCCATATGCGCTCCACACGTTTGTAATTGATGCCCCATCTGTTCACTCCTTGGAATGGCAAACGACACGTGCGGCGGAGCTGATCTTTCGGCACTCCTGACAAGTTGCCTATGTACGTGTTTTCCCGGACAGACGGATAGCCATGGATGGATTAATGGAGATGCAACAATACCCATGCGCGCAGGAGTCAGGGAAAACAAACCTATTTGCAGCGTATCACAGGGTGGCATGTCTCTATAACATGGCTTTACGGCTGTCCCCATCCATCGTCAGACTGTTCCGCTGTTCTGCTTGTTGTTCTTTGTCAGAACAATGAAATGCAGCTCAGAGCTTGGACTGCCAAAGACTGAAAATTGTGGTTCTCCAAGAGAGATAAGGGTAGCGCCGACTGCTTGCAACGCGCACGTTTTGTCTTGAACCTATTAAGATAGAAGAAATAAAAGAAAAATATCTGGAGCAGAAAATGTTTTTTTTCAGAGAGATTGCTGGTTTTTTGCACAAGCCGAAGTTTTCTTCGATGTCTCGCGTTCTCCTGTTGTATTTTTTCGTGGCGTATCTTGGCTTGGCCACTGTGCTGGTACATCATGGTTTTGCAGCCACAGTGGATAATTATATTGAAGATTATCGTGACGTTATAGGGAATGCAGCTTCTTATGTCGCCCCTTCAAATATTGATTCCGCTCTGGGTATTGGTGGAACAAATGTGCTGTTAGAAGCGCATAGAGATAACATCTATTCATATGGAAACACTGTTAATGTCAATGGCGGCACTGTCGATTTCGGAATATACGGCGGGTATCATAATGGGGTTGCAACCAGTGGTGACATTTCATCAAATGATAATGCTGTGACAATTGGGGCTGCATTCGCGGGCAGCAATAGTATTGATGTATATGGCGGATATGCCAAGAGCGTAAACCCTTGGTCCATGACAGCTTCTGATAATACTGTGACCATCAACGGTGGGGAAGCACGTTCCGTATACGGCGGTTTTGCTTATCTCGGCGGCGTAGGCGGTCCAGCTTCTGCCACGGCCTCTGGCAATGTCATCAACCTCAACGCAGGCGCCATATCCAGTATTTATGGCGGATATGCTATTGCCCTTGCGCTACCGGGAACACATACGGCCGCCGGAAATGCTGTCAATATCAGCGGAGGCACTGTCCTCTCTAAGGTTTACGGCGGGTTTGCCGATGCGCACGATGGTTTTGGGCTGGCCACAAACAATCGTGTGACTATCAGCGGTTCGCCAAATTTGACAGCCGCATCTCTCTACGGAGGGGGGGCGCCTATTTTTTACGATAGTGAGGTTTTCACCGGTAATACCCTGAACGTAAAAACCTCCGGTCTGACGGTAAATAATATTTTTAATTTTCAATACCTTAAATTCTACCTACCTTCGTCATTGTCAGCGGGCGATACAGTGATGACCGTGACCGGCACGGCAGACCTGACCGGCAGTTCGGGGCGGTCTTCCGTTGTGAATATGGGCATTGACGGCAGCTCTTCGCCTCTGCAGATCGGCGATACCGTAACACTCATTGATGCCGGAACCTTGATCACGAACAGCGGCCTTAACCCCAGTGCGAGCGGTACGGGTATGCAGGGAGTAACCCTGGCTTATAACTTTGACATCACAACCGAAAACAACAAGCTGTTAGCCACGGTATCTGCCGATGCGGTGCCCACGGTGAACGAACAGACCAAGGCGCTTTCAGAGGGCTTTGTTTCCGGCATGGGCATGGTAACGCAAGGTGCAGACGTGGCCGCCGGACAGGGGATGGATTCTGCCGTTTCTGCCGCCAAAGGCGGGGCTGCTGCCGGCAGCGGTGCCGTAGCCGGTTTTGGAGCGGTTTCCGGCGGTTCCATGCGCTACAATACCGGCTCGCATGTGGATATGCATAGCGCATCCCTTATGGCAGGTCTTGCTTGGGGGACCGATGCTCCGCTCGGCCGTCTGACGTTCGGGTCTTTTTTTGAATACGGCACCGGCTCGTACAATACCTATAATTCGTTCAGCAGGGCAGCTTCGGTCGATGGGGACGGCAGCACCCGGTACGAGGGTGGTGGCGTTCTCGGTCGTATGGATTTGGAGGATACCGGCCCCGGCCATATCTATATTGAAGCATCGGCCCGGGCGGGCAAGTTGCATAACGAATACGAAAGTTCCGACCTGCGCGATGCCTCCGGGCGCAGTGCGGAATACGATTCGTCATCCCTGTATTACGGTATGCATATGGGAACCGGTTATGTCTGGAACATGACGGAGAATGCCTCGCTTGACCTTTCCGGCAAATACTTCTGGACGCGTCAGGAGGGCGACTCCGTCACGCTGTCTACCGGCGACCCCATCGACTTCAAGGATGTGGACTCCAGTCGCCTGCGCCTCGGCTCGCGCTTCAGCTACATGGTGAATGAGCACATCACCCCATACATTAGCGCGGCTTATGAGCATGAATTTGACGGCAAGGCCCGCGCCAGCACCAACGGGTATGACATGAAGGCTCCGTCCATGGGCGGCGATACCGGCACCGGCGAGCTGGGGCTTGTATACACGCCTTTGGCATCGTTGCCCGTGTCCTTTGACCTCGGCGTACAGAATGCTGTGGGCAAGCGCGAGGGCGTAACCGGCAGTTTGCAGATCAAATGTGAATTCTAGAGCACGGATGTTCTGCGGTCCGGATGATGCCTTGCGTTCTTGGATGTGGCAGGTCGTTATCAGTTGAAGAAAGCATACCTGTTTGATTTTAACAGACAGGTTGCGGGTTTGGGATAATTGAACCAGCCTCTTCAGCATGACTCCCGGGCATTATCGGCCGCGTGGCGTAGAGGCGCGGCCTGAGGGAAGAATGCGCATGCACGATTCCGGCAGCATGCCGTGCGTCTCGGAATGCGCCAGAAATCGGGAGGAATCACCCGGTTTTCTGGCGCATCGGTATTTGTAAAGCCCCCTTGATCCATCCAAGCCAATCTGTCTTTTCGGAATATATTTGAGGGGTTGAAATGTCACCCCGTCGTGTATATAGCCCGCCTGTCGCATGAAGCGCGCGCCCTACCCCACCCCGCACGGACCAATGATGAACAGAAACGCACCGCGCTCTTTCTTCCCGCCCCGGATGGTCCTGACATTCCACCCCGTTCTGCTGCTTAAGGCATTGCTGCTTGTAGCTGTTTTTCTTCTGCTGCCTTACGGTCAGGCGAAGGCGACCGATGGCATGCGGGCCGAAAACGGTGTGCTGGACCTGCGGAGTTTTGATCCGGCGACCATGGGCCCCGCCCGGCTGGACGGTGCGTGGGAATTCTACTGGAACCGTCTGCTGACGCCACAGGACTTCGCCGAAAACCCCGCTCCTTCGCCATCGGGCCTGATTTCGCTGCCCGGAACATGGAAGGGAATGCTCGTAAATGGAGAAAAGCTGGGTGGCACGGGGCAGGCCACCCTGCGGCTGCGCCTGCGCCTCTGGCCGGAGGCGAACACGCTGACATTGCAGCTCTTCGACATCCCCATGGCCTACCGTTTGTGGGCCAACGGTCAACTCGTGGCGACAAACGGCGTTGTGGGCACGGATGCAGACAGCGAGACGCCTCTGCGATCGCTGGTGCTGGCCAGCATCACCCCCAAAGGGGAGAATCTGGAACTCGTACTCCAGATATCCAACCATCATTTTCGCGCCGGTGGGGTACCGGAGGGGCTTCAGCTTGCCCCGCCCGGTCCTCTGGAAGCCGAACGCGATAGAACCTGGACCTTTTCCTACTTCTTCGCAGGCTGCCTGATGGTCACACTGCTGTACCACCTCTTCTTGTTTTATCTGGACAGGATGCAGGTTTCCGCGGGGTACTTCAGCGGCCTCTGTCTGTGCATATTGTGCTTCTGCATGACCTCCAATACGTCCTTCTGGGCCATACGCAGGTTCCTTCCTTCCCTGCCGCCCCATTGGTCAGAATACGTCTCTCTCTTTTTCTATATGGCCTGCGCTCCCATGCTCTTCCGGTTCTACCACTCGCTCTATCCAAAGGTCTTCCACCCTGGCATCCGTTATCTGGTTGATCTTCGGCTTATGGTATTCCTTCTGTTGCTGCCGATCGCGCCAGACCATCGTATTTCCGAGTATATCGCTTTCAGCATTTTTATCGGGCTGGGCTGCGCCATCTATTACGTCCTGCGCCTGTTCACCTGCGCACGACGAGGAATGAACGGCGCCGGGCTGCTGCTGTTCGGCAGCGGGGTCTCTCTGCTTGCCAGCATGAACGACGGTCTTTCCCACACCAAGCATATCAACACACCATACCTGATCGAATTTGGCATGCTCTTTCTGGTTGTTACCCAGTCGCTGGCGCTGGCCAAACGCTTCAGCCATGCATTTATGTCCGTGGGAAAACTCTCCGAGGAGCTGGAGCTCAAGAACCAGTCACTCTTGGCTGAGATGGAAGAACGCAACCGGCTCGAACAGGAAGTAATCAACATCAGTGAGGAAGAACGCAGGCGCATCAGCCACGAACTGCACGACGGTCTGTGCCAGAAACTCACCGGAGCCCGGCTGCGCGCATCCATTCTGAACAAGCGGCTTGCCGGAACGGATGACGCCACGACCATGGCCAGCCTTGCAGCCCTCTTGGATGCCTCCACCGACGATGCTTACCGCACCTCGCGCGGGCTCTGGCCCGTAGAACACGACCCCGCAATGCCCGGCCCCTCGCTGGACGATCTGGCCCGACGCATTGCCAGGGATACGGGCATGGACGTGCGTCTCGAAATGCGCCGCCACTGCGGGCAATGCACCAATCCCAACATGCGCACGCTGTATCGCATTGCGCAGGAGGCACTGACCAATGCGGCCAAGCACGCGCAGGCGCGCACCATCCGCGTGAGGCTGCGCTGCCCCGCTCAGGACGGCGTAACCCTGACCGTTCGTGACGACGGCATCGGCCGCACCGCGTCCGCACAGCAGGGTTCCAGGACGGGAGGGCTTGGTCTTGGCATCATGGCCCACCGTGCCGGTGTCATCCATGCCAGGTTGACTATAGAGGACGCACCACGGGGTGGTACCATCGTCACCTGCGCGGCCCCGTGCGACAAACATGCTTCCCCGACCTCAACAAGGAGAACACCCCCCGATGTTTCCCGCTGAGCCTTCCCACTGTCCCACCGAGCTCCGTTTCCTGCTCATCGACGATCATCCTGCCGTGCGTCAGGGGCTGAACCTGCTGTTGGAGTCCAACGGTTACTCCCCCGGCGTTGAGGCCGGAACCCGCGCCGACGCCAAGGAATGTCTGGAACAGGCCACCTTCGACTTCGCGCTGCTGGACCTTTCACTGGCCGACGGTAGCGGCCTGGACCTGCTCGTCGATCTGGCCGAACACGGTGTCCGCACGCTGATCTATTCCATGCACGAAGACCCCGGCACCATAGATCGTGCGCTGCGTTGCGGTGCGAACGGCTATGTCACCAAGCGCGAGGACCCCGTCGTGCTGCTGGAAGGCATAGAGGGCGTGCTGCGCGGTGAACGCTTTGTGAGCGACCGCGCCGGATTGAGTCTGGATGAAACGGCTGATGCTCAGGCCACGGACCCGCTCTTTCTGCTCAGCGATCAGGAACGGGCCATTTTCTCGGCCATGGCCTGTGGTGTGAGTAATATGGAAGTTGCCGAAAACCTTGGTATCAGCCCGAGGACGGTGGAGACATATCTAACGCGGATGGTCACCAAGCTGGGGTTAGCCAACGTGCGGACCCTGCGTAAATTCGCCATTAACAGGCGGGGGTAGGAGGGAGTCGATGTCGAACAAACCGAAAGTCGCCGTTGTCACGGGCGGCGCGCAGGGTATCGGCAAGGCGATCTGCGACGCGTTCGCCGCGGGTGGGACGCGCGTGCGCACCATCGACGTGCTGCCGAACACCGATTTCGTAGGGGACATCGCCGACGAGGGCGCGCTGCGCGCTTTCGCGGCCCAGGTCATCGCGGATCACGGAGCTGTCGACTACCTGATCAACAACGCCTGCCTCACGCGGGGAGGCCTCAGGACATGCGCCTGGGACGACTTCAATTACGTGCTGCGCGTCGGCGTGGCGGCGCCCTTTCTGCTGACCCAGTTGTTTCTCGACCATTTCAGCGATCAGGCCAGCATCGTGAACATTTCTTCCACCCGTCACCTGATGAGCCAGGCCGACACGGAAAGCTACACGGCGGCCAAGGGCGGCATCACCGCACTGACCCACGCCATGGCCGTCACGCTGGCCGGAAGGGTTCGGGTCAACTGCATCTCCCCGGGCTGGATCGACACCGCCGGCACCCGGTTCGATGGCCCGGACGCCGAGCAGCACCCCGCAGGCCGCGTCGGCGCTCCCGCCGACATCGTCAACGCGGTGCTGTTCCTGTGCGATCCCAAAAGCAGCTTCATCACCGGACAAAACATCACCGTGGACGGCGGCATGACCAAGCTGATGGTCTACCACGACGACCACGGATGGACGTACGCCCCGCAAGAAGGCACCAAGTAAAAACGCGCCAGGAAGGCGGAACCGCGCTCCAGGCATCAAACTTCCGCCGGCCCTGGAATGACTCTGAAAAAAGGAAAGCCGCCCGCGGGCGGCCCTCCTTCTCATGTTCTTGTGCTGCGCGCCAACGGCGCTCCACCTAGATCTTGAACTTGCTGACCATGGTATCGAGACTGGCGGCCAGACCGGACAGATTCTCCGCGTTCTGATGCACGGACTTGGCAGTGGAGGTCACATCGACGGCCACGGTGCGGACCTGCCCCACGTCGCGGGCGATGTCGCGCACGAGGGTGTCCGCGTGAGCCACGCTCTCGTTGACCTGCTGCACGCCCACCGAGGCCTGTCCGACGTTCTCGGCGATGTCGCGGGTGGTCACGGACTGCTCTTCCACCGCCGCCGCGATGGACCCGACAATGGCGTCAACGTCGTCGATGACGCTGGTTATCTCCCCGATTTCCGAGACAGTCTGGTTGGTGGCCTGCTGAATGCCCTGGATGCGGCTGCGGATCTCCTCCGTTTCCCTGGCGGTCTGCTGGGCCAACTCCTTGATCTCGTTGGCGACCACGGCGAAGCCGCGCCCGGCCTCTCCAGCCCTGGCCGCCTCGATGGTGGCGTTCAACGCCAGGAGGTTGGTCTGGGAGGAAATGGCGGTGATGGACTCGGTCACCTTGCCGATGTCCCGCGTGGCCGCGCCCAGCTCGCTGACCTGGGTGGTGGCCTTGTGCGCGGCGGACACGGCCCGGACCGTCATCTCCTTGGCCTTTCCGGTGCTGACCGCGATCTCGGAGATCGTGGCGCTCATCTCTTCGGAATTGGTGGCCACGGTGCCGATGTTGACCGTGAATTCCTCCATGGCCGCAGCCACGGTGTTCATGTTCGAACTCATCTCGTCAGCGGAGGACGCCGCCTCGGTCGAAGTTCGGGTCATGGCGTCCGCGTAGCCGTTCAGACTTCCGGCCAGCCGCAGCAGACCCTGGGAAGCTCCGGCCACCTCGTTGGAATTGCGGGCCACATCGGCGAGCATGCCCCTGATCTTGTCCATGAGCTTGTTGAACCAGGAGCACAATTCGCCGATCTCGTCGCTGGATCTGACCGCGAGGCAGTCGGTCAGGTCGGCCCGGTCCTCCGTGATGTCGACGATGCGCGTCTTCATGGAGGCCAGGGGCCGTATGACCAGCCGCATGAGCACAAACGAGCTGAGCAGACCCGCGGCAGCGAGCACCACGGCCATGAGGGCGAAAATGTAGAGCCCCACGTCCCGGATAGCCGTGGTCCAGGAAGAGGCGTCGAAAGCGTAGACCAGCACGCCGACCTGACCGCCCCCGTAATCCCTGACCGGGAATGCGGCCAAGGCCAGGTCGCCGAACCTGTCGTAAACCGTGCCCTGCCGCCCCTGACGCAGAAAATCCGGGGTCACGAGGCTCTCGACCCGGCCGTCCTCGGTGGGCGTGACCAGCACGAACTCGTCCCCGACCAGGGGGTTCTTTTCCGGGTTCTGCAGAGCCGTGGCCACGGAAAGGTTGTCGGCGTTCATGTACACGACCATGCTCTGCCCCTCGCCGGAGGCGGCTCCGGCGATGACGGACTCGAAAGATTCAAGGGTTTCCACCGAACCCAGCTGGTTGCCGTCACCATCCACGACGGGGGCGATGCCCCGGATGGCGAAGCCGCCGCTGCCGACCTCGATTCCCTTGATGGGCTTTCCGTCCGTGTTGACCTGCACGACCGTTTCCCTGAAGGAGGTCAGGTCATCGGAGATGTCGACCCACTCCCCGCCGCGCTTGGTCTGCTTCTCCCGCCACAACCGGACCAGGCTGCGGGCCTTGGGCAGGTGGAAATGCAGCTGCATGGCCTTGCCCGAGACGCTCTTGAATCCGGCCAGATCGTCGCTCAGCAAACGCCGCAGTTCTTCACGGGCCTGCTGCAGCATCGGATCGGCCTCGTTCTCCATGTTGCCGAGATGAGCCAGTTCGAAGGCCTGCACGACATCGGAGCGTCTCGAAAACAGGGCGGCCTTCTCCAGGCCCTGGGAAGCCAATGTGGCGATGGCCGTGTCCACTTCCCGCGACTTCTCCTCGGCGATGGATCGCAGCAGCTGCCCCTGGAAGTCGGTCAGCTCCGACCGGATGAGCAGACTTCCCGTCAGCCCAAGGATCACCACCGAGAGGAAAAGGGGAAGAATGAATTTTGTTCTGAGTTTCATGGGCCCACTCCATTCAATTGATTTTCATGCCGGACTTTTGTCCAAATCGGCATCTAACATGGCACCGGACCAACATCAACAACCATCGAAAAACGGGTTGAAAATGAACGGCCATGGGTTGCGATGATGCGCAAAAGCAAAATCCCCTGGATTGGATTCAACCCAGGGGATCCGTCCCGCGCAAAGCAGGATCGCTATTTTTTACGTTCCAGAGTCAGGGCGTGGGTGGTGCAGGCCGTCACGCACGCAGGTTCCAACCCGGCATCGAGGCGGTCCATGCAGTAGTCGCACTTGCCGACGATGTTGCTTTCCTCATGCAGGACAGGGATGTTCCAAGGACATGCGGAGATGCACGACTCACATCCGATGCAAAGCTCCTTGATGACATAGACAAGCCCATCAGACTCTCGACGCACCATGGCTTCCGTAGGACATGCCTTGACGCATTCCGGATCCTCGCAGTGATAGCAACTGCGAAAAGACGCTTTCATCACGACTTTTCCGGCTTTGAGCTCCGGCTTGCCGGAAGTGTGCACGGCATACTTGATGCCGACCGGATTATTATTCTTGACCTTGCAGTGCACTTCACAGGCCTTGCAGTGAATGCAACGATTCTTGTCAAGTTTCATTCTGTAATTGCTCATCGTTGCCCCCTAGATTTTGCGCACGCCGACAAAATGTTCCTGCATGGAGATACCGCCGCCCCCCTTGTCCCAGCACTCGAGGCCGCCGGGCATGAGTTCATGGTCGGCCGCGCCCTTGCCGATGGCCCGCGATTCGACAGGCAGCTTGTGCCCGAATCCGTGAACCATGAACAGCGCTTCCGGATGCACGCATTCCGTCACGAAGGCCCGCAGCTTGCCGCTTTCTCCACGAGGGGAAAAAACCTCGACCCAGTCGCCGTCGGCGATGCCCAACTCGGTCGCGCGGCTGGCATGGATCCAGGCCACGTTCTCGGGCATCTGCTCCGCCAGCAGCGGATTGTTGACCGTATGCCCCTGGGTATGCACGCCGACCCGTCCAAAGGCGATGCGGAACATGCCTTTCGGCGGATGCGCGGGGGATTGGTACGGAGGCAGGGTCTCGTGGCCGGCCTTGGCCCATTTGCCGCTGCGCATCTCTATCCTGCCGGAAGGCGTAGGCAGTTTGACCTCGGACATGGGCCGATACAGGGGCTTTTCGGCCAACTCCACGAAACCTTTGGCCTTGAAGTCGTCGATGCCGACGCCGGTGTCTTGCAGCTGATAGTTCCAGAGATCCTCGATGGTCTCGAAAGCCAGGGCGTCGACGCCCAACCGCTTGGCAAGGCCGCAGATGATCTCCCAATCGGCCTTGGAGTCGAAGGTCGGCTCCTGGGCCCGGTGGCGGACAAAGAACTGCGGCTTCAATCCAGACTTGCCGGCGATGATGCTCTCGCGGGCCAGGTAGGTCGACAAGGGCAGGACCACGTCGGAATGCCAGGCCGTGTCGGACCAGGAGAACGTGATGCTGACCAGAAGATCGAGCTTTTCCCACTTCTTCTTCAAAGCCTCGGGATCGGGCATGGCCATGAGGGGATCATGCCGGAAACAGAGATAGGCTCTGACCGGATAGGGGTCGCCCGTGACGATGGCGTCATAGGCGAGATTCACAAGGCCCGGGCCGCCGTCGAACTGCGGATATTTCCAGCCCACTCCGTCGGCCCGCTTCTCTTCCGGCTTGGGGAAGAGGTCGACGAGCTTCTTCAGACCCTTGCGGCCCACGTCCTTGGCCGCGTTGACGAAGGGCAGGCCACCCTTGGCGCCGATGGAGCCGAGCAGGGCGTTGATCATGTACGCCGTGCGGCAGACCTGGAACGAATCGTTGTAGCGGGCCACCATCCAGCCCGGATGCCAGACCACGCTTGGCGCGGCGGCGGAAAGTTGACGAGCCAGATCCCTGATGCCCTCGGCCGTGGCACCGGTCTCGTCCTCGGCCCACTCGGGGCTGTAGGGCTTGACGAACTCCTTGAGCTGTTCGAAGCCGTCCACGAACTGTTCGACATACTCCTTGTTGTAGAGGTCGTCGTAAATGAGCGCGTGAATGACGCCGAGATTGAAGGCGTAGTCGGTGCCGGGGCGAATGAGAAAGAAATTGTCGGCCTTGCTCGCGCTGACATTGGCGCGGATGTCGATGACGGTCAGCTTGGCGCCCCCGGCGATGCCGTCCAGGGTCGCGTTGACCTCGGCCACATTGATGGCTTCCATGATGTTGCGGGTCTGGAGGATGACATGCTTGGCGTTGCGCAGGTCATAGGCCACCATCTTGCGGCCCACGCCGATGACCGACTGCGCGCCGTGCTGCACGTTGCGCGCGCAGGAGGCGTCATGGTTGCAGTAGTTGGGCGAGCCGATGCCGCGCATGAAGGCCTGGTGAAGATCCGGAAAAGGACCGCCGCGATCGGACCAGAGCACCGAGCGGGGCCCGTGCTCGGCCATGACGCCCTTGAGCTTTTCAGCGACGTAGTCCAGGGCCTCATCCCAGGACACGGCCCGCCATTTGCCTTCCCCCCGTTCACCGACGCGGATGAGCGGAGTCTGGGGTTTCTCCGGATCCTGCTCCAGGGCGATGCCGGCCGCTCCACGGGCGCACAGGCCCTTTTTGAGCGGAGAAAATTCGTTCCCCTGGATGCGGACCGCCTTGCCGTCCCGCACATCCACCTGGATTGGGCAGCGCACGGTGCACATGCCGCAGACACTGAACACTGATTTTGTTGCCGTCATGGCTATCTCCCGCTGATAAGGCGCGAAACCCGGAGACGGACTTCGCTGCGTGTTTGCCGATATGGTTGATTGTCACTACCCGCAGACGCCAAACAAGGAAAACACACCCCTGTTTCGTTCTTTTTTTCACGACCATGACGTCCCAAATCGCCTATTTCGCCCCGCTTCTTGTTCTAGCTTGTATCAATCAGCCCAAGCCCATGTCCCCGCGATCCGGCAAACGCCCGATCGCCAGCCGCGGGCATCCACAAGCGAAGGCTTGCGCAGGGCCTACTCTGCGGCCGCTTCGGGCCCGCCGATCAGCGTCAGGCCGCGAACCTTTTCCAGAAAGGCTCCCCGGCGCACGTCATCGCGCTCCTCTCCGGGACGCAGGGTGGATATGACCAGGCGCCCGATCACGGCCCGCCCTTCTCCGCCGTCCGGCAAGGTTGTGCGCACGCCCCACAGATTATGCAGCAGGAGCGGTTCGCCGCGACCATCCGTGCCCAGGTAGAGCCCGATATGCCCCGGCAGCCAGATCAGGGAGGCAAACGGCACGCCCCGGGAACGGATAACGGAAAGCTTGGAATGGACACTCATGCCTTCCAGGGAAATACGTTCTCCGCCCGTCCGGGACTGCTGGGCGGAGTTGCGCGGCAGCCAGATCCCGAAGGGCAGGAACAGATCGCGCATGCTGGAGGAGCAATCCCGGTTCTCGAACATTCCGCCCCAGCCGTAGAGCTGCCCGAACATGGCGTCGGCCAGTTCCGCCACCACGCGGGACGTGAAGGGCAAGGGCATGAGCGATGCCTGGGGATATGCGATCTCCGCCGGAATCACTCGCGCCTGGCCGCTTCCGGTCCGGACCGGCACCCTGATCGTGAATGCGTGGCCGGTTCTGCGGTGCAGAGGGAAAATGGCCCCGATGTGGGTTTGCCCCAAAAACACGCCCTGCCCGAGCAGGGACACCTCATCCCGACGCAAGGCCACCATGTCCGACGATTCGTACTGCGCGCAAAACCGCTCGTCCGCCAGCGCCACGTCCTCGCTGCGCACCCACCCGTTGGCGAATGCCGTTTCCACGTAATACCAGGCCCGATCCAGGGAAACGTGGGTTATGAAGACAGGCGTTCCCAGCCACAGCGCGGTGTTTTGGAAATAGTCGAAGGGAAAGCCCTCCCCGGGCCGGGACGGGTCCAAAAAGAAGGGACGGGTCGAAGGCAGCGCCCGCAGGGCGGTGTTGCGCACCGTGATGGCCGGCCGGCTCATGGATGGATAGTTCGCCAGATCCTGGAGGGCCACGACATGCACCCACCTGTCCTGCGGATACGGTTGCAGGTTTTCGGCGTACCCCTGTTTGGAACCCAGGCTGCGCACGGCCCAGGAAATTTCGGCTGCCGAGAGGGACGCCCGGACCTGCCGCCACGGAGCGAAAAAGCGCTCCAGGGCCTTCGCGTACAGGGCGGCCTGCTCCGTCGAGCCCAGGAGTTGCCGGTCCGAAACGGGCACGGCCTGAGCGATCCGCTGGGGCACATCAAGCGCGACCTCTGAAAGCAGCTCCGGGCCCCGGATGACGACCTCCGGCTTCACGGCCTCCGCTTTGCGGGCGGTTCCGGCTTCGGGCGTGGCCTTGCCCGCGCAGGAACAGACGAACATGCCCGCGACCAACACGCACATCCAGACGATCAGTCCGCGCAAAAAACGTTTCATGCACTCCGGTCCGTAGGTTGAGGTCCTGGGGGCTTTTGGGCGCATCCGGTCCGGCGCGACATCCCTTTCCGGCGACGAGCAGCTCAGTACACTTTGCGTCGGGAAAAGCCCTTGCCGATGACGTTGAACGTGTTCTCGAAAATGACGAAGGCTTCCGGGTCCAGGGTGAAGATCAGCTCCTCGAGCTTCTTCTGCTGCACGTTGTTGACCACGGTCATGACCACCTGTTTGGGCTGGCCCGTGTACCCTCCCCGGCCCTCCAGCAGGGTCACTCCCCGATTGGCTTCCTTGATGATAACGTCCGAGATGGCCTGGGCGTGGTCCGAAACGATGAACACAAGCTTGCGCTGATTGAACATGCTCAGGACATAATCCATGATCTGGCCGGTCACGAAAACCATGATCAGGGAATAGAGCACCAGATCCGTTTCGAGCAGGGCGAAGCTGACCGTGAACAACGCCATGTTGAACAGGAAGCTGATCTGCCCGATGCGAAACCCGAAGCGCTGATGCAAAATGATGCCGATGATGTCCAGGCCGCCGGAGGAACCCAGGGAACGCATGCAGATCCCTCCGCCGGCTCCGAGCAGCGCGCCGCCGAAAATGGCGGCCAGCAGGTTGTCGTCGATGGGCAGGGTGAAGACGATGACCTCCATCCAGAGGGTGATGGCGGCCATGCCGTAGGCTGTATAGAGCACGAAGCGACGGCTGACCATGACCCAGCCGAGCACGGCGATGGGTATGTTGAGCAGAAACAGCCACAACCCCGGAGTCAGGACGTTCGTGAAGTAATAGATCAGGAGCGCGATGCCCGAGACGCCGCCGGACACAAGGCCGTGCGGCACGGCCACGGACTTGATGGCCATGGCGATGAAAAAGCTGCCCACGGTCAAAAGGAAAATGTTCCACGGGACGGAGAAGGCGTACAGGCGAAGTTTGGAGTTCATGACCGGCAACATGCCGGGTTTAGAAAAAATGTCCAGCCTTTTGGGCGCGGGCGTTGCTTCGCGCTGTCCGCTGCCTGCGGGACGAACGCGAAAGCCGTGTCGCCGGAAGAAAGGGGAAACCGGGTTGGGAAGCGGCTAGTCCTCGCCCCCCCGGCGCAAGCTCTTGAGGCGCGACTGCCTGGCCTTGGACGCCAGCCGCCGTTCCTTGGAGGCTCGGGTGGGCTTTGTCGCGCGGCGGATTTTGGGACGCACGGCGGCCTGCGCCACCATGCGCGCCAGGCGCTCCAGGGCGGCCCTGCGGTTGCCTTCCTGAGTGCGATGCGTCTCGGCGCGGATGACCAGTTCGCCGTCCACGGTCAGACGCTTGCCGGCCAAGGTTTCAAGGCGTCTCAGCCCCTCCTCGTCCAGGCCGCGTATGGCGTCCAGCCGCACGCGAAGACGCGCGGCCGTGGCGACCTTGTTCACATTCTGGCCGCCCGGGCCCGAGGCGCGAATGAATTCAAGACGGATGTCCTCGTCTTCGATGTGTATGCGGGAAGTGATGAACATGATGAAAGCGATAGCTCAAATCATCCCGGGCCGAAAGTGAAAAGGGCGGCCCGGGCCGCCCTTTGTCCATGCGTCATCAGCCGCAGCTTCCGCCGCATCCGCAAGAGGAGCAGCCGCCACCGCCTTCAGGAAAAACCATGCTCGATTCCACGGTGAATCCCGTGTTCGGATCGAAATGAACGGTCATGGGCCCGGCCTGCTCGCACAGGGACCCCTCGACCAGAAAGGAATATCCGTCCACATCAAAGACCTGATCGTTATCCTTCTTTTCGTCCAGGGCCAAACCGAGGCGGGGACCGCCGCAGCCCGAAGCCAGATATATGCGAATGGGTTCCTTGTCCTTGCCGCCGAAGTGCTCGTCCAGCTGCGCCTTGGCCGCCGGTTGGAGAATAAACATAGATGCCTCCTATAGTTTGAATAGGAGAATCTTTAATTCCTTCGTCCCGGTTGTCAACACATCCCATTTCACGGGAAGGGGGCGCCCGCGACCAGAACGCGGGCCCGGCGGACGCCGCGCCAAAAAAAAGCAGGCTCCGGGGCCTGCTCGAAATGGAAAGCTCGCATCCGGCTCAGCGCATCAGATAGAATCCCAGATCGCTGTCGTAGCTCTTCTGATCCGCGAACTGGCATCCGACATATCTGTCGGCGAGGTATTTGACGCGGGCCAGGCGGGTGACCTCCGTGCGCCGCGAGTCATCCAGCCGGAATCGCACCTTGAGCACCGCGCCTTTGTTCAGGCGATGGCCAAGCAGGGTCGTGAAGCCCACGCCGTTCAGGGACAGGTTGTCCAGCAGAAAATCTCCGGTTTCCCCGGTTTCGGGATTCTCGAACCGCCCGGCCAAATGCACGTTCTTGCGGTAGTACTGACGCCGCTCCATGGCCTGCTTTTCCTCGTTGAGCAGCAGCGCCAGGTTGGCGGCGACGCTTCGGAACTTGCGGAACCCATGGGCCGCGGCCCTGCTGGCGCCGCACAGGCCGAGCAGCGGAGCGACGTCGTCCTGCACGCCGGAGAACACGTCGAGGGTCACCGAGAAATAGGGCATCTGTCTGGCGGCGCTCTGCTGGGCTATCCTGGCGTTTATGCGCTGGCTGGCGTCGAGGGCCGCAGGCTTGGCCGTGTTGGGCATGATCACCGCGAACGTGTTCGAGGCCGTCCGGCACGGCACATCCACCTTGCGCACCTCTTCGGCCAGCACCCCTGCGAGCATCTGGATGATCTTGTCCACGCTTGAAGGGCCGTGATCCTCGTTCAGCCGTCGAAGATTGTCGATGGTCACCGTCAATACGCTTGCAGGAGTGCCGTAACGTTTGCAGACCTCGATTTCGCGCTCCATGTAGCGGTCGAACGTGCGCTTGTTGGGAATCCCGGTGAGCTGGTCGGTTTCGGCCATGCGCCGCATGGCCTGAAAATAGTAGGCCCGCTCCAGGGCCACGGCCGTGATCTCAGCGATGGCCGCGAACTCCGTCAGATCGGCCCCGGTGAAGGGAACGCCGCGCCGGTTGTCGATGACTTCGAGCACGCCGTAGACCAGGTCCCCGCTCTTGAGCGGCACGACCATCATCGTGGAGCAGCCTTTGGTCTTGGCCGTCAGGAACTGCGCCGTGAAGCGCGGGTCCTGGGCGGCGTCCTCGATCAGCAGGGGATCTCCCGTCTCGGCGACCCATCCGGCCAGGCCCGTGCCCTTGCGCAGCTTTTTCCCGCTGACCAGGTCGGCCTTGTCGCCCACGACGTGGCTGAACGTCAGGTCGCCGGTGTCCGGATCCACCAGCAGAAAAGCCAAATGCCTGGGAGAAAAATAGCTCTCCACGTGAATGCAGATTTCTTCCAGGGTTTTCTGGATGCTGGTCCGATGCGAAAGGCCCCTGGAAATCCCAAGCAGCACATTTATGCACGACGGCGGGTCGAGCGGCTCCATCTTCGACTCCTGCTGAAGAGCGGCAACACGTATACTTGTACAGCGTAAATTACATGGAGAAAAAGCAGGACTTTGTCAAATATCTTGGATTTTACAGATAACCACGCTCATGTCGCGGCTTTTCGCCCATGATTCGAGCGCCGACAGCGTCGCCGGATAGGGGTGTCCGATGGCCACGGCCAGTCCGGTGCGCTTGGCCAGAGACTCCGCTTTCCTGAGCTGCAACAAAATCGCATGCTCCTTGGCCGTGTTGTCCAGAAAAATATGTCTTCTGTAATAGCGCATGCCCATCGACTTGCTCACGTCCCGCACGCAGCTTTTGGGCGTGGTCAGGCTGTCGAGAAAAAACTTTCCCCGCCCCTGCAGATGCCCGAGCACGACGGTCATGGCCGCCCGGTCCTGGGTCAGCCGGGAGCCCATGTGATTGTTGACCCCGTCCACTTCGGGCAATCGGGCCAGATTGTCCGCCAGGGTTCGCTCCAGCATGGCGGGGGACATGTTCACCCGTAAGGTTCCGGGCCCGGAGTTGGCGGATTTCGGATACCCTTCAGGCTCGCAGGGCAGGTGCAGAAGCAGCTCGCGGTCCTTCTGGCGGGCCAGGTCGGCCACCTGTCGCGCCTTGGTGTTGTGCGGCAGGACCGAAAAGCCGACCGGAAAAGGAAGGTTCGCAAGACGCTTGGCCACGGCCATGCTCTCGCCGAGATCATCGATGACGATGACCATGCGCGGCTTGGAGGTGATCGGAGCGGCGGGCTCAGGCACGATGGAGAGGGGCAGGAAGATGTGGTGTGTCGGCTCGTTGAAAATGGAAATTTCCAGATCGCGCGGGTTGTTGTCCACGGTCCTCAGACTGAATTCCGGCCCCAGTTGATCCAGGTTCTTTTTCAGCTCGGCGAGAAACGGGAAGACTTCGTGCCCCAGGCTGATGGTCAGGTTCTGATAGTAGAACTCCTGACCCGCGTGGCGGCGAACCTCCACGGCCCGATGGCGCATGATGCTCTGGGATTCCCCCTGCGCGGCCAGCCCCATGAGTATGGCCAAGTCGACGCTGCGGACCTTGGCGTCAAAATCGTCGATGCGGGCTTCGTACTCCTGGTTCGGTTTGCTTCCCGACGAGGCGATCCCGACCGGCGTCTTTGACGGCGACGCGGGCTTCCCGACCCTGGCGGCGGGCTTGTCCGGAGCCTGTTGCGCGACGGGGGCGGAGCCTGACGTGTCCGGAGCCTGCCGGAGCGGCAGATGCATGGCCACGAAAAGGGTCAGCCCGGTCAGCAGCACGACGCAGATCCAGAGCAGGGATTTGAACAGCGGCAGCCTGGGCGTCTTGGCCGATGACTTCTTTTTCTTGCTTTTCTTGGGGGGCATGGGGATGGGACAAGCGCGGGGCGGCAGGAGCCGCCCCGCTCAAGGATATGGATTAGTTGGTGAGTTGCATGAAGCGCGGCAAAGACTTGACCATGCTCAGACCAATGCGCAGCTGGTTGTCCTTGGCCAGCGCCTCCCTGGCTTCAAGCTCTTCCGTGCCGAGTTCCGCATCCCCGTTGGGGTTGTCCAGATGCTTGGACAGATTGGCCTCGCGGAAATCCTGCCGCTCGCCGCCATCCTCGGTCGCAGCCACGAAGGGAAGCTCCACGTCGGGATCGATGCCTTCGGCCTGGATGGACCTGCCGTTGGGCGTGTAATAGAGCGCGATGGTCAGCTTGACCGCCGAGCCGTCGGACAGGGGCATGATGGTCTGCACCGAGCCCTTTCCGAAAGTGCGTTCGCCGATCAGGATGGCCCGTTTGCGATCCTGCAGGGCTCCGGCCACGATCTCCGAGGCGGAAGCTGAACCGGAATTGATGAGCACCACCACCGGGCAGGTCACGTCGGACGCCTGGCGGGACGCCATTTCGTCCTTCCTGCTCTTGGGATCGCGTCCCTGGGTGTAGACGATGAGGCCGTCACGCAGGAACGTGTCCGTCACGGAAATGGCCTGGTTGAGGAGGCCTCCGGGATTGTTGCGCAGATCGAGCACGATGCCCTTGAGCTCCTGCTTGGCGGAGTATTCCCGCAGCTTCTGGTGCATGTCGTCGGTGGTGTTGGCCTTGAAGTCGGTCAGACGCAGATGCACGTAGCCGGGTTCGAGTTCCTTGATCTTGACGCTGACCAGCGGAATCGTGCCGCGTACGATGGTCACCTTTTCCGGCGCCTGGGAATCCTTGTGCAGAATGGTCAGCTCCACGGCCTTGCCCTTGGGCCCGCGAATCTTGGAAACCGCATCCTCCAGGGAAATGTCCAGCGCCGAGACCCCGTCGATCTCCAGGATGATGTCCCCGGCCTTGAGGCCCGCCTTGTCCGCGGGCGTGTCCTCGATGGGCGCGATGACGGTCAGGCGCTTGTCACGCACGCCGATCTGGATGCCGATGCCGCCGAATTCTCCCTGGAATTCCTCCTGCATCATCTTGAACTTGTCGAGATCGATATATGTGGAATGCGGATCGATGGAATTGAGCATCCCTTCGATGGCTCCATGGATCAGATCCGTGCGATTGACTTCCTGCACGTAATTTTTTTCAATCAGATCAAGGACCTGGCTGAACTGTTTCAGCGCCTGGTAATGGTCCGTATCCCGGGCCTGGCTGGACGAGGCCGTGCCGCAAAGGCCGGCCAGAAGAATCATCGTGCCAAGAAAATGGCTGAGACGCATGATTTCCTCCCTGAGGGAATGGCGAGAAATTGTTGGAATCACTTGAAAGCGGACACCGAGGCGCGGTCCGGTCCGGGAAAACACGAACCCGCCCGTCACCCCGCCTGTAACCATTTCAAAGGATTAATGACTTTTTGCCTGTGACGCAATTCGAAATAAAGACCTTCGCCCTTGGCGGCGGGATAGAACCCGCAGACGCCGATCTGCTCCCCGCGCTCCACTTCGCGGCCCACCGGCAGAGGCGCTTCGGACAGAAAGGCATACAGGGAGTAATAGTCCTCGCCATGAAAGACGATGACCACCTGGCCGAAGCCGCGCAACTGGTCGTTGTGCACGACCTTGCCCCAGGAAACGCTGCGCACCGGAGTGCCGGCGGACAGGGAGAGGCCGATTCCGTTGCTGGCGGGATTTCCATCGGGAGCAAAGGAGACGACCCGCTTGCCCTTGGCCGGCCAGGACAGCTTGCCCTGCAACTTTGAAATCTTCTTGGAGGATTGCAGGCTGATCTTGTGGCGAAGCCCCGCGATGGAGGTCATCAGGCCCTGGATTTCCTTCTCGCTTTCCTTCTTTTTGACCCGCACCTCCGCAATCTGGCGCTCGTACTGGGTCTTCTTTTTTTCAAGATCGGACCTGGAGGCCTTGATGGCGTCCAGCTTGGCCTCGGCCCGGGCCGCGTTCTGGTCCAGAACCGACTGCTGGTCGGCCACGATCTGGCTCTGCCGCTCGATGTCCTCACGCAGGGCCTGGGCCTGACGGTACAGGGATGTCAGCCACTCTTCCCGGCGATTGGCCTCGGCCCACTGTTCGGCCGACGCGAAGCCCTCCTCCTTGGCGGTCAGGTAGATGGGCCACAGCGACAGCATCAGCTCGTTCAAGCGATCCGTGGTCTTTTCCCGTTCCGCCAGCAGGGCGTCGAGACGCGCGGCCCCCTGGGCCTGCTCCTTCTTGAGCGCGGCCAGCTCGTCTTCCAGCTTGTCCAGGGATGCGGCGGCCTGCTTGACCGAACTTTCGAGCTTGGCCAGATCCTTGTGCAGGCGCCTTTCCTTCTCGGTCAGGCTCTGGATCGCCTTTTTCCTTTCGGCCAGCTGCTTGTTCTTGGCCGCCATCTCCGCCTCCAGGGAAGCGAAACCGCACGTCGCCGTCACGGCGAGGACGCCCAGAAAGAGCAGGATGATCGCGCACAGGCGCGGCACGGGGCGGTATGACGGACGATTCATGGGTGAGGGATGATGCTTTTTCCTACGCAGGTCAAGGGGCTGGCGTCATCCCTGAAGCGGCTCAGGGGACACTGCGGGCATTTTCCCGCCCGCTTGGCGCACCAGCCTTTTCCCGTGCGCACGATCAGGGCGTGGAATTCATTGTACAGCGCGATGTCGGCAGGCAGGACATCCATGAAGAAATCGCGCAGTTCTCCGTATCCGATGTCCTCGGGCACAAGGCCGTGCCGATTCAGGATGCGGCGGGTATAGGCGTCGACCACGAACGAGGGCAGGCCAAGGGCGTAAAGCAGAATGGAGTCCGCCGTCTCCGGGCCGATGCCCGAAACCTCCAGCAGCGCCGGGCGCAGCTGCTCCACGGTCAGCGCGCGCAGGCCGTCCATGTCCAGATCGCAGGTCCTGTGCAGAAATTGAAGGAAATTGCGCACCCGCGCCGCCTTGACCCGGAAAGCCCCGGCCGGCCGGATCAGATCCGCCAGTTCCGCGTCGCTCAAGCGGGACAGGGACTTGGCGTCGAGCAGGCCGGACAGGCGCAGGTTGCGCATGGCCTTCTCCACGTTCGCCCAGGCCGTGTTCTGGGTCAAAATGGCGCCAAGTGCTATCTCGAACGGCGTATCTCCGGGCCACCACGCGCTCGGCCCCAAGGCGGCGAGCATGGCGCGGTAGTATTCAAGCAGCAGGTCTTCCCGCTTCATGCCCTGAAGACAAGAGAGGTCCATTCCCCGGAATGGGAAACATGGGGAGCGGCCAACCCCAGCTCGACATAGGCCTGAACCACGCGGTCGGCCTGCTCGCGCAGAATGCCGGACAGGATCAGCACGCCCGGACGGGCCAGGCGGGCGCAGATGTCCCCGGCCATGTCGACGAGGGGGTTGGCCAGGATGTTGGCCAGGATGCAATCGAAACGCCGCCCCTGGGGAATGTCGGTGATGGTTCCCGCAGACAGCGCGAACGCGTCCTCCACCGCGTTGAGAGCCGCGTTCTCGCATGCGTTGTCCACGGCCACCGGGTCGATGTCGAGCCCCTGCCCGGCAAGGCCGAGCTTGACGGCCGCGATGCCCAGGATGCCGGAGCCCGTGCCCAGATCGAGAAAGGACTGCCCCGGCTGCAGAACCCCTTCCGCCGCCAGACGGTCCAGGGCCTCCAGGCACAGGGCCGTGGTCTGGTGATGGCCGGTGCCGAAGGCCATCTTGGGTTCGATCAGAATGGGCTGGGCCGCGCAGGGCTCATCCTTGAGCCAGGCCGGCAGGACCACGAAACGCGTCCCGATGGGGATGGGCGTGAAGTATTTCTTCCAGGCGCTGGTCCAGTCGGCGTTGTCCACGGTGGTTCGTTCAAGCCTCGCCTCCGGACAGGCGGCCTGGATCGCGGCCTCGGTCTCGGCGGACTGCTCCGGCCGGTCGAAATGCACGGTCAGGCGACGCAGGCCATCCTTGGATCCCTCATCCTCCCAACCCCACGGAGTGTGCAGGAACAAAAGGCCGACGACGAGATCCTCGTTTTCCGGCGCAAAGGCGACGGCGAGACGGGCAAGTTTATTCGACATGGTCCACCTTGATAACGGGTTACGCACCGTTTGCATTTGAAATGTTCCAAAAAAACGGCCCGCGCAATTTCTGGGCGGGCCTTTGAAAAACCGCG
Organism: Desulfomicrobium sp.; assembly: GCA_050252955.1. GTDB lineage: Bacteria > Desulfobacterota > Desulfovibrionia > Desulfovibrionales > Desulfomicrobiaceae > Desulfomicrobium. The sequence goes on from JBFWJY010000012.1 coordinate 83,787, forward strand.
AAAAGCCTAGGCCTCGGCCAGGATGGATTCCAGAGCCCGGCAGAAGGCCTCCAATTCGTCTTCGGTGATGATCAGGGGCGGCAGCAGGCGCAGCACCGTGTCCTGGGTCAGGTTCAGGATGAAGCCCTTGTCCAGCAGGGCCCTCCAGACCTCGGCGCCGGGCGCGGTCAGTTCGACGCCGATCATCAGGCCATGGACCCGCACATCGGCGATTTTTTCCGGAAACCGGGCCCTGATCCCGTCCAGCCGTCCGCGCAGCCAATCGCCCAGACGCTCCGCCCGACCGCACAGGTCGTCGCGCTCGATGATCTCGATGACCTTGTCCGCCACGGCGGAAATGAGCGCGTTGCCGCCGAAGGTCGTGCCATGGCTGCCCGGAGGAAAGCCCTTGGAAACCTCCTCGGTGCACATGACCGCGCCCATGGGCAGCCCTCCGGCCAGGCCCTTGGCCACGGTGACGATGTCGGGAGCCAGCCCCAGGTGCTGGTGCGCCCAGAACCTGCCGGTCCGGCCCACGCCGGTCTGGATTTCATCGACAGCCAGCAGCACGCCCTTCTCGGCGCACAGGGCGGCCAGGCCCCGGGCGTATTCATCGGGCAAGGGCTTGACCCCTCCCTCGCCCTGAATCATCTCCACCAGCACCGCGGCGGTGCGTTCGCTCATGGCCCGCTCCATGGCAGCGAGATCCCCGAAGGGCACGGTGATGAAACCCTCGGGCAAGGGGCCGAAGCCGGTCTTGATCTTGTCCTGGCCCGTGGCGGTCAAGGTGGCCAGGGTCCGGCCATGAAAGGAACCGCTCAAGGTGATGATCTCGAAGCGATCCTCCCCGCGCCCTTCGCGCATGTAGCGCCGGGCCAGCTTGATGGCGCCCTCGTTGGCCTCGGCCCCGGAGTTGCAGAAGAAGACCCGTTGCAAGTGCGTGGTTCCAAGCAGCCGCCTGGCCAGGGAGACCTGCTCTTCCTGGTAGAAAAGGTTCGAGACGTGGACGAGTTTTTTCGCCTGCCCGCAAATGACCTCCGCCAGTTCGGGGTTGGAATGCCCCAGGTTGCAGACCGCGATCCCGGCCAGGAGGTCGGTGTAGGCGCGGCCCTCGGGGGTGAAGAGCTTGGAGCCTTCACCCCTGCTCACCGCCAGGGGGTACCGCGCATAGGTCCGACACAGGGCCGAGGCTTCGCCGCGTTTTATATCTTCGCTGTTCATGAGATTCTCCTCGAAAAGTGCGTTGATTCAGATCGCGCCGGTATGCCCGAACCCTCCGGCCCCGCGCGCCGTGTCCGAGAGGCTGTCCTGGGGGGTTATCACCGCGCGCACGATGGGCTGGAAAACAAGCTGGGCGATGCGCTGGCCCCGGGTCACGATTCGGGCCTGATCCGAGGTGTTCAGAAGGCTGACCAGTATTTCGCCCCGGTAGTCGGGATCGATGACGCCCACGCCCTGGCTGACCACCAGTCCGTCCTTGGTTCCCAGGCCGCTTCGGGAATAGACAAAACCGGCCACTCCCGGCATCGTGCATTCCACGGCAATGCCCGTGGGGAATCGGTAACGGCCTCCGGGCGGGATCACGATCTCCGATTCCGCCATGCAGGCCCGCAGATCAATTCCCGCCGACCCTTCAGTGGCATACCCGAACTTCTCCGGCGGGCACGTTTCCGATAAAAACCGGACCTTGACCGGTACGGTGACAATTCCGGGACAGGGATTCATTTCTTCTCCTTGGCATGCTAGCCTGGCTCTCAAGCACACATGCAGGGACGCGTTACACATTCATGACAGGGGGATTTATGCAGCCATTGCATGTCTATACAGTTGTACCCAAGCTTCCGGAAAAGCTCCTGCCGCTCAAGACCCTGGCCGGCAACCTCTATTTTTCGTGGCAGCACGAAATCGAGGAGCTGTTTGCCCAGATCGACCGCGAACTGTGGGAAAAAAGCGAGCACAATCCGGTCTGGTTCCTGAACCATCTGCCCCAGAGCATTCTGGAAGAACTGGCGGAGGATGAATTCTTTCTGGACCGTCTGTCAACCATTGCGGCGGGATTCGAAAAATACATTTCCAAGCGTGGCCCCATGACCGGGCTCGACGCCCAGGAAAGCGGCCCTGTGGTCGCCTATTTCAGCGCCGAATACGGCATCGCGCAGTGCCTGCCCGTGTACTCGGGAGGGCTCGGCGTGCTGGCCGGGGACCATCTCAAATCCGCCAGCGACCTGAACATCCCCCTGGTCGGCATCGGCCTGTGCTACCAACGGGGTTTCTTCCGCCAGTACCTGACCCATGACGGCTGGCAACAGGAACGCTACCAGCCCAACGATTTCGACCAGATGCCGCTGTCCCCCGTTCTGGACCACGACGGGCAGCCGCTCAAGGTCCGCTTCCAGATGCAGGGCAAGCCGCTCTACTTCCGGGTCTGGCGGGCCGACGTGGGCCGGGTGCCCCTTTTTCTCATGGACACCAACATCGCCGAGAACACCCCGGAACGCCGGGAATTGACATCGCAGCTCTACGGCGGAGACCTGGAAATGCGCCTCATGCAGGAATACCTGCTCGGCATCGGCGGCATCAAGGCCCTGGAGGCCATGGGCCTCTCCCCCCGGGTCATCCACATGAACGAGGGGCACTCCGCCTTTGCCGGGCTGGAACGCATCCGCGTGCTCATGCAGGACCGGCAGATGCCCTTCGAGGCGGCCCTGGAGCTGGTCGCGCAGAGCTCGGTCTTCACCACGCACACCCCCGTTCCGGCGGGCAACGACCGTTTCTCCCCGGACCTCATGGCCAAATATTTCCAGGAATACTCCGCCGATCTGGGGCTTTCCTGGAAAGTATTCCTGGCCCTGGGCCGCGAGAACACCCGCGACGAGGCCGAGCATTTCTGCATGACGATTCTGGCCCTGCGCCTGTCGCGCTTCAACAACGGCGTCAGCCGGCTGCACGGCAAGGTCTCGCGCAAGATGTGGTCCAATGTCTGGCCCCAGTACCCCGAAGAGGACGTGCCCATCACCTGGGTCACCAACGGCATCCATTTCCCGACCTGGGTCGCCCCGGAGATGTCGGTCCTCTTTGACCGTTTCCTGGGCCAGTCCTGGCGGGAAGACCCGGACTGCGAGCGGGTCGGGGAAAAATTCGGCTCCATCCCGGACATCGAGCTCTGGCGCACCCATGAACGTCTACGGGAGCGCCTGGTCGACTTCGTGCGCCGCCGCCTGCAACAGCAGATCATGTCCCGGGGCGGGCGGAGCTGGGAACTCGAAGTGGCGGACAACGTCCTGAATCCCGAAGCCCTGACCATCGGTTTCGCACGGCGCTTCGCCTCCTACAAGCGCGCCTACCTGCTCCTGAAGGACGACGACCGCCTGAAGCGCCTGCTCACCGACCCCGCCCGGCCCGTGCAGTTCGTCTTCGCCGGCAAGGCGCACCCCCGGGACAACGAAGGCAAGAAGATCATCCAGGAGCTCATAAGCCTTTGCCAATCCCCGGAGAGCCGGGCCTCCATGGTCTTTCTGGAAGATTACGACATGCAGGTCGCCCGCTACCTGGTCCAGGGCTGCGACATCTGGCTGAACAACCCGCGCCGCCCCCTGGAAGCCTGCGGCACCAGCGGCATGAAGGCCATGGCCAACGGCGTGCTCAACCTGAGCACCCTGGACGGCTGGTGGGACGAGGCCTGGAGCCCGGACAACTCCGTGGGTTGGGCCATCGGCAACGCCGAGGAATACGACGACGTGGAATACCAGGATTTCGTGGAGAGCCAGACCCTCTACAACATCCTGGAAAAAGACGTCATCCCGCTCTTCTACGATCGCGCGCATGGCTCTTTTCCACGGCGCTGGGTGCAGAAAATGAAACAGGCGCTCAAATCCCTGGGACCGATATTCAATGGACACCGCATGGTGGAAGAATATTCCAAGCGCGCCTATCTCCCCTCCAACATCAGCTACGGCAAGCTCTCCGCCGACGGGTACCGCCCGGTCATGGAACTGGCCCAGTGGCGCATGGGCCTGCTCACCCACTGGAGCGGGCTGGACATCCGCAACGTGCAGTGCGTCACCGCCCACGAGATGTTCGTGGGCGAAAACCTGGAGGTCAGCGCCGAGGTCCGGATCGAGGGCTTGGGTATCCAGGACGTGAGCGTGGAGATCTACACAGGCCCCCTCGACCACACCGGCAGGTTCGCCAGCCGCGCCACCTTTCCCATGAGCCCGGAGGAACGCACCGCCGACGGCTGGTATGTCTACCGGGGCAAGGCCACACCCATGGCCACGGGCAAGTTCGGCTTCACCGTGCGCATCCTGCCCCACCACCCCCTGCTGCGCGACGCGCACAGCCTGGGGCTTATCTTCTGGGCCGACCAGCCCGAAACGAACATCCAGGCGTAGGACGATGGGCAAGAACGTGGAACGGGCCGACGTGGTTCTGGCCGAGCAGGGGCTAGCCGAAAGCCGGGAGAAGGCCAAGCGGCTGATCATGGCCGGGCAGGTCTTCCTGCTCCAGGGAGAAAATAAAATCCCCGTGGCCAAGCCCGGCCAGCAGGTGCCCCGCGCGGCGCGCCTGGAAGTCAGGGAATCGGAGCGCTTCGTCTCGCGTGGCGGCTACAAGCTGCTCACGGCCCTGGAGCATTTCTCCCTCGACGTGAGCGGCCTGGTCGCGCTGGACGCGGGGGCCTCCACGGGCGGGTTCACGGACTGCCTGCTGCAGTTCGGGGCCGAGCGGGTCTACGCCGTGGACGTGGGCCATGGGCAGCTGCACTGGAAACTGACCCGGGACCCCCGCGTGGTCAACATGGAGCGCATCAACCTGCGCCACGCCGCGCCGGATCTGCTTCCCGAAAAGGTGGATCTGGTCGTGGCCGACTGCTCGTTCATCTCCCTGCGGCTCATCCTGCCCTCCTGCCTGCAATTCCTCAAGGATGACGGGCAGGTTCTGGCCCTGGTCAAGCCCCAGTTCGAACTGGGGCCCGAACATGCGGTCAAGGGAGTGGTCCGCTCCGAGGAGATGCAGCTCAAAGCCGTGGCCGAAGTGCAGGCCTTTGCCGGACAGGAACTCGGACTGCGAGCCCTGGGCGCCGTCGCGGCGGGGATCAAGGGCCCCAAGGGCAATCAGGAATACCTGCTCCATTTGCGCCGCTGAGAGCCGCTTTGCCAAGACAGGCAAGTCAGGATACTGAAGCCCCCACGCCCTGCAACCTCAACCGGATTTGGACCCATGCCCGACAGATTCATGACCCAAGACCGCAAGACCAGGCTCAGATCCGTGCTGGCCAAACGCCAGCCCGACCTGACCCTGGTGCTCAACAATATCCACGACCCCCACAACGTGTCCGCCATCCTGCGCAGCTGCGACGCCTTCGGAGTGTTCGGCGTGCACTTGTACTACACCAAGGAAAAGTTCCCATCCCTGGCCAACAGCTCCTCCGGTTCCGCCAAGAAATGGATCGAGCTGACCAGGCACCGCGACGCCGGAACCATGATACAGGGCCTGCGCGGCCAGGGCATGCAGATCGTGGGCACGGGCTTCAGCCCTTCGGCCAGGCCCATCATGGACATCGACTTCACCAGGCCCACGGCCATCATCCTCGGCAACGAGCACCGCGGCATGGACCCCGATGTGAAGGCCCACGTACCGGACGAAATCTACATCCCCATGTTCGGCATGGTGCAGAGCCTGAACGTGTCCGTGGCCGCGGCGACCATTCTCTACGAGGCCATGCGCCAGCGCCTGGCCGCCGGAATGTACGGGCAAAGCCCGCTGGATGCGGACAGATTCGAGGAAGTATACGCCGACTGGTGCAAGCGCGGAAAAGACTACTAGCCGGGGCGCGGCCCCTGGAGAACCAATGGCTGGAAACACGTTCGGCAGCATTTTCAAACTGACGACCTTCGGCGAATCCCACGGCCCGGCCCTGGGCGGGGTGGTGGACGGCTGCCCGGCCGGAATCGGCCTGGACGAGGCCACGCTCCAGGCCGAAATGGACAAGCGCAGGCCCGGCCAGGGCGGCCTGGCCGTCACCGCCCGCAACGAGCCCGACGCGGTCCGGCTTTTGTCCGGGGTCTTCGATGGACGCACCACCGGCACGCCCATCGGTTTCGTGATCGAAAACACGGACCAGCGTTCCCGTGACTACGGAGAATTGAAGGACATCTTCCGCCCCGGACACGGGGACATGTCCTACCAGGCCAAGTACGGACTGCGCGACTATCGTGGGGGGGGCCGCTCCTCGGGGCGGGAAACCGCGTCGCGGGTGGCGGGCGGGGCCGTGGCCATGGCCTTTCTGCGCACGCTTGGCGTCACCGTGAAAGCGGCGACAGTGGAGCTCGGGGGCGTCGCGTCCGAAACCACCGACCTGGACCACGCCGCCGACCGTCCTTTCTTCGCGGCCGACGACGCCGCCGCCCTGCGCTGGCAGGAGCGGATCAAGGAAGTCGCGGCCCGGGGCGACACCCTGGGGGGCATCGTCGAGGTTCGCGCCTGCGGGGTGCCGGCGGGGCTTGGCGAACCCGTCTTCGACAAGCTCGACGCCCGCCTGGCCGCCGCGCTCATGAGCGTGGGCGCGGTCAAGGGCGTCGAGATCGGAGCCGGATTCGCGGCCAGCCGCATGCTCGGCAGCGAAAGCAACGACGCCATGGGCGCGATGGGGTTCGCCTCCAACAACGCGGGCGGAATCCTGGCCGGGATATCCAGCGGCCAGGAAATCGTGCTGCGGGCCGCCATCAAGCCCATTCCATCCATCGCCCTTGAGCAGCGGACCGTGGACCGCTTCGGCTCGGAACGCGCCATCCGCGTCGGGGGACGCCACGACATCTGCGCCATTCCCCGGGTGGTACCGGTGCTCTGCGCCATGGTCCGCCTGGTCCTGGCCGACATGGTCCTGTTGCAGCGGCGCATGGGAACCGGCACGTGAACGCGGGCGCGGGCTTCATTCTCAAAAAAGCCCTGGGCACCCTCTTCATGCCCCTGTCGGTCTGCCTTCTCCTTTTGGCCCTCGGCCTCGTCTACGTCGTCCTGCGCCGCTCCAAGGAAGCCGTCGCACCCTTTGTGCTCGGCACGCTGCTGCTCTACGCCTTTTCCCTGAACACCGTGTCCGGATACCTGATCCGCCCCCTCGAACGCGCCTACCCGGCCCTTGACCTGACCAGTTCGGACATCGCCGGAAAACGGGTCAAATGGGTGGTCGTGCTCGGCTCCGGGCACCGGACGGACCAGAGCCTGCCGCCCGGAGCCATGCTCGAAGCGGCAGCATTGTACCGGCTGAGCGAAGGCCTCCGCGTGGCCTCGCGTTTTCCCGACTCGATTCTGGTTCTTTCGGGGGGCAAGTTCTCGGACCACCAGTCCAACGCCCAGGTCATGGCCGCGACCGCTGTGGGAATGGGCTTCGATCCGAGCCGGATCGTGCTCTCGGACAAGGTCCTCGACACCCACGACGAGGCGCTGCACATCAAAAAACTGGCCGGAGCCGACGACTTCGTCCTGGTCACCTCGGCCTCGCACATGCTTCGCGCCGTGAAGCTGCTCGAGAACCTGGGCTTGAAACCCATCCCCGCGCCCGCCTATTACCGGGCCAAGGGCGAGGCCGAATACTTCCTGCCGGAACCCGACAACATCACGACCTGCCACATGGCCGTGCACGAATACCTGGGTTTGGCCTGGTCATTTCTGCGCGGACAGGTATCCCTGCCCTAAGTGATAGACATTCTGCCCACCCTGGCCCTGGCCACCTCGAAACACAGCCCGGACAAGGCCACCGTCCGCGTCTGGTCTCTGGTGCTGTCCAGCCGCGGGCTCCTGAACCGCGTCGAGCATGGGCGGCTTCTGGTCTCCCCGGCCCTGGCCGAACTCGCCGTACAGGAGATTCTTTCCTACGAGCAGGAAAACAGATTCCTGCCGCGCAAGGCCCCCCTGCCCGACAATTCCTGGGTCAGCCTGCTGATCATCGCCGTCTTCCTCGCCCTGACCGTCTGGCTCGACCAGGAACCCGGCCGCCGCATGTCCTGGCATCTCGCGGGCCGGGCCGACGCCGCGCTCATCCTGGCCGGAGAATGGTGGCGTTGCGTGACCGCGCTCTTCCTGCACGCCGACGCCGGGCATCTCCTGGCCAACGCCGGCGCCCTGGCGGTGCTGGCCTCGCTTCTGGCGCGGCGCATCGGATCGGGCCTGACCTGGGGCCTCTTCGTGCTGGCCGGAGGCCTGGGCAATGCCGTCAACGCCTGGGCACAGGCTCCCGACCACCTGAGCGTGGGAGCGTCCACGGGCGTCTTCGCACTCATCGGAGTCCTGGCCGGAGGCGCGGGACGCCCCGGGCACGGCTCCAGATGGCAGACGCCGCTGCTGGCCCTGGGCTTCGGGTTCAGCCTGCTGGCCATGCTCGGCGCGGGCGAGGACCGCGTCGATCTGGGCGCGCATCTTTTCGGGCTGTGCTGCGGGTTGCCGTTCGGATTTCTGGTCGGGGGATGGCACGGTGCCACGGGATGGAAGGCGTGGGTCGGAAATCTGAGTGGAGCCGGCGGGCTCATCCTGTCGATCTGGGCCTGGATTCTGGCCCTGGGGGCGGTTCAGGGAAGATGAGGTCCGGGGAACCGTTAACGGTTCCCCGGGCGAGGACTAGAATTGCCCGGTTCTGAGCATGACCAGCGTGCAGGCGTGCTCCCAGGGAATGCCCGCCTCGGTCAGGGCCTGTTCCAGAGCCGGGGATTCCGTGCCGGGGTTCAGGATGACGCGGCCCGGCTTCAGGGCCAGGATCGCGTCCTGCAGCTGGGCGCTGCGTTCGGGCCCCACATAGAGGGTCAAGGTGTCGACCTTGCGCTCAATGCAGCCCAGGTCCGCGGCCACGGGCAAATCCTCTATGACGGTCCGGCCCGGCGTGACCGGGATGACCTCGTGCCCGTACTCCTTGAGCATGCGCACGGCCTGATTGGAGTAGCGCTCGGGCTTGTGGCTCGCGCCGAGCACGGCGACGGTCTGGGCCATTGCCTATGCCCCCGCCTTGCGGCTGACCATGACCTTGGCCGGACGCAACAGCCGTTCCTTGAGCATGTACCCCTTCTGCAACATCTGGCAGACCGTGTTCTCGTCCACGTCGTCGCGCTCGACCTGGCCCAGGGCCTCGTGACAGGCGGGGTCGAAAGGCACGTCCACCGCCGCGATCTGCTCCAGACCATGTTTCTTCATGGTGTCGAGAAAGATGTTCATGGTCATTTCCACGCCCGTGACCAGATCCTTGCAGGCTTCTGTCTGCCGGCCATGGGCCAGGGCCAGGTCCAGATTGTCCATCACAGGGATGATCTCCTCCAGGATGGCGGAGGTGGCGAATTTGAAGAACTCGTCCTTCTCGCGCAACAGGCGCTTCTTGAAGTTCTCGCTGTCCGCCAGGACGCGCAGATTGTCCTTTTTCAATTCTTCCACGTCGGCCAGGGCCTGCGCGTACTTTTCTTCCAGGGTCAATTCCCGGGTCTCCTCGACGGGGGATTCGGTCTGGATATCTTCCGGGGCCTGGGCCTCTTTTTCCTTGTTGGACATGAAAAACTCCTGATCCTTGAAATATTTGAGAAATCGCTTCACGCCGATTCCTAGAAGCGTGATTTGAGGCACTGACTAAGTATTTGAGCGGCAAAGTCAACCATGGGCACGATGCGTGCGTAGTTCATCCGCACCGGCCCAAGAACGGCCAACGTACCGTGATTGCTGGAAAAGGCGCTGTAGGGAGAGGCCACCAGGGAGCAGGCCGCAAGACCGGGCATGTCCTGGGTCAGGCTGACCGACACGGACTGGCTGGCCGAGGTCTTGTCCAGCAGTTCGAGCAGGCGGGAACGCTCCTCGATGAGCCGCAGAAGCTCCTGGATGGTCTCCAGTTCCGTGAATTCGGGCTGATCGGTCAGATGGCTCGTGCCACCGACGAAAACCTCGGGCTGTTCCTCCTCGGACAGGGCCTGCGCGGCCAGCTCCCAGGCCCTGCGGTAGGCGTCCAGGGTCTTGCGCGCGCCGGCGAGCTGGCGTTCGATCTCGCCGCGCACCTCCTGGGTGGTGCGGCCCTCGAAGAGGCTGTTCAGATAGTTCCCGTAACGCACGAGATCGTCGGCGCCCAGGTTCTCGTCCATCTGCACCAGACGGTTGCTGATCAATCCGCCCTGCATGACCAGCACGGCCATGATCATGCCCGGCCGCAGCAGGATGAAATCGATCTGCCGCCAGCGGGCCAGATCCTGGCGCGGGGCCATGACCACGCAGACCTGATGGGTCAGGGACGACAAGGCGCGGGCCGCGCGGCGCAAGACCTGGGTCAGGTCCCCCTCGCCGGGCTGGATATGCTCGTGCAGCCGGGATTGCACCCGGCGCGGCAGGGGCCCCAGCTGCAAGACCTGGTCGAGATAGTAGCGGAAGCCCGCAACCGTGGGAATCCGCCCGGCGGAGGCATGCGGTTGCCGCAGATACTCCTTTTCGGTCAGCGCGGCCATGGTCGCCCGCAGGGACGCGGGACTCAGCCCCTGGGCGGCGGCCAGAGACTGGGAAGACACGGGTTGCGCGGTTTCGACGTAGGCCTCGACCACGGCGGAAAGAACAGCGGTTTCACGCTTGCTTAAAATCATGACAGGCAATCTTCCCGTGAAAAAAGAAACTCGCGCAGGGCCTGCAGCCAGGGTCGGGGGGTGATGCCCGTGACGGCGGTGAACGCGTTCAGATCGAGGACGGAATAGGCCGGGCGGCACGCTTTCTGCGGGTATTCCGATGACGGGATGGGCGTGATCCGACAGGGCAGATCCGCTCCGCGCACGGCTTCGGTGGCCAGCTCGCACCAGCTGGCCCGTCCCGCGTTGGCCAGGTGGAAGATCCCGGCTGCCCCCTTTTCCAGGAGCGCCAGCGAATTGACGGCCAGATCCGGCGTGTACGAAGGGCTGCCGATCTGGTCGTGGACCACGGAGAGCTCCGGTCGAGACGCGGCCAGCTCCAGAATGCGGGTCACGAAATTGGTCTTGCACGGGCCGAAAAGCCAGGACGTGCGGATGATGAGCAGGCGGGGCAGGCCAAGCGCCAGAAGCTCCCGCTCGCCCTGCAGCTTGGTCTGGCCGTAAACGGAACAGGGCGCGGGCTGATCCTCGGGGGAGTAGGGGCTTGCCTTTTTGCCGTTGAAGACGAAATCCGTGCTGTAATGCACAAGCCTCACGCCGGTGCTCAGCGCGGCCTTGCCCAGGATGAGCGGCAGCTGCCGGTTGAGTCTGGAGGCTTCGGCGGGCTCGTCCTCGGCCAGATCGACCTTGGTGTAGGCCACCGTGTTGAAAAGGACATCCGCCCCGGTCCGCACGAGATAGGCCTCCACCGCCGAACGGTCGAAAAGATCAAGCTCGCCACGCCGGGGAGCGTGCACGTTCCAGCCCTGGCGGATCAGGGCCATGCTCAGGGCCTGGCCCAGCAGGCCGGTCATTCCGCCCAGCACCACGGCGTTTTTCATGCCTGCCTCGTCGTGTACCATTCGTCCATGAACCGCCGATAGGCGCCGCTCTGCACTTCGTCAAGCCAGGCCCCGTTGGCCTCGTACCAGGCCAGGGTGTCGGCCAGCCCCTCCTCGAAAACGATCCGCGGCGTCCAGCCCAGATCGCGGGTCGAACGCTCGAAGGCCATGGCGTAGCGCTGGTCGTGGCCGGGCCGGTCCGTGACAAAGGTAATGAGTTCCTCGCTTCTGCCGGTCAGGCGCAGGATGGCGCGGACCACGTCGATATTGGCGCGCTCCGCATCCCCGCCGAAATTGTAGACCGCGCCGGGCTCGCCGTCGAACAGCGCGGCCTCCACGCCCCGGCAGTGGTCCGAAACATGGATCCAGTCGCGCACATTGCGCCCGTCGCCGTAAACGGGGATGGCCTCGCCGCGGGAAGCCTTCAGATAGACCAGGGGTATGAGCTTCTCCGGGAACTGGTAGGGGCCGTAGTTGTTGGAGCAGCGGGTGACGATGACCGGCATCTTGTAGGTGTGGAAGTAGGCCCGGGCCAGCAGGTCCGAGGAGGCCTTGGACGCCGAGTACGGGGAGTTGGGCGCCAGCGGCGTGTCCTCGGTGAACTGCCCCGTGGGCCCCAGGGAACCGTAGACCTCGTCGGTGGAGATGTGCACGAAGCGGGGAATCCCGGCCTGCCGGGCGGCTTCGAGAAGGTTCTGCGTGCCCAGCACGTTGGTCGTCACAAAAGGAAAGGGGTCGTTTATGGAGCGGTCCACGTGGGACTCGGCCGCGAAATTGAGCACCGCGTCGAAGGCGAAACGCCGCATGAGGCTGGGCACGAGCTGCTGGTCGCAGATGTCGCCGTGCACGAAATGATAGCGGCCGCCCAGGTGCAGGCGCTCCACTTCGGCCAGATTGCGGCGGTTGCCCGCATAGGTCAGCTTGTCCAGATTGACGATGACCACGTTCTCATGGACGGACAGCATGTGCTGGATGAAATTGGAGCCGATGAAGCCGCAGCCTCCGGTGACGAGCAGATACATGAGTTCTCCCGGCTTCGCTGTTCTTGACGGAAGCGGATTTGAAAGCCAAGTGGATAAGGCGCGGTCAGGGCCATCCCGCACCGGCCAAGCCATAAAAATACGCAAAGAGAACTGAAGATGCAAATCGCCCTTTACGAGCCCGAAATTCCGCCCAACACCGGCACCATCGCCCGGCTCTGCGCCGCCGCCACGACCCGCCTGAACCTGATCGAGCCACTGGGCTTCAGCCTGGACGACAAGTATCTCAAACGCGCCGGGCTCGACTACTGGCCTCACGTGGACAAGCGGATCTGGCCGTCCTGGAAGGCGTTTCTGGAAGGCCGCGATCCCGGTCGCCTGGTGTTCACCAGCGCTCGCCAGGGCCTGGCCCACCACCGCTTTTCCTTCAGGCCGGACGACATCATCGTGCTCGGCCCCGAAACCCGGGGCTTGCCCCCGGAGGTCCTCAAGGACGCGCAGGACCTGGTGCGCATCCCCATCTGGGGGCGGGTCAGAAGCGTCAATCTGGCCAACGCAGCGGCCGTGCTGCTCTACGAAGCCTATCGCCAGACCGGAGAACTGGACCTGCGCGAAGGCCATTCCGCCGCCACGTAACCAACGGAGACGCGCATGCCCGACACCCTCTACAACCTGCCCCTGAACCTGTCACTCCTCGTCTTTCTGCTGGGCTGCATCATCCTGGACCTGCTCTTCGGCGACCCCCGGGACTGGCCCCATCCGGTGCGGCTCATCGGCAAAGCGCTGGAGCGTCTGGAAGCTCCGGCGCGACGCTTCTTTCTCGGCCCGCGCCTGGGCGGAGCGCTGAGCGTGGCGGCCGTGGCCCTGGGCTGCGCGGCCCTGGTCCTCCTGCTGACCGGCCTGCCCCTGGTCGGCGAAATCCTGGCCCTGTACCTGGGCTATGCGGGCCTGGCCCTGGGCTGTCTCCTGCGGGAGACAAACGCGGTCCTGCGCCTGCTTGAAACCGGCCGGCTGGCGGCGGCCCGCGCGCACCTCGCCGGGCTGGTCAGCCGGGACACCGAGGACATGACCGAGGACGAGGTCTGCCGCGCCCTGGGCGAAACCCTGGCCGAAAATTTCAACGACGGCTTCGTGGCGCCCCTGTTCTGGCTCTGCCTGCTGGGGCCGGCGGCCTTGTGGGCCTACAAGGCCGTGAGCACGGTGGACTCCATGTGGGGGTACCGCACCGAGCGTTTCGAGGAACTGGGCAAGGCCGGGGCGAGGGCCGACGACATCCTGGCCTGGATGCCCGCCCGCCTGGCCGCCATCTCCATCTGGGCCACAGGCTGGCTGATGCTTCGACCCGCCGCATGGGAGCGCATCGCGCGCGACGCACGCGCCATGGACAGCCCCAACGCGGGCTGGCCCATGAGCGCCGCGGCCCATGTGGCGGGCGTGAGCATGGGCGGTCCGACCCGCTATTTCGGAGAGATCAAGGACAAGCCGTTCCTCGGACCGCTCGGGGTGAATTGGTCCGTACGGCGCATTCGCGGCATGATGCGCGTCATTCTGTCGGCAGCCCTGCTCTGCGCGCTCGCCCTGACCGCCACCGGAAGCTACCTGGGCTGGTGGACGCTGAGCTGAACAAAACGGTCCAAGCCGGCGCCTCTGAACGACGTTATCGCAAAGACATCGCCATCCCCTTGAGCACGGAGCGCCATGCCTTGTTCACTATCGGAAAAAAACGGGTTCCCGCCTTCGCGGGGACGACCTCCAGGACCATTCGCGGCTTTCGCGGCAACCTCTTGAATTCCAGGTTTGAATCAAACCTGGAATTCAAGATCGCTTCGCCTCCCATCTCCCCCAGGTGCCGCTGGGCAGGTCCAGGACGCCCGGCGCTCCGCGCAGGAGCATCTCCCCGCAACCCAGAACGCCCTGCCCGAAAGTCTGCTCCAGCAGGTTCCTGAGCACGATGGGCGAAAAGCCCGGTGTGTGGGAGGTCAGAATGACGAAAAGCGGCGTGTCGCTTAAAACCTGCCGCACCAGATCCAGGGTCTCCTGCACGTTTTTCTCGACCTTGTAGAGTTCTCCGCGCTTGCCCCGCCCAAAAGACGGGGGATCGAGCAGGACGCAGTCGTATTTCCGCCCCCGGCGCACTTCCCGCTTCAGAAATGCGCTCACATCGTCGACAATGAAACGGGTTCCCGAATCCTCAAGGCCGTTCAGGGCCGCGTTGCCCCGCGCCCAATCGACCATGCCCTTGGACGCGTCGAGATGGCAGCACTGGGCTCCGGCCAGAGCAGCGGCCAGGGTCGCGCCTCCGGAATAGGCGAAGAGATTCAGAAAACGCGGGGCGTGCCCCCGCTCCTCCCCGGCCCGGCGCACTGCGTCCGCGATCCATTCCCACAGGTCGAGGGTCTCGGGAAAGATGCCGAGATGGCCGAAGTCCGTGGTGGAGAGCCGCATGCACACCCCGCGCGCGCTTATGATCCATTCCTCGGGCAGGTGTTCCCGGCCATGCCAGTTCAGGCCGTCCTTGCGATCGAAGGTGGCGCTGGCCGAGTCCCAGAGTTCGGGGCGCGAGGGCTCCCACACGGCCTGGGCGCAAGGGCGGGACAGGATGACGGGGCCGAAGCGTTCCAGCTTCCGCCCGTCGCCGCTGTCGAGAAGTTCGTAATCGTCGGGTACGCGCATTGGTGCTCCATAAGCGAAAAAACCCTTCCGGGCGGCTGCCTGAAAGGGTTTGTGCGGTCGGTGGTGGGCGATACAGGATTTGAACCTGTGACTTCCACCGTGTGAAGGTGGCACTCTCACCGCTGAGTTAATCGCCCCGAGGAGATGCGTTTAGCTCCGCCCGCCGCGTCATGTCAAGACATTCCCGCCATCCGATCCGCCCCGGATCACAGATTTTTCTGCAATTCAAGAAATGCGTAGCCGCCGCTTCCGAACAAGCGATCCCCGCTCATGCCCGTGACCTGCGAAAACCCGAGCCTGATCCAGAAACGCAGGGCATTCCAGTTCCGGAGCCCGACGCCCACACGCACGCGGGACATGGGACCTTGGCGCAGCAAGGCCTCAAGGCCCAGATAGGCCTCGCGGCCCAGACCCATCCCCTGAAGGCGGGCACGCAGAAAAAGCTCACCGACATAGGCGATGTCCGCCCTGGGGTATCCGGCGTAGAAGCCGAGGATCCCCAGGATGTCCCGCGAATCGGCTCCGAGCAGCGCGAGGTTGTGCAGACGGGAGGGTTTGCCCTTCGGCGGCAGATTGCGTCCCTCGGCAAAGCGGCGAGCCAGCAAGGCAGGATCGTTCTCGCGGTCGAGCAGAAGCAGGAGTTCCCTGTTTCCGGCGTAGACGGCTTCCACTTCAGGAGTGTCGGCTCCGGTCACGGGCCGGGCTATGATGCGTGCGCTGCGGAATGAATAGGGCATAAAAAAGGCGGCCCCCGGCCGCCCTAGTCCGCAAGTTCCTTGCTGCGCCTGGCGGCCGCCAGAACCGCCTGGGAAAGCGCGAACTTGAAACGGTGCTCGTCCAGGGCGTTAAGGCCCGCGATGGTCGTGCCGCCGGGAGAGGTGACCATTTCCTTCAGGAGCGTCGGATGGGCGCCCTCGGCTTCGGCCATGAGCGCCGAACCCGAAATCAGCCCCGCGACCATGCCCGAGGCCTGGGCCCGGGTCAGTCCGAGAGTCACGCCCGCGTCGATGAGCCCTTCCATGAAGGCGTAGACATAGGCCGGACCTGAGCCGATGAGGCCGGTGTAGGCGTCGAAGAGCTTTTCAGGAAGCACATGGGCCTGGCCGATGGAGGCAAAAGCATCCAGAATGGTCCGCCGACAGGGCTCGTCCACCCGCTCATGGTCGAAGCACAGGGCGAAGACGCCCTTGCCGACCATGGCCGGAGTGTTGGGCATGACCCTGACCACGGGGCAGACGTTTCCGGACCAGTCCACCAGCTGGGCCAAGGTCACCCCGGCGGCGATGGAGACAAGACACGTTTCGGGTCCAAGGGCCGGAGCCAGTCCGGTCAGCACCGGACGCATGACCTGCGGCTTGACGGCCAGCAGGACGTAGTCCGAATTCCTGGCCAGTTCCTGGGCGCCGGGATGGATGGCCATGATGTCCGCGTGTTTGCGGCACATGCCTTCGTTGGGATCGAATCCGTGAAGAACGAACCCGCCGCCGCAGGCCAGCCCGCGAGCGATGGCCCCACCCATGTTCCCAAGGCCGATGAACCCGAATCGTTTCATTATCCCACCAACTCCAGTGCGTTGAAGAAGTACGCGATTTCCACCGCCGCGGTATCCTGACCGTCGGAACCGTGGCAGGAGTTCTTTTCGATGTCCAGCGCGTATTTCTTGCGGATGGTCCCTTCGGCGGCGTTGTCCTTGTTGGTCGCGCCCATCAGGTCGCGGTACTTCTGCACCGCGTTTTCGCCTTCCAGGCACATGACCACGCAGGGGCCGGAGCACATGTAGTCCACGAGGCTGCCGAAAAAGGGGCGTTCCCTGTGCACGGCGTAGAAACCTTCGGCCTGGGCCTTGGTCAGCTGGATCATTTTCATGCCTTTGATGCGCAGGCCCGCGCTCTGGATCATGGCCATGATCTCGCCCTGCAGGTTGCGGGCGACGGCGTCGGGCTTGATGATGGAAAAGGTGCGTTCCATAGATACTCCTGTAAAAGATTTTGGGGCCTCGTATCCTCTGCATGTGGAAAACTCAATACTTCCATGGAAAAAGACAGGTTGTTTGATTATTCAATTCGTAAAAATTTATCCACAACCGAAAAGAGGTTGTTCTCTTGCGTCCAAGTCGGATATGCACTTCGCGAAGTCCCAGACATGAACGGAGGAAATCATGAGCACAAAACGTCTCTATGAAATTATTTACGAAGTCAGCCGGACGGTGAATTCGAGCCTGGACCCCGGCGAGGTTCTGAACCGCATCGCGGAGCAGGTGACCCGGGCCATGGGAGTCAAGGGCTGCTTCATCCGGCTTCTGGACCGCGGCGGCAAGATCCTGAAGCCCGCAGCCTATTACGGGCTGAGCGAACGCTACGCCAAAAAAGGCGTGGTCGAGGTGGCCAAGAGCGGCCTGGACCGCGAAGCCTTCACCGGCCAGGTGGTGCAGATCGCCGACGCCGGTTCGGACCCGCGCTTCCAGTACGGCGCCGAAGCGGCCAAGGAAGGGCTCGTCTCGGTGCTGGTGGCCCCCCTCTTCGTGGAGGGCAGCCGCCCCATCGGAGTGCTCAGGGTCTACACGGGCGAACGCCGCGAGTTCGACGCCGAGGAGATCGGCTTTCTGCAGGCCATCGCCAACATTTCGGCCATCGCCATCGAGAACGCGCGCATGCACCAGACCTTGAAGCGCCAGATGGAACTCATCAACGCCTACGACTACCAGGTTTTTGAAGACTAGGGAGCATCTCATGGAAAAAACACGCATTGGCATAAACGGCTTCGGCCGCATCGGTCGCCAGGTGCTCAAGACCATCTGGCAGCGTCACCGCGACACCCTGGAAGTCGTGGCCATCAACGACCTCTTCGATACCCGGACCAACGCCCATCTGCTGCGTCACGACACCTCCTACGGACATTTCGCGCCCACGGTCGAGGCCGACGCCGAGACCATGCGCATAGGCGGCGAATGGGAAGTGAGGAGTTTCGCCCAGCGCGACCCCAGGCTCATCCCCTGGAAGGCCTGCGGGGTGGACATCGTCATCGAGTCCACGGGCATCTTCCGCACCGGTCCGACAGCCGGCCAGCACCTTGAAAGCGGGGCCAGGAAGGTCATCATCACCGCGCCGTCCAAGGACGAGGACCTGACCGTGGTCATCGGCGTGAATGAGGACAAGTACGACCCGGCCATCCACCACATCGTCTCCAACGCCTCCTGCACCACCAACTGCCTGGCCCCGGCGGTCAAGGTCATGCACGCCAAGTTCGGCGTGGCCAAGGGCGTGCTGACCACGGTCCACGCCTACACCAACGACCAGCGCATCCTCGATCTCCCGCACAAGGATCTGCGACGGGCCCGGGCCGCCGCCTGCAACATGATCCCGACCTCCACGGGCGCGGCCAAGGCCGTGGCCAAGGTCATCCCCGAAATGGCCGGACGCTTTGACGGCTATTCGGTGCGCGTGCCCGTTCCGGCCGTGTCCCTGGTGGATTTCGTGGCCGTACTCGAACGCGACACGACGGCCGAGGAACTGAAAGCCGCCTTCAAGGCGGCGGCCGAGGGCGAACTGAACGGCATTCTCGGCTACGCCGAAGAGGCCCTGGTCTCCTCGGACTTCGTCGCGGACCCGCATTCGGGAGTGGTGGACGCGGATTTCACCACGGTCCAGGCCGGAAACCTGGCCAAGGTGCTGATCTGGTACGACAACGAATGGGGGTACTCCTGCCGCGTGGCCGATCTGGCCCACCTCATGGCGCAAAAGGGCCTCTGATCCGGCAAAGCCCCCGCCGCTGCGGCGGGGGCCCCTCATCCCGGAGGCGGCCCGCTGTTGGAAGGGCCTCCGGAACACGCATTCCCGCTCCTTCCTTCCTCTTTCCATCCAAAAAAATCTCGGCCTCACCCTTTACAAGCCATTTTTAGGCGTTAATTTGTGCCCGATTTTTACGCAAATATTTCAAATATCGCAGAGGAGACCACAATGGGCAAGATTATCGGAATAGATCTGGGTACGACCAACAGCTGCGTCTATGTCATGGAAGGCAAGGAAGCCAAGTGCATCACCAACCCCGAAGGCGGGCGCACGACACCCTCCATCGTCGCTTTCACCGACCAGGACCGCCTCGTGGGCGAGATCGCCAAGCGTCAGGCCGTGACCAACTCCGACAAGACCGTTTTCGCGGTCAAGCGTCTCATGGGCCGCCAGTTCGACGATCCCAAGCTCAAGGACTGGATCGCCAAGAGCCCCTACAAGATCGTGTCCGGAGCCAACAACGACGCCTACGTGCAGATCGGCGACAAGAAATTCAGCCCGGCTGAGATTTCCGCCCTCATCCTGCAGCGCCTCAAGAAGGACGCCGAGACCTACCTCGGGGAGACCGTGTCCGAAGCCGTCATCACCGTGCCGGCCTACTTCAACGATTCCCAGCGCCAGGCCACCAAGGACGCCGGACGCATCGCGGGCCTCGACGTCAAGCGCATCATCAACGAACCCACGGCCGCGTCCCTGGCCTACGGCTCCGACAAAAAGGCCAATGAAAAGATCGCCGTGTTCGACCTGGGCGGCGGCACCTTCGACATCTCCATCCTGGAAGTCGGCGACAACGTCGTCGAGGTGCGCGCCACCAACGGCGACACGTTCCTGGGCGGCGAAGACTTCGACCATGAGATCATCAACCACCTGGTGGCCGAGTTCAAGAAGGAGAACGGCATCGACCTGGCCAAGGACAAGATGGCTCTGCAGCGCCTGAAGGAAGCCGCCGAAAAGGCCAAGAAGGACCTGTCCTCCTCCATGGAGACGGACATCAACCTGCCCTTCATCACCGCCGACCAGAACGGTCCCAAGCACATGACCATGAAGCTGTCCCGGGCCAAGCTGGAATCCCTGTGCGAGCACCTCGTGGCCCGCACCATCGAGCCCTGTCGCAAGGCGCTGGCCGACGCCGGACTCAAGGCTTCCGAAATCAACGAGGTCATCCTGGTCGGCGGCATGACCCGCATGCCGCTGGTGCAGAAGAAGGTCGGCGAATTCTTCGGCAAGGAGCCCAACCGCAGCGTGAACCCCGATGAGGTCGTGGCCATGGGCGCGGCCATCCAGGGCGGCATCCTGGCCGGCGACGTGAAGGACGTGCTGCTCCTCGACGTGACCCCGCTGTCCCTGGGCATTGAAACCCTGGGCGGAGTGTTCACCAAGCTCATCGACCGCAACACGACCATCCCGACGCGCAAGAGCAACACCTTCACCACTGCCGCCGACAACCAGCCGTCCGTGTCCATCCACGTGCTGCAGGGCGAGCGCCCCATGTGCTCGGACAACATGACCCTGGGCCGCTTCGAGCTGACCGGCATCCCGGCGGCCCCGCGCGGCGTGCCGCAGGTCGAGGTCACCTTCGACATCGACGCCAACGGCATCGTCAACGTCTCGGCCAAGGACCTGGGCACCGGCAAGGAGCAGTCCATCCGCATCACGGCATCGAGCGGCCTGAGCGACGCCGACATCGAGCGCCTGGTCAAGGAAGCCGAGGCCAACGCCGAAGAGGACAAGAAAAAGCAGAAGCTCATCGAGGTCAGAAACAGCGCCGACACGCTCATCTACACCACTGAGAAATCCATCCGCGATCTGGGTGAGAACATCGACGCCGCCATGAAGGCCGACATCGAAGGCAAGGCCGAAGCCTTGAAGAGCGTGCTGCAGAGTGATGACGCCGAAGCCATCCAGAAGTCCATGGACGAACTGGCCCAGGCCTCTCACAAGCTGGCCGAGAAGCTCTACGCCCAGAAGACCGACGCCGGAGCCCAGGCCGGGCCGCAGGACGCCGGACAGGGCGGAGCCAAAAAGGATGACGACGACGTGGTCGACGCCGACTACACGGAAGTGAAGTAAGTACCGATCGCGTCAAGCATTGGCTTGACACGGCAATTTACCGGTCCCTATACTCCGCGCCTGGCCCTTGACGGGGCCAGGCTTTTTTTATTCAACCGGGACACTCCCACGTCAGACCTGCGTCAGGCTCCATAGCATATGAAAATCAAGCACCTGCTTTCCTGCATCCTGGCCCTGGCCCTGGCCCTCGGCCTTGCCTCCTGCAGCAAAAAGATCGTGTATTCCACGCCCGGGGCCCAGACCCCCGCCGGCCTGCCCGGACACAAGGCCGCGGATCCACAGAAGGCCCTGCAAAAATACACGAAATATCTTGAAACCACGCGCGCCGGAGATCCCGGACGCAGCGAAGCCTGGCGCAACACCGTCGGCAGCGCGGTCCAGCTGGGCGAATACGACCTGGCGGAAAAGAACCTCCAGAACTGGCAGGCCGAGAACAAGACGGCCGCCGCCTCCTGGGACTGGAACCAGGCCAACGCCAGGCTGCTCCTGGCCCGCAAGGGAAAGGACGCCTATGCCGGCTATCTCATCGATCTCGTCGGTCGCGCCGACCTGGACCGGACCACGCGCATGGCGGCCGGGATCGAGCTGACCGACCATTTCTGGGCCATCCCGGAATACGGCCTGGCCTTCGAAACCCTGGGCCTTGTCTACAGGGCCGTTCCGGACGAGGACACGCGGGGGGCTCTGGAAGTCGACGCCCTGAACCGGGCCGAATCCCTGCCCGCCGAAGAGCTGGACAGGATTCTGAACAGCTCCCTGGGCGCGGACCCGAACGCCTATCCATGGTCCATGGTGGTCTGGGCGAAAAACATGAAGCTCCTGGCCCGGGACAAGGCCAACTGGGCCTCGGTCTGGCCCAGCCTGTCCGGCATCGTGCGTAGCGGCGACCTGGCCAACAAGGACTTCTTCGCCGGAAACCTGCGCGCCCTGGAGCAACAGATGGGCGTGGTCAGGCAAAGCCTGGTCCTGCTCCTGCCGCTGTCCGGGCCCTACGCCCAGGTCGGATGGAAGATCGCCAAGGGCGCTGACACCGCCTGGCGCGAAAGCCGCGCCCAGACTGAGGCGCCGGCAATAAAGCTCATCAACACCGAATTCCCGACCTTTCTGGATGAACTGCGCGCGGTCGGCGACGTTCCCATCATCGGCGGCCCCCTGCGCAAAGAGATCTGGGAGCGGATCCGGCTGGCGGGCCTGCACCGCTCGCCGCGTTTCATGACCTTCATGCCCAGCGTCGAAGACGAGGGCGCGGAGGCGTGGCGCTTCTTCAGCACCCCCGCGGACCAGGTCCGGGCCGTCATCCGCGGCTGCGAGCAGCTCGGGATCACGTCCTACGCGATCCTGCACCCCCAGGACCG
>JBFWJY010000013.1:0-105765 GCA_050252955.1 Desulfomicrobium sp.
CTTGTGAAGAGACAATTGTCCTTCAGTTAAAAATTTTCAGGCCGAAAATTGCGTAGTTTTTTGAAAAATATGCTTGGAAAGCAGAACTCACAAATTTAGCAACACCTGTTCACGGATTCAGGATATAAAGGCAAAATGCTGCCCGCCGGCGTGCGATGGGTGAGTGGGGGGCACGGGAATCTGACGAAAAAAAGGTCATACAGTGATTAAAATTAGATTCATACTACCAATTGATTTCTAAACGCTGTATATAAAGAAGTAGCTGCGCCGAAGAAATGCCTAGGTATTTTGGGCGCAACCCGTTGGCACCTACTCCCTGGATTGCGGAGCAGGACAGGGGACACGGTGCATGGCGCTTTCGCCGCCAACGATTTCCGGAAAAAGCGGACACAACATCGGACTCAGGATTTGACGCAATTGTTTTTCAAATTCATTATATTGAAATGAAAGGATATTTGTTTTCACGATTTCATGGCATGGTTCTGGCTTTGCTGTCCAGCCTGCGTCGAGCTGTTCGCTAGGCAATGATGCGCACGAACCGTGTTCCGTATCGAACGCATTGGCGAGTGTATGACTTCATGCTTGCAAACGACGGATACGCTGTGGGACCTATGCCCTGAAAATTTTGCGATTCGCTTTTCGGATCGGCCCCCTTATTAGAATTGGAGGATTGATGGCTAGATATGCGATGCTGATGATCCTACTGTGCGCTTCGTTAATGAGTTGCAAAGGTCATACCACGGAATCCTTGAATTCCGAAGGCGAGGCGCTTTTCAAACAGGGCAATTACAATGGGGCTATCGTCCATTACAAGAATGCCCTGGAAAAATATCCCAATTTTGTTCCGGCGCGCTTCAATCTGGGCCTCGCCTACCTGGAAACCGGCAAGCTCGACCAGGCGGAGCGGGAGTTCCAGAAGGTCCAGCTGCAGAATCCGCACGATGGCAGGGTCGATTTTCAGCTGGCCAGGATCGCCAATTTCCAGAACAAGCCAGCCGTGGCCGTACCGCTTTTGACCACCTACCTCAAAGAGCACCCCGATGATCCGGCGGCCATGGAACAGTTGGCCTTCGCGGCCACCATCTCCGGCGATCTCGCCAGCGCGCGCGAGCATCTGGAAAAGGCCCTTGCCCTGGAACCGGGCCGCGTTTCCGCCAAATTGGCGTTGATCCACAATTTCATGACCCAGGGAGAGCGGGCCAAGGCCCGTGAAACCGTCGAGTCCCTGCTGGCCGAAGACCCCGAGAACAGACCGGCCCTGCATGTCCTGGCCCAGCTTGAGGCTCAGGAGCGCGACCCGGACGGAATGCTCGACGTCTATTCCCGCATCTCCTCCATCTATCCCAGCGATCTTTTCGCCCGTTACAAGGAAGGCAGTCTTCTGATCGAAAAGGGTCAGGGCGACGCGGTCAAGGCCGCCGCCGAGGCCATGATCAAGGAGTTTCCCGACAAGCCCGAAGGACACAGGCTGCTGGGCCTGTACCTGTCCCGCGAAGGCCGCTTCGACGAGGCCGTGACCTCCCTGACCAAGTCCCTGCGCATCAAGCCGGACCTGGAGACCTACTACCTCCTGGGGCTGGCCTACTATTACCTCGGCAATCTGGAAATGGCCGTGACGCAGTTCCAGACCGTGCTCGACTACAGCCCAGGCTTTGTGCAGGCCAGGATCATGCTGGGCGAGATTTTTCTGCGCCAGGGCCGCGGAGCCGAAGCTCTGGTCGTGGCCGAGAAGATGCTTGAGACAAACCCCGATGATTTTCGTGGACACGCCTTGAAAGGCGATGCCCTGCTCCTGCTCGGCAAGGCCCAGGAGTCGCGGGACATGTACGCCAACGCGTCTTCCCTGGCCCCCGCCCACTACGGGATTTTGCTGAAAAGCGGCCTGCTCAAGCTCTCCCTGGGCGACGCGACGGGCGAGGAGGAGCTGAAAAAAGCTCTGGAAATATCTCCGCAGGGACTGGATGCGCGTCTGGCTCTGCATGCCTTCTATCTGCGCAACGGTCGGGGCGATGAGGCTCTGTCCGTGCTGACCGAAGGCCTGAGCGGAGCCAAGGGCGACGCCGTGCTGTACAACGCCCTGGCCAAGGCGTCTCTGGGACGCAAGGACGCCAAGGGGGCCGAAGAATATCTGGCCAAGGCCCGGGCTTCCAATCCGGCGTATCTCCAGACCTATTACAATACAGCCACGCTGATGCTGGCCAAGGGCAAGCCCGAAGAGGCAGTGTCCCAATACGATCTGGCCCTGGGCGTGGCGCCGGGCGACGTGCGCGCCTTGACCGCTTCCGCGGCCGTGCTCGACAAGCAGGGCAAGACCGACGAGGCCTTGTCCCGCCTGGAAAAAGCCCGCGCCACCGGCGATCTCGGAGCGGCCCTGATGCTCTCCGGCTTTCTGCAGCAGCACGGCAAAAGCGATGAGGCCCTGGCGGTTCTGGAGCAGGAGCTTGTGAAGCAGCCCGACAATTTGGGCCTTGTTCAGGCCAAGGCCAAACTGCACATCGCGCGCAAGGAAACGGACAAGGCCATGGCGTTGTACGGCCAGCTCGAAGCGGCGAACCCCTGGGCCGGAACCATGGAGCGGACCCGGGCCTGGATGGCCCTGGGCGAAGTGGACAAGGCCGAGCAAAGCGCCCGGCGGCTGGTGCAGCTGAGCCCGGACAAGGCCCAGTCCTATTTGCCGTTGGCCGCGATTCTGGAAGTCCGCAAGGATCGGGCCGCCGCCGAGGCGGAATTGGCCAAGGGCGTGGAGCTGGAGCCGGAGAATCCGCGAGTGGGCGTGATGCTGGCCGAATTCCAGCTGCGCGGACGGGAAGTGGAGAAGGCCCTGGCCACGTTTGAAAAAGTGCTGGCCTACGCCCCCACCGACGCCCAGGCCCTGACGGGCAGGGGCATGTGCCTGCAACTCATGGGCAAGAAGGACGAGGCGGCCAAGTTGTATCTGCAGGCCGTGCAGGCCAAGAACGATTACGTGCCCGCCCTCAACAACCTGGCCATGCTCTGGGCCGACGGCGAGGACACGCGCCTGCAGGCCGTCAACCTGGCCATGGCCGCCTTCACCCGCGCCAGTTCCGACCCCTCGGTGGTGGACACCCTCGGCTATGTCCTGATCCGCAACGATCGCGCCGAAGAGGCCGTGAATGTCCTGGACCGCGCCCTGAGCCTGGCCCCGGGCAATCCCGCCATACTGTACCACAAGGGATTGGCCTTGTCGGAATTGGACCGCGTGGACGAGGCTGTCGCGACCCTGGAACAGGCTCTGGCCGGCGGCGATTTCGAGGAGAAGGCCGAGGCGGAGAAATTGTTCAAGAGGCTTGGTGAAGGGAGTTAGCGTCAGCTGTCGCGGCTTGGAGCCTCGAAGTTTTTGAGGGCTGCGTTTCAGGGCTGAACCTCGAAACCTTGCAACCCTGAAATCTGTAAAAGATGTCGAAGGCGAAAATTCTTCCGGGAGGAATCATGGCTACCTTGGTGCTTCGCAATCTTGCCCATGATGTTGTCTGGGCTCTCCTGGCCCTGGCCGCTTCCGTGTTGATTTTCGCTCCATCCATGTCCTCATGGGCCGGAAACCTCGCGCTCCTGCCCGAGGTCGGGGGGTTTCTCGCCATTACGGTGGTACCGTCAGTGATCCTGTGGTCGGCTTTCGGCCTGAAGGGTCTCAAGTCCAGGGTGCCTCTGGCTCTGTGCTGCCAGACCCTGGTCACCACCATCTCCATGGCCATATTCTACCTGGTCAGTGTTTCCTCCGGTCTCATGGGCAGAGAATCGCAGGTCATGGTCATGGGTTTTGGGGTTTTCGCCGGGCTCAAAATTCTGGAATTTCTGTTCGCCAAGTTTCGCCGCGCCTTTCTCGGCGTGGGCAAGCGCGTGCTCGTGGTCGGGGACGGGCTGATGGCCGAATTGATGGAAGACTATATCAGGTCCAGCAAGGGACGCTATGTCATGCTCGGCCGCGTGAAATGCCCCTCCGCCCTGGAAGGCGGCGCGGGCTTCGACGAGGAGATGTCGGCGAGCAAAAGCGGCAGGGTGCTGCGCCTGGCCCAGAACTTCATGGCCGATCAGGTGGTGGTGTCGCTGGGCGAGCGGCGCGGGGTCTTTCCCGTGGAAGAGCTTCTGAATTGCAAGCTGGCGGGCATCGAGGTGGTGGACGCGCCCACATTCTACGAACGGGCGACCCACAAGATGCTCATCGAAAACATCACTCCGAGCTGGTTCATCTTCAGCCACGGCTTCAGGGTCACCTGGCTGTTGCGGCTGTGCAAGCGCATGCTGGACATCGCGGCCTCGTTCCTGGGGCTCATGGTCTTTCTGCCGCTCATTCCCTTCATCATCCTGGCCATCAAGCTTGATTCCCCCGGTCCCATCCTGTTCAGGCAGGTGCGCGTGGGTCAAGGCGACAGGCCGTTCATGCTCATGAAGTTCCGTTCCATGCGGCAAGACGCGGAGTCCAGGACAGGAGCCGTCTGGTCCCAGGAAAACGATCCCCGCATCACCAGGGTCGGCAATGTGCTGCGCCGCTCGCGGCTGGATGAAATCCCGCAACTGCTGAACATCCTCAAAGGCGACATGTCCCTGGTCGGCCCCAGACCGGAACGCCCGGAATTCGTGGGCGAACTCAAGAAACGCATCCCGTACTATTCCGAGCGTCACTACGTGAAGCCGGGACTGACCGGTTGGGCGCAGGTCTGCTACCCGTATGGCTCATCCGTGGAGGACGCCATCGAGAAGCTGCGCTACGACCTCTACTACATCAAGAATATTTCGATTTTATTGGATTTTTACATCATTCTGAAAACATTCGGCGTCGTTCTGCTGGGAAAAGGGAGGTAGATATGCTTTCTGGTTTCGGTAAAGACCGCTTTTTTTGCACGCGCGGCTGGGTGTCGCATCTGGCCATGATGGCCCTTGGCGTATTCCTGTTCTGCGGGGCTGCGATGGCCAACGAGAATGAATACATCATCGGGGCCGGGGACCGGCTGAGCGTCTTTGTCTGGGGCGAGGCGGAGTTGAGCGTGCCCGCCCTGGTGCGGCCCGACGGACGCATCTCCCTGCCGGGCGCGGGCGAGATCATGGCCGAGGGGCTGACCCCGGAAGCCTTGCAAAAGGAGATCGCCGCCCGCCTCACGACCCTGGTCAAGGAACCGGTGGTCACGGTGTCCATGGCGGAAATCGCCAACAGCAAGGTCTATATCATCGGCGGCGGCGTGACCCCCGGCATTTTCGACCTGAAACAGAAAACGTCGCTGCTGCAACTCCTGGCCAGCATGGACCTGACCCGGGCCGACCTGCACGGGGCCCATGTCATGCGCGACGACAAGAAGATCGAGCGCGATTTCGACAAGCTGCTGCATCAGGGCGACGTGAGCCAGGATCTGGCCCTGCGCCACAACGATATCGTCTTCTTTCCGGCCTTGCCCGAACCGTATGTCTACGTGCTCGGCGCCGTGGGCACGCCCCGGGCGCTGCCCTTCAAGGACGGCATGACGGTGCTCGACGCCATCCTCGACAGCGGCGGGTTCAGCAAGTTCGCCAAGGAGAACGACACCGTGGTGGTGCGCAGGGAGAACGGAGTCGAAGAGCGCATCAGGGTTCGCGCCCGCGACCTTGTGGACGGCAAGGATCTGGCCCAGAACGTCTTGCTCAAGCGCGGCGACTACATCATCGCCAACACGAGTTTCTTCTAGCGAGGCGAAAGGGATGACGGATCGCCACGGTTTCATCCCTTTGGGTGACCAGACCATGGATTTCAGTTTCGCCTCTGCCGCTCCGGGTGACGATTTACCGGATGGCATTGCTGGAACTCCAAAACGGAATTGATAACATTCATACCGGATCACGGATCGTTGCATGAATCATGAGTTGTACTTGGAGCTTGAGCGATATGTGCGCCTGTTGCTGCGGCGCAAGCGCCTGCTGGTGCTGGTGACTTTGCTGGTCATGTCTCTGGGGGTGGTGGCCAGCTATCTGCTCCCCAAGAAATTTGAAGCGCAATCAACTGTTTTCATTGAGCAAAGCGTCATCAGCGACCTGGTCAAGGGTATCGCCATCACGCCGTCCATGGAGGCCAAGATCAAGGTCTTGTCCGTGTCCATGCTCAGCCGTGAAAACATGACCAGGGTTCTGCGCAATCTGGACAAGGACGTGTCTCTGACCTCCGATGCCCAGCGCGAGGCGTATCTGGAAAGTCTGCGTGAGCGCATCGACATCAAGCTCGACGAGAAGCGCGGCATCGTCTTTCTGTCTTTCGTCGATTCCGACCCGCAGTTCGCCCGCGACCTGATCAACACCATGGCTCAAGTCTACATCGAGGCCAACACCGCTTCCAAGCGCGACGAATCCCTGGCCGCGACGCGCTTTCTGGCCGAGCAGATCGAGAGTTTCAAGAAGCGCATCGACGCGGTGGAGACCGAAATCAACCAGTACAAGGCCGATCACGGCCTGCAACTGGCCGTGGACGAGACCATCATCCGCTTCGAGATCGCCGAGGCCGAGAAGAAGCTCGAAGCCATCCGCGCCAGGCGTTTCGAACTTGAAACCCAGTTGCGTCTCATGCCTTCGGGCGGGGGGCGCGACCCCATCGCGGATCTGGAGCAGCATCTCGCCGCGCTGCTCACAACCTACACCGAGAATCATCCCAAGGTCATCCGCATGCGCGGCGAGATCGCGGCCATGAAGGCCAGTCCTTCACGCGGCCGTGTCGGCGACGGCGGAGCCGGACAGACCCGCGCCCTGCTCCAGGCGGAACTTGAAGCCAACAAGGGATTCGAGGCGGCGGAACTGCGCACCATCGAGGAAAAGCGCCAGCTGCTGCGCGAAATTCCTTCCATCCGCACGGGCTTGGATGAACTGCTGCGCAAGAAGGAGAACGAAACCCTGATCTACAGCCAGCTGGTCACGCGCTACGGGCAATCGGAAGTGTCCAAGCAGATGGAGATGGAAAACAAGTCCATGAATTTCCGCATCGTCGATCCGGCCGTGCTGCCCACCAAGCCGATCAGCCCCAAGCGGCTCCTGATCATGTTCGGTTCGCTGGTGGCGGGACTCGGGGCCGGCGCGGCGCTTATTATCCTGCCGTACATTCTGGGTGGTGCTGTCAAGAATCTTGACGACTTGCGCGGGTTGAACATCCGGGTCCTGGCTGTCCTCCCGACCATCCCCAAGCCGGAAGAGGACAGGCTGCGAAGGAAAAGGGACCTGGCGTTTCTTGGCGTGGCCGGCCTGTATTTTTCCCTGCTCCTGGTCGTGGCGATCATGGAGGCGATGGGCATGCCCTATGTGGAGGGGTTGCTAGCCCAGGTGAAGGAGTTCTGGATGTGAGGACGCCTGAGAGCCATTCTGGACTGCGTTGCCGCGCCCGTTTTGAATGGCTCATGTAGTCGGCTACACTTCACCATTCAAAACGATCTTGCGCCTTGCCAGAATGGCTCTCAGGCGTCCTCGCCGGGTTGGAGCGGTTCTTTGGAATGAAAAAAAGGCATGGGACTGCGTTGCCGCGCCCGTTTTGAATGGCTCATGTAGTCGGCTACACTTCACCATTCAAAACGATCTTGCGCCTTGCCAGAATGCCTCTCAGGCGCCCTCGCCGGGTTGGAGCGGTTCTTTGGAATGATGAATGAGGCATGGATTGCCATGGCTTTCAGCCACGCAATGAAGATAACAACTGACACCATGTTTTTGGAGGTTGTTCAAAAATCGTTCTGGCAAGGAACGTGATGATTTTGGAAGTCGAAGTGTACACTGACAGTTAATAAATGAAATTTTATAAATATATTGACATAATATGCATCTGAGACCGTTCAAAATCCATTCTGGCAAGGCGCAAGGCAAATTCAAGGGTGAAGTGTATTCTGATATACATGATCCCGCGGGATTTGCCGCGGCAACGCCGCCAGAATGGCATTTTCAACGGTCTCTCCCCAGTAAGGGAGAATAATGAGCAGAATAGAAGAAGCATTGGCCAAGGCGGCCGGGATGAAGGCCGGGAGCAGGGCGGTGGAGACTTCGCTGCGGCCCGAGGCGCCGGGCGTTGTGCGCGCGCCCATGAGCGAGGTTCATTTGAGCGGCGCGCGCCTGCCCGAGGAAACCATGGTCGTGATCAACGATCCCCTCTCGCCCATGGCCGAGGAATACCGCAAGCTCAAGGAATCCGTGGTCAAGATGACCAAACGGGAGCGTTTCGACAATCTCATCGCCGTGACCAGCGCCACCGTGGCCGAGGGCAAGAGCATGACCGCCGTGAACCTGGCCGCCTGCTTGGCCGGGGAATACGACCACACCGTGCTGCTCATCGACGCGGACCTGCGCCGCCCCACGGTGCACAAATATCTCCAGCTGGGTTCGCGCAAGGGGCTCTCCGACTGCCTGCGCGAAGGCCTGGATGTGGGCGAATTGCTGGTCAAGACGGACATCGGCAAGCTCAGCGTCCTGCCGGCGGGCACGCCCGTGGCCAATCCGGTGGAGCTCTTCTCGTCGGAAATCATGCGCAATCTGTTCCGGGAGATGAAGACCCGCTACTCCGACCGCTACATCATCATCGACACTCCGCCCGTGCTGCCTTTCGCCGAGACCCGTTCCATCGCCCGCCTGGCCGACGGCGTGCTGCTGGTGGTCAAGGAAGGACAGCCGAGCCTGGGGCAGATCGAGGAGGCCCTGGACGTCCTGGACACCAAGATCCTGGGTATCGTTTACAACGGCACCCAGCAGCAGCATCGAAACTCCTACTACTACTATTCGGAATAGCGCGTGTACACGGAATTCTTCGGGCTGCGCGAAAAGCCCTTCGACCTCCTGCCCAATCCGGATTTTCTGTATCCGAGCAAGGCGCACAAGCGGGCGCTGACCTACCTCACCCACGGCATCAGGGAACGGGCCGGGTTCATCCTGCTGACCGGAGAGGTGGGGTCGGGCAAGACCACGCTGATCCGCAACATGATTCGCTCCCAGCTTCGCGACAGCGTGCTGGCCAAGGTTTTCAACACCAGGGTCGACTCCCTGCAACTGCTCATGCAGATCAACAGCGACTTCGGCCTGGAAACGGACGGTCGGGACAAGGCCGCCCTGCTGCGTGATCTCAACGATTTCCTTATCGAACAGTATGCTCAGCGCCGTCAGGCGGTGCTCGTCATCGATGAGGCCCAGAATCTGTCTCCCGAGATCCTGGAGGAGATCCGCATGCTCTCCAACCTGGAGACGGACCGCGACAAGCTTCTGCAGATCATCCTCGTGGGCCAGCCCCAGCTGCGCGACATCCTGGCCCGGCCCGAGCTCTTGCAGCTGCGCCAGCGCATCCAGATCAACTGCAACCTGCAACCCCTGAGTCCGGTCGAGGTGCGCGACTACATCGAATTCCGCATGGAAAAGGCTGGCAACCGCGTGGCCCTGGTTTTCGACGATGGGGCCGTGGAAGCCGTGGCCGCCTATAGCCGGGGCATCCCGCGGCTGATCAACATTTTGTGCGATTACATCATGATCGACGCCTTTTCCGCCGAAACCCACGACATCGACGGCAAGACCGTGCACGAACTGGCCGCGGATCTGTCCTTCGAGGCGCAGTACTGGGACGCCAAGCCTGTCGATCAGATCAGAGCCGGCGGCGGCAGCGCCGGCGGCAACGGCAGCGGCGGCGTGCAGCCCATGATCAACGGCGTGTCCGGCCAGGCCAAGGTCCTGGCCGCCATCGGCGCGTTGAACAAGCGCATGGAATCCCTGGAATTCCAGCCCGTGTGGGACAACGCGGCCCTGCTCGACCTGCGCGACCGCATGGACAAGGTCGAGTTGCAGCAGCGGACCATGGTTCAGGAACTCTGGGCCGGCATCCAGCAGCTGCGCTCGGAGATCGCGCTCAAGGACGCGCCCAGACCGGAGGAAGCGCCCGTGGCCAAGAAGAAAAACGGGCTGTGGAAATTTCTCTGGGGTGAATAAGGGGCTCGCAACGGCGAATGGCGGCATGGACCGCCACGGGGAACCCCAGGCAATGATCGAACACCTGTTGGAGTGGAAATGAACCAGACACTGCGGATCTTTTTGCTGACTATCGTGGCCTTGGGCCTCGTGGGGGTCGCCTTGGCCGAGGAGCCCGCGTGGAAGGCTTCCCTGAGCGTGGGGGAGGAGTACGACGACAACACCGATGAGGAAAAAAACGGCCGCGACGACTTCATCACCTCTGTGCGTCCCAGCCTGTCCTACGCGCGCGAGGGCGACCGGCTGTTGTTCCAGTCCGCCTACAGCGGGGATTACCGTTTTTACGCCAAGAACACCCAGGACGAGGAGTTCAATCACAACCTGAACGTCCACGCCCTGCTCAATGCCTGGGAGGATTTTTTCTTCCTGGACCTGGCCGACACGTACCGGCTGGTCAACGAGGATCGCACCGAAGGCGACGTCGTGGAGGACGATTCCACGCAGGGAATGGTGCAGCAGAACACGTTCACCTTCTCCCCCTACATCACCCCCCGCTTCGGAGAGCGCGGCCAGGCCAAGATCGGCTACGCCTATTCCAACATCTGGTACGAGGACTCGGACAATGATTCCAAGAACATCCATCGCGGTTTCGTGGACACCGATTACGAACTGACCGACAGGGCCGCGCTGCTGTCCGGCTATTCCTACACCCAGGAGCTTTCCGAGGACGAGACCCTGCACCGCCACATCGCCTACCTCGGCGGCCGTTACGCCTATGCCGAGACGGGCAGCGTGTTTCTCAAGGCCGGTCCGCAGTACACCCGCTACCAGGAGCGCGACACCAGTTCGACCAGCCTGTACTGGGACGCGGGCCTGGATCACGACTTCGGGGCCGTGCAGCTGAATTTTTCCTCGGGCATTTCCTTTGAGGACGACCCGGACACAGGTCAGACCTACGAGCGCCGCCACGGCACCCTGCGCCTGTCCAAGGCGTGGGAGCGCACCAAGGCCAGCGTTTACACCACCCTGGAGGATTACGAGGAGAATTCCGGAGTGGAAGACGACGGAGAATCCGTGCGCAGAACGGCGATCGGGCTGAACATCTCCCACGAACTGACCTCCCGCCTGACCGGCACCCTGGGCCTGAGCCACGACTTCGAGGATAGCGACGAAAACACCAAACGCTGGTTCGCGAACCTGGGCCTGACCTACGCCCTGAGCGAGAAGTTGAGCTTGGGCGGTTGGTACAGGTTCAAGGATTCGACCTCGGATGACGAGGACGAGGAGTATCGGGTGAACAGGGTGGGGATTCAGTTGACGTATTTGTTCTAGCGCAGGGCGTCAGAAAGCCGTTCTGGCCTGCGTTGATTCATTCTTTTTGAATGATCGGGTATGTTCAAGCACGCTTTTTTTCAAACCTGGCTTTGAGATTGTTGCGATGAGTCTCGGATACTTTGATGGATAGTTTGTTCGGCCTTTTGTGAGACTTTTGCACGTTAATGAAAGTGTTTCATAAAATGTACGACAGTTGTGTCATACATTGTTGATGTTTGACTTTGTTGAAGAAATTGTGCTTATGTTTTTTTGAAATGATGGAAAGGAACGTAATGTGACTAGGGAACTGTTCAAAAACCATTGTGGCAAGGCGCAAGCCGATTTTGGAAGGCGCAGTGTAGCCGTCTACATGAGCTTTTCAAAATCGGTGCGGCAACGCCGCCAGAATGGCATTTTCAACAGCCTTAATTCCCAAGGGAAAACACAATGACTCCCGGAAAGCTGTTCAAAAACCATTGTGGCATCTTCGTCGGTCTTTTTTTCTAAGGGAAGTAATATGACTTGGGAACTGTTCAAAATCCATTGTGGCAAGGCGCAAGCCGATTTTGGAAGGCGCAGTGTAGCCGTCTACATGAGCTTTTCAAAATCGGTGCGGCAACGCCGCCAGAATGGCATTTTCAACAGTTCCCCCCGCCGGGGGGCAGCGTGAGAAACGCTCTGACAGTCGACGTCGAAGACTACTTCCAGGTCACGGCCTTCGAAGGCGTCGTGGAACGGAAGGATTGGGCCGTGTACCCGTCGCGGGTGGAGAACAACACGCGGCGGGTCATGGCGCTTCTGGACGAGCATGGGCTCAAGGGCACCTTTTTCGTGCTGGGCTGGGTGGCGGAGCGCTTTCCGCTCATGGTGCGCGAAATGGCCGATAACGGCCACGAAGTGGCCTGTCACGGGTTCGGGCATGAGCTTGTGTACAACATGACACCGGAGAGTTTTCGCGCCGACGTGCGTCAGGCCAAGAGCATCCTGGAGAACATCACCGGACGCCAGGTCCTGGGCTACCGCGCCCCCAGCTATTCCATCGTCGAACGGACCATGTGGGCCCTTGATATTCTCATCGAGGAAGGGTTTGTCTACGATTCGAGTATTTTTCCCATTCATCACGACAATTACGGCATCCCCGGTGCGCGGCGTTTCCCCCACGACATCACGCGCCCCTCGGGCACCATCCGCGAATTTCCCATGACCACCTTGAACATGAGCCTGCCGGGCCGCACCATGGCCCTGCCCATCGCCGGAGGCGGATACCTGCGTCTGCTGCCCGTCGGAGTCATCCACTGGGGCATGCGGCACATCAACCAGGTGGAGAAACAGCCGACTGTCCTCTATTTCCACCCCTGGGAAGTGGACCCGGACCAACCCCGCATCAAGGCCCGCCTCAAGTCCCGCTTCCGGCACTACGTCAACCTGGAGACCACGGAAGACAAGATCCGCGCCCTGTTCAAGGGGCTGGAGTTCGGGACCATGGCCGAGGTTTTGGGGATGAATGGGGATGGCAGGGGAGTATGAAATGAGCACGACCAATCAGGGTGACCTGTATTCTCATGTTGTGCGGTATGTGGTGGCTCCACTCTGGGCCATGCGCGAAAAAAGTCCGTATTTGCGGCATTACAAGAAATTTCTGCGCACCCAGTACCGCCCGCTGGAAGATGTGCGCGCGGACCAATGGAAGCGTCTCAAAGGTCTGTTGGAACATGCCTACGCCCACACCACTTTTTATCATGACCGCTTGAAGAGCCTGGGCATCACTCCTGCGGACATCCGCACGTGGCAGGATTTCGAGAAGCTGCCCTTGCTGACCAAAGACGAGATCCGCGCCAACCGTGACGCCATGGTGGCGGACAACATCCCTAAGGATCGCCTTTTTCCCAAGAAAACCTCCGGTTCAACGGGTGTGTCCCTGTCCTTTTTCGTGGATGAGGACAGCCTGCAATGGAAGCGGGGCTGTGCTCTGCGACATGACGAGTGGACAGGCTGGCGTTTGGGTGAGCGGATCGGGGCCGTGTGGGGCAACCCGGAGTACAAGAAGTCTTGGCGGGGATATGTGCGCAACACGTTGCTCGAGCGCGGCACCTTCCTGGACACCCTGCGCATGGACGAAGAGGCCATGACGAATTTTCACGCCGAAATCCGTCGTGAAAAACCGACTCTTCTTTTTGGCCATGCCCATTCCCTCTATCTTTTCGCCCGCTTCGTGCAGCAGAATGAACTTTCGCCCATTCGGCCCAAAGGCATCATTTCCACGGCCATGGTTCTGCACGATTTCGAGCGTGATCTCATTGAGGAGGTCTTCGACTGCAAGGTCACCAACCGTTACGGGTGCGAGGAGGTCAGCCTCATCGCCTGCGAATGCGAGGCGCATCAGGGCTTGCACGTGAACATGGACACGCTGAATTTCGAGTGCCTGCGGGACGGCAAACCGGCCCCGGCCAGGGAAACCGGGGCCGTGGTGGTAACGGACCTGACGAACTTCGGCATGCCTTTCATTCGCTACCTCGTAGGTGATACCGCGCGCATGGCCGAAAAACCTTGCTCCTGTGGTCGGACCTATCCGCTCATCGAGTCTTTGGAAGGCCGGATCGCCGACTACGTGCGCACGCCGGATGGAGAGTACATCTCAGGCATCTCCCTGACCGAGAACTTCGCCATGGTCCTTGAAGGCGTGAAGCAGATGCAGATCGTGCAGGACAGGCTCGATCATCTGCTGTTCCGCGTTGTGCAGGGGGAGGATGGCCAAGATCAGGCGCTGCGTGGCGACATCGCCCGCTTGGTGCTGGAGAGGTTTGGCTCGTCCATGCGACATGACGTGGAGTATGTGGACTCCATTCAGTCCGAGACTTCGGGCAAGTATCGGTTTTGCGTATCCAAGCTTGATCAGTTTTTTTTGTGATTATGAATAACTAATTAATATTATTATGTTTGTTATTTTTAAAATAGGAAAATGCTGTGTTTGAGGGAAGGGACTTTGTTGTTTTTTCAGACGATTGGGGCCGATGCCCAAGTAGTTGCCAACATATATTTAAGCGTATTCTTTCGCATAATCGCGTTTTATGGGTTGATACAATAGGACTTCGAAGTCCACACTTAAGTATATATGATCTAAAGAGGAGTGTTGAAAAATTATTGGGATGGATTAAAAAAAATCCAAAAATTAATGATGTAGAAGTTTTGGAAAATTTGACAGTAATAAGCCCGGTAATTATTCCGTTCAATCATATATTTCTTATTAGAGAGCTAAACAAAAAAATTACAAATTATAAAGTTAAAAATATAATTAAAAAAAATGGATTAAAAAATCCAATAATGGTTACAACATTTCCAAATGCAGTGGACTATATGAATTGTTATGATTCTTCTGCTCGTGTTTATTATTGTGTTGATGATTTTGTACACTGGCCAGGTGTGCGATCAGCTTTGGTGAGTCAGATGGAGGATAAACTTCTCGCTGAGTCAGATATTGTTTTTGGGACTTCGCAGTATCTGTGTGACGTAAAGAAAAGGGAAAGAGTGAATCCAATTTTTCTTTCTCATGGAGTAGATGTCGGCCATTTCAATATTGCGAATCATGATAGCCATAGGTTGTCAGATATCCCTTCGCCTCGCATAGGATTTTTTGGCGCGATCAGCGAGTGGGTGGATCTTGAGCTTGTCGCGTATATTGCTCAAAGTCATCCTGACTGGTCCATCGTTATGATTGGTAAGCATGATACTGATGTGTCACTTTTGCAGATGCATAAAAATATATTTATCCTTGGAAGTGTGCCGTATGATGTGTTGCCTGAGTATGCTGTGGGATTTGATGTGGGCATCATTCCATTTCTTGTCAACGATCTTACAAAAAGTGTAAATCCAATAAAGTTGCTGGAATATTTAGCATGCGGTCTGCCTGTTGTGTCAACAGATATGCCAGAAGTTCGCAGATTCTCAGAACACGTTCATATTGCATCAGATACAAATAATTTTGTACGTTGTATAGAAGTCGCATTGCATGAAGCGACCCCGGATTTGGTCAGGTCACGAAAACGAGTTGCCGCAGGCTATTCGTGGGAATCAATTGCCAATCAATTCTGTGAACATCTTGAAGGCAAACTTGGGATGAAATGTTAAAAAAGATCGCAGTTGTGTTCGGCACGCGTCCAGAGGCAATCAAACTTGCTCCCGTCATCAAGGCGATAGGGGAGCAAAGCGAGTTGTTTGAACCCCTGATCATTTCGACAGGGCAACATAGGGAAATGCTTGCTCAAGTCCTGGAAATTTTCGGCATAAGACCGCACATTGATTTGCACGTCATGAAGGATAATCAAGACCTTATTGACGTAACATCCAGAATAATTCGTTCTCTTAACGTGGTCTTCAAGGAAGAGAAGCCAGATTTTGTCGTTGTGCAAGGTGATACGACGACAACGTTCGCCGCATCACTCGTGGCATTTTATAACAGGATACCAGTTGGTCATGTTGAAGCTGGCCTCAGGACATATAATAAGTGCAGTCCATTTCCTGAAGAAATAAATAGGCAACTCACTACTGTTCTCTCAGATTTACATTTTGCCCCGACGCGCAAAGCGCATGAGAATCTTATTCATTGTGGTGTTCAACGAGATAAGATTATTTTGACAGGGAATACTGTAATTGATGCTTTGCATTATTATTTGTCAATGAATGAGAGAAATTCAAACTTACGTGATGAAACTGGTTGTATGCGGCGTATTTTGGTGACCGCGCACAGGAGAGAAAATTTTGGAGAGCCGATAAGAAATATATGTCTTGCCATTCGGGACATTGTCCAGATGCGAAACGATATTGAATTTATCTATCCTGTTCATCTCAACCCGAATATTCAAGTCCCAGTTCATGAACTCCTTGACGGAATGGAAAGGGTTTCCCTTATTCCAAGCCAGACATATTTTGAATTTCTCCGGCTCATGCGGTCTTCTTATATGATCCTCAGTGATTCTGGTGGGGTGCAGGAAGAGGCGCCCTCACTTGGCAAGCCGGTGTTGGTTCTTCGTGACACCTCTGAACGTATGGAAGCTGTGGAGGCCGGTGCCGTAAAGCTGGTCGGAACAGACCGGAATGCCATAGTCGAAGAGACCGTTGCGCTTCTTGACGATCCCCTGGCCTATGCCGCCATGGCAAATGCAGGGAATCCATTTGGTGATGGCCTCGCCTCCTCACGCATTGTTGATTCCATACGCCACTTTTTTGGTATGGGGGCATATCCCGAGGAATTCCATTTTCAGCGGGGTTCAAACAATGCCGAATAGGTGCCAACGGCGATGGAAATGCTTTCTGCCATGAGGATTTGTCACCTCATTGCCACCAATTTTTATGGCGGTCCGGAAAGACAGATTTGCCAGCATGCCCGCATGATGATGGAGAGAGGTCATTGGCTGCGTATCATTTCGTTCATGGAAAATTCCCGGCAAACCGAATTGATGGATACTGCCGCGTCGCTAGGCATTCCGGTTTTGGGGCTGTCCGGCTCTCATCCCTTTGACCCGAGACCCATATGGAAACTCCGTGACTACCTTGCGCACAGTCGGGTCGATATCTTGTGTACGCATGGTTACAAGTCATCTGTTCTAGGTCGGATTGCTTCGTGGATGGCGGGTTGTCGTCAACTCGTGATCTCGCGAGGGTGGACTGGCGAAACGAGGCGAGTGCGCTGCTATGAAATGCTGGACAGGATTTTCTTGCGCTTGGCGGATGCAGTCGTGGCCGTGTCCGAGGGCCAGAGGCAGAAGATCCTGGCCTGCGGAGTAAATTCGGACAAGGTGCGGGTAATACACAACGCCATCGATCTGGCGGCCTATCCCGGCCCTGCAAATAAAAGCGTGCGGACCGAGCTGGGCATTCCAAAGGAAGCCATTCTGGTGGCCACTGCCGGGCGGTTTAGTCCGGAAAAAAATCATATGGGGCTTGTTGAAGCAGCTACGCGCGTGCTTGAGGAGATGCCGGACGTGTATTTCGTGGTTTTCGGGGAAGGTTTTCTGCGGTCCGAATTGGAAAAGGCCGTGGCCGACGCGGGGATCGGTCACAGATTTTTCCTGCCCGGCTTTCGCAGTGATGTCCGGTCGCTCCTGCATGATATCGATATTTTCGTGTTGCCGTCGCATACGGAAGGCCTGCCCAATGTTGTTCTGGAGGCTTTTGCCTGCCGCAAGCCAGTTGTGGCGACTTGCGTTGGCGGGACGCCGGAGGTGGTAAGTGATGGAGTGAGCGGTTTCCTCGCGCCGAGAGGAGATATGGACCGGCTCGCTCAGGGTGTTTTGGCGCTGGCAGGTGATGCGGCTTTGCGTGAACAGATGGGAAGGAGAGGGTATTTGTCTGTTGAAGAAGAGTATGGATTCGAACGACAGACAAACCTTTATCTCCAAATTTACGGGAATGTGGGCGATTGATGAAGAAGTTGGCACAAAAAATCGCTTTTTTCTTCGCGACAGCATTGACATGCCCGCTGTTCATTCCTGTCAGGATTGTCGGCGGCGATGGTTTGTTTTGCGCTTGTGGTCAATTCTTGGCCCTGTTTCCAGGCAAGACGGGGAGCTATCTGCGTGTCGCTTATTATGGCAAAACACTCGTGCAGTGTTCCAAGAAGGCCTTTATCGGTTTCGGGTCATTTTTCTCTCACAGAGATGCGGTGGTGGAGGAAGGAGTCTACATTGGCGCTAACTGCATCATCGGCATGGCGAAGATCGGGAAAAATTGCACCATTGGTAGCCATGTGTCCCTTTTGAGTGGGAAAAAACAGCATGGATTTGATCAGGTCGGTGTGCCCATCCAGGAGCAAGGCGGAACCTTTGAACAAGTGCGGCTTGGTGAGAATTGCTGGATCGGTGAGCGGTCGGTGATCATGGCTGACCTTGGCACGCAGTGTGTTGTGGGCGCGGGTTCGGTGGTGACCAAATCCTTTGACGATTTGTCCATTGTCGGAGGAAATCCCGCTAAATTATTGGGGCAGGTTGGCGGACTGTGAGAGACTGTCCTTTCATCACCGTGGTCATGCCCGTGCGCAACGAAGCCCGGTTCATTGCTGACACCCTGGGGCAGTTGCGGAGTCAGGATTATCCCAAAGATCGTTTCGAGATTCTGGTTGCCGATGGCATGTCTAATGATGGTACGCGGGAAATAGTCTCACGCATCGCTGAAGAGGATAGCCGCGTCCGTTTGCTCGACAACCCTAAAAAGCGTTCCAGCGCCGGGCGCAATGTGGGCTTTAGGGCCGGGCAGGGGGATTATTTTGTGGTCGTGGATGGTCATTGCCATATTCCCGATGACAAATTCCTGCGCAATATTTCGGATTGTTTCGAGAAAAGCGGAGCCCATTGTCTGGGCCGCCCCCAGCCCCTGGACCCTCCTGACTTGACCCCTTTTCAGAAGTCTGTGGCCCTGGCTCGTGCCTCCAGGCTTGGCCATGGCGGGGATTCGCTCATTTACGGGGATTTTGAGGGTTTCGCTAGTCCGGTCAGCAATGGCGCGGCCTACAGGCGGGAGGTTTTCGAGAAGGTCGGCTACGTGGATGAGGATTTCGACGCCTGCGAGGATGTGGAATTCAACTATCGCGTGGAGAAAGCAGGTCTCAAAGCCTATACCAGCCCAAAGCTGACGGTGCGTTACTACCCGCGTGAAAAGCTGTCAGCCCTGGTCGGCCAGATGCGTCGCTATGGCCGGGGACGTACGCGCTTGTACCGCAAGCATCCTGCCCTTTTGAGCTCTTCGGCTATGGTCCCAGCCTGCTTTGCGGGCGGCGTTGCGGCATTTTTGGCGCTCTTGGGTTTGGATCTGACCTTTGGGCTTTCGGCTTTTCTGTCCTTTGTTTTTTTCGTTCTGGGCCTGGCCTTGCTGGCCTATGCCGT
Organism: Desulfomicrobium sp.; assembly: GCA_050252955.1. Lineage (GTDB taxonomy): Bacteria > Desulfobacterota > Desulfovibrionia > Desulfovibrionales > Desulfomicrobiaceae > Desulfomicrobium. The sequence continues at coordinate 19,080 of JBFWJY010000013.1, forward strand.
TCTGGTTGGCATGGCCACGGTTCGTATCTGCCGTGAACATGGTGGGGAGCATGCCTTTCGTCTGCCTCTCGTTTTTTTGGCGGTGCATGGTGGATTGGGGCTTGGGATGTGGGAGGAAATTTTCGTCTATGCCGGACAGTTTTTGAAGCGTCGCAGAAGAGCGGACGGCCCGTTGCGGATAGCCTTTCTCATTGACGCTATTTATTCTCCGACAGCTGGAACCGAACGCCAACTGCTGCTTTTGTTGGATGGTCTGGACCGCCGGGAATTCGAACCCCGGCTTTGCGTTTTGCAGCGTTCAGCGTGGCTGGACTCTGAATTCCATCTTTGTCCAGTGCATGTTCTCGGTCTTGGTTCTTTCAAATCCCCCATCTCCTGGTGGCGGATATTGCGCTTTGCCCAGTGGCTGCGGGGTGAGCGGGTGGACATCCTGCAGGTCCATTTCACTGATTCTTCAAAAGTGGGAATCCTTGCCGCGTGGCTTGGCCGCGTGCCCGGCATTGTGGCCACGCGCAAGAATCAAGGCTACTGGATGACGGGTCGAGAACTTGTATTGCAGAAAGCACTGAACCGCATTCCTGACGTGTTCGTGGCCAATTCCGAAGCCACCCGGCAATGGGCGCAACAGACTGAGGGGATATCTCCGGATCGTATTCGGGTCATCCCCAACGGTTTGGCCGGAGATCCCATACCCTTCTCCGATGAACGCCGAGCCGCTGCCAAGGAACTTCTTGGATTGCCCTCTAACGCACCTGTGGCCGGAATCGTGGCCAATCTGCGGCCCGTGAAGCGGATCGACGTGTTCCTCCGCGCTGCCGCCGGTGTCACCAAAAAGATACCAGACGCCAGGTTTGTTGTGGTGGGTGAAGGGGATGAGCGAGGAAAGCTTGAAGCATTGTGCGCGGAGCTCGATTTGACTGATCGAGCCATGTTTTTGGGCAGGCGGTCTGAAGTGATGGAAATTTTAACTGCTTTCGACGTGGGCGTGCTCAGTTCGGACTCCGAGAGTTTTTCCAATGCCGTGGTTGAGTACATGGCCGCTGGCCTCGCTGTGGTGGCCACGGATGTGGGCGGCTGCCGCGAGGCCTTGGGCGGCAGCCGTGCTGGGGTGCTGGTACCTCCCGGTGATTCGGAAGCGTTGGGTAAGGCCCTGGCATTTCTGCTGGCGGATAAAAGCGTCCAGGCCTACGCCCGATTGCAGCATCCTCTACGAGTACAGAATCTTTTTTCACGGGACCGATACATTGCCGCGTATTCCGGCCTTTACCGCGACCTGGTTGGAGTCAAGGGAGAGAGGACGGTATGAAGCATTTGTTTAAACTCTTTGGCGCGCTTATGGTTTTTCACTGTGTGCTGGCTTCAGATGTTCTGGCAGGCAATGCTACTGGTGCCGGTCGTGTGTTCGCTGAAGGCAAGACTGAAAACCGGGATGGTGCTGTCGAACTGAATTGGAAATATGTGGATGGCGCACTGGAGTCGGGTGCTTTGGCCGGTGTGCGGATTTACCGTCTGCGGGATGGTGATGAAATGGCTTACCGCGTTGATCCTTTGCTTCTGATCAAGGATGTGGGGATGGACACCAAAATCAAGGTCTCCGACCTCAAGAACGGTTCCAGGGTCATCTTTGAAGGACAGGCCTACGATAAAGACGGGAAGGAATTCGATGCCATGGTCTTGTTCGGCTTTCCTGGGTCACGAGCCAAGGAAACGCCACCAAAGGTGAGGAATGTGTACACTGCTTCGGGAGCTCATGCCATTGGGGTGTTTTGGGAGCCTTTGAAAGAAGTGAATATCGCCGGGTATGATGTTTTTCGCCGGAGAACTGATGAGACGGAGTTTGAGCTTGTTGGGCATGTGAAGAAGGTTGTGGGTATGTCCTCCAAGCAGAGCGGTGCGGTTTTGCAGGGCGTGCTACCTGAAATTCAGCCGTCCATGTTTCGTGATAAGTCTATTTTGCCTGGCATTTCCTACGTTTATCTAGTCCGGGCCGTAGATATGGAAGGCAAGCCCGGGCCTGGCGTGGAGTCTGGTTCGGCAAGCTGGGAGCCTGCCAGATCTCCCAGACCAGAAGAGGTGTTGCTGCTGGCGCGGAAGGGAAGTCGGGATTCGTTGAGCGTGGCGAGGCATTACGCGGAACGACGCGGGGTGCCCAAAGAGAATATCCTGGAACTGAAGCTTCCTCCTATTGTGCAGGGGCTCAAGCCACAGATTATTGATGTTATCCGTGAGCATCTGCTGGACAAGAAACTGGCTGGAAAGATCCGGGTAATTGTCCCCTGCTATGGGATTCAGTTGCGCTTGGGAAACAGGGCGCTGGATTCAATGCTCATGGACTTGTTCGATAGATATACTTGGGGGCGGGTCATGGGGACACCTAATCCGCTCTTTGGGCGGAATGAGCATTTTGATCCAACGTGGGGGCTGTATCTTGTTTCCCGGTTGGATGGGCCGGATGTGGAGATTGCCAGGGGGCTAGTGGACAAGGCCGTGGATAAGGAGAAATCGGTTACAGCAAAGTCGGGGTCAGCTTTCTTTGTCCGGGGGAAGCATGGCGACGCGGCCTTCAATATCTCACAACGGTTTGGAATTAAGGCCGTGTTGGAAGATCGATACTTCACCAAAACCAATTTTGTGCCAGATGACACCATGTGGTTTTTTGCCTGGGGGCATGATTACGAAAAGCCAATCCGCAAAGGGCAATGGCCTGTTGGAGCGGTGGCTGCATATTTGAAATCCAATACTCTAGCATGGCTATCAAGGTCTAAGGCTGAGACTTGGGTTCAGGGATTGTTGGAAGCTGGAATAACGGGGACTTTTGGATCGGTTGTCGAGCCTTATGTCCAGGGTTATACACGTGGCGATGTTTTTTTTGATCGGTTCTGGTCCGGAAAGTACACTTTTGCTGAATCGTATGCTATGTCGACGCCGACTGTACGTTGGGCCATGAGTTCAATTGGTGATCCATTTTACATCATAATTCCAGGGCAATAACGCTGTGCGGCAAACTTCATTTCATAAGATTATTTTTAGAAATTCCATTGTTAATACTCTGCGATACATTGTAAACTATTCAATTATATTTGTTTTGACGCCAATTATTATCAAAGGGGTTGGAGATGCCCAGTATGGTTTATGGGCACTGATTTTCTCATTGATAGGTTATGCTGGTCTTCTTGATCTTGGAGTGCAGCAAGCGACTATAAAGCTTGTTTCAGAGTTTAGAGGAAAAAATGATCTATCCAGGTTGAATGAAATTATTTCTTCAACTTTATTTTATTTTTTTTGTCTTGGTCTCTTTGCAGGATTGGTTTGCTGGTTAGTGCTTCCTCAAGTCATGCATCATTTTGTGAAAGATGAAGAACTAATAACTGTTGCAGTTAGTTTGTTGTTTGTTTTAGGAATAGATGTTGTGTTTGTATTTATCGGTAATGTATTTACTGGTATTGTTTTAGGAATGCATAAATATCACTTTAAAGGTGTTGTGGATGTTTTTTGTGGGATTTTTCGGCTTGTGCTAACGGTTTATGCATTAAATAACGGTTATGGGCTCATGGGATTGGCTTGGATTGCTTTAAGTCTGGATTTTGTTTCCACTTTTTTTCTTTATATATTTTGCATCTGCTCTAGCCCTAGCGTATCTGTGTCGTTTAAGTATGTTAAGCGTTCGGCGTTTAAAGAGATTTTTTCGTTTGGCGGAAAAGTATTTTTAGCTTCTACATCAATGCGTATTAATAATCATACTACTGTGGTGCTTATTTCGTACTTTTTGACAACAACCATGACTGCATACTATAATGTAGCATCTAGGCTTGTCGGAAGTGCTAGGGATGTCGTATGGTCTTTGACTGCATCATTATTTCCTGTATTTAGTGAATTAACTGCGTGTGGTGATAGGCACGTTGTTTGGAAGTATTATGCTCAATATACTCGTTTATTTATTTTAGTGACATTGCCTATTGCGTTTTTTTTATTATTTTTTGGAGAAAAATTTATTTCATTATGGATTAGTGGCGAGTATGCAGAGAATACAAGATATATAATAATGATTTTGTCGATAAATATGTTGGTGGCAGGTCTTCAGCCTCTTGCTGCAAGGCTTATGATAGGTGGTGGGGAGGTGTCGTTTTACACAAAGGCGACAGTTGTTAAAAGCCTGGGTGTTCTTGTTTTAAGTGTTCCTTTGATTTTGTATTTAGGTTTAGTTGGCCCGCCCTTGGCAATGTTATTGGGTGAGTGTGTCTATCAGTTTTTTTTGTTTTTTTATTTAATGAACTGTTTTAGAGTTGATATATTGACTTTCATAAAATCATGCTATTTTCCAACATTTATTCCGCTAGTCTCGATAGTTATTTTTTTTAAATTAGTAAGTTTGTTTGTTATTCAACATCAATTATTTATTTCCGGGTTGTTGTTAGCTTTGTTTGTCTCAATATATGTATTTTTATGTTTTTTGTTTTCGTTAACTCATGAAGAAAAAAAGGTGTTTTGTTTAAAGGTTCGTCGTCAATGAGATTTAGCGTTGTTGTGACAAGTTATAATTATGGATTGTTTATTCGTGAAGCGATTAATTCTGTTTTGTCGCAGACGTATAAAGATTTTGAATTGATTATTATCGATGACGGTTCGAAAGATAATACAAGAGAAATAGTTTCAGAATTTGCATTCGATGAGCGCGTAAAGTATTTCTATCAAGATAATGCCGGACAACCGAAAGCTAAGAACCGGGGAATCTGCGAGTCTCGTGGTGAGTTCATCGCTTTTCTTGATGCTGACGATGTTTGGGAATCAACCAAACTTGAGAAGCAAATGCCTTTATTTGAAGACTCAGACGTTGGAGTAGTTTATTCACGGCGAAAATGGATTGATCCTGTAGGAGTCGACGTATCCGGTAATGAAAGGGTGTTACGACGAGGTATGATTCTTGATTATATTTTTATAGATAATTTTGTTTGTTTTTCATCAAGTGTGATTCGCAAGTCGTATTTGGAGGAGGTTGGTTATTTTGATGAGTCGTTACCTATGGGAATCGATTATGACTTGTGGATACGTCTCGCCTGCGTTTGCAAATTTGATTTCGTTGACGAGGCTTTGGTTAGATACAGGACTGGACACTCAAATTTATCTAAAAATACTCTGAAACGCTATGAATGTGCGCAAAAAATAATGATTAAAAACCTTTCAAATCTGAAAATTAAAAATGCAATGGCTTGGTATGTTCCAGCTTTGGCATGGTCTGACACTTGGTCGAATTTTGGATTTTATTTAATAAAATCAGATAAAAAGAAACAGGGGTTAATATATTTCTTTCGAGCCATGGCGGTTTTTCCATTATACTATAAGTCATATAGAAGATTTATAAAAAGTTTAATTTTTTTATTTAAATAGTTTGTATTAGTACATGAGGTGTCTATATGGAAAGTCCAGTATTTATTGTTGGTGTCGATCGGTCTGGCACTACTTTGCTGACTATGATGCTTGATATGCATTCGCAGTTATGGATACCAAATGAGTCTCATTTTATAGTTAATTTTTACGAAAAATATCAAGATGTAGCAGGATTAAAGTATGAAGAGTTTAGAAAAAATATTGTGTCTGAGATATTAAATGAGCGATATGTTCGTGATTGGGATGTTGATATTAGTCTCGACAATGTTGATGTGTCTGATTGTCTTAGTTTAAGCGATATAATTAGTGCATTCTATAAATCATGCGCTGTTAGTAAAGGAAAAATATTTTGGGGAGACAAGACGCCGCGTTACTTAGTGCATGTGGATGTGCTCAATAAACTTTTTCCAAAATCTCGATTCATTCATATTGTCAGAGATGGGCGAGACGTAGCGGAAAGTATAAGTCGAATGTGGTGGGGGGCAAATGATTTTGCTTCAGCGCTAAAATCATGGGAGAGGCGCATAGAGTTAGGATCAAAAATGTTGAACATGTTGCCACAAGGACGCTATATGCAACTACGCTTTGAAGATCTTGTGCTGAATACTAAGAAAGAGCTTCAGCGCGTAACTGATTTTTTGGAACTGCCCTTTGAAGAAAGCATGCTGGGCTATTCTTCAGTTGCTGCAGCGAAGGTTGGCGGGCGTATAGATAAACACCATTCTGGGCTTATGCAATCACCGCAAGCGTCAGAGACTTACCGTTGGAAGAAACGGCTTTCTTATGCCGATCAGGCGCTTGCCTGGCATATTGCTGGAAGAATGCTGAGGCGTTTTCAATATGACGAAGGTGTGACTAAACACCCTTTAAGATTGGTTCGTTATTTATATTATAAAGTAGTAGAAAGTTGGAATTGGCGTTTTGCAAATTGTAATAAACGATGATTGTATTTGTTTTTAATATTACATACGCTATTAATTGTTTACTTGGCTAATTAATTCATGAAAAATGCACGGTTATTGCCAATTTTACTTGCAGGGTATCTATTTCTGCTGATTTTCCGTCCATACGAATATTGGACAATACTTGGTGAATTTCGTGTTGAAAGAATTTATATGCTCTTTTTGCTTGCTGCTGTTTTGTTGTCAAAAGAGAAGCGTTTTTTGTCAGACTCTCTTAATGGCGTAATAATTCTCTTTTCATTAACGCTTTTTATATCAGGTTTATTTTCAATTAGCTGGGATTCTTCTTGGCATGTGATTGATGACTACCTTAAATATGTAATATTTTATTTTGTGATTACTCTTTGTGTGCGGGATGGAATAGATTTTAGATTTATAATTTTATCTTTTATTGTCGTTATGTTTCTATATGTCGGTAAGTCTGCTTGGGAATTTTTTGTTAATGGACGTTTTGTTTACAGAATGGGTATTTCAAGAATGATTGGGATTGATATTACTTATGGAGATCCTAATTCTTTTTCAGCAACTATTTGCTATTCTCTCCCTTTGTCTTGGGCTATGATCAGAAGTAGATTTGAAAATGCTTGGCTGCGTCGATGCCTTTGGATGTATTGGTGCTTGGCTCTCCTTGCCGTCATAATGACTGGATCACGAAGCGGGATGCTTACTGCGCTTTTGTTTTTTTCAATCATTTTTATGACTACATCCAGAAAGGCAGTTGCTGTCGTTGTCATAATAGCAGCTTTAATTTTCTTGTGGCAAGCCATGCCTGAAGATCTTCAAACGCGCTTCCTTACTATTTTTGTTGACGACATTGGGCCTGAGAGCGCGCAACAGTCTGCTGCTGGGAGATTGAAAGGGTTTAAGCACGGTATGTCTCTTTTTATAAATAATCCTTTGCTCGGTGTTGGACCCAATAATTTTCCTTTGAGTTGGAGTAGTCGAATGAATGCGCATAACCTTTATGGGCAATTGTTTGGTGAACTTGGTTTTTTTGGGGGGGTAACTTTTGGGGCTTTTTTGATTTTAGTCATCCTTAAAAATAGTGATATTATTCGAAAGTATAATATTATAACGGTTTCCAAGAATTTTAAGGATCCATCACTTTTACCGCATAGTTCCAGTTCACTGATTGTTAATCAGAAACAAAACCGTCATTCACTCAATCAAAAATCATTATCGAATAATTATATATTATTCAAAGATCTTGGTCCAGTGAAACTTATTTTTTATTCTTTTGTTTCTCAAGCAATTATACAAACAATTATTCTTATGCTTTTTAAAGGATGGAGTGATCATAATCTTTATCGGTACACTTGGTTATGGATTGCTGGTTTGACTGTGCTTGCGCATCATTTTTTTTGTAACGAGGTCAAGCGTATTGAACAATCATAAGCACCTTTTAACGGTTGTCCGGTGGCCTCTTGGCGGCATTCGAACCTATATGCGATATGTTTATCAGCACTTTGGTTCTGATTGGAAAGTCACGATTCTAGCTGCAGATGCTCAAGAGACTGCGGCCCTTCAAGAAGATGCTAAGATTGTTGGTGCCGAATTGATCATGGCACCAGCGTCTTTTTTTGGATTTTTTTGGGCTGTTTTTCGAACTTTGGCTCAAAATCGTCATGATATCATTCAAAGCCAAGGATTTATTTCTGCCATTACGACATGTCTTGCCAATATTGTTTTTCGAAAACCTCATGTGCTCACAGTCCATGGTGTCCTTGAAGGACGCTTGCTCCAGGGCATAAAGGGCAGTTTGAAACGATTGGTGACCAACTGGGCTATCTGTTCGGTGGATGTTGTCTACGCAGTCAGTGAGGATATCCTTGCACACGTGCAGCAGCGGGTTTCGTGTTTGTCGCGGTCAAAAATCAAACAGATTGCTATTATGAACGGGATTGAGCCCCAGTTGTTTGTGGGCTTGCGGGAGCCTGGTGAGTTCAGGCTGCGCTATGGTTTAGGCTCAGATCTTTTTCTTTTTGGTTTTTTAGGGCGTTTTATGCCTCAAAAAGGTTTCGACAAGATTGTCGAAGCTCTGGCTCACTTGGAGAAGATTTCTACCCCCTGTGATTATCGTCTCGTGGCTGTTGGTTCGGGTGATTGCAGGTCTGAGTACGAAGCGTTGGCCAAAGAAAAAGATGTTTTTCATCGTATTGTTTTTTTACCGTTTCAGCATGAAGTTTCACGTGTTTACGGCGATTTGGATGCTGTAGTGATGCCTTCTGTGTGGGAAGCTTGCCCCCTTCAGCCTATGGAGGCTCTGGTTAGCGGTGTTCCATTGATTGTTTCGGATTGCATCGGCCTTAGAGAAGTTGTCAGCGGCACACCGGCAATCGTTGTTCCTGACGGTAATCCTAGGGGCTTAGCCCACGCTATGGCAAATCTTTTGAATGATAATCAGCGAGATACTTTTTTAAAATTTTCGCAAGAAGCAGCTGTAAAGTATGATGTGAAAAATACTTCGTCGAGTTTGGAGCGTCTTTTTGAGTCATTGTTAAAATGATTTTTTAAATAAAATTTTTAGAGAAATTTATGAACTATAAATTGTCAAAAATTCGATATGTAGCTCATAACCCTTTTTTTTACACATTGATGCAGTTAAAAAAAAGGTTTATCATTCAAGGCTATACATTAAAATCGTTTAAAGAAACCAAAACTATTTTTATCCACATTCCAAAAGCTGCAGGAATGTCATTGGCTAATGCAATTTATGGTAATTTTGGTGGAAGCCATACTAAGGCGTCGGATTACAGATATATCTTTTCTGAAAATGAGTTTGATCGTTTTTTTAAATTTTCTTTTGTAAGAAACCCATGGGACAGGCTTTATTCTGCATATTCTTTTTTGAAAAAAGGGGGAATTAATAGTAAGGATAAAAATTGGAGTGAGTTAAATTTGTCAAGGTATAAAAATTTTGAACATTTTGTAATGGAATGGGTTTCTGAAAAAAATATTTATTCGTATATTCATTTTGTCCCTCAAGTTGATTTTCTAATTATTCCTGGAATAAGCAAGATTCAGATCGATTATTTGGGTTTTTTTGAAAATTTAAACGATGATTTTGATTATATTTCATCTAAAATTAAAGTGTCAAATAGTTTAAAGCACATAAATAAAACAATTAATAGAAAAAAAACATATACTGAGATGTATAATAAAGATATGACATCTCTAGTATATAGTGTTTATAGAAAAGATATAGATATATTTGGATATTCTTTTGACAATTCATCGTTGTGTTCACAGGTGCAGAAAAGAAATAATTGTTCTTTATTTTAATATATGACAATTTTTTAATATTTAATTTGTGAGAGCTTTTTTGTGTTTGGCAATACTTATAGTGAGATAACTTTTGCTGCATTAAAAGTTTCTATAGCCGCTGGCCTGGCTATTCTTCAAGTTTATCAATCAGATGACTTTGATGTTCAAGTAAAAAGTGACGCTTCTCCATTGACTCGTGCAGATTGTGTGTCACACAATATAATTCAGGGATGTCTATCCGATTATGACCTACCGATTTTGAGCGAGGAGGAGGGCAATATTGAGTACGCTGAGCGCAAAAATTGGAATAGATTCTGGCTCATTGACCCCTTGGACGGCACAAAGGAGTTTATCAAACGAAACGGCGAATTCACGGTCAATATTGCCTTGATAGAAGAGGGATTCCCTGTCTTGGGTGTTGTTTTTGCGCCAGTGTTGGACGAGCTTTATTTCGCGAGTCGAGGTCTTGGCGCTTTCAAAATTTTACATGCTTCGAGCGTTAAAGCTTCATCTTTGGAAGCTTTTTGTGATGCCGCAACACTTCTTCCTCTGGTTTCGGATGATAAAAATAAACGACCGTACACTATTGTTGGCTCCCGTTCTCATCTCTTTGCGCAATTCGATTCCTTTGTTGCAGAAAAGATGAAGATACACGGTAGTATAGATGTTCGCTCCATCGGTAGTTCGCTCAAGATTTGCTTGGTTGCCGAAGGCGCTGCCGATGTCTACCCCCGCTTAGGGCCAACCATGGAGTGGGACACTGCTGCTGGGCACGCTGTAGCTTCCGAAGCTGGATGCCAGATCTGCCGAGTGGATACTGGACAACCATTGACGTACAACAAAGCGGACTTGTTGAATCCTTTCTTTATTGTGGAACGGATGTGAAATTTTTCCAGCCTTTAGTCGCAAGCACTACTTCGTAAGGAAAGAAAGCATGTACAGCGAATCCCTTCTTGTTCATTTCCAGCGAGCTGAATCCCTGCGCCAAGAGGCGATTGATCTCCCCTCAGTCAATCTCAAAACACGGCAACTTTGTGATCTGGAACTTTTGCTGAACCGCGGTTTTTATCCGCTTAAGGGTTTTTTGAACCAAGGGGATTATGAATCCGTTCTAACCAGAATGCGCCTTTCCTCCGGTGAACTATGGCCTATGCCAATCTGTCTTGACGTGGAGCGGGAGCTTGCATGTCGGCTTCACTCTGGCGACCGGATGGCTTTGCGGGACCAGGAAGGCTTTCTGTTGGCGATTCTGACGGTCGGAGATGTGTGGGAGCCTGATTGGAGGCAAGAGGCCGCAGTCGTGTATGGCACGGATGACCCATCGGCCCATCCTTCGGTTCGTTTTCTGCTTGCTCAGGCTGGAAGGTGGTATGTTGGCGGAACGGTTGAGGGATTGTCCTTGCCTATGCACTTTGATTTCCAGGATCTCCGGCTGGCTCCATACGAGATGCACCGCCGATTCACCCAGAACGGATGGCGCCAGGTGATCGGTTTTCAGAGCGAACAGCATTTGCACTGCGCTCATAAGGAGATGATTTCCCGGGCAGCGCGGGAGGCGGGGGCCTCCATTCTTCTTCATCCTGCCGTCGGTGTTCGTTATCATGGCGATTTGGATCAATATGCATTCGTGCGGACCTGTCAGGCTTTCGTCAAACAGTTTCCGCGCAATATGATCAACCTTGGCCTGTTGCCCTTGTATCAACGAAAAGCCGGCCCGCGTGAAGCCTTGTTACAGGCGTTGGTGCGCAGAAATTATGGCTGCACCCATTTCCTTGTGGCCGAGGATCATGCCGATCCGTTCTCGGAGGCTGGAACTCCGTTTTATCCAAAAAAAAGGGCGCAGGAGCTTGTTGCGTGTCATGAGCGGGAGTCGGGAATCAAGATGATCCCCTTGCGGGAAATGGTCTATGTCGAGGAGCGGGCGGAGTATCTCCCGGTAGATGAGGTGGCGGAAGGAATGAGTGTGCGTTCCATCTCCTCGCAGGAGTTGCGCCGTCGCCTCGAACACGGGGTTGAGATTCCAGCCTGGTTCTCTTTTCCGGATGTGGTGGAGGAGCTTCGTCGTGCTCATCCGCCTCGCAGCAAGCAGGGATTCACTGTTTTTTTTACGGGTCTTTCGGGGGCCGGCAAGTCCACGGTGGCCAAAGTGTTGTTGGCACGTTTTCTGGAAATGCGTGACCGACCAGTGACTTTGCTTGACGGCGACATAGTCCGCAGGAATCTATCTTCAGAATTGTCCTTTTCCAAGGAGCATCGCGAACTCAATGTTAGACGCATCGGTTTTGTGGCCAGCGAGATTACCAAAAACGGTGGTATCGCCATTTGCGCACCCATCGCTCCCTATCCTGATGCCCGAGATTATAATCGTGAGCTTATTACGCAATACGGCGGTTTTGTTGAGGTTTATATAAGTACTCCATTGGAGGTCTGTGAGCAACGCGACCGAAAAGGCCTGTACGCCAAAGCTCGTGCAGGTCTGGTCAAAGGGGTGACGGGCATCGATGACCCCTATATTCCTCCGACCAATCCTGAAATTTCTATCAATACCGCCGAGATGAGCCCATTGGAAGCGGCACAGGTAATTCTGTTGTATCTGGAGGAGCAGGGTTATTTGCGATAGCCGTTTGTTTGATGATAGTTATACAACGCAAGAAGTTTATTTTTATCTACTATATAGTTTACTTTTTGTTTGATATAAAAATATCTGCTATCACAGGGCGATGGTCTGATCCAATGTCGGGTCCGACATAGCACCGTAAAGGGTGAGCTCCTTTTCCTGTGAGTATGTGATCAATTCGGACATCGATGGGTATGCCATAAGCAACGTCACGGAATGTCCATCCATAGCCCAGGCCTGTTTCTGTAAAAGCGTTATAGAATTGTTTCCAATGCATTCTGTAAATATTGCTTTCTACTGGCATGTTGAAGTCGCCAGCAATGACAAAGGGAACTTCCTGAATGTTAAGCAAATTGCGAATAATTTCCGAAACTTTATGTCGATTATCCGTTTCTGAGACGAGAAGGTCCGCTTTTTTTGGGTTGATTCCAGTTTTTCGATCCAAAATATGTACAAGTCCGTAACGTGGGCTAGGTAAGTACATCGAGCCGAAAATAATTTTTCCCGAAGGCGTAACCACGCTGCATGGTAGCAAACTGTGGCGATGCCAGACGTGAGGAGGGTGGAGGGCCATGACTGGCTTGTGAGCTTGGATTGGATGTCTGGAGAGGATCGCAATGATTCCGGTTTGAATTTTTTGCCACTCTGGCGGCAAATCGAGTTGGATCGATGGTGGGCATTCCTGTAGGGCTACGAGATCGATATTTTTTTCCCGGATTAGCTGAGAAAGTGTTTTGGCATCAAAATTTCCTGTTTGAATATTGCACGTTAAAACACGCAACACTTGATCATTTGTGCCTTGTGGCCCTGGAAATGCCCAATGCAACCCCATGAACGGAACAAAGACGATGGTACCTGCCAGGAAAAGGGGGATGAGTACGCGGGGGCTTCGCCACAACGCCAGCGGCAGGAGTCCGATGAGCGGAACGGCCAGCATCCAGCGCGGGCCGAACAGGAGCATGGTTCCTGGCCACCAGCGATCGCCTGCGAGGTTCATAAGCGCTAAAGCCATGATTGTGGTCGCGGCGTAGGCCCATGCGGCAAAGGTGAGAAAGGTGTCGAATTTTTTCATCAGTGGGTTCTTCGAGTCGGTTGGAATCTAGCGCTACAGCTTTGAAGCTATGGAAAACCGCGTTGCGGTGCAATCCTTGCTTTGCGGTATGAGGCAAAATTCGTCGGTTAACTGGCTTTCAGAGATGCAAATGGCCAAGCTGTTCCAAAATGGTGGATTGCAAGGAATAAGGAAAATTCAGGGTCACAGCATACGTGTGCTCGTAAGGGTGATCAATATGCGTGAGCTTCTGGTTTTTTGGCAGAGACAAAGCAGATTGCCGTTTTGAGGCTGCCTGATGGGTTCAATAAAGGAGAAATTATGACCCTTGTCCAAGCCCTGCGGAAACACAGTTTCGAGTTGCTGGTTTTTGTCCTGCTCCTCGGGGCGGTTTATCACTCCATCGTCTATGAGATGATCCTCGATTGGAAGAAGGACGACAACTACTCCCACGGATTTCTCGTGCCTTTCATTGCCGGATACCTGGCCTACATGCGCAAGGATGACCTTGTGGCTGCGGTGGTTCGGCCCTGCAATGCGGGGCTGGCAGTTATTGCCATGGGTTTGGGGGTGCTGTTTCTCGGGTGGCTCGGCACGGAATATTTCACCATGCGTTCCTCCCTGGTGATCATCATGGCCGGTTCCGTGCTTTATTTGCTGGGCTGGGAAGTCTTCAAGATCCTGCTTGCGCCACTGTGCTATCTCCTGCTTATGGTGCCCATCCCCTACATCATCTATGACGCAGCGGCCTTCCCCTTGAAGCTCTTGGTGACCAAGGTCTCGGTCCTGAGCATGAAGGCCCTGGGTATAGTGGTCTGGCAGGAGGGCAACATCCTTATGTTTCCCAATATCACTCTGGAGGTGGCCGACGCCTGCAGCGGTCTGCGCTCCATCATGTCTTTATTGGCCCTGGGTGCGGCCTACGCCTTTGTCCTGCACACCAAGACCAGGGACCGGGTTATCCTTATCCTTTCGACCCTGCCCATAGCCGTGTTCACCAACTGCCTGCGCGTCATAGCCACGGGCATTCTGGCTCAGTATTTCGGTTCGGCGGCGGCAGAGGGCTTTTTTCATGAATTCGCCGGACTGTTTGTTTTTGGGGCGGCAGTGGTCATGTTTGTGGCTCTGGGTGCAGGCTTGAAGAGGTGGTCATGAATCTGCGTTTTCGGTTTATTGTTTTGTATGTCGTGTTGGCAGGAATGGCCACGTACATGAATTTTCACCGCGATCTGGTCGTGCCCTTGGCTAGGCCCTTTGGTGAATTTCCGCCAGTTCACGCGGGCTGGCGTATGGCCGGACAGTCGTCTTTAAGCCAAAATGTCATTAAGGTGCTCATGCCCACGGACTATTTGTCCCGCCGTTACATGGCAGAGGATGGCACAAGGGTGGACATGTACCTGAGCTACTTCGACGGCGGCCCTAACTCGGGCGGTATTCATTCCCCCAAACACTGCATGCCGGGTAGCGGCTGGTTCGAGATGTCTTCGGAGCGCACGACTATGGAGTTGGGCGGGGAAACGGTAAAGCTGGTGCGGGCCGTATATGCCATGGGTGAGCAACGGGAGCTTATCTACTATTGGTTCGACATGCGCGGCAGAACCATGTCAGATGAGTATTCTCTGAAATTGGCCGCAATAATGGGCTCCATGTTTCACAATCGTCGAGATCAAAGTTTTATCCGCATCTCGGTCCAAACTAGAAACAATGTGGAAGAGGCTCAGAAGTGGGTGGAGAATTTCCTTCGGGATTTCTATCCGGTGATTCGGGAGTTTTTACCGGGATGAGCTAATTGTCCGAACTGGCACGGATAAATTATACACGAAATAGTCCGCAACTATTTTGAGGTATTTCTGAACACTATGTCAAAAACACTTACTCAGACATTCAGTGACAATGCGTACAGTTTAAAGTTTCTATCTATTCTGGTAGTCTTCACCGGACATTTTTTTGGCTTCAAACAATTGGAATATCCCGTATGCCGATAAAGCATGGGTGATAGTCACCTATGCGCTCTTATTTTTTTCATTCACATCTGGGTATTTTACTTCGCTGAGATACGGTGTCAATTTTGATATAAAAAAATTTTGGAAAAACAAGCTTTACCGCATTGGGGTTGAATATACTCTTCTTAATATTTTTTTTGTGTTTCTTTTCCTAGTACAAAAAAAGGAGAATATTTTTTCATTTCATTCCTTGATTAGTTGGTTAGGGCTAAACGGGTTTTTAACTTGGTTTGGCGTCCACAATCAGTCTCCGTTTGGAGCAGGTCTTTGGTTTTTAACGCTTTTAATATTATTTTACATCGCATATCCTGTTATTGCTCATGCTTGTCAGATTAAAACCAGAGCCTGGGTATTTGTAGTTTTTTTTACAGCAATGATGATTTATTTAGATGCAAAAGTAATTTATAATCATATGTTGTGGATTACAGCTTGTGGTTTTGTTTTGGGAGTTTTTTTTAATAGTCAGAAAATATTTTTTTCATTTAGAATGTGTCTTTGTATTATATTTGTAGAATTAATTTGTATATTTATAGCATTTTGCTTAAATTTAAATATTCGGACTAGTCATATTGTTCTTGCTACATCGATTCCTTTAATTTTAATGTTTTTTCTATTTAAAATTCCAAGTTTTATACATCATATGGTTCGTCCAGTTCGTAGCACTGTTCTTGGAATTTATATTTTGCACGTTTATATATTTACATATTTAACTAACATTTTCATCATTGACTATATAATATCTCTTTTGATTACGATATTTATCGCGTATATTATTAATACTTTGTCGAATAAAATAGTGCATAAATTGTACGAATAGGGTAATATGAAATGTCGTGTTCTTATTTCGCGGATTTTGCGCTACGGCTTGGCGTATCCTAGATTAATATATCGGCGACGATGGGTAAATGGTCGCTATCGACGCTTTCCGCGACCTCTGCGGTCAAGGGCGTCGCGCCGTTGCGTGTCAGGCCGTGATCGACTCTGATGTGCACTGAAATGCCGCGAAGGTGGCGCACGCCACAGAAAATAACGACCAGTTTGCATTACATCTAGTGAAGCGGGTAACCTTGGTCAAGGGCGCCATCGCTTGAAGGTCTGTAAAATTTGTGGAGCATTTTTTGCACATGCTGGCACTAAATCTGACCATGAGGAGTGAGTGGATGAAAAAATTAATCGCAATGGTTGTTTTGTCGATCGCTTTTATTTCACACAATGGGTTTGCGGAGAGCTTGTTGTTCACGCTGGATGATGGGCCAACGTATGATGTTTCCCCATTAAATAATTCAAATATTGATGAATCTGTCTTGGTGATCAGTTTATATAGCGATACTTTTGAAAATGATTTTTGGCATTATGAAGGGGATGATTTATCATTAGATTTTTTGGATAAATATAATTTTGAATTTGCGTATAAGGATACAGATGTTTCTGATATTTTTGATAATGCATATTATATCAATAATCATATTTATTACTATGATGAATATGTAGAATATGTAAAAAATAATATTCGCGTTTCAATTCTATTTGATAATATTTACGAGATAGATGTTTCTCCTGTAGTTGAATTATATGATGCTTCTTACAGTGTTCCTGCTGTTTCGTATAATGATGATGGTGTTGATGTTATAATAATGGATCATTATATTTATAAAGTTCCATATTTTGAAATGTATTATAGATATGGACTGAATGATTCTTTGAATGAATTTATGGGTTCAGAGTATTTCAAATCTCATGGTTTTGGAAGCGCGACAATTACAGTGAATGAAGATTCAACTTATGCTATTTCTGAGATGAGTTGGTACACCTCTTACATTCCAAGCTATGGCAATGAAGAAAGTCCGATCCCAGCTCCTGAGCCAGGTACAGGCTTGTTGGTTGCCTGTGGTGGAGTTGCGTTTTTGGGCTGCTTCAGAAGAAAGATTCGCTAGCAAATGCAACGATGAGGTCTTTTAAAGTACTAGTTGATTAAAGTGAACGCAACACCTTGCATGCGCTTTGTACAAGTTTTTCCTGACGCAAAGTCTGCTCAAGTCGCTACTGCCCAACCATCCGTCGCGCGTCTTCGCTTCCTGGAAAATCCTGCGAGATTTGTAAGGCGTTCTTGATGTGCTCCAGGCCTGTTCCTTTGGTGCTGGCCTCTTTGGCGACCCCCAAATGGTAAAGGTACACAGGGTTGGTCGGGTGCTGGTCCAGGGCTTTTTGAAGGTGGCGCAGTCCTTCCGCGACTTCACCCGATTGTACGAGCGCCCAGCCAAGCGTATCCTGGACCGCGCTGCTGCTTCCCGCCAGTTCGTAGGCTTTCCTGGCCAAGGGGATGGCGCGGCTGAAGTTTTTTTCCGAGGTCAGGATGGATGCCAGGTTGTTCAAAGCGATGATATTTTCGGGATTGTGTTCAAGCACCGTCTCGTAAAGCGGGCTGGCCAGATCCGCGCGACCGGCATCCTGAAAAATCGTGGCGGCGAATATGGAGTCGCTTTCGTTGTAGTGTTTGTCGCCAATGAGTTTTGTCGCAAGATCAACGGCTTGGTTCGTGTTGTTCTGGCGCATGTGAACCATGATCAAGGCCTTGAGGATTTTTTTATCCGTTGGCGCGGACCTGAGCGCCAGTTCGTATGCCTCCCTGGCGCGGTCGTAGTGCTTGAAGGCGGCAAGCATGCTTCCGGCTTCGAAAAGCGCGACGGGCTGTTTGGAAAACGTCTTTGTCAGCGATTCAAGAATCGACAAGGATTTTTCCGTTTGTCCGGCTTCAAAGTATATTACGGCCGAGCGTAAGAATGGCTTGGGCTTGGAGGATGCCTGGAGGGCGGCGTCAATTTCCTTGTCGAATGTTTTTTGTGTTTCGACGCTCTTATGCATGTCGATGAGTCTTTGATTGGCGGCATTTTCCATCCATCCGCCTTCCGTGTGGAGATAATCCCTGATGGCGGCGGGAGCGTCGCCGTGGGCGCGAAGCGTTTCCGCGCGTTGGAAAAGGGTCAGGGGGTCGTTCGGCGCGATTTCCAAGGCCTTGTTCAAATGAAAAAGCGACTTGTCCTTGTTCCCGATGATCCTATGGGCGATTCCCAGGCTTGTAAGGGCAGGCAGTGAATTCGGTTCTTTGCTTACGATATGATCGTACAGCCTGATGGCGTCTTCGAATTGTTCTGTTCCGAGATACGCGGACGCCAAAACAAGGCGCGCCGAGTCTGTGAAAACAGGGCTGCTTTTGTATTTTTCAAGCAACTGTATGGCGTCCTTGTATTTTTTTGCCAAAATATAGCATTGCGCCAAATTCAGCCGCGTTCCAAGATATCTGTCCGTGGCGCCAATCAAGCCCTTTTCGTAATGATCGATGGCTTCTTGGATCTTGCCCTTTGATTCGGCGATGAGCCCTAGACGCTGGTGCGCAAATCTGTTGTTTTTGTCATAGTAAATCGCTAAATTATAATAATGCTCACTTTCTTCAGCCTTTCCGGTGTAATAAAGGATGTCTCCAATTTTTGCATACACAGATGACTGTTCCGGGTTGATCTGAATCGCCTCGTTGAATTTTTCCAACGCTTCTTGGTGCATCCCCAGCAAGCCCAGGATGACTCCCTGGCGTTCCAGCTCCGAATTCCACGTTATGCTCGTGCTGTTGGCGGACAATGCGTCAACCTTCTCGAAACCCATGCTTTCGGCAAACACGCCTCCGCTTCCGGACAGAACTGCCTTTTTTTGTGCCAGGGACCCGGCGTCAAAGTCTGTAAGAGCGAAGAGCGAAGACGACGAACACAAAAAAATGGCAATGGAAAGCAAGACAGATGGAGCAAAGAGCATGTTTTTCATCGCTACTCCGTTGCGTGATTTGAAAAAAAGAGAAGGACAGGTACTTAGTACCTGTCCTTCCCGGATATTGCAAGGCGTTGCCGGCTGGAGATGCTATGCCCGCGCCTTTCTGCGTGACAGATAGGACAGGCCAGTGATGCCCGCGAGCACCAGCAGCAAGGTGTTGGGTTCCGGCACGGCGCTGTCCACCACCGTGATGCGGTCAAATTCCACCAGTCCAAGCCCGGGAACATGGGTTTCGAATTCGTACACGCCCGCGGTGATGCCGGTCATGGTCAGTTCGAAGGTGTAGGTGAGGGTCTCGGTGGCGCTGCGCACCACGTCCAGGTAGGATGTGGGCGTGAAATCAAGGGCCAGGCCGGAATGGTCGCCGACAAAATCCAGGGTCAGATCGAGCGAGGATGTCGCGCTTTCAACGGCGGCAAGGATGGCTTCAATGGTTGCTTCGGTGCCGCTGACACTATTGGTGAGGGTGCCGCCGGTGGCAGCGGCGATGGCGGAGGCCTGCCCCGAATAATCGATGCCGTTGTTGGCGGACTGCGTGTTGATGGCGGCCACGGTGACGCTGGCCGCATTCAGCGCGGCTATTGTGTCAGCCTGAGAGATTGTGGTCTCATGCGAAGGGGCGTCTCCGAACCACACGATCACCTTTCCCGCTCCGTCGCGCCATGCGGTATCCTGGGCGGTGCCCACGCCGCTGGGGGTGTCGGCTCCATTCGTGGCCACCTGCTGAAGCGCGAAGAAGTTCGCTTCTTCCCAGTCGCCGCCACCGGAAGCATACCACTCTTCAATGGCGGTTTGGGTAGCTGTTTTGTCGGCTGTGATGGACTGCATGAGCTGGTAGGCAGACGCCGGTGTTTCGCCACTTTCGGTCGGGTCACCCAGATACCTGCCGACGCCGAAGCCCACGTCGATTCCCGCAAAACGGGCATCGCCGCCGCTGATGGCGTCAAGAATGCCCTCGGCATTTGCTATGACGGTGCTGATTATGCCGTACATGCTGCCGGTGTTGTCGGCGAGAAAGAACACGTCCACCTTGTTGGCGGTCAATGCTCCCGGATCAAGGGTGATCGTCTTGGTCACGGTGAAAGATTCTCCGACAGCGATCGTTTGTTCCACTTCGCTGGGCGTGATCGAGTCCGCCATCGCCACCGACGCCATCAAGAGCACGGACAAACAAACTTGAAAAATTACAAATGGATGCTTGGTTTTCATACCCAACCCTCTCTGTTGTGGTTGAATCTAGTACTTGGCTTCTTTCTATTAAGCAGTTTGTGTGCCAGAGTTTTGGGCCTTGTCCGCCGCCCTGCAAAAGTGCTCGATATCACAATGGCATGCAGTGAATCGCAGTTACGTCCAATGATCGCCGCAATTACTCAAGGTGCTTGATGCACTAAAAAAAGAATAAGTATTTCGGCTAGCTTTTGATTCAACAGGCCTAAGCAGACCCGCTTGCGCTGGTGCGGTGAGTGTGTCCGGTGTAAGTATTTTCCACGCACTGTAAATTTATCCGACAGAACGTATGCCATTGCCGTTTCATGGGCGCCGCAATTCGGCCCGCCTTTGATGCATGGGTCTGATGACCGGGACTGGCGCGGTTCTCCGCTCGTTTCGCGTCGCTGTCTGCCGGAGTTCGTTTCTCTTTGGAACGGTCCGCGCGATCGCCGCCGAGCCGGGAGGAGGGGAGGTAAGGTTCTGATCCTGAATCTTGAATTTTAGTCAATGATGAATGGGGAATGGGATACAGGCAGGAGAGGCAGTGACCTGCCGGGAAACTTCGGACCACTCAATTCTTGAGGGTTTCCCCAGGGTTCAAGTTTCTTGCATGCTGCCGACAGAAGTGTTCGGGCGGAATGTGTTCGACGGGGGCGAGCTCTCGTTTTGACCTGCCTGCCCATTCACATCTTGCGCCCCTTGCTCATCGAATCTCCCGGCGCGGGAATGCATCAGAGGGCCTGTCCCATTCACCATTTCCCCCGTTATTCCCGCAGAAGCCGTCTGGTCAGGAATGACTGGAAGTCTTTGCGGGTGTCGATGACGATGTGGATGAAGATGTCGTTTCCGCGGATCTCGTAGATGATCCTGTTCATGCCCGCGATGACCTGGCGGTATTGATTCGCGCCCAGGGGTTTCAGTTCCGGAGGGACTTTGCCGGCCTGGGGGAGGTTGGCGATGGTGTCGACGGCATCCCTGATGCGTCCGTATGTTTCCTGCCATTGTTGCCGCGAGAAGTTTTCCAGGATGTAGCCTCTCAGGTCCCTGAGATCGCGTTCCGCCGCTCCGAGGAAATGAACGCGCGCTGGTTTCACGCCTGATCCAGTTCGTGCAGATCCCTGAACACATCCTCGGCGCTCCGGAAGGCGCTTTTTTCCACGTCCTTGTTGCCGAGGGCAAGCAACTTCAGGAGCGCCATGGTTTCTTCCTGCTCCTCGTAGGTCCTGACATCCATGACCACAAGTCTGGCCTCGCCGTTCTGGGTGACGACCAGAGGTCGACGCGTCTCGGCAAGGGTTGCGGCGACCTCGGCGGCGTGGCTCTTGAGGTAGCTGATGGGTTTGACCTGGGAAGAGAATTTCATGGCGGTCTCCGTCTGCTGGGCTTGAATGTGTGGGCTTTATTTAGTCTGAATTTGGTCGTATGTCCAGAGGGGCGAGGCAATCCTCGGGAATCCCTGGTCTCCGAGACCAAGAGTAGCGGGTCCGCACGAGTCAAGAGTGTGTGAATACCCGTCTGGACGGATCGATAATTCCAGCGAAGCCGGCGACCTTGGTCAAGAGCCCCCCTGCCTGTCGTCGCCCTTCAAGACAGGGCAACGGGTCATCCGCCGAGCATCGGTCAGCGGGCTGACATACGCGCATGTAAGACAATCTCCAGGATTCACTTTATGTTGGAAAAATGAACCGGGATGGGGTAGGTCTTTTCCACTGAGGACGGGTCTGGTGTTCTTTTTCCAGGACGCGGGAGCCGTCATGCCTATCGCCGTGCGCCACCATCGGCCGGCCACTCAACCTCATCCGACGGGAAACACATGACGCAACAAAAGCCTCCCCAGATCAGCCCCTACCTTTTTCCCTTCGGCCTTTTCTGCTTCGGCCTGTGGTTCTTCTACGACGGCTGGATCAGCACCAACCCCGACATGCAGGAACACCTCATGTTCAACCGCGTCGGCAGCGCGATTCTGCTGCCCTGGGCGGTGATCGATTTCATCCGCACGCACAAAAGCGAACGGGAATACAAGAAAAAGTCCCAGGCCGGGGACGCCGAACCGGGTTCGTAGCGCGTTCATCCATCATGCTGACCAACCGTCAACTCCTTTTGCCCTACATGGCGCCGTATCTGGCCTATGTGGCCATCGCGTCCCTGCCCGCCGAGCTTCTTTCGCGGGAAGTCAATTACGGGCTGCGCCTGGTCGTGGTGACAGCCCTGCTGCTGTGGGCCCGGCGCTGGTACTGTTCCCTGACGGGACCGGGCTCCCCGCTGGTCTCGGTGCTCTGGGGTGCCGCGGCGGGAGTGGCCGGGACCGGACTCTGGGTCGTCCTGCTCGCCCCTTTTGTCACCGCAAAGGCCGGGTCGGACTGGTCCGGGCTGTCCTTCGCGCTGCGCCTGGTCGCCGCCGGGCTGCTGGTGCCCGTGTTCGAGGAGCTGATGATGCGGGGGTACGTGTTCCGCCTGGCCTTGCAGTGGGGAGAGGAAAGGAGGAAGGGGGGGGCGGCGCTCCAGGCCGCGTTGGACGAGAGGTCTTTGGAAGAGGTCGGCCCGGGACAGTGGTCCTGGATCGCGGTCATCGTATCCACCCTGGCATTCACCGCCGGCCACGGCATGCCCGAATGGCCGGCGTCCATCGCCTACGGGCTGCTCATGTGCGCGCTGTGGGCCTGGCGGCGGGATCTGCTTTCGTGCATCGTCGCCCACGCCACGACCAACGTCGCCCTGGCCGCCTACGTCTGGACCAGCGGCAACTGGCAGTATTGGTGAGGTGATGCGGAACAAGGCCCTGGTCGTGCAGGGGGCGCGTGCGCCCATGGTTTTCACGCACGCGGGGAGCGGAAGGTGGAGCGCCGCGTCGAGGACTTGCCGCAAAATTCGGGTTCGGCCTGATGACGCCGAAAGCGCCCTGCGCAGACAAATCTTCACCGGCCGTGCCATCTTCGTTTGACCGGGAAGCGTGTCAGCGGATATGCGTTGCATGTCGTGAACGCTCTTCTTTGCACACCTGAAGCTCTGGACGCATTTCGATCATGACCATTCCCATCCTCTCCACCCTCATGACCCTGGCCGCCATCTGCGTCGCCCTCGGCTTTGCCGGGCGCATGGCCTTCGGCGTGCTGCGCGGGGAACGCTCCCGGGCGTCCGGGGCCCTGGCCGTGGGCTTGGCTCTGACCGCCGTCCTTGAGGCTCTGGACCTGGCCGCCCTGCTGAACCCCGAAGGCGTCGCGGTCTGGCGCTCGGCCGCCCTGTTGGCGGAAGGAGGCCTTGGGCCGGCGTGGATAGTTTTCACGGCCTCCTTCGCCCGGGACTACGAAGAAGGTAAGATGCCCTGGACCCAGCGCGCCCTGATCGGGCTGTCCGCGCTCATGCCGCCCTGGGCGGCGTATCTGGCCGCGCAGGGCGCCTACTACGCGCCGGATTTCGCCACCGAGCAGCTCCTCTTTCTGCTTCCCGGCGGCTTTTATTTCTACATCGGCTTCACCCTGTGCTGCGTGGCGGGCCTGTTCAACATCGAGGCGACCATGGCCGGGGCCGTGCATTTCCGGCGCTGGAAGATCAAGTTCGTGCTCCTGGGGGCGGTGAGCATCCTGGCGGCCTTGCTGCTCTACTACAGTCAGGGCCTGCTGTACCGTTCCATCGACATGGGCCTGGCCTGGCTGCGCTCCCTGGCCCTGTTCCTGGGGGCGGGCATGATGTGGTTTTCGGACCTGCGGCGCGGGCCGGAGGTGCGCATCAGCTTCTCCAGGCGCCTGGCCTTCAAGTCCGTGGTCCTGGTCGTGGCGGGGCTTTATCTGGTAGGCCTCGGGCTGCTTGGAGAGGGGGCCCGCCTGTTCGGCGACGAACTGGGCCGGGCCGTGCTCCTGGGCGTGAGCTTCCTGGCCGGGATCGGGCTGCTCATCCTCTTTCTGTCGGACAAGCTGCGCCGCAGAATCCGCCTTTTCCTGCAGCAGCATTTCTACGGCGAGAAATACGACTATCGTATCCAGTGGGTGCAGTTCACCCGGCATCTGGAGTCGGCCCGCAACCAGGGCGAGCTGCATCAGGCCGCGTTGTCGACCTGTTGCGAGACTTTCGGCATCGTCGGCGCGGGGCTCTTTCTCTTCGACCACAACCGCAAGGTGTTCCTTCCTGTCAGCCTTGTGGAGCTGGACCCCCAGGAGGGCGGGTTCACGGAGGATTCGGGGCTGATCCGCGCCCTGACAGGCAAGGGCACCGTGGTGCGCGTGGCTGGGCTGGACGATCCATCACCCTGGCTCGTCGAGGCGGGCTTCGCCATCCCCATCTTTCGCGATGAAGCCCTGGACGGGTTTGTCCTGCTCGGCCCGTCCATAAACCCCCGCGAGGAATACGACGAGGAGGATTTCGAGCTCATGGACACCATGGCCCGGCACATCGCCTCGGCCCTTCTGAACATGCGCCTCCTGGACCAGCTGGCCCGCTCGCGGGACATGGAGATCATGGGCAAGGTTTCGGCCTTTGTGCTGCATGACCTCAAGAATCACGTCTACACCCTCTCGCTCATGGTCGAGAATGCCCGCAAGTTCATCGGCAACCCGGAGTTTCAGAAGGACATGGTGGACTCCCTGGGCAGCACCGTGGGCAAGATGAAGATCCTCATCGCGCAGCTCAAGGGCTTGCCCGAGCGCCAGACCCTGAAGCGCGCAAGCACGGGGCTCTTGACCTTGGCGCGTGAAGCGACCCGGCTTCTCGGCCAGGAGCGCCTGACTTTCGACGGCGACGACGCCGTGGTCGAAGTCGACGCCGAGGAAATGGGCAAGGTGGTGCTGAACCTGTGCCTGAACGCCCTGGAGGCTTCGCCCGACGGAACTCCCGTCCGGGTCAGGGCCGGGGTCGCCCCGGAACCGTTCCTGCGTGTCACGGACCAGGGCGCCGGCATCTCCGCGGAATTCATCAGGAACGGGCTGTTCGAGCCCTTCAAGTCCACCAAGGCCAAGGGCATGGGGATCGGGCTCTATCAATGCAAGCAGATCGTGGAGGCCCATGGAGGCCGCATCGAGGTGCGAAGCGTGCCCGGCGAAGGTTCGGAGTTCACGGTCTGGCTGCCGGTGGGGTGACAGGCCGCCCCAAAACGGCCTGTGCATTTTGAATTTTCAAGACAGTCAGGTAAAGGATGGCGGGTGTGGACGGGGTGGACGAAATGGGCGATATGGACTGGATGGACGTGCGCGATGAGGCGCCGGGAGGGCCCGGGTTCGCCTTGCATTCAAGAATCGAGGAACATCGTGGATAATCTGCTTATAGTCGACGACAATCAGGACGTCCTGACCCAGCTCAAATGGGGGCTGGCCTCGGAGGCCTACACCCTGCACCTGGCCAGCCGGGTCGACGAGGCCCTGGACATTTTCCGGAAAACCCGTCCCGGCGTGGTCACCCTGGACCTGGGCCTGCCGCCGCATGTGGACTCTTCGGAAGAGGGGTTCCGGGGGCTGGTGGAGATGCTCAAGATCAATCCTTCAGCCAAGATCATCGTCGTGACCGGCAACGACGAGCGTGAAAACGCTTTGCAGGCCATCAAGCTCGGCGCTTTCGATTTCTTCCGCAAGCCCATCGACCTGGCGGAGCTTGGCGTCATCATTCGCCGCGCCTTCCACCTTCATTCCATAGAGCGCGAGAGCGTGGCCCAGCACGATGAGTCCGTCGTCGAAATCACGGACAACTGCGGCATTGTCGGCGCCTGCCCGTCCATGCGCTCGGTGCTCGGGCTCATCGACAAGGTCGCGGCCTCGGACGTGCCCATTCTCGTCTCCGGCGAGTCCGGCACGGGCAAGGAACTGGTGGCCAGGGCCATCCATTCCAAGAGCCTGCGCCGGAAAGGACCCATGGTCTGCATCAATTGCGGGGCCATTCCGGAGAATCTGATCGAATCCGAGCTGTTCGGCCACGAAAAAGGGGCTTTTACCGGAGCCGTCTCCACGGTGCAGGGCAAGGTCGAGTACGCCAGCGGAGGCACCCTTTTCCTGGACGAGATCGGCGAACTGCCCGTCAACCTCCAGGTCAAGCTGCTCAGGTTCCTGCAGGAGATGGTCATCCAGCGCGTGGGCGGCCGCAAGGACATCGCGGTCAACGTGCGCATCATCGCGGCCACGAATATCGACATCGCGGCGGCCATCGCGGCGGGAAACTTTCGCGAGGACCTGTACTACCGCATCGGCGTGGTCAACATCCATCTGCCTCCCTTGCGGGACCGGGGGGGCGATGTGCGCATTTTGGCGGAGTATCTTCTCGGACGCATCTGCGCCGAGCTGGGCAAGAAACTGAGCGGGTTCACGCCGGAGGCCCTGGCCTTTCTCGAAGGGTACGGGTGGCCGGGAAACATCCGCGAGCTGGAAAACAAGCTGCGGCGGGCAGTGCTGCTGGCCGATTCGAATTTCATCACCCCCGACGAACTGGGCTTCGGCCAGGCGGGGAACGGCATGGAAGGTTTCAGCCTTGGGGACAAGACCCTCAAGGAGGCGCGGGCCATGCTCGAAAAGAAGATGGTGCTCACGGCGCTGGCGAGATTCGAGGGGAACATCGTCAAGGCTTCCGAAGCGCTGGGGATCAGCCGACCGACCATGTACGACCTCTTGAAGAAGCACGAGATCGACAATTAGGTTTTTATTGCGTGAACACATTGGGAAACAAGGGTGAGTGAACATGGAAAAAGCAAAGGTCTATTTTACCGATTTCCGCACGGTGGCTTTTGGGGACGGTCTGCCCACCAAGCTCAAGAAGATGATCGGCAAGGCCGGGATCGGGGCGATCGACATGGACGGGAAGTTCGTGGCCATCAAGCTGCATTTCGGCGAGCTGGGCAACATAAGCTATCTGCGTCCCAATTACGCCAAGGCCGTGGCCGACCTGGTCAAGGAGCTGGGCGGCAAGCCTTTTCTGACCGACTGCAACACCATGTACCCGGGCAAGCGCAAGAACGCCCTGGAGCACCTGGAATGCGCCTGGGAAAACGGTTTCACGCCGCTCTCGGTGGGGTGCCCCATTCTGATCGGCGACGGGCTGAAGGGCACCGACGATATCGCGGTGCCTGTCGCGGGCGGGGAATACGTGAAGGAAGCCAAGATCGGGCGGGCGGTCATGGACGCGGACGTGTTCATCAGCCTGACGCATTTCAAGGGGCACGAGATGACCGGCTTCGGCGGGGCCATCAAGAATATCGGCATGGGCTGCGGTTCCCGGGCCGGGAAGACGGAGCAGCACAGCGGCGGCAAGGCCTCCATCGACGAGGCCAAGTGCAGGGGCTGCATGGCCTGTCTGAAGGAGTGCGCCAACGAGGGGCTTTTCTTCGACGAGGATGCGGGGAAGATGCGCGTCAACGAAGAGAATTGCGTCGGCTGCGGCCGCTGTCTGGGCGCCTGTAACTTCGACGCCATCGCCTTCAAAAATTTCGCGGCCAACGAGCTGTTGAACCGGCGCATGGCGGAATACGCCAAGGCGGTCGTGGATGGGCGGCCGCATTTCCACATCTCGCTCATCGTCGATGTCTCCCCCAACTGCGACTGTCACGGAGAAAACGACGCGCCCATCCTGCCCGATCTGGGCATGTTCGCCTCCTTCGACCCTCTGGCCCTGGACCAGGCCTGCGTGGACGCCTGCATGAAGGCCAAACCTCTTCCGGGCAGCCAGCTTTTCGAGAACCTGTCCAAGCCTGATTTCCTTGACCACCACGACCATTTCAAGAATTCCACGCCCCAGTCCGAATGGCGCTCCTGTCTGGATCATGCGGAGAAAATCGGTCTGGGCACCAGGGATTATGAGTTGATCGTCGTGAAGTAAGCCACGCGTCTGGACCGCCTCGCCTTGAGGGGCGGTCCGTGATCCGTGCCCTCCGGACGCACGGCCGACGACTTTTCGCGGTGGCGTCATGCATCCCGAAAAGCTTGTCCGGGTCGACCGCCAAACGGTGAGTGGCGCCCCGGTTCGGCAGAGGCGGCCAACGGACGTGTTTCGAGTACGTTTGCCCAGGGAGGCGCATGTTTTCGCGTATCAGGAATACGTTTTTCGCGGATGAAACGCGCACGCTCCTGCAGTGGCAGGAAAGAACGTTCACGGTCGTGTTTTTCTTCATCTGCGTCCTTGCCGTCCCCGTTCTGGCCAGAAGCCTGATCCAGGCCGTAAGCGACGGCCTGTACTCCAACCTGTTCCTGTACAGCCTGTGCTACCTGTTCGCGCTGTGCATCACGTTCTCGCGGTTCATCCCGTTCAGGGTCCGGGCCTTGGCCGGAGTGGCGATTCTCTTCGCCGCCGGCATGATCGCCATCCTCACCGTCGGCCCCCTCGGCAGCGGCAGGATATTTCTCTTCGCGTCGGGGATATTCGCGACGGTGGTGCTGGGCATCGGTTACGGGCTGGGCGTCTTCGTCCTGCAGGTCGTGGTCCTGTTCTTCTACTCCCACCTGCTGCGCACGGACTTCGCGGGCTGGTCCAACATCGAGCTCTTCACCCCGTCGTCCTGGGTCACGTCGTCGTCCACCTTCATTTTCCTGAGCCTGCTCTTCGTCGTGGCCATGGGCCGCATGATCGGCGGCTTGTCGCGGACCTTCGCCCGGCTGCGCGAAGCCAATCTCGAACTGCGGCGCAGCAGGAACCGGTTCGAAACCATTGTCGGCAATGCCAACGACATCATTTTCGAACTGGACCCGCAAAGCCTCGGATTCACCTACGCCTCCAGCGCCTTCAAGTCGCTGCTGGGGTACGGGGCGGAAGAGATCGTCGGCACCCGTTTTGCCGACTATGTCCATGAGGACGATGCGGCCAAGGTCGGACAGCTTCTGCGCCAGGCAGTGGATCAGGGCAGCCCCCATGACGAGGTCGAGTACAGGTTCCGGCATCGCGACGGCTCCTGGCGCTGGCTCGTGACCAAGGGCGGGGCCTTGGCGGACGCCGAAGGGCGCGTGGAATCCTTTGCGGGCATCTCCCGCGACGTGACCGAACGCAGGGAGATGGAGGAACGCCTCCGTCGGGCCAAGGAGGAGGCCGACGCCGCCACCAGGACCAAATCCGCGTTTCTGGCCAACATGAGCCATGAGGTGCGCACGCCTTTGAACGGGGTCATGGGCATGATCCAGCTCCTGCAGCTTACCGGCCTGGACGAGGAACAGACGGAATACGCCGACACGGCCCTGGAATCCTGCCGGCGGCTGGTGCGCCTGCTGACGGACATCCTGGACATCTCCCGCGTCGAGGCCAATATGCTGAGCATCCGCAGCGCGCCCATGGACATGCGTGAGATCCTCTCCCAGACCAGGGCCCTGTTCATGCCCCTGGCCACGGAGAGCGGGCTGGAGTTCAGCGTCACCCTGGATGACTCCGTGCCGGACGGGCTTGTCGGCGACGCCGTCCGCCTGCAGCAGATCCTCTCCAACCTGGTCGGCAACGCCCTGAAGTTCACCCCGACCGGAAGCGTCAGTCTGGAGGCATGCAGGCTGAGCGGACTGCGACCCGGACGGTGCCGAATGTTTTTCAGCGTGCGGGACACGGGCATCGGCATCCCCGACGACAAGCTCGCGGCCCTCTTCCGCCCGTTTTCGCAGGTCAGCGAGGGGTACACGCGCAGCTACCAGGGCGCAGGGCTGGGCCTGTCCATTTGCAAAGGCCTGATCGACCTCATGGGCGGCGGCATCGCCGTGATCAGCGAGGTCGGAGCGGGAACGGAGATCGCGTTCAGCCTGGAATTCGATACCAGGGATTTGGCCGGAGGAGGGGCCTCGGGCCGCTCATGGCTCAGGCCGGACTCTCTGGAGGGGATGAGGCTTCTTTTGGTCGAGGATGACGCCTTCAGCATGGCGCTGGCTGAAAAACTGCTGCAACGGCGCGGGGCCGTGATCGAAACGGCCGCTGACGGCAGATTGGCTATCGAGGCCCTGAAACAGGGCGGCTTCGATCTGGTGCTCATGGACATCCAGATGCCGGACATGGACGGGATCGAGGCCACCAGGGCCATCCGCCAGGGTCTGGCCGGCGACGGGGCGCGGGGCGTGCCCATCATCGCCATGACCGCCTATGCCATGGTCGGCGACAAGGACAGGTTTCTGGAGGCGGGCATGGACGGCTACCTCTCCAAACCCTTCGAGATCGGGGACCTGCTGGGAACCATCGCCGCGGTCATGAAGAAGCGAGGCCGACCGGCGGATTGCCGATGACCGGCGTCTTCGGCGCATCCTGGAGAAACGGCGACCCTCGGCGGACCATGGCTTGAGGACGGGGCCGGGATCGGCATGCGCGGCTTGGCGTGTCGTGCGGGAATGCCGCTTGCCTGGGCGCTTGTTGTTTTCCGTCATCGCGTCCGTTCAACGGGTTCGTCTACTCCGGTCGAGGGGCGGTGTCCGAATCCGCGTTTTCCGCAAAAAGGTCGCGACATATCTCTTCCATGCGTTCCAGCACATGCTCGTGGTGGGAGCCGGGCCAGTAAAGTTTGTCGCAGCGCGGGCAGCGGTGGAAATCGGAGTAGTGGCGCCTGGTCAGCGGCAGCAGCCGGTGCATGATCTCGGCCTTGGGCACGGGCTCAAGCAGGGCGTTGCAGAGCAGGCAGCGGCTGAAGAGGTGGTAGGGCGGGCGCAGACCAAACAGGCGCAGGACCTCGCGAAGCTGATGGCGCGGGTCGTCTGCGCGGATCAGACAGCCGAAAACGACCAGGGAGCGTTTCAAGAGGCTGCGGTCCTTGCTGAGCACGATGCGGCCCTCGCGCGCGGCCAGTTCGGCCAGCGGCGCGTCGTCCAGCGTCGGGTCGTAGAACGTGTCGAAGCCGAGGGTCCGGAGCAGGGCCGCCAGCCGCCCAACGTTGGCGTCCACCGCGAAAGCGATGCGCGGCAACGGTTCCGGCCGCAGCGGCGAAGGCCGCAGCACGTCGAAGGGGGGCGCGAGGGGTCGGACGTTCACCTCTTCGCCGGGTTCGAGCTGATGGCCGAAACCGACCTCGCGGCCATCGGCCTCGATGCTGCCGACCTCGGTGTGGGGCGGGCCCAGCGCCTCGATGACGTCCTTGATGGAGGCGCGGCGCGTGACCGGGTAGATCACCACGCCCCTCGCGTCCGTGCCGGGATCGTCCCTGCGCAGCAGATCGGCGAGCGTGCCGTGGAAAAAAAGTGTGGCTGGGCGCTCTTTCATTTTCGATTGTCGCGCAGAAAATTCATGCGTATCATCTCGTATCGTCTAACTGCTCGATTTTTATCAAAATTTGAGAGCCTTTGGTCGAAGCGGGATACCCCCATTTTCTCAATTCGGTTTTTAACGCAAATCGCGGCTCTCGACCAGTTTGAAAGTACGGCCATCCCAAGGAAGATCCGTCGGCCATCGTTTTGGATCGCTCGCCTTTCATGCTCTTCCCATAAAGAGGCGCGCCGGACGCCTCGCGCCTTGCCGCTTGTGGACGCGGTGTGCTAGAAAACGGCCATGAACTCTTTCATCCGCTCCCGGCTTTTGTTTTTCGTCCTTGCGGCGCTGCTTGCCGCCTGGAGGACGGACGCGCCTGCCGAAGACGGGGCGGGGCCCAGCGTTCTGGTGCTGCATTCCTACGCGCCGGACTATTCCTGGACCCGGGACCTGCATGACGGGATCGTGTCGGTGTTGCAGGCTCCCGAGGTGCGGGGGCGCTACCGCGTGGAATACATGGACGCCAAGCACCACGGATCCTCCGCCTACCAGAAGCAGCTGCTGGGTCTCTATCGCGAGAAGTACACCGGCTCCCGCTTCGACGGAATCATCCTCACCGACGATCACGCCTTGGAGCTGGTAGCCAGATACCGGGACGAGCTGTTTCCCAAGACGCCCATCGTGGCCTGCGGCATCGGCGATATCAATTCCATCCCGACCAGCGCCAGGGACATGAACATCATCATCGAAAGCCTGGCGCATCTGGAGACGCTCGGCGCGGCGCTGCGACAGAATCCGGGCGCGCGAAAGATTTTCGTCATGATCGACGGCACGTTGACCGGGCAGACCATTCTGCGCGATCTGCTCAAGCAGACCCATGCGGTGGCGGGCCAGGTGGAGGTCGTGCCTCCCATGACCCGCGAGGATCTGGTCGAATTTGCCCGGCGGCGCGTTCCCGGCGAACTGATCTACCTGCTGGTCTATTTTCAGGATGTCGCGGGGCGGGTGTTCACGGCGGAAGAGATTCCCCGGGCCATTGCCGCCGCCTCCCCCGTGCCGGTGTACGTGGCCTGGGATTTCCAGCTGAACTCGGGCGTGGTCGGCGGGTGCGTGACCAGCGCCTTCGGTCACGGGCGCAAGGCCGCGCAGACGCTGCTTGAGCGTCTGGCCGGAAAGAATCCTCCCGCGACCTACAGCGGGTTGCAGGGCGTGAACCGGCACACCTACGATTACGGGGCGCTGCAACGCTTCGCCATCCCCGTGTCCGTCCTGCCGGAGGACGCGGTCCTTCTGAACCGTCCGTTGTCCTATTTCGAGGTCCATCGATCCGCCATTTTGAGCGCTTTGGTGGTCATCGCCATTCTCGGGGTGATCATCGCGCTCCTGGTCCAGAACGTGATCAAGCAGCGCAAGATCAACCTCGGCAATGCCGAGATAATGGACCTGAACCGCGAGATGATCGAGACGCAGACAGAGCTTTTGTCCACCCTGGGCGATGTCATCGAAACGCGCTCGCAGGACACGGCCAACCACGTGCGCAGGGTGGCCGCCTATTCGGCCCTGCTCGGGGAGAAATACGGGCTGTCCACGGAGGACATCGCGCTCCTCCAGGCCGCGGCCCCGATGCACGACATCGGCAAGATCGGAATTCCGGACGCGATCCTGAACAAGCCCGGCAAGCTCACCGAGGAGGAATTCGAAAAGATCAAGCATCACACGGTCATCGGGCAGCGCATCCTGCACACCTCCGACCGCAGGCTCATGTCCGGCGCCCGCGCCATCGCCCTGCAGCATCACGAGCGCTGGGACGGGACCGGATACCCGTGCGGTCTGAAGGGGGAGGAAATCGACCTGCTGGCGCGGATCTGCGCCCTGGCGGACGTCTATGACGCGTTGTCGCTGGGAAGGGTCTACAAGCCCGCCTGGCCCCAGGAAAAGGTGCTGCGGTTCATCCGCGAGGAGCGGGGCGGGATGTTCGACCCCAGGATCGTCGACCTGTTCTTCGAAAATCTGGACGAGATCGAAGCCATCAGGTACCGCCTCTCGGACGAAACCGCCGTCCGGCAGGAGCTGGGCATCTCCGGAAAGGTGGTGTGCCCGCTGCGTGGATGAAGAAGGTTCGGGCTTTGCGGACTTCATGGACGCAATGGACAGAATGGACGGGATGGACGTTGTCTGGGTAGTGCCTTTTTGGGGCGTCCATGTCGTCCATGAAGTCCATTAGGTCCATTCTGTCCATGGTTTTGCCAGCCCTGCCCATGGTCTTGCCCCGTTCCTCTCAAGGAGTTTTCCCTCATGCCCCATTCTTTCCTGACGCCCAGAATCTTTGCGCATCGGGGGGCGCGCAGCGTCGCTCCGGAAAACACCATGGCCGCGGCCCGCGCCGCCCTGGACCAGGGTGCGGACGGCTGGGAGCTGGACGTGCACCTCACCCTCGACGGGCAGGTCGTCGTCACTCACGACCACGGTCTGCGCCGGGTCACGGACATCGCGGCCCGTCCGGGCATGCCCGGACGCGGGCATCATGTGGTGGACCGGCTGACCCTGGCCCAGATCCGCTCCCTGGACGCGGGAAGCTGGTTCGCGCGACGCGACCCGTTCGGGACCGTGGCGGGCGGCGAGGTGGACGCCGGGCGGCTGGCCGCCTTCGCCGGCGAGGCGATCCCCACCCTGGCCGAGGCGCTGGCCTGGACCCGCGAGAGCGGCTTGGCCGTCAATGTCGAGATCAAGGACATGCTCGGCGGGGACGACGCGGGGCTGGTCCGCGCCGTCGCCGCCCTGATCCGCGCCGCAAACCTTGATGGCCGGGTGTTGGTCTCGTCCTTCAGGCAAAAGTCTTTGGAGCTTTTCCGCGAATTGTGCCCGGAAGTGCCCGTGGGACTGCTGCTGGACGAAAAGTCCCTGGCCGCCTCGACGCAGAACATCGTGGCGCGGCTCAGGAGCCTTGAGGCCGTGGCTGCGCATCCGTCCCTCAAGGGCCTTTTTCCGGGACGCATCGCGGCTTTCGCCGAGGCCGGATTTGAAACCAACGTCTACACCGTGAACCGCGAGGACGACATGCTGTGGCTGGCCAGCGAGGGCGCGGCCGGCATCATCACCGATTTTCCGGCCCGGGCCAAGGCGGTGCTGGAAGCAAGCAAACAGGAGGAAAAATGACGATTGCGAAGCGGCCCAAGGCCGTTTTCTGGGATATCGACGGCACCCTCATCACCACCGAGGGCCTGCATTACGAGGTCATCCGCGACTGGTGCGCGGGGCATGGCTACACCCTGACCGAGGAGGGCAACATCGAGCTTCTGGGCAAGACCATGCCGGAGAAGTGGGCCATCCTCCAGTCGCGCCTGCCCGCCGGACCGACCGAGGATGATTTTCGCGCCGATTGCGCCCGCGCCTACATGGCAGGGCTGCGCGCGGACATGATGCGCCCCGGCCCCGTGGACGCGGTGAAACGCCTGCATGAACTGGGCGTGCTTCAGGCCGCCGTTTCCAACGGCGAGGCCCCGGTCATCGAGGCCAACCTGCGCGCGTTGGGATTGTGGGAGCTGATGGCCTTCACGGTCTGCGGCAATGACGTGGCCTGCGGCAAGCCCGCCCCCGACCCGTACCTGGAGGCCGCGCGGCGGGCCGGTTTCACGCCAAGCGAGTGCATGGCCGTGGAGGACTCCATCGTGGGCGTGACCTCCGCAGCCAGCGGCGGGCTCATTACCCTGGCCTGGCCCGAAGCGGACGCGGGAGCGCCTGTGTATCTGCCCGGCGCGACCCTGACGCTGCTGGATGACGCCGATTTCCCCTGGGCCGCGTTCGAGGCCTGATTCCCTTTTGTTCGTATCGCGGCGGGCGCTGCCCGCCGCGCCGCTTTCAGCCTGCCAGATAGCTTCGCGCCAGTTCGCGGAAGGAACTTACCTGTTCCTCGATCCACTCTTTGCCCTGGTCCAGTTCGCGGGCCATGATCTCGGCCACGTCGCGGGCGATGATCATGCTCACGGCCGCGTCCAGGATCAGCGCGCGGGTGCGGTGGCGGAGCACGTCGGACAGGGTCCGGGCCCATTCGCGGCGCACGGCCCAGACCACCTCGGCCCGCAGGTAGGGCAGCTTGTAGTGCAGGGGCTTGCCCAGTTCCGGATCGCGGCGGATCATTTCGCGGATTTCCTCGATGTCGCTGCCGTAGACCGAGAGGTGGTCGCGCGGATCCACGCCGCCGAGCCAGCCGTGCAGGGGCAGGTTTTCGGTCTTGCAGGAATGGGGGGGCAGGCCCGCGAAGCGCGCGGCCTGGGTCACGGCGTCCTCGCCCATCTTGCGGTAGGTGGTCCATTTGCCGCCCGCGATGGTCACCAGCCCGCTCTGGGAAATGGTCAGGTGATGGTCGCGGGACAGGGACGAGGTCTTGTCTTCGCCCTCGGCCCGGATGAGCGGCCGGATGCCGGCGAAGACGCTCAGGATGTCGCTGCGCTTGGGGTCGCGGGTCAGGTAGCGGCCCGCGTGTTCGAGCAGAAAGGTGATCTCCTCCTCCATGGGCCGTGGTTCGGGGCTTGCGCCGTCCAGGGCCACGTCCGTGGTCCCGACCAGCACGCGCCCATGCCAGGGCACGAGGAAGATGACCCGGCCGTCGTCGGTGTGCGGGACCATGATGGCCGTGTCGCCGGGGGAGAAGGACTTGTCCAGGACCAGATGGATGCCCTGGGACGGGGCGATGAGTCTGGCCGCATTCTTGTCGTCCATGCGCAGGATGTCGTCGACGAACACGCCCGTGGCGTTGATCACGACCTTGGCCTTGAGCTCGCGGCTTTCGCCCGTCAGGGAGTCCCGGGCACGCACCCCGCAAACCAGCCCGTCCTCGTCCTTGATGAGCCCCGTGACGCCCATGTGGTTGACGGGCAGCCCGCCCAGGTCCGCCATGGTCCGGGCCAGGGTGATGGCCAGGCGCGAGTCGTCGAACTGGCCGTCGTAGTAGATGACCCCGCCGCGCAGGTCCGTGGGTTCGAGGTTGGGGATCATGTTCAGGGTCTTGGCGCGTGAGAGGATGCGCGAGCGTCCGAAGCCCAGCTTGCCGGCCAGCATGTCGTAGAGCTTGAGACCCACGCCGTAGAACGGGCGCTCCCACCATTTGTAGTCCGGAACGACAAAGGCCTGGTTGTAGACCAGGTGCGGGGCGTTTCTGAGCAGCACGCCGCGTTCGTGCAGGGCGTCCATGACCAGGGCCAGGTTGCCCTGTTGCAGGTAGCGCACCCCGCCGTGGACCAGTTTGGTGGAACGGCTCGATGTGCCCTGGGAAAAGTCGCGCTCCTCCAGCAAGAGGGTCTTGTATCCCCGGCTGGCCGCGTCCACGCCGCAGCCCAGGCCCGTGGCTCCGCCGCCGATGATGATCATGTCCCAGGCTGTGCCGGGGCCGAGTTGGTCGATGATATCGGATCTGAGCATGACTGCCTCCAGGATGTTTTCGTTTGCGTTCGGGTTCATACCACGGCGGAGCCGGGAGGGCCAGAGCCCAAGAGCGGACCTTGACCTGGGAGGCGGGGCTTCATAGACAGTGAAGCGTCGTTTCAATCATGGAGAATTCGATGACCCAGCCTTCTGTCGGCATTGTCCGCGCCCGTTCCTTCACCTTCGCCCATCCCCCGCACCCCATGGTCCTGGACAGCGGGGTGGGGCTTGGACCCGTGTCCCTGGCCTACGAGACCTACGGCGAGCTGAACGCCGAGAAGTCCAACGCCGTGCTCATCTGCCACGCCCTGACCGGCGACGCCCACGTGGCCGGATATCACGAAGGCGACGACAAGCCCGGCTGGTGGGAGCATTACGTGGGCCCGGGCAAGCCCATCGACACGGACCGCTATTTCGTGATCTGCTCCAACGTCATCGGCAGCTGCATGGGCTCCTGCGGGCCGTCGTCCATCAACCCGGCCACGGGGCGATACTGGGGCCTTGATTTTCCCATCGTCACCATTCCCGACATGGTCCGGGCCCAGCGCGAGCTGGTCCGCCACCTTGGCGTCGAGCGTCTTCTGGCCGTGACCGGCGGCTCCCTGGGCGGGATGCAGACCCTGCAATGGGCCGCGAGCTATCCGGACATGATGGACGGCATTCTGGCCCTGGCCACCACCAGTCGCCATTCCCCCCAGGCCATCGCCTTCAACGAGGTCGCGCGGCAGTCCATCATGAGCGACCCGAACTGGAAGAACGGGGACTATTACGACGGCGTGCGCCCGGATCTGGGCCTGGCCGTGGCGCGCATGATCGGGCATATCACCTATCTTTCCGACGAGTCCATGCACGTGAAGTTCGGCCGCGAACTGCGCAGCGGGGCCTTTGCCTTCAACTTCGAGGGTGATTTCCAGGTCGAGAGCTACCTGCACCACCAGGGCAAAAAATTCGTGGAGCGCTTCGACGCCAACGCCTTTCTCTACGTGACCAAGGCCGCCGACTATTTCGATCTGGACCTCGCGAGCCCGGACAGTCCGGCTCGGCGCGCCCTGGCCGGAACCGGGGCGAGGTTTCAGCTGGTGTCCTTCACTTCGGACTGGCTCTACCCGACCTACCAGTCCCGGCAGATCGTGGATGTGCTCAAAACTTTGGGCCGGGACGTGAGCTTCTGCGAAATCACCGCCCCCTGGGGACACGACGCCTTTCTGCTGCCGGACGAGCGGCTGGAAACCGTGATCCGGGGATTTCTGGGAGGACTGCATGGCTGCTGAGCATTGCGCCGGGGATGGGCACGAGCTGCGTTTCGACCTGCGTGTCGTGGCTTCCTGGATCGAGCCGGGCAGCCGCGTGCTGGATCTTGGCTGCGCCGATGGCAAGCTCTTGCGCTTTCTGCGCGACACCAGGGAGGTCAAGGGCCTGGGCATCGAGCACGACGAGGACGAGGTCGTGTCCTGCATCGCCCAGGGCCTGTCGGTCATCCACGGCGACATCAACACGGAGCTTCCGGGGTTTCCGGACAAGGCTTTCGACTACGTGGTCGTGTCCCAGACCCTGCAACAGGCCTATGAGCCCACGGCCCTGCTGCAACAGATGCTTCGGGTCGGCCGCCGGGGCATCGTCAGCTTTCCCAATTTCTGCTGCCTGCCCATCCGCTTGCAGATGGCCTTTTCGGGGCGCGTGCCGGTCACGCCGGAGCTGCCCTACCAGTGGTACAACACGCCCAACATCCGGGTGCTGAGCCTGGAGGATTTCCGGGCCTATTCCCGGGCCGTGCCCTTTTCCATCACCCGTTCCCTGGCCGTGAATCCGTCCGGGGACGGGAGCATGCGCGAGGTGCGGTTTTGGCCGAATCTGTTGGCATCATACGGAATCTTCATGATCCGGGACCGTTCATGAGCCGTTCTGGACTGCGTTGCTCCCCGATTTTGGCGGGCTTATGTAGGCGGCTACACCGCGCCCGCCAAAATCGGCTTACCCATGCTGGGCACAAGCGCGCCTTGCCAGAACGGCTCATGAACGGTCCCTGTGAGATATTGCGGCTTTTAGGCTGACCGCCTTATAAATCAGCGTCCGGCAACGCCTGGACAGGAGGAACCATGCAACGATTTGAAACCACGGCCCTGCACGGCGGCTATGCCCCCGACGCCACAGGTTCCCGCGCCGTA
Source organism: Desulfomicrobium sp. (assembly GCA_050252955.1). Classification (GTDB taxonomy): domain Bacteria; phylum Desulfobacterota; class Desulfovibrionia; order Desulfovibrionales; family Desulfomicrobiaceae; genus Desulfomicrobium. Next base: position 58,076 of record JBFWJY010000013.1, read on the forward strand.
CCGGTGCATCGCACCTCGGCCTACCTGTTCAAGGACGCGGATCACGCCGCCGACCTCTTCGCCCTGCGCCAGCCGGGCAACATCTACACCCGCCTGGGCGGGCCGACCCAGGAGGTCCTGGAGACGCGCCTGGCCCGGCTCGAAGGCGGCAAGGCGGCCCTGGCCCTGGCCTCGGGCACGGCGGCCATCCACTACACGGTCATCAACATCTGCCGTCAGGGCGATGAGCTGGTCTCGTCCAGCACCCTCTACGGCGGCACGCACACCATGTTCGCCGCCATCCTGCCCGACGCCGGGATCACCACCAGATTCGTGGACATCCACAATCCGGATGCCGTGCGCGCGGCCATAAACGAGCGCACCCGGCTCATATTCACCGAGGTCATCGGCAACCCGGCCCTGGATGTGGCCAACATCGAAGCCCTGTCCGCCATCGCCCATGAATACAACCTGCCTCTGGTCGTGGACGCGACGTTTACCACGCCCTACCTGTTCCGGCCGCTGGAATACGGGGCGGACATCGTCGTGCATTCGCTGACCAAGTGGATCGGCGGGCACGGTACGGCCATCGGCGGGGCGGTGATCGACGGCGGCAGCTTCGACTGGACCGACCCCAAGTTCGCCCTCTACAACGAGCCCGACCCGTCCTATCACGGCCTGCGCTACGCCCATGACCTGGGTGAGCTCAATTCTCTGGCCTTCATCATGCGCATGCGCCTGGTGCCCCTGCGCAACCTTGGCGCCTGCCTTTCGCCCGACAACTGCTGGATCTTCCTGCAGGGCCTCGAAACCCTGGCCCTGCGCATGGAACGGCACAGCGAGAACGCCCTGCAGGCGGCGGAATTCCTGGCCGGACACCCCAAGGTGTCCTGGGTGCGCTACCCCGGCCTGCCGGGCGACCCCTCCTACGATCTTGCCCGGACCATGTTCCCGCGCGGTTTTGGCGGCATGGTCGTGTTCGGGGTCAAGGGCGGCCTTGAGGCCGGGCGGGACTTCATCGGCCGTTTGCGCCTGGTCTCGCACCTGGCCAATGTCGGCGACGCCAAGAGCCTGGCCATCCACCCGGCCAGCACCACCCATTCCCAGCTCTCGGAAGCGGAGCAGGCGGCAGGGGGCATCACCCCGGATCTGGTCCGGTTTTCCGTGGGCATCGAACACATCGACGATATCCTGGCGGATCTGGATCAGGCGCTGGAATGAGGGATTTGATTCCGGCATGAAGGGCCTGGCTGTTCTGCGTGGTTCTTTATGATACAGTCGAGGTCGCGGAAGCTGGTCGATATGGATACAGGCAAAAGGCCTCATGCGCACCCTCGCGCTGCGCGAAGAGCGCGAGGGCGACCCGGACATGCGGGCGGTGGGCCGGTTTTCGGATCTGGCGTGCTTTTGGCCGCATTCTTGTATGGCCCGCAGGGGGCTTTTTTTCAGAACGCCTTCCATGCGACACGGACTTTCAACCCAGAGGAGACTGTATGCCGAAGTACATCATCGAACGCGAGATCCCCGGCGCGGGCGCCATGAGCGCCGAAACCCTGCAAGGCATCGCCCGGCATTCCTGCGGCGTGCTCAAGGAAATGGGGCCGTCCATCCAGTGGGTGGAGAGTTTCGTGACCCCGGACAAGATTTATTGCGTCTACATCGCCCCAAGCGAAGCGGCCGTGCGCGAGCACGCCACCAAGGGAGGCTTCCCGGCCAACAGCGTGAGCGAGGTCAAGACCATCATCGACCCGACCACGTCCGAGGGCTGAGAGCCTGAGAACGCAACCTCGGTACCTGACCCAAATGACAAGGCCTGTCCGGTGACCCCGGCGGGCTCTTTTTGTTTTGAACAGGGCGGGTCTGGACGGAAAAGACCATGCTCCTGTTTTCGGCCCGACAGAAATCGCCAGCGATGTAGTGTTTAGTAATGATTTTTAGTATTGCCTATGTACTACGTTTTTTGTAGTATTTTGTATGTTTTGCCTCAGGGTGAGACATTGCTCCCGCGACGGCATAACATTCTTCATTCTGAATTCGGCTCGATGCGCCTTCCTGACGGGCGGGCCTGACGGAGGGGAGCAAACGCGGCGGCGCATCCTCTTCGCTGCTTCGCAATATTGTGGCGTTCGGAAAATGCCGACCGATAAAATGTCACGAACGCGACACCTGATCTCCAATGAACATGGGAAAGACTCCACGCGATTTTTTACGAAGCTACAGCCAGGAATGGCTGCTTTTCGCCGCCGCGTCGTTCGTGCTCGGGGTGATGTTCGCGTACATGGTGTATTTCAGGCATGAACTCGTCATGGACCGCGAGAAGGACCGGCTCGTTCGCGCGGCGGCGATAGCCGAGACTATGATCGGCGACCAGTTGGGCAAGATCCGCGTCACCCTCGACAATATCCGCGCGAGTCTGGAGCCGGGATGGGAACACAGCGATTACGGGAAACTCTTCGTCAAGGATCGCCTACGCATCCTGGCCAGCGCCATGACCAGCGTGCGCACGGTTTCCGTCTTCGACGCCCATGGAACGGTCATCGCTTCGAACCAGGAGCACTTCATAGGGCAATCATTCGCTTACCGCGATTATTTCCGCGTTCCGGCAGCCAACCCTGATCCCGACACGTTTTATGTCAGCCCGCCGTTCGAAAGCACGTCCGGAGACTGGCTTATCGCCGTGTCCAAGGTCGTTGTCGGGCCCGATGGCGAATTTGCCGGAGTTGTCCTTGTTTCTCTCGATCCCCAGGATTTCAGACTGACCCTGAACGCCCTGCGCGACACGCCGCGGACATGGACCGCCCTGGCGCATGGCCAGGGAACCATCTTTGTTTGGGAACCCGATGGCCGTGAATCGAAAGGCGTCAACCTGGCCCGCTCGGGAACGCTTTTTGCGAGGCACATGCAAGGAGGCGGGAGCTCCTCGTTCTTCATGGACACCGTCCAGGCGAACGGCGAGCAGGCCTTGGTCGCGCTCCATACCGTCCGGCCCGGAACGCTGCGCATGAATCATCCCCTCGTTGTCGCCATCGGTCGCAACCTGGACAGCCTGAACGCGGATTGGCGCGGGTATGCCACATACCACCTCGTGGTCTACGTGCTCATGATCGCCTTCGGCGGCGCCGTGCTGCACATGACGCAACGCGCCCGCCGGGCGGCGTCCCGTGAAACCGAAAGGGCCGAAGGGCAGTTGCGGGACCTGAACGCGCAGTTGACCACCTTTTTCGAGATCACGCCGAACCTCCTGGGCATCGCGACCTTGGACGGAGTGTGCCGGAGGCTCAATCCGTCCTGGAAGAGCGAACTGGGATACGGGATGGCGGACTTTGGCGACGCACCCTTGTTCGACTATTTTCACCCGGAAGACAGGGGACTTGCGGTATCGGCCATCGAGGAACTGCGGGGCGGGGACAAGGCCCGGAGCCTCATAGCCCGCTTCAGGCGCAAGGACGGTCAGTACCGGTATCTGGAATGGTCTTTGGCCGCGTGGCAGGACCTGCTCTTTATCGCCGCTCTGGATGTGACCGAACGCGTGGCCGAAAACGCCCAGCTGCAGATGATGGCCTATCACGATCGTCTGACCGGGCTTCCCAATCGAGTGCTCTTCTTCGATCGCCTGAAGCAGGTTCTCGCCGCTGCCCGGCGCGGGCACAAGAAAGCGGCCGTCATGTTTATCGATCTGGACGGATTCAAGGACATCAACGACACTCGTGGCCACGACGCCGGAGACAAGGTTCTGCAGACCGTGGCAAAGAGGCTTTCGGGGCTGGTTCGCCAAGCCGACACCGTGGCCCGGCTGGGAGGGGACGAATTCGTCATGCTCCTGCACGAGGTGGGCTCGTTGGATGACGCCACCACGGTGGCCCGGAAAGTCCTGACGGCGGTGGGGGAGGACATTCCCCTGGGCCAGGGGAATACGGCCCGGGTCGGCGCCAGCATCGGCATCAGCCTGTGGCCGGACAACGGCACCTGCGTGGACGACGTGCTCGTGGCGGCGGACATGGCCATGTACCAGAGCAAGAAAAAGGGGAAGAACTGCTTCACCGTCGCCTCGGGAGACGGCTTCGGCCACGACGGCGTCTGCTTCGGCGACGAATACCTCGTGGGGGTGAGCGTCATCGACTCCCAGCACCTCGAACTCGCGGCCTTGGTCGGCAGTCTTTCCAAGGCCTTGCGGGACGGGCAGGAGCAGGCCGGGGTCATGGAGCTTTTCCATGAACTGCGGGCGTCCACGGAGCGCCATTTCGCGACCGAGCATGAACTCATGGCGCGGCATGCGTATTCCGGGCGCAAGGCCCATGATGAAAAGCACCGGCTCCTGCTGCGGGAATTGCGCGAGATGGAGCCCGAACTCTTCAAGGAGGGATCGCTTTTCCTGACCGACCGACTGCGGGTCTGGCTTTTGGAGCACATTCTCGAGCAGGATCTGCCCCTTGGGAAATTTCTGAGAAGCGTCGGAGCAACGACCTCGGCTCCATTTCCGGAGCCCGCGTCCGACAAGGGGTGACGCCTGAGATGCGTTCTCCGCTTTGTTTGTCATATCGTGTAGTTGGAGACTTGTTTCTATGTATCACCGTTTCGTCAGAGTATGTATATTTTCCGATGATTTGTTTATCGAAAACGCATTGAAGCGCGTCGATCCGCTGCCAAATCTTGAGTATGAAATTCGCACATCTCGGATTCCTGATTCCGATGCATTGAAGAATTGTCAAATACTCATTCTGGATACGGAATTACACCCTGAGATAATCCGTGAAATACACGGCCTGAAAGAAAGCGGATCGATTTTCGTTGTGTGCGCGGATATGCATGACTTTGACATGTGTTCCGAAACTTATGAATATTATGATGAATTGTGGGCCAAGCCGCTGGACGTGGACAAGATCGCTTTTCTGTTTGGCAGGATCGTTTCGCGCATAAAAAAGGATGAAGACTCCTGCCTGACGGAAAAATATCTCGATACGCTCATTGACAGCCTGCCTGATCTCATATGGTTCAAGGATGCCCGTGGAGCTCATTTGCGGGTGAACAAAAGTTTTTGCGAGGCAGTCGGCAAAACCAAGAAAGATGTCCAGGGCCGTGGCCACTACTACATCTGGGACATCGAACCCGACGAATACGCCAAGGGGGAATATGTCTGTCTCGAGTCGGAGGAGATCGTGCTTCGGGAAAAGAGGAACCGCCTCTTCGACGAGACGGTCAAGATCAAAGACTCCATGCGCAAATTCAAGACCTACAAATCGCCTCTGTTCGATCGCGACGGGCGGGTGCTGGGCACGGTCGGGGTCGCACGTGACGTCACGGATCTGCAGAACCTTCAGATAGAGATGAACATCCTCTTCGAGAGCCTGCCCTTCGGCGTGATCGCCACCGACAGGGATCAGCGGGTCACGGGGGTGAACCGGAAGTCTCTGGCCTTGTTTTCGGCTCAATCCCGGGGTTTGCACGGGAAAAACTTCGATGCGCTGCTCAAATCCTTTGCGGACGGTCATGCGCCGGACCAACGGTTGATCGAGGATGCCAGGGACGGCGTGTTTCTTTTCGCCGCTGAACGGATTTTCAATATACGACAGGAAAGATTGCTGGATGTGTTTGGCGAATTCGCCGGGTACATCTATTTGTTTTTTGATGTCACCAAAGAATACCATCAGACGCACAAGCTCATTTCCGAAGCCAACACGGATTATCTGACAAAGCTGAACAATCGTCGCAAACTGCATGATTTTTTGCGAAAGACCCCTTGCAAGTCCGGGACGGCGTTGCTGCTGGCCGACCTTGATAATTTCAAGCAGATCAACGACCAGTACGGCCATGATGAAGGGGACAGGATACTTGTCGCGTTCGCGGACATACTGCGGAATAATTTTGACCAGGAAAACATTTTCCGTTTGGGGGGCGATGAGTTCGCCGTGCTGTTTCCCGGAGCGAAACGTGCCGGAGAAAGCATGCTCGAAACGGCACAGCTCAGCGCCGGGACAATCATTGCGGAGCTTGGAAAATTCTCCATACACCCGGATCTTTCGGTGAGCATCGGCATCGCGGCGACTTCATCCGACGACGAGGATTTCGGGTCGCTGTTCAAGAAGGCCGACATAGCGCTCTACGATTCCAAATGTTCGGGCAAGCACACGTGCTGTCTCTGGTGCGGCGGGGCGTGACCGACGCGGTGACATTTCGCCTCTGACGTCCCGGCGACGTTTTTCGGCAACCTCGAAGCGACGCCGGCTTGGGCTGGCGGTGGAGGAGAGCGCATGCGGAACCAAAAGACGCGACTCAAGCAACCGCCATGGCGGACAAACGCGCAGGGCAAGATGCGCCGGGTCGGGGTCGAGTTGGAGATAAGCGGGCTCGAACTGGGGGAGCTCGCCGAGCGGGTCGCGGCATTTTTTGGGCTTGAGGTGCGGGTCACAGGGCGCTACGAGCGCGTTCTGAAGGGCGATCCGGCCGGTGATTGGGGGGTTGAACTCGATTTCGACCTGCTCAAGCGGCTCGGGCGCGAGCCCAGGTCCACCGATCCCCGCGAAACGGACCTGGCCCAGACTGCCGAGGACGTGCTGGCCTGGGCCGCCAAGTCGCTGGTGCCGCACGAGATCATCAGCCCGCCGCTGCCGTTTGACCGTTTGAACGAGGTGGAGGCGCTCATCGACACCCTGCGCCTGGCAGGCGCCAAGGGCTCCTCGGACAGCCTCGTCAACGCGTTCGGAATGCAGTTCAACCCGGAACTGCCAAGCCATGACCCCGGGTTCATCGCGTTGTGCCTCAAGGCTTTTCTCTGTCTCTACGATTGGCTTTTCGTCCGCGCCGACATCGATATTTCGCGCCGGGTGACCAGCTACATCGACCCCTTTCCCATCGACTATGTGAGGAAGGTCATCGCGGCGGATTACCGGCCCGATCTGGCGCGGCTGATCGACGACTACCTGGACGCCAATCCGACCCGCAATCGCGCCCTCGACATGCTTCCGCTGTTCATGTTTCTCGACGAGCGGCGCGTGCGCGCGAAAGCCGACGACGTTCTGATAAAGGCGCGCCCCACCTTCCATTACCGGCTGCCTGATTGCGAAATCCATCGGCCTGAGTGGGGACTTTTTCTGGCCTGGAACGATTGGGTGGAGGTGGAGCGCCTGGCCGCCGACGAAAGCCGTCTGGAAGCATGCTGCGCGGCGTATTCGCGCCATCTCGACAGCCCCCTCGAACGCATGTTCGGCGACTGGGCCGCGACCGTGGAAAGAGAATGGATCGACCGCTAATCGCCATCACCGGGCCGCGAAGAGGGGCCGTCGGCCCCAGGGCGCTGGTGGCGCTGGCCGTGTGGCTCCATGGGGGGCGACCGCTCCAGTTGCGTCCAGGCGACGAGCGGCGTGGTCATCGCTATCACGGCGTGGTGGTGACCGGCGGGCACGATGTGGAGCCGGTGCTTTACGCGGCGGAACCGGAAGTCGAGCCCAACTACGACACCGCGCGCGACGCCCTGGAGACCGCCGTCATCGGCGACGCGCTGAAGCGCGGCCTGCCCCTGCTCGGAATCTGCCGAGGCGCGCAATTGCTCAATGTCTGCCGCGGCGGCACGTTGCACCAGGAATTGCGCGCGCAGCGTCGCAAAACCTCCAACCGCTGGACGGTGCTGCCGCTCAAGACGTTGTGCGTCGTTGATGACCGCGACCATGCCCCCGGCGTGCTCAAAAGGCTGCTCGGCCCAGGCTGCTTCCGCATCAACAGCCTGCACAACCAGGGCATCGACCGTGTCGGCGAGGGGCTTCAGGTCACAGGTCGCGATCTCGACGGTATTGTCCAGGCCATAGAGGACCCATCCCGGAACTTCCTGCTCGGTGTGCAGTGGCATCCCGAATTCCTGCTCTACCTGCCAGGACAGCGCGCCCTGTTTCGCGAACTGGTCACGCAGGCCCGCGTGAACCGGCTGCGCTCCGCCGTCGACGCGTAGGCGTTTATCCGGCCTGCCTCGGCATTCGACACCCCGATCCCGCGCTAACTGTTCCGGACCTGGGGATGGACGCCTGGGGCACCCCGATGTAGGAATTCGTCCCATGTGTTCATCGCATCTTCCAGGAGGAGCTATGGCTTTGAAGCGAGTTGGCATTCTGACCGGCGGGGGCGACTGCTCCGGCCTCAACGCCGTGATCCGGGCCGTGACCCGGACGGCCATCATACAGTACGGGGCTGAAGTGCTGGGGCTCGAGAACGGGTTCGACGGCCTCATCTTCGGTCGGACCATGCGGCTGACCACCTCCAACACCAAGGATATCCTGACCCTGGGCGGAACGATCCTGGGCACCACCAACAAGGGCAATCCCTTCGCCTACCGCGAGTTCGACGAAGAAGGGCAGATCACGGTCAGCGACCTTTCCGCGCAGGCCATGGACACGTTCGCGTCGCTGGGCCTGGACTGCCTTTTCGTGGTCGGCGGCGAGGGCACCCTGGAACTGGCGCACAAGTTTCAGCGGATGGGCATGCCCGTGGTCGGCATCCCCAAAACCATCGACAACGACCTCGAAGGCACGGACTACACCTTCGGCTTCCAGACCGCCGTGCAGGTGGCCTGCGACGCCATGGACCGTCTGCACACGACGGGGCGCAGCCACGACCGGGTCATGATTCTCGAGGTCATGGGCCGCAACGCCGGATGGATCGCCCTGGAGGCGGGGCTGGCCGGCGGCGCGCACATCATCCTCATCCCCGAGATACCCTACAACCTGGATAACGTGGTGGCCAAGATTCAGCACCGCATTCGCGGCAAGAGTCCGTTCAGCATCATCATGGTCGCGGAAGGGGCCCGCGAGGAAGGCGGGGAGCGCATCACCCAGGGCTCGGCCACGGCCCGGCTGCAGGGCGTGGAACAGCTGGGCGGCATCGGTTTCCATCTGGCCAATCAGATCCGGGACAGGATTCCGCTGGAAGTGCGCACCACCGTCCTGGGTCACATCCAGCGCGGCGGATCGCCCACGGCCTTCGACCGGGTGCTGGGCACGCGGCTGGGCGCGGCGGCCGTGGACGCGGCGGCGCGCGGGGACTTCGGGACCATGGTGGCCCTCAAAACCCCGGACATCGTGCTCGTGCCTCTCTCGGAACTGGCGGGGTTGTGCCGCACAGTTCCGGTGGACCATCAGCTCATCCGCGCGGCCGAGGCCACGGGCGTGAACCTGGGGCGCGGGGCCATGTAGCGGGCCGTCGCCGACAAGGAGGACATCATGACCGGGCAGACGGACCCTCGCGTACTCTTCGCCGCAGAACGAACTCTCTTCGCTTGGAACAGGACGGGTATCTCCCTCATGGCCTTTGGCTTTGTGGTGGAGCGCTTCGGCCTCTATATGCAGCTTCTCGGCGTGCAGGGCGTGCTCGGGGCCCAGCGCCATTTGTCCTTTGTCGGCGGCATCGGGTTCATTCTCCTCGGCGCCTTCATCGAGATCTATTCGGTGCTGCAGCACAGGCACTTCCTGGACACCCTGCACGAGATGGACATTCCCGCCGGCTACAATACCAAGGCGGCCATGGCCATCAACGCCGTGGTGGGATTCATGGGTGTCATGCTGTGCCTGTATCTCGTGCTCGGCATGCTCTGAACAGGCCTTCTAGACCGGAAACTTCCGCACCAGATACTCCATGAACCGCGATTTGACCTGCGTCGTGGCCATGGCCTGCTTCACGGGCGCAAGCTTGAGGATCACGCCCAGCACGGCGGCCAGGGCGCGGTGGTTCCAGAGCACGCGGTTGTCGAAGATGAGGTTTTGCAGCTTGCCGCGCTCCAGGGCCATGACCACGGTGCGGTGCACGGAATTGAGCGGAGTGATGACCCGCTTTTCACGTGATTCGAGGCTCAGCGCCTTGTCCGGACAGGCCCGCACGCAGACCCCGCAGCCCAGGCAGACGTTCTCGTCCACTCGTGCCTTCTTGCGTTTGGGCTTCCGGGGATCGTTGGCCGAGACCACTCCCATGGCCTCCACCGGGCAGGCGCTCGCGCATTTGCCGCAGCCGTTGCACAGGTCCTCGTCCACCGTCGGCAGAAAGTTGGTGGTGTGCACGGGGTGCAGGTTGCCGAATTTGCGGGCCGCGATCATGGCCTCGCAGCAGCAGCCGCAGCAGTTGCAGATGAAGTTGACGCGCTCGCGCACGTTTTCCCCGAACTGCACCAGCCCGTGCTCCTGGGCCAGGTCGAGCAGGTCCAGGCACTCGGCGGTGTCCACGGGCCTGGCGTGGCCGTGGCGCGAAAGGGACGCCGCCGAGGTGTTGAAGGTCATGCAGATGTCCTTGGGAGCGTCGCAGTCCCTGCCCACGTGCTCCATCTTGTGCCGGCAGTAGCAGGTGCTGATGGCGCGGTGGGAGGCGGAGCGGATGACCTCGCTGGCCCGCTCGTAATCGAGGACGTGCACGGCGTTTTCCCGCGAGAGCATGGGCTCCTGTACGAAGACGCGGCCAAGCTGCGTCTCGCCGTCGGTGAAAAGGGCCTTGATGAAATCCTCCTCCACGTTCAGGTACTGGTAAAACAGCTCGCCCAGGGCTTTCTGGTCGATGTCGCCGCGCGTGCGCATCATGGAGAATTCGAAGAAACCGGCCATGGGCGGAGGCAGGACATAGGTCGTCCGCCCATCCTCGCCTTCGATGTCCACGAGCATGGCCCGCCCGGCCAGGTCTTCGAGGATGCTCCTGGTCTGGACCGGGTCCATCTTCCAGACGTCGGCCGCCTTTTCGACGGTGAAAGGGCGGATGGGCAGCAGGGCGATGAGTTCGGCTTCGCGCTCGGTGAAGAGGATTTTCAGGATTTTGTGCAGGGATTCGGAGGGTGGAGCCCCTTGAGGGCAGCGGTTCAGCCGGTCGGTCAGTTCGGAATAGCCTGAACGGTGCGAATGGTGCGACATTTCTCCTCCTTCTTTTTGGCGGGAGCATAAGCCCGACTTGGGTGGGAATAAAGGGAAAATGTGGCGTTTGCGACCCCCTGAACGCCGAAGACGCGCATGAAAGTGCGCGTGCCGATTCTTTGTCAGACAACGGGCTCGGATGTTGCTGTTTTATGAGGTTTGTCTTACAGTCGCACTATGTTGTCGAATTCATTCAGAACTCTTCTGCTTTTTTTGTTCGTCTGCCTGCCTTGTGTCGCCATGGCGCAACCACGCGATGAAGTGACGTGGATGCATGCCGAGTTCCCCCCTTTGCGCATCACCAATGGTCCCTATGCCGGTCAGGGCGTCTCGGACATGATTCACGATCTGATGCGCCGCGAGCTGCCCGCTTTCAAGCACACGCTGATCACCGCGAATCTGAGCCGGACCCTGAACTGGATGGAGAGCGGCCGAAATGTCCTGGCCGTGGGCATCATTCCCAATCCGCTACGCGACCGGGTGATGCAGTATTCCGTGCCCTGCGTCATGGTGCCGCCGGTCTGCCTCGTGGTCAGGGCCGGAGAGCAGGAGTCCCTGGGGCTCGGCGGTCACGTCAGCCTGCGTGACTTCATCGCCTGGAAACATCTGGGCGTGGCCGCCGACAGATCGTACGGCCCGGAGGTTGACTCCGTGCTGCTGTCGTCGCCCGACCTGTCCCGCGTGGTCGTCAATCCCGGCTCCAATCTTTCCGGCAATCTGCTGGACATGCTTCTTCTGGGGCGGGTGGACGGTGTTCTCGCCTATCCTTTCGAGGCGACGTATGCCATGCGCATCAAGGGCGGGGAAGGGCGCATCGCCACCGTGCCCCTGCGCGAGAGCATGGTGCCCATACAGGGCCGCGTCGCAGCCCCCCGCACCGCCTGGGGCACGGCCATGATCGAACGCGTCAACGAGATTCTGCTCCGGCATCGCGGAACGCCGGAATATCGTGCGGCCATCGAGCGCTGGCTGCCGTCCGGGGTTTTGAACGACTACCGGGTCATGTTCGAGGACTTTGTGCGGTCGAGATGAGATAAACGGCGCGGTCTCAGTACCAATAACCCCACCAGCCCCCTCGGGGGCGTTGGCGTATCCGGACGTGCGGGAAGGACGGCGGATCGAAGTCGAAATGGCCGGACCACGGTTCGGACGGGCCACGTTGCAGATCCATCAGGCGCTGGACGCGTTCGGCGTTGGTGGGGTGCGTGCGCAGCCAGGACGGCATGGGCATGCCCTGACCGGGAAAGAAGAAGCGGCGCAGGAATCCTTGCTCGATCCTTTCCAGCTTGACCAGGGCCGAAGCCATGGCCTGCGGGTCGTCGATGAGCCGGGCTGCGGTCAGATCCGCGTCGAATTCGCGGGTGCGGGAGAGGCCGAGTTGGGCCAACAGGTTCACTTGCGGGGCTATCGCCAGCAGAAAGAGGGGCCACCACTCCACCTCGCCGCCGGCCAGGGCCTGGGGCAGGGCCAGAAAGATGAACACGAGGCCCACGAAGCTCATGGCCGAAGTCAGGCGCGAGATGACGTCGGCCAGATTCATGACCAAGAGGTCGCCGTGGGCGATGTGCGCGGTTTCGTGGGCCAGGACCGCGATCAGTTCGCGCGGGGAGAGGCTGCGCAGCAGCCCGTCGGTCACCGCGATGGCCGAGGCGTCCCGGCGGCCGACGGCAAAGGCGTTGACCGTCGGGCTTGGCACCCACCACAGGCTGGGTGGCGCCGGAAGGTGCGCCCGGCCAGCCAGGACCTGGAGCGCCTGATGGTACTGGGGGGCCTGGTCCGGAGCAACGGGCCGGGCCTTGTACATCTTGAGCACCCAGCGCGCCGAGAGTCGCGGCGAAAGGAAAAGCAGCACCGCTCCCCAGACCGGAACGAACCACAGTCCGTCCACTCCCCAAAGCAGCCAGCCGACAAACCCTGCGTAGCCTGTCATGAGGCCGAGCAGAAGCAGGGTCTGAAAGCGGTTCACTCCCCGGTGGGATGAAAAACGGTCAGGATCGATGGCGGTGGCGCGGTGCATGTTCTACTCCGGTGACTTTGATGGCATGGCGAAAAATGCCGACCGCACTCAAATAATCACGATCCTCCGCCGGGCAACTCGGAGGCGCCCCCGGACGCTCCGGACCGGGCAGTGCCGGTCCGGATCACGCGACCTCGATCACGACCTTGCCCACGGCCCGTCCGCCGTCCAGAAATTCGTGGGCCTTTGCGATGTCCTCCAGCGAAAATATCCTGTCCACATGCGGCCCGAGCCTGCCATCTTGGGCCAGCGCGGCGGCCCGGGCCATGATCTCGCCGTGGCGCTCGCGGCCCTGGCCGGTGACGAGCGGCAGGAGCATGAAGACCACCGACAGGGTCAGGGCCTTGGCGTGCAGGGGGGACAGGTCATGGGTGGAGCGGGTGTTGGTGGAGACGACAGCCCCGTCCTGTGCGGCAGCCAGGAACGACGCGTCCAGGTTGGCTCCGCCCACGGTGTCGAAGACGACATCGAAACCTCGCCCGCCGGTAAGCCTTGCGACATAATCCTCGGGCTTTTCCTCGCGGTAGTTGATGATTTCGTCCGCGCCCAGCGACCGGGCAAGCTTGGCCTTGTCCGCCGTGGACACGGTCGTGGCCACGCGGGCTCCGCAGGACTTGGCCAGTTGCACGGCCACATGTCCCACCCCGCCCGTGCCCGCATGGATCAGCACGAACTGTCCGGCCTTGATCCGGGCGCGGTCGAAGAGCGCGTCCCAGGCCGTGATGGTCACCAGCGGCAGCGCCGCCGCCTGCGCCATGGTCAGGTTCCCCGGTTTGAGGGCCAGGAGCCTCGCGTCGGCCAGCATGTATTCAGCCAGGGCCCCGGGCATGTCCGCAAGGCCTCCCGCGCAGCCGAAAACCTCGTCGCCGGGTCTGAGGCCGTTTACGCCCGCGCCCACGGCCTCGATCGTCCCGGCCATGTCCATGCCCAGAATGGCGGGCAGCGCCGGGGCGAAGGCCGGTTTCATCTTTCGGATCTTGATGTCGATGGGGTTCACGCTGCTCGCGGCCACGCGCACCAGCACATGACCGGGCTTGACTGCGGGAACGTCGACCTCCGCCAGCCGAAAATCGGGCGTATTCCCGTATGTTTGCAAGAGTTGCGCTTTCATGCTTTCCTCCTTGGAACGTGTTGGGGCACACTACCTCCATGAAGGGTTTTGATGAACTGAAATTTTTGTTTTCCGGGAAACCGCATTTTTGGTGTGTCATGAAACTGTGCTTCTGGCGGACCATGCCGGAATTGCTTAATTCCGGTGGGCGCTGGCGGTCAGTGCAGCCGGGCCAGCAGAAAGCCGAGCCCGAGGGCCAGGGCGATCCAGATCACTGTCTTCAATGTCGATGCCGCTCTGCCCGCGAAGCATTGCGCTTCGGGCCGGGTCAGGATGCTGTCTTCGGGGATCAGGAAATAGCGCAGCATGCTTGCCAGTCGAGTCATGTCCATGAGGTCCTCCTTGGTTGATGCGTGCGGAGGTACCACCGGACGTTGTTTTCAATCCAATGTCTTTATGTGATGATGCCGTTCTGATTTCGTTATGGAGAAAACATGGATTTGCACCATCTGCGGACTTTTGTGGCCGTGGCCGAAGAGAATCATCTGACCCGCGCGGCCGAGCGCCTTTTTGTCAGTCAGCCGGCGGTCAGCAGCCACATCAAGGCGCTGGAGGGTGAGCTTGGCGTTGCCCTCTTTCACCGCACGCCCAAGGGCATGACCCTGTCCAGGGAAGGCGAGAGGCTTCTGGGCCGCGTCCGGCGCATCCTGGGCGAAGCCGAGTCACTGCTTGGCGAGGCTAGGAACATGAGCGGCGAGTTGAACGGCCAGGTTACCCTCGGCATCAACACGGACTCGGTCTTCATTCGCCTGGTCGAGATCTCGGCCCTGATGCGCGCGGAGTATCCCGGCATCACCATGTCGCTGGTCAATTCCAATTCCTGGGAAATCGTGCGCGATGTGCGTCGGGGCGTGCTGGATGCGGGTTTCGCGTACGGCGAGATTGCGGAGGAGGGCCTGCTGGCGACGGTCCTGGCCCAGGTTCCCTTTCGCGTCGTGGGCCCGGCCGCATGGGCCGCGCGGATGGAGAGCGTCGGATGGCCGGAGATCGCGGCCATGCCCTGGATCTGGATGGCTCATAATTGCCCTTTCCTGGACATCCTGGACCGGAAATTCTCCGAGCTCGGCCAGCACCCGCAGAAACGCATCGAGGCCGATCACGAAAGCATTCTGCGCGCCCTGGTCCTTGCCGGAGAAGGCGTGACCCTCATGCGCGAGGACGAGGCGCTTGCCGGCCGGGAGCGCGGGCGGTTCGCAGTCTGGCCTGGAGAGCGGTTGGGCCTGCCGCTGTCCTTCGTATGCCGGGAAGCCCGAAAGGCCCAACCTGTTTTGGGGGCCGTGCGGGATGTGGTGGCGTCGGTCTGGGAATGCGCCAGCTGTCCCTAAGGCCTGTCCGAGGGGGACGGCTCCCCTCCCGTCGCAGCCTAGAGCGCGTCCGTGGACGATGTCAGCGTCACTCGCGGGGCCAGGCCATTCAAGGCGATCTTGTGAATCATCTCGCTGACCGTGGTGCAGCAGTCCGCCAGGATGGAGATCTTGTATTTTTCCGCCGTCTTTGAGATCGCCGTGTGGGTGACGCAGTTCTGGGTCATCATCCCGCACAAGAGTATCTCGTCGATTTTTCCCTCATCAAGCACGTTTTCAAGATTGGTCTCAAGAAAGCTGTCCGCGAATTTCTTGATGACGATTTTCGCGTCTTTCGCAACTTCAAGAATGCCGGGATGCAATGCTACTCCAGGCGTTCCCGCATTGAAGAAGGGTGCGGCTCCCGCTTTGCCGCTTGCGACGTGCTGAACGAGGATGACCGGGATGTCGTTTGAGATCGCCTTTTTGATGGCATTCTGAACGTTGGCCAGCGTGCTTTCGGCGTTCCACAGGGGAAATTTTCCTTCGGGAAAGTAGTCGTTTTGCAGGTCGATGACGACGAGGGCGCGATTTGCTTTTTTCATGTTTGATTCCCTGATGCGTGTTACGTGTTGCTCTACCAAACAAAGGCTTTCCCGCACAGTTGCGGGAAGGCCTTTGTTGTCCGCGTGTTCGGTGAAGCCTGTCTATTCCTCGCCGTCTTTCAGATACAGCTCGCGCATGGTCACCTTGCTGATCTTGCCGACGCTGGTCTTGGCGATGGCCTCGACCAGCCGGGCCTTGAGCAGGATGGCCTCTTTGGGCAGCACGCCTTTGTCCACGAAACTCTTCACGTGCTGGGTGATCTCCTTTTCCTGCGGGGCCGCGCCTTTCCTGGGCACGACCAGGGCCAGCGGGGTCTCGCCCCAGCGCAGGTCGGGCTTGCCGATGACCGCGGCTTCGGCAACGTCAGGGTGCTGGAGGATGATGTCTTCCATCTCCAGGGAACTGACCCACTCCCCGCCGACCTTGATCACGTCCTTGGTGCGGTCCGTGATGCGCAGGCTGCCCTCGGCGTTGCGACAGGCCACATCGCCGGTGTTCAGCCAGCCGTCGGTCCACAGTTTTTTGGAGTTGCTCTCGTCCTTGAGATAGGACGCGGTCAGCCAGGGGGCGCGGACCTGCAAGGCTCCAGGAGTCCTGTCGTCGTTTGGAACCGGTTCTCCCTGGTCGTCCACCAGACGCAGGCGGACCATGGGCAGGGCCTTGCCCGTGCGGGTGCGCAGGGCGATCTGCGTCTCGTGGTCAAGGGTCAGTTCGGCGTCGGAGAGGTGCGCCAGGCTCAGGATGGGGCAGGTCTCGGACATGCCGTAGCCCGTGAAGACGTCGATGCCCCGGTCCAAGGCCGTGGCGCAGACCGCCTTGGGCATGGCCGCGCCGCCGATGACCACCTTCCAGCCCGCCAGGTCGAAGGGCGCGCATTTGGGGTCGCTCAGGAGCATGTGCAGGATGGTCGGCACGCAATGGCTGAAGGTGACTTTCTCGGTGGCGATGAGGCGGGCCAGGGCCTCGGGGATGTATTTGCCGGGGTAGACCTGCTTCACGCCGAGCATGGTGGCCATGTACGGAATGCCCCAGGCGTGGACGTGGAACATGGGAGTGATGGGCATGTACACGTCTTCGCGGTGGAAGCGCCCCTGGGTCGCGCTTGAGCCCAGCGCCGCGACTCCGGCCAGGGTGTGCAGAACGAGTTGGCGGTGGCTGAAGAACACGCCCTTGGGCAGTCCGGTGGTGCCCGTGGTGTAGAAGGTCGTGGCGCGGGTGTTCTCGTCGAAGTCCGGGAAGTCGGCCAAAGGCTCGGCTGCGGCCAGGAGTTTTTCATATTCCCCGGCCAGGGGCAGGGAGGTGGCAGGAGCCTGCTCGGCGTCCGTCAGGAGGATGAATTTTTCCACCGTGTCGAGGCGGCCCCGGATCTGTTCCAAAAGAGGCAGGAAATCGCCGTTGACGAGGATGATGTCATCCTCGGCGTGGCCGATGGTATAGACCATCTGCTCTGGCGAGAGGCGGATGTTGATGGTGTGTAGAACCGCGCCGATCATGGGGACGGCGAAATAACATTCCAGGTAGCGATGGCTGTCGTAGTCCATGACGGCCACGGTGTCGCCGGCCTTCACGCCCTGGGCCATGAGCATGGCCGCGAGCCGGGCCACGCGCTCCCGGAATTGGGCGTAGGTGAAGCGCAGGGTGCCTGCGTAGACGATCTCCTGATCCGGATGGTCCTGGATCGGGGCCTCAAAGATGTTCTTGATGAGGAGTTGCTGGATAGGCTGAGAGTTCATATGGGTTCCTGTCTTGAGTTATGCGTTGGGCAGGGAATGGGTTTCAATTCGTGCTTGGGTCTTTCGGGCGCGTCAAATGCCCCCGATGGGCAGGGCATGGAGGTTGCCGCCAAAAGGTATGCAGCCTGCGCCCAGGTGCAGGACAATGCCGTGTTTGAATTTGCCGGGGCACGACTCGGCCAGGAGTTTGAGACCCTTGAAATCGGCGGGCGTGGGTGTGGCCGAGGCCTTGATCTCCACCCCGACAATGCGGCCGGTCGCGTCTTCCAGAATAAGGTCGACCTCCTGGCCCGTATGCGCGCGAAAATGGCTCAGCAGAACACGAACCTCTGACCATGACGCGTGTTTTGCGATTTCGGAGACGACGTAATTCTCCAGCAGGTGCCCAAAGGCCGGGCGGTCCTGCGTCAAACGGTCCAGGCTCAGGCCGGAAAGATGCGCAGCCAGGCCCGTGTCCGTGAACATGAGCTTGGGGGCCTTGGTTACGCGTTTTCCGATATTCACGGCCCAGGCCGGAAGCTCGTGAACGAGGAACGTGGCCTCCAGCAGGGCCATGTAGCGTTTGAGGGTGGTCTGGGGGATGGTCAGGCCGCGCGAAATGTCGGCATAGGACAGGAGCTGCCCGGTGCGGGAGGCGAGAAGCTGGAGCAGGCGGGGCATCGCGGTCAGATCCTGGATGTTGGACAGGTCGCGCACGTCCCGCTCCACGATGGTGGTGATGTAGGCCGCGAACCAGGCCTGCCTGCGCTTTTCGCTGCCACGGCTCAAGACCTCCGGGTAACCGCCCGTGGTCACGGCTTCGAAGATGTCCGTGTTTCCGGACGCGGGCCAGGCCAGGTCCGAAGCGAACAAGGCATCCACGATGTTCGTCCTTGATCCGCTGATTTCCGCGCGGGAGAGTGGCCACAGGTCAAAAAGCTCCATGCGGCCGGCCAGGGAGTCGGAAATCTTGAGGCCGGCCAGAATGTTCGCGGAGCCTGTCAGGATGAACTGTCCGGGGCTGCGATCCCGGTCCACGTGTTCCTTGATGGCGGGCAGAAGCTCCGGCGCTTTCTGGATCTCGTCGATGATGACGGGTTTGCCCGCCCCCGCGATAAAGCCTGCCGGATCAGCCTGGGCGGCCGACAGGACGGCGCTGCTGTCCAGGGTGAAATAACCGGATGAGACATGATCGGGGAGCAGGTCTCGAACGAGGGTTGTCTTGCCGGTCTGCCGGGCGCCGCGAATGAAGAGTACAGGAGTGTCGGAAAGAGATTCCAGTATGTTGGGTGAAATATTGCGGTGATACATGCCGTGTATATAGATGTACAATGGTTGAAAATCAACCGTCACGTGGACGATTTTCAATCATTTTATGGATGATCATCATCCACGTTTGCGTCGTAACGCCGGTCGACGACGTGGTCCCGCACGGATCGGGAGCGGAGAGGGGCGATTAATCTTTCCGGGCTGGACCTCTGAGCGGGGAGGACATATTCAGACTATTCGTATGTACACGTATGCCAGGAGGTCGTCATGTCCATGTATTCCAAGTTCGCTGTCTGGTACGATCGCATTTTTCCCTTCAGTCCCGGTGTCTATGCCTACTTGACGCACCACCTGGGAGACCTCGGCGGGCCGGTGCTGGATCTGGGCTGCGGCACGGGCGACTATTGCGCCGCCTTCACCCGCGACGGCGTGCGGGCCGTGGGCGTGGACCTCGATTCCTCCATGATCTCCCAGGCCAGGGCCCGTGGGCCGGAGACCGAGTTCCATGTCTTGGACATGGCGGAATTCGCGACCATCGGCGGCCCCTGGAATATGATCTACTCCATCGGCAACACCGCGGCCCACCTGCCGGTGGACCGTTTCTGGGGCTGCGTCGAGGACGTGGCCGCGCGGCTTCTGCCCGGCGGGATATGGATCGTGCAGGTCATGAACTGGGATTACATTCTGGGTCTGCCCGCGTTCACCTTTCCGGCCAAAGTCATGGAGGGGGCGGTCTTTCACCGCGCCTACCAAGACATCACCCCGGAAGGATTGACCTTTCACACGGGCCTGGACATAGATGGGCAGCGCGTCTTCGATGACCAGGTGCGCCTCTATCCGCTTTCTTCGGAGCGGATGGTGGCCGGACATGAAAAACGCGGATTCCATCTGGTCGAGCATGTGTCCGATTATTCCGGCAGCGGCTTCGACCCGGAAGTGTTTTCGGCCAATATTTTTGTATTCAAACGCTAAGGATGCGTCGCATGGATTTTACGACCGCCATGGGCCAAAGCACCCTGTTCAAGGGACTGGGCCCGGATGAACTTGCGCAGCTGGAGCGCATCAGCGAACCCCGCGAATACGGCAAGGCAGACCTGATCTTTGGCGAGGGCAAGGAAGGGGTGGGGTTTTACGTCGTGGTTTCGGGCCAGGTGAAAGTCTTCAAGATGTCCTTCGATGGCCGGGAGCAGATCCTGCACATCCTTGGACCGGGCGATCCTTTGGGCGAAGTCCCGGTTTTCGCCGGAATGAATTACCCGGCCAATGCCCAGGCGCTCGGCGTGTCGAAGCTGTATTTCTTCCCCCGCAAAAAGCTCATCGAACTCTATCGCGAAAGTCCGTCCCTGGCCATGAACATGCTGGCCGTGCTGTCGCGGCGCTTGCGCGAATTCACGGTGCTGATCGAAAACCTGTCGCTCAAGGAGATCCCGCAGCGCCTGGCCACCTATCTGCTGCACCAGCAGTCCCTGAAGCCCGTCTCCGCGCGGGTCAAACTGAGCGTGACCAAGGGCGTGCTCTCCAACATCCTGGGCACGTCCCAGGAAACCCTTTCCCGCGTGCTCGGCAAGCTCAGCCAGGAAGGCCTCATCGAGGTCCAGGGCAAGGAGATCAGTCTCCTGAATCCGGAGAAGCTACAGGAGTTGGCGGATGGGGAGATCAGGCTGTAGCTTTCGCGCGCCGATACTTTGGACATGTGCTCAAGAGCGTGCGATCCACACGGATGGGCGCGTGGATCGCGCAGGCCGCATCGCGTCAAACCTTGAATGACCATTATCTCTTTTTGCCTGCCTTCCTTCTCACTGCGGGCGCCTTTGTCGGCGCGCCTGTCTTCGCCTTTAAGAATCTTTCCCTTGGCCTCTTTGTGAATATTCCACGAATACATTGCCTTGCGTTGCGAAGAGCGTGCGTTGACTTTGCGATGGCAATATCTATTTTTATGAATTATGCTGTAGTTGTTCAGTGGATGATTGCTTTTTAAAAGAACGCGAAAATCAGTCGGACACATGTCATGAGCAATAATCTCCTGTCTCCGGAAGAATTGGTGTATTTTTCATTTCCTTCCCTGAACGCTTCGGGGAAATTGGAAAATTTTCCTTTGCGTCGCGTCTCGCCCGATTTGGAAGATTTTCTTTACCGCCTGCCTGTTGATTCCTGCGTCGTGATTTGCGCTTCCGAACAGAGCCTCCGGAATTTTCTGAGCGCATTGGAAAAACAGACGCACCGCGCAGGCAACAGGATCGTGCTCGATGGCGGGGAAGAAGACTGGAAGTGCTGGGATGAGGCGCGCAACCATGCGCTCTCGGAGACGCTTTTCGATGCCGATGGGAAAATCAGGCCAGCGGCGGCGGGGCCTCTTCAGGGTGAGGCGGGGGGCGACGGATCCACGGTTTGTCTTGTCCGGGCCCTGCATTCTTCTCAGCTGTCCGCGGGAGATCCCGCTTTGACCCGGTCCGGGGAACACGGGCCGGACACGGTGTTTTTCACGCTCGTCCCCACCCCTCTGCAACCCGAAGCATTGGGCGCTCTGTTGACCTCCCCCGCCGTGATCATCGATGCGGCTGTTTACCAGCGGCCTGGTTCGTCTTCCGAAGCAAGCGGCCATTCCGTGACGACGCCTCCTCCCGATTCGATTCTTGACGGCTTTGTCGAGTACCACCGCCTGGCCCAGAAGAATGTGTTCATGGAAGAAGTGCTCGGCCATCTGGAGACTCCGGTGCTGGCCGGGTACGCCGACGGACGCATTCTGGGGGGGAATGAGGCTTTCCTCGATCTCTGCGGATATTCCCGGTACGACCTTGTGACGCGGAACTGGACCATCGATCTTGCCAGCCTCGATTTTCAGGCGTCGCAGGAAAAGGTCTTCGCATCGCTTCTGGAGACCGGCCGCATGCAGGAATTTCGTACGGAGTTGCAGACGTCCCAAGGGGCGTACGTGCCCTGCAATGTCAGCGTGTTCTTGCACAATGATGAAAAAGGGCGCCCGCTTTTCTTTTCCGCGCATTACAATCCGGCAACGAGTCCTCCTGACCCGAAAAGTTCGCAGCCGGCATCCACCCATATTTTTTCCGACAGCCTTGAACTGGCTCTGAAGCGCTCGATCAGGCACCCGGACTACGCTTTCGCCGTGCTTGTCATGGGGATCGACAACGCGGAGCAGGTTCTCCCCCAGATCGAGGATCAGCAGGCGTTTTTCCAACTGCTCGCAAAGCGGGCCGCGAACTGTCTGCGCACGCTCGACATCCCGGCCCATCTTGATTCCGAGCGCTTTTTCATACTGCTCGACAATGTCACCGATGTCATCGGCGCCGTGCGCGTCGCCCAGCGCATTCAGGAGGAGACGGCCAGGGCGTTCAGGCTTGGCCAGAGCGAACTGCTCGTGACGTGCGGCTTTGGCGTGGTCATGGCCCCCAGGGATTATACGGATGAAAAGGACATTCTGCGGGACGCGCAGACCGCGTTGAGTCGGGCGATTCAGCGCGGCGAACGGCAGATCGTGATCTTCGATGACCGCCAGAACAGCCAGGCCGTGCAGTTTTTGCGGATCGAGAGCGGTCTGCGCAGCGCGCTCCTGGAGAATGAGGTGTGCATGCACTATCAGCCGGTGGTGCGTCTCGAAAACGGAACGATCAGCGGCGTCGAGGCCTTCATGCGTTGGAACCACAAGCGCAAAGGGTTGCTGCGGGCGGAATGGTTCCTGCCTTTCGCGGAGCACAGCGACGTTGTTTTCGAGTTGGAGGCGTGGGCGGTTCGAAGGGCCTGCTCGGCCTTGAAGCGCTTTCAGCAGGTCATGGGGGAACCGTTTTTTCTGGGCCTCAACGTTTCGCTCAAAAATGCCCTGCGCCTGGGCTTTCTCGAAGAATTGACCGAGGTTGTCCGCGAACACGGGCTCAGTCCCGCTTCCATTGTCCTGGAAGTGCGCGAGGAATGGCTGAAATATTTCGCGGAGCGATTTTCAAATGTTTTTGCGGAGATGGATAGCGCCGGCATAAGCATCGTCGTGGACCATTTCGACGCGACCCACATTTCGCTTGCGGACCTGCACCGTTTTCCGTTGCGCGGGCTCAAACTGGACACCGCCCTGCAGAACGACCCGAACATGCTGCAAAGTCTCTTCGCCATCGCCGAGAGCACCGGCCTCGCCCTCGTCGCCCCCGGCGTCGAGGACAAGGCGCGTCTGCAATCCCTGCGGGACCACGGCTGCGCCTATGCCCAGGGCGAAGCACTGGCGCCGGTCATGGACGAGGCGGGCCTGCTTGATTATCTACACAGCCATCCCTGACGGCAGGGGCGTGACCACGGTCGATCCGGTCATGGCGCTGGAACTTTCATTAAAAAAAGGGGGGACAACGGGGCAAGGTGGTCCGGATTATCTCCATCTGAAGAGCGTTAGCTCCAAGCTGGCTGTGTCGACCATTTCTCTGGAAATCCAAGCCGGGAAATGGGAATAGGACATGTGTCGATATGTGTCTTGAGCCGGTGAGACCATCTTGAAGAATTCACGATTTTCTTAAGAAAATGATTAAGTATAAGCAGTTGAGCGTAGATTGATCTGTGATCGCAATCAATGTGCATGGATGGGAGTTTGGGGGTGATGGTGAAAATTCTGGTGCAGAGCAATGCATGGTGGGCACAAATGTTTCGCGTGTACGAAATTGATCGAAGCCAGCTGACGAGAAGCTCGCTTTTGATTTGCACTGCGTCGGCGATTGCAAAACGATCACTTCTGACATTTAAATGCTGATAAACGCGAGACCAAACACCCATCGGCAAAATTTCAGCCACCATCCAACAGGGAGGTAGGGCGGGGCTTGAATACTTTTCGAAATAGGCGGCACAGAAAACATCCCCATTACGTCCACTCCCCGGGGCTCCTGATTCATGCCGAATTTTGGTCATAAGGCTCTCATGATCGAAGCCATGCTTGAACAGAGAAGCGCGAGTATACCAGGTGGGGCCATAGGTCAGCGCCATGTGGTTGTTGATGGCGGTTCGGATGGCGACCTCGATTCTTTCAACAGGATCCATGACCAAGAGCCGCAGTTCCCTATCGAAAACATACAGGTTCCAGACGTTGTCGAATGTTGTTCCCGGAAGGAAAGAATGGGTCGGATTATCTGGGATTTGAAAGGCTTTGCCGTAGATTGCCAATCGATAATAGCCAACAAATGACAGATATCGTTTGGCGCGCTGCAAATCGGGGATTATCAACCCCCTGCTTTGAAGCAAGGCTGTTTGGTCGGATACGCTGAGAGGCGGCTTGAGGAAGGGGATCTTGTTATCCGCCATAAAATAAAAAACCCGCCCTGGTCCGCATTGTCCCATTGGGATAAGAGGCGTGGCGGGTGTTGTTCAATTTGTCGGTTTTCAATTTATACGAATTCCAATCAAAGTCAACAGCGTTGAATATGGCGTGAGAAGAATCAATTTTTCGAATAATAGCGGTAAGCTCAGAGCAAATCAAGAATCTTCTCGTTGTCCAGATAAATAAAAATGGTCAGACATTGAAACCAAACTGTTGCCATAACTTCCTTGGCCGTCACAGCCCCTTCTTCGAATCAAAATCCTGTCCCAGCGCCGCAGGCGCGGTGATGGGCCAGCTGCCGGAGAAGCGTTTTAAAAAGGGGTAGCGGCGCATCAGGTCCTGCACGAAGCCGACCCGGCCGAGGTTCACGGCCAGCAGCGTCACGATCATCATGGGGAAGGGCGCGACCTGGAAGACCTGGGCCGGGATGGAGGGGAAGATGTCCTGCAGGTGGATGCCCGAGACCTGCAAGGCCGCGAAGAAGTACGCTCCGATGGCCGCCCGCACCGGGTGCCAGCCGCCGAAGATGACGATGGCCAGGGCGATCCAGCCCGCGCCTTCGCAGCCCTGGGGCCGCCCCCAGCCAGGCTTCACGGCCAGGGAGTAGGCCGCTCCGGCCAGTCCCACCAAAGCTCCTCCCGCCACGCAGGCCATGAGCCTTGAGAGCCGCACCCGGATGCCGCGCCCGAAGGCCGCCCGGGGGGATTCGCCCACCGCCCGCAGCCGCATGCCCGCATTGGTCTTGTACATCCACCACCAGCACAGCGCGACGGCCGCCAGGCTGATGCTCACCACCGGCGACTGCCGTCCGAGCAGAAGATCCAGCAGCGGCGTTTCGGACAGGCCTGGAATGCCCCAGTAGCCAAGGCTTGGTCCGGGCTGGCGGGAGTAGGAATGACCCAGGAAATAGGCCAGGTCCCGGCAGAGCAGGGTCAGGATGAATCCCACGGCCAGCTGCGACTGTCCCAGGTAGATGTTGGTCAAGCCCAGCACCGAGGCCACCAGGGCTCCCACGGCCATGCCGCCGAGCGCGCCGGTCCAGGCGCTGCCCGTGGCCTGGGCCAGGGCGAAGGAGGCCATGGCGGCCAGGAGCATGGTGCCGTCCAGGGACAGGTTTATGACTCCGGCCTTCTCGGTGATGGTCTCGCCCAGGGTCGCCAGGACCAGGGGCGCGCCGGCCAGAAGGATGCCGGCCATGATCAGCGCGAATTCCTGCATCAGCGTTCCTCCCGGTCACGGGTCAAATGCGTGCGAAGGCCCTGGGTGACAAAGACGGACAGGACCAGGAGCCCCTGGATGACGCCGCTCAAGGACGAATCCAGGTTCAGTTGCAGGGGCAGCTGGATGGAGCCGACGTTCAGCACTGCGAAAAAGAAGCAGATGAAGGGCACCGGCAGAATCCTGAATCCGGACATCATGCCGATCAGAAGGGCCGTGTACCCGTAGCCCGAGGAGATGCTCGGCAGCAGGCGGTGATAGACGCCCAGGACCTGCACGGCCCCGGCCAAGCCGCCCAGCGCCCCGCACAGGGCGAAGGCCTGCAGCATGCGCCGGCGGGGGCTTAAGTCAAAAAGGCGGGCGGCCTTGGGGTTCTGTCCCACGGCTTTGAGCCCCAGCCCCCACTGCGTACGCAGCAGCAGAACGGCCACCAGCGCGAGCGCGGCGCAGGCCAGGCCAAGGGCGGTCCAGCTTGCGGCAAGGCCCCCGATGCGTTCCAGCCACAGGGAGGGGTGCAGGGTCTCGGTGCCGCTCATGGAGGCCACGCCGGGGCGTTTCCAGGGGCCGAAGATGAGCCAGATGGCCAGTCCCATGGCCACGAAATTGAGCCCCAGCCCGGAAAAGATCTCGTGCACGCGTCCGTGGGTCTTGAGCAGGCCGGCCAGAAGCGCCCAGAGCGCCCCGCCGAGCATGCCCGCCAAGAGGGCCAGGGCGATGTGCAGGGGGCCGCCCTGGTCGAAGGGCATCATGGCGCCGGTGCAGAAAATCGCGCCGAGCACGATCTGCCCCTCGATGCCGATGTTCCACAACCGGGCCGTGAAGGGGATGAGCAGGCCCATGGAACAGAGCAGCAGCGGTACGAAAACGGTCAGCACCTGTCCGAATTTGGACATGGAGCCAAGGCCGCCCATGAGCAAGATGCGCAGGGTCGCAAGAGGGGGAGCGCCCGAGGGCAGGGCCACGAGCACGGTCAGGGCCAGGGTCAGCGCCAGAGCGGCGGCGATCCAGAACAGTTGGTGCAGCCAGAAGTTACGCGGCATGGGCGTCCCCCGATTTTTTCCCGGCCATGAGGGCTCCAAGAATTTCAACGCTCGCGTTTTCGCGCGGCACGTCGGCGGTCAGGGCGCGGTCGAAAAAGACCAGCACGCGGTGGCTGTGCTCTATGACCTCATCCAGATCGGGTGAAAAGAAGAAAAGGGTCGCGCCTGCGGCGCAGCGCTGTCGCAGATGCTCCCAGACCTGTCTGGCCGAACCGGCGTCCAGGCCCCGGGTGGGGTGCTCCATGAGCAAGAGCGGTGCGTCGTCGGGGATGAGGGACAGGAGCAGGCGCTGCTGGTTGCCGCCGGACAGGGCCTTGGCCGGGGTGTCCGGGTGGGCGCGCAGATCGAAGCGCTCCACGCACTGCGACTGGTGGAATTCCTCCAGCCGCGCAGCGTGTTCCGGAAAGGCGAGCAGGATGTGGTCGCGGATGGACAGGTCCGGGAAGAGGGCCTGGCTCATGCGGTCGGCGGGCACGAAATGGACGCCTTCGCCCCGCAATGTCTTGAAATGTGTCCGGACATGCACCGAGTCATTGAGCGCGAGACTGCCCGAGGCCATGCGGTCCAGCCCGCACAGGCCGCGCAGGAAAAGTTCCTGGCCGCTGCCGTCGAGTCCGGCCAGCCCGACGATCTCGCCGGGCGCGGCCGAAAGGTTCAGCGGGCCCAGATGGTATTTGGGCCCGGCAAAGACCGCGTCGGTCAAGGTCACGCGTCTGCTCTGTCCGGTTTGGGGCAGGGCGCTGTCCTTTGATTGCGCGGCAGCGTCGCCGAACATGCGCCGGACCAGCTCTTCGGAGTCGTAGGGCGGGGTGAGCCGGGCTTCCAGACGTCCCTGGCGCATGACAAAGATGGCGTCGGCCATTTCTAGGGCCTCGGAGAGCTTGTGCGTGACCAGGATGACCGTGTGCCCCTCCTGGCGGGCCAGGCGTGAGAGCAGGCCGAAGAGGTCGCGCTTCTGCTCCGGGGTGATGCCCGTGGTCGGCTCGTCGAGGATGAGGGTCGTGGCGCCCAGGTCCAGCAGGCGCAGCAGTTCGAGCAACTGGCGTTCGCCCACGGTCATGGAGGCCACGGGCTCGTCCGGCAGGAAACAGACGCCCAGGTGGTTGGAAAGCTCGCCCAGACGGTCCACGACCTGTGCCCTGGTTCGGGACGGGCCGCTCAGGCGGAAGTTTTCCCAGACCGGCAGGGCCGGAAAGTCCAGCGGATCCTGATAGAGCATGCCCACGCCCAGGCGCGCGGCGGTGGCCGGGGTCAGGCCTGGATGCTCCTCGCCGCGCAGGGCGATGACTCCTGAGTCGGGCACGGTATGGCCGGCCAGGATGCGCATGAGCGTGCTCTTGCCGGCCCCGTTTTCTCCGACCAGGGCGTAGATGCGGCCGGGTTCCAGGGTCAGGCTGATGCCGTCGTTGGCCCGGACCCGGCCGTAGTGCTTACTGATGTCGCGTAAGACGATCATGTCACTGCGCGCTGGACTGGCCTTCCATGCCCTCAAGCAGCTGCGGCAGCGACCAGACCTGCTCGTCAGTGGCCGTGTCGCCGGCCTTCAGGAAGGGCGTGCCGTCCTGGAAGTTGAGCGGTCCGCTGAAGAGAGTGATCTTGTGCGCGCCAAGGTCGGCCACAAAGGCGTCGAGCCGGGCCTTGTTCTCGGCGGACAGGCCTTCGCCGGGCATGAAGCCGACGGTGGATGCGTCGTGGTCGTTTATGTCGGTCCAGTGAGGAGCGTCCCACTGGAAGTCCTGCTTCCAGGATCCGTCCTGCACCGCCTTGGCCTGACGCAAAAAGGACGGGCCCCAGTTGAAGTAGGGCACCCCGATGCAGGTCGGACCCTGGCCTTTGCAGGCCTTGGCGTAGTCGTACGGGACGGCCCAGGCTTCGCGGCCCTGGTCGCGCTTCTGCCGCGCCACGGTCACGGCCTCGGGGGTGTCGATGCCGGAAATGACGACATCGTATCCGCCGTCAAAGAAAGAACCCGCGACCTGGGCCGGGTCCGTGGTCACTCCGGGGATGTTGAACCAGAAGCCGATCCAGCTGACCTTGAATTTGAGATCCTCGGCCTTCTTGCCCAGCACTTCGGTCCAGGCGTAGCGGGCGCCCAGGAAGGCGGAAGCGGCCAGGCGGCGGGTCTCCTCGTTGATCAGCGGGCCCAGGTAGGCGACCTTGCCCGTCTTGGAGGTCAGGGCGGCGGTGAAACCGGCCATCATCTTGCCGTATTCCATGCGTCCGAACAGGTTGCCCAGGTTGGCCGGGGCCTTGCCGGTGATGACGTCGTCACCGGAGACATGCACGAACGTCTTGTCCGGGTGCAGGCTCGCGGCCTCGCGGATGCCGTCCTTCATGTCGTCGGAGCCGGCGATGATCAGGTCCGCGCCCTTTTCCACCAGATCGTCGACGATCTGCGGAATGGTCAGGCCGGGACGGTCGGCGGGGTTGACCTTGTCCAGATAGATCAGCTTCGTGCCGGGGAGCTTTTCCTCGACGTATTTGCCGCCTTCGTACTGGGCCTGACTGTAGCCCTTGTCGTTGTACGGGCCGACCAGAATGAGGCCGATGGTGAAGTCCTTGGCCATGGCCAGGGACGGACAGAGCAGCAAGGTCGCAAGACCAAGGGAGACCAGAAAACGCTTCATGTTTTCCTCCGGGTGTGTCGGGCGTGGAACTCACGCGCTTGGATGTGGCGTCCGCGTTGCGCGGTGCGTGCGGAAGCCGGGTGAAATAGAGTGATGCGCAGGAAAAGTAAATCCCGACTTTGCCACCATGGGCCATGAAGTCAACCCGCTGGAACAGGCCGTGTTCAAAGCGTGGAACGCGCTGCCCGAGAAGGGCGGATCATGGCTCCTCGCGTTGCCAAGAATGCAAGAATGTGGTCAACTAGCGTAACGAAATCAATGCCGAACTTTTCAAAGGAGTGGGCATGACGAGAGAAGCGATCGCGGATCCGGGGGCGCAACGGGAAGCCTTGTACGCGCTGATGCTGGGGGCGCAGCGGGAAGAAGCGCTCGCCATGTTGCTTGAGCATGCCGGCGCGCACGGCTTTCAGTCGGCGGTCAGCGATCTGCTCGAACCGGTGCTGGAGCGGGCCGGGGACGAGTGGCACCGGGAAAACCTGTCCCTGGCCCAAGGCTACGTGGCCGGAAAGATCGCCGAGGACCTTCTGGTGGCCGCGGTCGAGGCGGGGGGCGACCTGCTGCTGGACGTCAAGGGGCCGGTGGTCGTCGGCAATGTGGAGGACGACTACCACTCGCTGGGGCGCAAGATGGTCGTGGTTTTTTTGCGCGCCGCCGGCTGGAATGTCATTGATTTGGGCAACGACGTGTCGGCGAAGGATTTTGTCGACGAGGCCGTGAAGCGCGGTGCGAGAGTCATCGGCGCTTCGGCCATGATGCTGACCACCGCCGAGAATATCCGCGCCCTGCGCGCCGAGATCGACGCGCGGGGGCTTGGCGGCAGGGTGCGGCTGGCCGTGGGCGGGGCTGTCTTCAAACTGCGGCCGGAATTGATGGACGAGGTCGGGGGCGACGGCACCGCGGCCAGCGCCATCCAGGCTCCGGAGCTGTTTGATCGGCTCTGGGCGGCGAGCCTCGCGGCGGAAGACCTATGACCGGCATGGAGCGCGTGCTTGCCGCCCTGCGCGGGGAACCGGCGGATCGCCGGGCCTTCACCCTGGCCTTGAGCCTTTACGGTTCCAGGCTCTCGAAGTGCCCGACGAAAGAGTATTTCAGCGATCCTCGGCGCTATCTGGAAGGGCAGCGAGAGGTCGCGCGCCTCGTTGACCCGGATGTCCTGTTTTCTCCCTTCGCCCTGCCCTTTGAAGCCCTGGCCTACGGAGGGGAAGGGGTCTGGCTGGAGCACTTTCCACCCAACATCCGCAAGCCCCCGTTTCGCGAGCGGGAAGAGATCGAGCCGCTGGGCGATGCCATGCTCCTGGATCGGGGCGTTTCCTATCTGGTGGAGAGCACGCGTCTTGTGGCGGAGGAGTTCGGCCCCGCCAAACCCGTCTGCGCCGTGGCCACCGCCCCCGTGGATCTGCCGGCCATGCTGCTGGGCATCGAGACCTGGCTTGAAACTCTGCTTTTCGATCAAAGCCGCGCCAGGCGCCTGCTCGACATTGCCGTGGATCATTTCCTGCGCCTGAGCGGGGCCTATTTCGCCGCCGGAGCCGCCTTCGTGGCCGTCCCGATCATGTTCGCCAATCTGCGCATCGTCACCCCGGCCCTGCTCCAGAAAACCATCCTGCCCGAACTGACCCGGGCCTTTGCCCAGGCCAAGGGGCCCCTTGTCTATCATCACGGCGGCAACCGCATCGCGGATCACCTCGGGCTTTGCTCCGCTCTGCCCAACGTGGCCGGGTTCCTGCTCGACCCGCGCGACAATTTGTCCGAAGCCAGGGATGTCCTGGGCCCCGGAAGGCTCATGCTCGGCAATGTGAGCGGGCCGGGGCTGGCGCGCATGCAGCCGAACAAGGCGCACGCCTCCGTGTCCGCACTGCTGGCCGATCGCGCTCCGGACAGGAATTTCGTGCTCGCCTCGGCGCACGCCGACATCCCCTGCGATACGAATCCCGACACCCTGTTGGCCGTGCGCCGGGCGGTCGAAGACGCCGGAGCGGTGGCATGACGGATATCCTGGCCATCTGCTGCGGTATCTTTCAGGCCGAACTGGCCGAACTTGCTTCCGCTTTTCCGCGCCTGCGCATGGTTTTCGCCGACTCCATGCTGCACATGCGCCCAGAGCTGCTCCAGGATCGCATCGACGCCCTGCTTGAACTGCACAATCCCGACAAGACGCTCTTCATCTACGGGGACTGCACGCCGCGCATCGTCGAACTGTGCCGCAAGCCCGGCTTCGCCAAGACCGAGGGCGTCAATTGCTGCGACATACTGCTTGGCCGCGAGGAGTACAGGCGGCTACGCAAGGCCGGCGCCTTTTTCTTCCTGCCGGAATGGACGGTGCGCTGGCGCGAAGTCTTTGAGTCCGAACTGGGCTTTTCCGGCATGGGCGTGGCGGGTCAAATGTTGCGCGAGGTGCACTCGCACTTCATCTATCTGGACACCGGAGTCATGCCCGTGCCCCAGGCGTTGCTGGACGAAATCAGTCGTGAATTGGAGATGCCCATGACCGTTTTGCCGTTGGATCTTGGATGCCTGGAGCGCAAGATGGCGGCCGCCCAGGAGAAGCTCGATGCCCGGTGACAGAGGGGATTCGAGGGCCTTTTACCAGCTCTTCGCCGACTTGGCTTCGGGCACGCTTGAGCATGTGACGGATCCGGTCAGCTGCGCCGAGTACGTGGCGTCGCAGGTCCGCGAGTTGCTGGGCGTGAAGGCCGTGGCCGTGGTCGCCTGTCAGGGGGGTGATTCCCCCCACCGTCTGCTGGCCGTGCGGCCTGTGAGGCACGAGAGTCTGCTGCGGGAAGAAGCTGTCGATCAGCTCATCCACACCAGTCATGCCTCGCACCTGGCCATGTCCGTCAGCCCGGAAGAGCAGACTCCGTCCGGGGCGCTGCTGCGTTCACTGGGGCTGTCGGACTCCGTGATCGTGCCTCTGCGCGTCGGCAAGGAGATGATCGGCGCCCTCGTCTTGCTTGGACTGATGGACGTGAGCGGCATCGACACCATTGTCCACAGCCTGGACCGTCTGTCTTCGCTGCTGGCCCTGATCATGCGCCAGGCCGACCAGTACCGGGATCTGGAACTGGCCGTGCGGGAGCGCACCGCCGAACTGCGAGCGACGCGCGACCGGCTGGAGGAGCAGCACGCGTTTCTGTCTTCCCTGCTTTCAAGCCTGCCCAATCCCGTGTGCGTGCAGGACGTGGACGGGCGCATCCTGCGCTGCAACCCCGCCTTCGGCGTTCTGGTCGGAAAGACCGAGCAGGAGCTTGTCGGTGGGCAGGAATTCCCGGCCGGGCAGCTTGTTGCGTCGAAATTCGTCGCGGACGGGGGGCCGGACGAGTTCGGTTTTCTCGCCCCGGACGGCAGCGACCGGCGCATGCTGGCTTCCCGCGCCCCGTTTCATACCAGACAGGGGCAACTGGCCGGGTTCATAAACGTTTTGACCGATGTCTCGGACCTGGCCGCGGCCCGCCTGGCTGCGGAGACCTCCAGCCGGGCCAAGTCGGAATTTCTGGCCAACATGAGCCACGAGATCCGTACCCCGCTCAATGGCATTGTCGGCATGATGCAGCTTTTGAGTCGTTCTTACCTGGACGCCGAGCAGAAAGAGTATGTGTTCACGGCCATCCGTTCATCGCAGCGCTTGACCCAGCTTCTGACAGACATCCTCGAGATCTCGCGCATCGAAGCCGGCAAGATGACCGTCGCCGCCAAGGAGTTTCATTTTGCGGATTTGCGTGACTCCGTGCGCGACCTCTTCGCCATTCCGGCCCGGGCCAAGGGGCTTGCGCTGACGTTCGACATGGACGACTCCATTCCTTCCCATGTCGTGGGCGACGAGGGCTGCTTACGGCAGATACTGTTCAACCTGGTCGGTAACGCCACGAAATTCACTTCCAGGGGCGGCATCCATGTTTCAGCCCGCCGCCTGGACGACGGCGGACCGTTGGACGTGGAGTTTGTCGTGGCGGACACGGGCATGGGCATTCCGAAGGAGCGTCAGGAGGATATATTCAGCGCCTTCACGCAGGTCGACGGCTCGGCAGTGCGCCAGCACGGGGGGGTCGGGCTGGGTCTGGCCATCGTCAAGCGCCTGGTCGACATGCTGGGCGGCTCGATCTCGGTCCAGAGCGACATTGGCCAGGGCACGACCATGACCGTGCGGGTTCCGCTTTTGCCCGCAACGTCGTCGCACGCGGCGCGGGAAGAGTCTTCATCGGCTGAGGTCAGGGGCAAACGCGTTCTGGTGGTGGAGGACGACCCCATCAACCAGCTGGCCCTGACCAGGATGCTCAAGAAGCTTGGGCATGTCTCGACCTTGGCCCACAACGGGCGGGAAGCCCTGGACAAGCTTGGACAGCATGAATTCGACTGCGTGCTGATGGACATCCAGATGCCGGTCATGGACGGGCTCGAAGCCACCCGCCTCATTCGCGCGGCCACGCTCGACCGGGTTTCCTCCGACATCCCGGTCATCGCCCTGACCGGGCATGCCATGCCCGGAGACCGGGAGAATTTCCTGCGGCAGGGCATGACGGCGTATCTTTCCAAACCCGTGGACATGGACAGCCTGGCCCGCCTGATCGGCGATGTCACGGCCTGAGTGAAACCCTCCTCAACGTTTCGGCAGGAGCAATGCCGCATGAATTGGATCAGAGCCATTTCACACAGGAATTATTTTTTTGCGCTGACCTTTTTGTTCAGCATCGAATTCGCCGTGCTCGCCGTCGAGCCCCACCATCGAAAGGACTGGGCTCTTGAGAACGCGCTGGTCGTTCTTTTTCTGGCCTTTCTTTTCCTGACCATGAAAAGGATGCCTTTTTCCAGGATCTCCTACACGCTCATCTTCATCTTCCTGGGCATCCACGAGATCGGCTCCCACTACACCTATTCCGAGGTCCCCTACGACGCCTGGTTCCAGGCCGCCTTCGGGACGACCTTCAACGAATTGGTCGGCTGGGAGCGCAACAATTTCGACCGTATCGTGCATTTCCTTTACGGACTGCTGTTGGCCTATCCCATCCGCGAGGTCTATTTCCGCGTCGCGCGGGCGGATGGGTTCTGGGGTTATTTCCTGCCCCTTGATTTCGCCATGTCGACCTCCATGCTCTACGAACTGATCGAATGGGGAGCGGCGGAGTTCTTCGGCGGGGACCTGGGCATCGCCTACCTCGGCACGCAGGGCGACGTCTGGGACGCGCACAAGGACATGCTCCTGGCCAGCATCGGGGCGCTCATCGCCATGCTCGTCACCCTGGGGCTGAACATGCGCCTGCAAAAGGATTTCGCGCGCGAATGGTCGCGCAGCCTGGCGGTCAAGCACCCCCGGCCCCTGGGCGAGGACGAGATCGCGCGCATGCTGGAAGAGCAGCAGGGCGAGAATCAAGCCTAGTCGATCCCCCACTCCCGGGCAACGCTGCAAAAGATAGAAGCCGGTGCGATGACGCCGGCTGTCGGCCTTGTGTTCGAGGTCGCATCGCTGGTGGGCGTGTCTTGGTTTGTGCAGTGGCAACGCCAATTTCTCAATCCGTTCTCGACCGGACGATACTGATTTATGCCCGCGAGGCCGAATTCCTTCCCTGCCGAACTACCCGAACCGTTTGCGGAAAATGATCACCGCGGCCGTCAGCGTCCCAGCAGCGATGATGAGCAGCGGGATGGCGCCGCGCAGCACGAACTCAGCGTCCACGTCTTTGAGGAATATGCTCTTCACGATGACGATGAAGTGACGGACGGGATTGATCCAGGTGGCGGTCTGCAGCCACTGGGGCATGTTCTCCACCGGGGTGGCGTAGCCGGAGAGCAGGATGGCGGGCATGATGAAGGCGAAGGCCCCGAGAAAGGCCTGCTGCTGGGTGGCGCAGATGGCGCTGATGAAGAACCCGACCCCGACCAGGGCCGCGAAGTAGAGCACGCTGCTTGCGTAAATGAGGGCCAGGGAGCCGGACAGGGGCACCCCGTACACGAAGACGGCGGCCAGGATGATGACCGTGGCCTGGAACAGCCCCACCAGGAGCACGGCCGCCGCCTTGCCGATCATGATCATCTCCGGGGTCAGGGGCGAGACCAGGAGCTGGTCCAGGGTCCCGTGCTCGCGTTCCCTGGCCACGGACAGGGCGGTCAGGATGAGCGCGCTCACGGTCAGGATGATGGCCACCAGGCTTGGCAGGATGAACCACTGGTATTCGAGGTTCGGGTTGTAGCGGTGGCGGATGACTATCTCCGACGCGGGCGGCCGTCCTGCGTCCAGGCTCCGTTCGTTGAAATACTGCGTGGTGATGTCCTGGATGTAACTGGCCGCGATCTGGCTGCTGTTGGAACGGCGGCCGTCGAGGATGAGCTGCATGGGAGCGGGGAGCCCCGCTGCCGCCTTGCGCGAGAAATCCGGCCCGAAGCGGACCACCGCGATGGCCTTCTGGTTGTCGAGTATCCCCTCGATCTGACCGGCCCCCGACAGATGGATGATCTCCGTGAAGGCCCGGGCGTTGGCGAAACGCCTGGTCAGTTCCACCGAAGCCGCGCCGCCGTCCTCGCTGAGCACGGCCAGGGTGTTGTTTTTGACTTCCAGGGTGGCTGCCAGGGGAAAGAGGATGACCTGCAAGAGAACCGGGATGACCACGAGCTTTCGGCTCTGCGGGTCGGCCAGGAGGATCTGCAGCTCCTTTCTGACCAGGGCCAGGATGCGGCGCAGCCAGATCATGCGTCCAGCCTGCGCCTGGTCTTGAGCGCGGTCAGGGTCAGGAAGAGGGCGCTTGTGCCTGTCAGGAAGAGAATGTCGGGGAGCAGGATTTCCCAGACATCTCCGGCCAGGAAAATGGTCTGCAGGGAGCTGACAAGATAGCGCGGCGGCAACAGGTAGGTCAGGGCCCTGATCGGGGCGGGCATGCTGGAGATGACGAAGAACGCGCCGGAGAGCATGACGGCGGGCAGAAAGGCCACGTTGAGGGTGGTCTGGGCGCTGTCGAACTGGTTGCGCATGATCGACGAGATGAGCAGGCCGATGCCGAGCATGCTCAGCAGAAAGACCGTGGTGACCAGAAGCAGCGCCCCCACCGAGCCCCGGAAAGGCACGCCCATGACGTGCACGGCGGCCAGGGCGACCACGGACATGGAGGTCATGCCCAGCGCATAGTAGGGCAGAAGCTTGGAGAGCAGCAGTTCGGCCCGGGTCACGGGCGAGGCCAGAAGAGCCTCCATGGTTCCGCGCTCCCATTCGCGGGCCACGACCAGGGAGGTCAGCATGGCTCCGATGACGGTCATGATGATGGTGATGGAACCGGGGATGAGGTAGTGGCGGCTGATGGCCGCCGCGTTGTACCAGTAGCGCACCTGCATGTCCGCGCCCTGCGTCGCGTCCCGTCCCAGGTCCCGGGCCCGGGTCTGCCGCCATTCCTGCCAGGCGTTCTTCATGAAGGCCGCGATGAAATTCGCCGTGTTCGGCTCGGCTCCGTCGGTGATGACCTGAATGGGGGCCGTTTCCAGGCTCTGGTCCACGATGCGGGAGAAGTCCTGGGCCAGGACCGCGTAGCCCCGTATCGCGCCCGTTTCGAGCAGAACGTCGAGCTCGGCCCGGCTGCCGGAGAATACCTCAAAATAGGTCGAGCCCGTCAGCTTGGCCGCGAACGACGCCGCCACCGGGCCTCCGTCCTCGTCGCACAGGCCCATGCGCAGGCGGGCGGCGTCCAGGTTCAGGCCGTAGCCGAAGATGACCAGCAGAACCATGGGCAACACAAAGGCGATGACCCCGCTGCTCGGGTCGCGCAGGATCTGGCGGGATTCCTTGAGGCACAGGGCGGACAGTCTTCGCCAGGACACGGTTTTCATGCCTGCTCCTGGCGGCGGATGAGTTCGATGAACGCGTCGTCCATGGTCGGATCCGGCAGGGCGGGCGAGGCCACGCCCGCCTTGAGGTCGTCGGGCGGGGCCAGGGCGATGAGCCTGCCATGATAGACCAGACCGATGCGGTCGCAGTATTCGGCCTCGTCCATGAAGTGGGTGGTGACCATGACCGTGACCCCTTTTTCCACCACGCCGTTGATATGGTTCCAGAATTCGCGGCGGGTGATGGGGTCCACGCCCGAGGTCGGTTCGTCGAGAAAAAGGATGTCCGGCTCGTGCATGGCCGCGCAGGCCAGGGCGATGCGCTGCTTGTAGCCCAGGGACAGGTCGTCGGTGGTCGTGTTCAGGAATGGCTTGAGATGAAAGGATTCGATCATTGAGTCCACGGCCTGGCGCTGCCTGTCCCGGCTCAGGCCGTAGACACCGGAAAAGAATTCAAGGTTCTGGCGCACGGTCAGCTTGCCGTAGAGGGAGAATTTCTGGGCCATGTAGCCCAGCCGCTCCCGGGCCCTGGCCGGGCTGCGGCGCAGGTCGATGCCCATGACCTCGGCCCGGCCCGAGGTGGGTTTCAGGAGGCCGCACATCATCTTGAAAGTCGTGGACTTGCCCGCGCCGTTGGGGCCGAGCAGGCCGAATATCTCCCCCTGCCGGACCTCGAAGCTGACCCGGTCCGTGGCCGTGAAATCGCCGAAACGCTTGGTCAGCTCCTCGGCCCGGATCAGGCCGCCCCGGACTTCGTTCCGGGGGCGCATGGCCGTGGCCAGGGCGGATTCCCCGCCCGGTCCGCCTCCCAAAAGGTCGATGAAGGCGTCCTCGAAACGCGGCGCGACCTCCTTCCAGCGCGGGCGCCCGGCGATGCCCAGAGGCGAGGGGTTTGGGCGGGGGGCGCCCTCTTTCAGGACGATGCGCAGGTTGCGGCCCTGGATGACGCCGTCTGTCACCTCCGGCTGCTTGAGCAGGGTCGCCAGGGCCTGCCGCCTGCGGCCCTCCACCCCGGCCAGATGCAGGCAGCGGCCTCGCAGTCGACCGGTCAGATCGCCGGGCCGCCCCGTGAACAGGAGCTTGCCCTGGCTGAGCAGAAAGACGGTGTCGCAGGCTTCGGCCTCGTCGAGATAGGACGTGCTCCAGACCACCGCGATGCCCTCACCGGCCAATTCGCGCACCATCTTCCACAGTTCGCGCCTGGAGATCGGATCAACCCCGACTCCCGGCTCGTCGAGCAGCAGCAGCTTTGGTTTGCCCAGCAGGGCGCAGGCCAGCCCGAGCTTCTGCTTCATCCCGCCCGAAAGCCTTCCGGCCAGACGCGTGGTGAAGCGGGCCAGGTCGGTGAACTCGAGCAGACGCGAGAAGGTTTGCTTGCGCTCCTCTCCGGTCACGTTTCGCAGGTCCGCATGCAGGGTCAGGTTTTCCATGACCGAGAGATCTTCGTAAAGGCCGAATTTTTGCGGCATGTAGCCCACCCGCAGACGCAAGGCGGAGGCCTGGGTCACGGGGTTTTGGCCCAGCGTTTCGATCTGCCCGCCGTCGGGGCGCAGCAGTCCGGCCATGAGGCGTATCAGGGTCGTTTTTCCGGCTCCGTCCGGACCGGCGATGCCGGTGACGATTCCGGCTTCGATGGCCCCGGTGATGCCGTCCAGGGCCGGCGCGGCAAGGCCGGGAAAGGTCTTGCCGACCTCTGACAGGGTTACGGCGGCCATGCGTCAGTCCGCCAGGCGCACTGTGACCGGCATGCCTTGCCGCAACCCCTGGTCGGCGTCTTCGATGACCACGTGGAAACGATAGACCAGCGCGGTGCGCAGTTCCTCGGTTTCTACGGATTTGGGCGTGAATTCCGCCCGGGGGGAGACGTCGCCGATCTGCCCGTGGTAGGGTTCGGGGCTCGAATCGGTGAAAACCAGCGCCTTGCGCCCGGGATGAACCTCTCCGAGCCGGGGTTCGGGCGCATAGGCCCGGACGCGGACGGGGGAAAGGAGGCTTACGGTCAGGGCCGTGCTTCCGGCCTGGACCATGCTGCCCGGCTCCACCACGCGGGTCAGGACCACGCCCGTCTCGGGCGCGGTGAGCACCGTGTCGGCCAGCTGCGTGCGCGCCTGGGACAGTGCGGCGCGGGCCGCTTCAAGCCCCGCTTCGGCCTGCCTGATCTGCTCGGCCCTGGCTCCGGCCAGGACCAGGTCCAGGGCGGCCTTGGCTCCGTCGCGCCTGGCCTGATCCGCTTGAAATGCGCTGCGCGCGGTGTCGAAGTCCTGTCTGGCCACGGCGCCGCTGGCGACAAGTTCTTTTTGCCGCTCGAAGACAATCCGCGAGTTGCGCAGGGCCGCTTCGGCCGCGGCCAGACTTTTACGGGCCTGTTCCTTTTCTTCAGGCCTGCTGCCGTTGCGCAGTTCCGCCAGACGGGCCTCCAACTGGCCGACCTGTGCCAGGGCCTGGTCCACGGCGTTTTGGAACGGCTCGGGGTCGAGGCGGGCCACTGGTTCTCCGGGCGCGACCCCGTCGCCTTCCTCCTTCAGGACCTCCGCGATTCTGCCTCCGACCCTGAATCCCAGGCGCACTTCGCGGATATCCACATTGCCGTGGAAAACCGGCGCGGGCTCCCCCGGTTGCGGGTTCACGGCCTTCCAGGCGAACCATCCGCCCACGGCGGCGACCGCGAGCAGGAACAGGAGAATGATGCGTTTCATGCGGAATAAAATACGGCCAAAGAGAGTGTTAATCAACTGATCGATTTGGAATTCCGCCGAGGTGGGCTCATGGACGGACAGGCTGTGTGGCCCGCGTTATTCGGCGGCGTGCTTCCGGGATGCGAAACGCCCGGAGGGCCGGGCGTTTCGGAAGGCAAGCGCGGGGTTAGTCGAAGGCTTTGTCCACGGTCCAGACCTCCCAGACCTTGCCGACCAGGCCGGGGCCGGGTTTGAGGGTCTGCTTGCCTGGGCGCCACCCCGAAGGCGTGGCCTGGCTGCCCTTGCTTTCGCGCACCAGCTGGAAGGCCTGGATCTGGCGCAGGGTTTCCAGCACGTTGCGGCCCACGGGCGGCGTCAGAACCTCGTATGCCTGCACGACGCCGTCCGGATCGATGAGGAAGCGCCCGCGCACGTCCACGCCGCCGGCATCGTCATAGATGCCGTACATCCGGCCCAGGGCTCCGCCGCCGTCGGAGAGCATGGGGAAGGGCACTTTTCCCGCCGTGATCATTTTCGAGAGCTCGTCGTCGACCCACATCTTGTGCACGAACATGCTGTCCGTGCTCACGGACAGGACCTGCACTCCCAGCTTGACGAATTCCGCGTGCTTCTCGGCGACCGCCGAGATCTCGGTGGCTCAGACAAAGGTGAAGTCACCTGGGTAGAAGCACAATACGACCCATTTTCCAAGATAGTCGGACAGCCTGATGTTGGTGAAGCCGCCGTTGAAATATGCCGGGGCCGCGAAATCGGGGGCCTTTTTGCCTACCTGGATCATCGGACGCGCTCCTTGTGCTGGGGTTGCCACTGCTTGCGGGGTTTCCGCCGGTGCCTGTTCCACTTCGACCCCTGGACGGGTGCAGCCTGCTGCCACTTCTTCTGTCATGTGCCGGACCTCCGGGTTTTTAAACTATTGATGATAACGATAGTTTTTAACGAGAAGCATAGATATTTCTTACTGCGTTTGGGGGAAAAGAACAAGGGGGGATGGAATTTTTCGGGCAACAACGACGATTCGGCCTGGGCAGGGGCCTAAAAAGCAGCGGGACCCGGGCCTTTGACGGCTCCGGGTCCCGCTGCGGATCGGATGGAGAGGCCGCTGCTAGCTGGCGGCGGGTTTGGGGATCAGGCGACGGTTCTCGTCCCAGACCTGCTCGGACTTGGGCGTGATCTTCAGGTACTTGAACCACTGATGGCTGGCCATGTGCTCGGGATCCATCTGCAGTTCCCGACTGTGCTCCATGATGGGCGGCACCAGGGTCTTGATGTCTCCGGCCAGGGCCTGGGCCGTGGTGAAGGCCGCCGCCTGAATGGCGATGTCCACGGCCTTCTGGCTGTACTGCTGGGACTTGGCCAGGGTATCGAGGGCCTTGGTCGGGTTGTGGAAACCGACACTGTTCTCGGCGGACACCAGATCCCAGAAGAACTGGCCTTTGCGGCACATTTCGCGGGCGTCGATCATGAGCTGGTCGTAATTGGCCGGTTTTTCGCCTTCGAATTCATTGGCCATGCGGATGGCCTCATGCGCCTTGACCGAGATGTCCTGGGCGGTCATGAGCTGTTCCCAGACCTTGTCCTGGGTGTAGATGACGCGCTGCTTGAGATAGTCCGGCGTCTTGTCCGTATGGCACTGGCGGCAGGCCTTCATGTCCGGATCCTTCAGGGGCGAGTTCCAGTGATGGTTGGACATCTTCTTCTTGCCGTCGAGACGGGTATAGCTCATGTGGCAGTCCGCGCAGCTGACGCCGGCCGCGCCGTGCACGCCGTTATGCCAGGTTTCGTACTCGGGGTGCTGGGCCTTGAGCATGGGGGTCTTGGACACGGGATGCACCCAGTCCACGAAGTTGCCTTCGAAGCCGGGAATCGTGGTGTCGCCATGGCTCTTGTAGTAGCTGTAGATCTCTTCGGGGTCCTTGCCCTGCGCCCAGGGGAAGACCGGTTTTTTTGCCGGGCCCTGGCCCTTGTCGGTGAAGTAGTACTCAACGTGGCACTGGCCGCACATGAGCGCGCGCTGCTCGTTGCGGGGCAGGGTCTTGAAATCTTTGCCCTCGGCCTTGAGGTGATCCTGCAAGGGCACGGAATACAGACGCAGTTCCATGTTGGCCGGGTCATGGCAGTTGGCGCAGCCGATGGTGTTC
Source organism: Desulfomicrobium sp. (assembly GCA_050252955.1). Classification (GTDB taxonomy): domain Bacteria; phylum Desulfobacterota; class Desulfovibrionia; order Desulfovibrionales; family Desulfomicrobiaceae; genus Desulfomicrobium. The sequence goes on from JBFWJY010000013.1 coordinate 99,742, forward strand.
TCGTCCATGTCGACTTCTTCGCGGAATTCGTTGAAATCCTTGGCCCAGAACTCGTCGCCGTATTTGCCGACCCATTCGTTCATCTTGGCGCCCTTGCAGTTCCAGCAGGTGGCGGGCAGGTCCGCCTTTTCGGCGTAGCGGTTCAGTCGGTCGATGTTCAAGATGTCCTTGATGGCGTAGGTGTGCCCGCGCGCCGCCTTGTATTCGTAGCTGAAGGCATAGCCGAGCCAGAGATTCTTCAGGTACGGCTGGGCGTGCTTGTACCCCTTGGGCAGGGGATTCACGTTGTCGTGCTTGTCGTAAGCAACGGACCCGCCGTACTCGGTCATGATCTCGGATTCGTTGTTGCGCAGGTACGTTTCGTAATGCAGCGGAAACTCGGACTTGAAGGCGGAGTTCTTGATTTCATCGGACTTGAGGCTGGTCTTGAAGGTCGGCGGAACGGGCTCGGTCGCCTCGGAACAGGCGCTCAAGGCCAGGGCCATTCCCACGGCCAGCATGGCGAAAAGGGAAAGATTCTTACGCATCGGCGGCGCTCCTTTTGGCTACGGGGATTTTTGGAGTGTGGGGCACATGACGGTGGCAGTCGGTGCAGAATTCCTTGCTTTGCATGACCACGGTGGACGTGGTGGAGCTGTGGCAACGCTGACAGTTCGCCTGCGTCACTTCCTTGGTCTCCTCGCCCGGATGGATGAGGTCGGGAATGCTGCTCGTGGCCGTGGCCAGGATGTCCCTGGCGCCTTCCTTGGTCTTGAACGGGATCTTGGCGATCAGGTTGTGCGGGGCGTGGCATTCGTTGCAGGCCAGTTCGGCATGGACCGAGCGCTTGTGCGTCAACGCCGCTTCGGCCATGGAATGGCAACTGCCGCAGAACATTGCCTGATCCGTGGCGGTCATGGCCAGCGCCACTCCTACCGTGACCACGATGCCCGCGATGGCCGGAGGCAGGAAAAACCACCATCCTCGTCCACGGGGTGCATCTTGTTTTGGGGGCATACTCCCTCCTGTAAAAGTATGTTGGAACCGGGAGGCCGACCGTCTCCAGAACGATCAGGCGGTGTCCGGATGCATGATGCACTCCCTAACAGAAATTTTCAACCATGTGGAGTTAAAGTTGTAACGGAATTGAAACATGTGTATCGGCATGAACCGGACATGCGCAACCCCCAAAGGGGCCGCGCGGACAGGGAGGGTGGTTTGACGCAGCAGAGAATCCTGATCATCGACGACGACCCGGACATCGTCACGACCGTCAAGGCCAATCTGGAGCTTGACGGCTTCACGGTGCTGAGCGCGGCCAGCGGAGCGTGTGGCCTTGCCGCCGCGCGGACCGAAGCGCCCGACCTCGTGCTTTTGGACCTGGGCCTGCCAGATATCGACGGGATCAAGGTCTGCCAGACCTTGAGGCGCGACAGCGAGGTGCCGGTCATCATGCTCACGGCCCGGGACACGGTCGCGGACAAGCTCCTGGGGCTGGAGTGCGGGGCCGACGACTATCTGGTCAAACCCTTCAACGCCCTGGAGCTTTCGGCCCGCATCCGAACCGTGCTGCGCAGGTTCCGGCGTAGCGAAACGACCGCCTCGCACCGCAACGGCAACGTCGTTCTGGATTTTCGCACCCTTCAAGCCACTATCCAGGGCCGCCACGCAAGCCTGACCCGGACCGAGTTCGCGTTGCTCGAACTCTTCATCGCCCATCCCGGAGAAACCCTGAGCCGCGATTTCATCCAGAGCCAGAATTGGGGCGACTCCAAACTCTATTCCCACAGCCGGGCCGTGGACGTGCACGTGCAGCGCCTGCGCAAGAAGATCGAGGAAAATCCACAGGTCCCGCGTTTCATCCTGACCGTGGCCGGAGTCGGCTACAAGTTCGAACCCAATCCTTGACAGACGGCCTGCCTGAGTCGCGCCCCTCGGCAGGCGATCGCTTGGCGACGCGTCGTTTTTTCGCTCTTCCGGGGAATTTCGGACAAAAAAAAGCCCGTCAGGTGACGGGCTTCATCGTGATCGTAGTGCTGCGCTTAGTAGCGGGAGCGGCTATCGGAGCGGCTTTCACGGGGCTGCGCTTCGTTGACCTTCAGGTTGCGTCCCTGGCAGTCGGTACCGTTCAGCGCCTGGATGGACTTGCGTGCGCCTTCGTCATCCATTTCGACGAAGCCGAAGCCACGGGAGCGACCGGTTTCGCGATCTTCAATGACGTGGGCAGAGGTGACCTGACCGTACTGGGAAAACAGGGCGTTGAGATCAGCATCAGTGGTCGACCAGGACAAGTTTCCAACATAGATGTTCTTAGACAAGACAGTAACTCCAAAGAAAAAAAAGTAAAAAGAAAAACCTTGCTCCTGCGGGAAACAGCTACCCGCAGGCTTGCGAAATAATGAATCTGGATTCGAGACTGAATGCAAGCGTTCATTTTCGCCAAAGTCAGCAGTCACTAGGTGGAGCGAATTTCAATGTCAACGCTTATTATTTTTATTTTTGATGCAAAACAGCGTTTCAAGCCAAAAATTATATTCAATGGGCTTGAATAGAACATCTATTTATTTTTGATTTATTTTTCGGCCATTTTTCGGATACGGGTCGTTGGGGTCGAAATGTTCCGCCTCCGTCCGTTCAAGGGCCATGGCGTCGGGCAGTGATGTTTTTTTTCGGGAGAGCGCCTATTCCTTCGCCGCCGGCAGGGTGAAGGTGAAGACGCTGCCGCCGCCGGGGTTGTCCTCGACCCAGATGCGCCCCCCATGGGCGCGCACGATCTGGCTGCAGATGGCCAGGCCCAGCCCTGTCCCGCCGGGCTTTCCACCTGCGCCGGACGAGGGCGCGGTGTGGAATTTCTTGAAAATGGCGTGCCTGTCGCCGGGGGGGACGCCCGGTCCCTGGTCCCTGACCTGAATGCGGATTTCGCCATCCTCGCGCTGGAGGACGAAGCCGATGACCCCTCCCGCCGGGGAATATTTGATGGCGTTGTCGGTCAGGTTGACGATGACCTGCTCGACGCGCTCCACGTCCGCCATGGCTTTCAAGGAGCCGGTTGGGGCGAGGCTCAGGCGCAGTCCGCGCTCTTCCGCGAGCGGACTCATGATTTCCACGATCTCTCCCACCAGTTCGGTCATGTCCGCCGGGGCGAAGCTCCAGTCGATCTTCTCCGCCTCGATGCGGGTGATGTCGAAGATGTCCGTGACCAGATGCGTGAGGCGGTTCACGTTCTTGTCCATGATGTGCAGATAGCCCTGCCTGTCGGCGGATGTCTCGGTGCGCCTCAAATAGTCGAGCCCGCCCCGGATGGAGGTCAGGGGGGAGCGCAGTTCGTGCGACATGGTGGCCAGAAATTCGCTCTTCAGGCGGTCGAGGGTCTTGAGTTCCTCATTGGCCAGGGCCAGTTCGCTGGTCGCGCTTTGCACCTCTTCCTCCAGTCGGTTGCGCCCTTCCTCCAGTTTGGCGCTCATGCCGCTCAAGGCCTGGCCCACGCGGTCCATTTCATGGCTGCTGCCGATGCGGATCCGTCCGGGGAAACGCCCCCGGCTGATGCCGTCGGCCACGGCCTCCAGGGTGTTCAACGGGTTGAGCACCAGGTGGCGGACCAGGAAATACAGGGTCATGACCGTGAGCACGATGAGCGCCAGGGCCGAAGCGAAGAGCTGCATCCTGCCTTGGCTCAGGGAGTCGAGCACGTGCTGCACGGGCAGGTGGATGCTCAGGCAGCCGCTGACTGTGCCCCTGGTGTAGTTCTTGTGGCAGGACAGGCAGGTCTCGTCGACATAGAGGGGGGCTGAATATTGGAACACGGTCTCCCCGTCGTGGTCGGCGAGGGCGTAATACTCCTTGTTTTCCGCCCGGGCGAAGCTTTTTATGGCCTCCGTTTCGAACGCGTCGGGCCTGTTTTCGGGATTCATGGGCGCGATGCCCGCCAGTCGGAAGCGGTACAGGTTCTGGCGGTAGGAGTAGAGGGAGAGCTGCTTGGTGACCATGGACGGGGTGAAGCGCTGTAGCATTCCGCGGTCCGTGGGCAGAAGGTCGGTATAGAACGCGCCGCCTCCTTTGGCGCCGGGCGTGTCCTGGCGCAGGAACAGACCCTGGCTGTCCGAGACCCACTGCCGGGTCAGGATGATCTGGCGGGTCAGCAGCCGGGCCTGGTTGAGCACCTGGGTCCAGGCCTGCCGTTCCTCGGCCACGCCCTGCCAGAGAAAGATGATGCCCAGAAGCGGCACCACGATGCAGACGATGGCCGACATGAACTTGAACTGCAAAGAACCCCGCAAACCGCGCATGGCTGTCCCTCCCGGGTAGCAGATGAGCCACAATCCCCCTTCCCGTCAACGGCGGAGCCATGGAAATCTTGTGTATTCATGGCCGCCGCGCCGTTGTTCCGTGGGCGCCGCAAGGCAGGGCGCCTGGTCTGAAATCGTTGCTTGGATCATCCTGGGGAACGGGATGATCGCAGGATGTGGCATGTTTTCTAATAATGCGATTCTTGCCCGAGAGGCCGTCGGTTTTCATCTGTTTCCGGGAACAGAACTTGACAGGATCGGAAAGGAAGTGCAAATTAGTGACACGATAATAATAAAAATAGTGTTTATTTTGGAAGCATGTTCGGATTGCGTCGGCGCGATGCGCGGAGGGCTGATATGAAGTACAGCATCAATCGTCATGAGATTGCGGGGTCTCTGGGAGATTTGGGCGTTCTGCTGCCCATTGCCGTGAGCATGGTGCTCGTGAACGGTCTTCCATCCGCAGGAGTGTTTTTGGCCATCGGACTCTATTACATTTTTTCGGGGATGTATTTCGGGGTGACCACTCCGGTGCAGCCCATGAAGGTCATCGGGTCCTACGCGGTGGCCATGGCCTTGTCCGCGGATATTATCCAGGCTTCGAGTTTGTGGATCGGACTGTTGCTCCTGGCCATCGGTTTGAGCGGGGCCATGAAGCAGATTACACGATTCGTGCCCAAGGTCATTGTGCGAGGCGTTCAGCTGTCCACGGGCGTACTGCTCCTGGCGCAAGGGGTGCGGTTCATTCTCGGCACAAGCGCCACCCAGTTGCAGCACAAGCTGAGCGAGCCGTTTCTGGCTGTCTCCTCCCTCGGAGTTTTGCAGATCAGCTGGATTTTCGGGCTGATCGCCGTGGTTTTGACCCTTTTTTTGATCAACAGCCGCCGTTTTCCCGCCGCCACGGTTGTCGTCGGCTTCGGTTTTCTGATGGGGATTCTGCTGGGAAACGGCGTGTCCATGGACGCCCTGGGCATTCATTTACCGGATTTTTTTCCGACAGGCTGGCCCAGCTGGGTGTCTTTTTCCACCGCGCTTTTTGTCCTCGCCCTGCCGCAGTTGCCCATGACCCTGGGCAATGCGGTCCTGGCCAATGAAGACTTGGCCAGGGAATATTTCGGCGACGGGGCTTCACGGACCACGGGCAAGGCGCTGTGCATCAGCATGGGGCTCGCCAACATCGGTAGCTTCATGCTCGGTGGCATCCCCATGTGCCATGGGGCGGGGGGCTTGGCCGCACACTACCGGTTCGGCGCCCGCACCGCCGGTTCCAATGTCTTCATCGGCGGGTTGTTCGTGGTTGTATCCCTGTTTTTCGGCCCCGAGGTGCTGGCCATCGCGCAGTTGATGCCCATGTCGGTGCTCGGGGCCCTGCTGGTGTTCGCGGGTGCGCAGCTGGCCATGACCGTGCGGGACATCACCGACAAGAAGGAATTTTTTGTATGCATGGCAATGCTGGGGATAACGCTGGCATCCAACCTGGCTTTGGGATATCTGGTGGGCATGGCCCTGGATTACCTGCTGAAGCGGGAGATGTTCGATATCTAGCCTTCGTGCGTCGAAGATGCTTTAACGCGAGTATCATCCTGGAATTTTGTCATTGAAAGAAAACCATGGAGGAAGTCTTGAGTTCACTTACTCGACTTTCGGGGTTAGCCATTAGCAGCTAACAACCTTTGTTCATTGAAAATATAATCGAAATTGCGCCCCAAACTGCGTATTCCGTCTCGGAAAGCCTCAAGCAGTATGCGTTCTGCCTGGC